>NZ_AP013072.1:102500-771666 GCF_000478925.1 Streptococcus anginosus subsp. whileyi MAS624 | reverse complement strand
AATTTGGTCATATAAACCTTGTGGATAAATCATCCAATCCCAATCTGTACGAGGAACATCTACGTCAAATTCACGACGACCAACACCTTTTAACTGATATTTTGAGCCACCTTTATCTCCTTTAGAATTATGACTAATTTCAGTTTCTCCATCAAATTCACGCATCCAATCGCTCATATAATAGTTAATTCCCAGAAAATCATTCAAATCCTTAGCTGCTTCAAGAGCAGTAAAATCTTCATCACGCAAATCCAGTTCTCCACCATTGACAGCAAGAATATGATTGACACCTTCAATTGTTTTTGCTGAATAGTGACCAAGATAAGTGGCATCCAAAATAAATTTATTATGAATGATGTCTTCCAATTCTGCTGCTCGTACATCGCCAGGATTTTCCGGATTATAAGGATATTTTGTTGGCAAGGCATGTACAATACCAATTTCTCCCTTATACTGTTTATCTTTATATATCTTGATTGCCTGAGCATGCGCCACCATCATATTGTGATGAGATTGGAAAACTTTAGCAAAATCATAAGTAATGCCTGGAGGAAATTTCCCTACCATGTATTGTCCTTCTCCAATCGGACCAATTTCATTGAAAGTTGTCCAGAAATTAACTTCAGAAAATTCCTCAAAGCAAAATGCTGCATAATCTACAAAATATTTGATATTGTCACGGTTGAGAAAATCACCATTTGCATGAAGCGCCTCTGGTGTATCAAAATGGTGCAAGGTAACAAATGGTTCAACATGTCGTTTATGGCACTCCGCAAACAACCGATGATAAAATTCAACACCTTTTGGATTGACTTCACCATACCCAGCTGGAAAAATACGAGACCAAGCAATTGAAATACGAATCCCATTTACACCGAACTCTTCTGCCAACTTTAAATCAACAGGATATTTATGATAAAAGTCACTGGCAGGTTCTGCTGTGTACCAGTAGTTGTCTTCTAGATACTTATCCCACGCAACTGGGCCTTTCCCATCGGTGTGTGTTGCACCTTCTGCCTGATAAGCAGCCGTAGCACCACCAAATATAAAATCTCTAGGCAATGTTTTCGTCATGCTATTCTCCTTTTTGCTCAAACTGTTCTTGGACAAAGGCTAATGCACCTTTTCCATCACGGGTCAATTTGATGTACTGACCACCCTCTGTCTTAGCAAGTTTAATTCCTAATTTATCAGTTTCAATTTTAATATCCTCGTAATTAGAAGCAACTTGAGGAGCAAGAATGACTAATTGATATTCTGGTAAAATATCGCGGTGAGAACCATAACTTCCTGCCGCTGCTGTCACAGGGGCATTGTATTCTTTCGCTGCTTTTGTCAAGGCATTTGCTAAAAGACCGCTCGTTCCACCACCAGCACATAAAACGAGAACATTGGTTTGTTTTGAAATATTAGATTTTGCTTGCTTGTCAAAACTCTTTTCCAAAATCGCATCTGCTTTTCTCGTATCAAATTTTTCAGAAACCTTTTCTTTTAAATCATCAGAAACTTTGTCATTGAGTTCTTCTTCTAAAATTTGATTGTCATAAACTTTAACAAATGGATAATAGATAGCAATATCGACAAGAATGAGAGTAATCGCTAAAACAAATGACAACGGTGCGAGTGCTGTTCCCATGACAATACCAATTGGTGCTGGCGTTGTCCAAGGTAGGATAATACTGAAGCTGTTCATCCGCAAAACATCTACAAAGAACTTCATAATCCAAACATTGATAATTGGTGCAGAAACAAATGGAATAAAGAAAATTGGGTTCAAAACGATTGGAGCCCCAAATAAGATTGGCTCATTTACACCAAAGAACGTTGGCACAACAGACGCACGTCCAATCACCTTGTTGCGTTTTGATTTACATAACCACATGAACATAAACGGAACAACCAGTGTGGCACCTGTACCACCCATAGTAACTATAAAAGTCTGTGTTACTGGATTCAAAATTTTATCTGCATGCATACCCGCTTGTACAAGCTTAACATTTGCTTCAATATTTGCATAACTGATTGCTACTATCAAAGGTTCAACTACTGAAGGCCCGTGAATTCCAACAAACCAAAAGAAAGCATAGGCACCAAACACAATCGCCAAGCCGATATAGCCATCTGTAGCAGAAAACAGTGGTGCTAAGATTTTACCAACAGATTCTGCAACATTAGTTCCCAATGTTTGCCGAACAATTAAATCAAGTCCATAAAGAGACAGAATAGATAAAGCAAATGGAATCACATCTTTAAATACCTGTGCAATATTTGGTGGTACTTCTTCCGGAAGACGAATAGTGACATTATTTTTTATACATACCTTGTAGATATTAACTGTGATAAAAGCAGCTAGAAAAGCAGTCAGCAAACCTCTAGTCCCAAGAAGACCATTTGCAATACCATTCTTAATTGGATCCGCCGCCAACAGCAACAGACCGCAGACTGCAGCTAACATCGTTGAAAGAAAGTTAATTTGATTGGTCTTTTCCAATTTACGATTGACTGAATCCGTTAAAGATTTAGCAGTTGTTCCTGCAACTAAAACTGCCAAAAATCCCATCGTATAATTATAAGGTTTCATAATGAGTGCTAGATGTGCAGGCGCCCATTTAAAACCAAATATATTTGGTACAGCAGCAATCAGCAAGAAAATACTGGAAAACAAAACCGCTGGCATGCTGGCTATAAAACCATCACGTATCGCTTGCAAATAGATATTTCGAGAAATCTTCTCAAATAAAGGTTTTGCTTTTTCAATCTGTGCAATTAAAGTATTCATCTTCTTGCCTCCTTTTTGTATAGTTCAATGAAATGTTTCATTAAGTCTTTCAATAATAATGTTGTCATTAAATGATCTTGTCCATGCATCATGGTAACACTATAAGCCAAATCTTCTCCAGCCGCTTCTTTTGTCAGTAAATCAGTCTGTGCACGATGCGCGTCTGCAATGCATATATCTGCTTCTTTTACTAACTTTTCTGCCTGTTCAAATTCACCCTTCTGAGCAGCATTTAAAGCTTCTAATAATTTTGAACGAGCATCGCCTGCATAAGCTACGATTTCAAAGCCAAGTAATGTTATTTCTTCCCTATTCATTCGTATATTTCCTTTCCTATGTTTAATAGATTTATGTTATAGCAATCTTTGAATATGTAAAACTAAATATACACGCTCACTTTGATACAAATCAACTCCTGTCTCACGAGAGATAATATCATAAATCCCTATCGCAATTTTATATGCCTTAGGATAGGTAAGTCTGATTTGAGTTTCCATTTCCCTCAAAGATCGATTATCATCCCGACTTCTATCCAAAGAATCCAAGAAATAATTCAGATGAATCATGAAACGATCATAAAAGTTACTATTCTCTTTTGTTCTTCTAATTTCATTTCGTCTCAATTCTGCTTCAACCAAAATTAATAATTCTTTACGCTGATCTAGATGCTGTTGTCCAACTGTGCTTGTCGTTCCTTCTGCATTGATAAAATGAAAGGCAATCCGACTAATTTCATCATCCGGAAAACTATCCAATATTCGTTCTCGATATATATCAACCGCTTCTTTAGAAATCTGATAGGGAATCGGATACTTATCAGACGCATCTGGTAAATCACTTTCTTTATAGTTTCCCTGTATAACAGCTTGATAGGCACAATAAATATGATCTGCTAATGTGATGTAGATATACTCTTGTACTGGATAATTGTACTTTTTAGACAGACTTTCAATGATATCATAAGTAATTGTGATAAAGTCCAAAGGAACGTCTTTTAGAAGCGCAACAAAATTCTCTTTTGATTCCTCAGTTCTCAAATGAAAGATTTTCTCGATCTTACTTTCAAGAACAACATCCCCTTTCCTTTTATTAAATGCTATGCCGCTACCAATCAGCATCACTTCTTCATGATGTTCATTTTTAGCTAAAGCAACATTATTATTCATAGGATGTACGATTCGGTACATATTATCCTCCTTACTGTATACTGAGTTTTCATAAAATAAAAAGTAACCACAAACAAATGGAAAATTAGAATAAATTTTTCACATTTATCTGTGGTTACGCCTAATGAAGCTTAGTAACGCTCACCCTATTTAATTGTATATTTATTATAACATAAATAAGTTGTTTTGTAAACCCTTACGTGTTGTTTTTAAAACATTTTTTATGAAGTAAACTGCTACTAAACTTTTTATGGTATTCAAACTCTTTAGAATATCGTTATTTTTTCTTTCGATTTTTCTTGACAAAAAATCTCAAAACAGCAACTGAAGCTAAGATTGCAAAACCAACGAATGTAAGATTTGAATTTATCGTATTTGCTTTAGGTAATGAATTTCCTCTTGTTTCCTCCGCATCGTTAGAAGGCTGATTAGTTTCTGCCGAATAAGAATTGGTAGATGGAGGTGTGGATCCATCTTGCACATTTGGATTCTTCGGATGAGAACTATCACCAGGAGCCGGTTTTTCAGATGTTGACCCGTCAGGACTCTTACCCTCTTTATCTTTATCTTTTGGATCTGGGGTCGCTTTGTCCTTTTTAAATTTTAAGATATAGGTATTTCCCTCGTTCTCTTGTGATTCTAAAATCCAACCAGCTGCTTTGCGTTGTGCAATTTCATCATCTATTTTTTTCTTAAAATCTGTCAATTTTAATTGTTTAAAGACTTGAGATTTCGCAAGTACTCCATTTTCCATTATTTTTAACGTATAATCTTTTCGCTCAATGGCAACTAAACCTTCACGTGCTGTCTTTAGTGCGTTTGCATAAGCATCAACTTTTGCTTGATCTGCACGACTTAAATCTCGATTGATAGAATCCATCACTTGCTTTAATTTCGCAACACTTTCAGAAGTATAATCTTCTAAGTTTTTAGGAACTTTACTTAACTCAGAATCTACCTGTTTATAGTTGGCTCGGAAGTAAGAAGGATTGCGTTCTACAAAGCGATCTATCCAACGAATGAAATTCTCTTTATTAAACGCTCGACGTGGCTCATCTGCCCAAGCAGCAATCATACTACCTAAAATTGGAATTTTTGCACCTTCAGATTTTGGTACAGAATCTAACGGTGTTTTATCCATTCCATTTAAGCCTTGTTCAAGATTATACCAGCCACTATGTTTCGTTTCACGTCCTAAAACATAGTACCACGCATCATTCGTATTTAGAATTTTATGTCCTTTTTCTGATAGATACTTGGAGGAAGCTACAGTATATCCGTTCCAACCAGCTGTCCAATAAGAAATAATAATGTCGGAATCAAAAGTACCTGAACTCCTATCGTTATTATAGTAGAACCCATCATTAAATGCCATTGGTTTCAAATGCAGATCTTTAACAATTTTTGCTAATTCATTTACATAATTGATAAATTTAGGATAATTTCCCGTTCGTTGCAAAAGACCAAAGCTGCTTTCCTTGCTGACATCATTGGCATATTCATCAAGACCAATATTAAAGATTTCGACCTTATTTGAGAAATATTCAGCGTATTTCTTAATGAGTGCTTTTGTAAAACGAACCGCATCCGAATTATTCAAATCAATCGTTCGTTTTGATTTTTTACCATTGTAACTAAATCGAGCATCTTTAATACCGAGTTGCTCCATTGCATCTAGAATAGCATCCATATGCCCCGGACTATTAATCGCTGGAATCAGAGCAATATTCTTTGTTTTCGCATATTGAAGAATGTCATTCATCTCAGCTTGTGTCAAATGATTGCCATGTGGATCTTTATAATAAGCGTCCGTTCCATGTACAATTGCTGCTTTTACTTCATCACTGCTATACGTTTTTCCATTCACTTTCAGAGTCATGTCATTTAACAAGAATCTCAAAGCATCATTTCCTAACAGAAGATGCAGATGTGTATAACCTCTCTTGCTTGCTTCATCAATAATTTCTTTGATTTGAGCAGCAGAGAAGTATTTGCGCCCTGCATCTAATGAAATAGCTTTCATTAATGCCAATTTTTGTTCTGGATTTTCAGGCTCTTTTTGATTTGGATTGGCAGAAATGATAAAGGTTTTCTTGACAGTACCTGTATACTTGCCCATACCCGTTACTGTAACTGTGGCCACAGTATCTTTATCTGCTTTACCGATATTATTTTCATAAGTCAACTTATAATCTTGACCCTCAGTTAATACTTCATTTCCCACTTTCACAACTGGTTTTGGCGTAAGGGCTTGTCCTGTATAAGCTATTTTATCTTCTTTTAAGGTCACATTTTTATCTGTCAATAGTATTTCATCAGAAGCTTTTTGAGTCGTTTCTCGAACTCGCAGTTCACTAGCCGATATGAACTTCTTAGAATTATCACTCAGAGTTTTTACACCGACCAATTTGAGATAGCGGGCTTTTACAGGAGCAAATGAGGCTTCCTGCCATTTTTCAACATCTGCAAAGCGACCTTTTGCGACTTTAAACCAATCTTTATTATTTTTGCTAGCATAAATTTCATAATCAATAATCTTACCATTTTGGATTTTATCCATCCGCTCAAGATAAGCTAAACCATTGATTGTTCTTATTTTTCCAGTATCAAAAGTTGCCCAAAGATTTCTTGCAGAAGTGCCTGCCCAATCAGAATGCCACATGCTATCCACATTAAAGTCATTCGCATTTTCAACCGCATTCTCTGCACCCGGCTGAACAGATCCTGCTGACAATGTAATATCTTTTCTCGGAACATATTTATCTTTAGCACTTGCTTTCGGATTTTCTGGAAGCAAACGTAGTGTATAGGTTTCATGCTGCGATTTATCTTCTGACTCTGTAAAGATTTTGGTTTCATCTTCCTTCGTCTGCACAACTGTAACAGCTACGTTTTTAGAAGGATTAGAAGCCGTAATTTTTCCTGAAGCTTGCGTGACAATGTCCTTTGTTAATTGTTTCCCTTTAATAATAACTTTATCACCAACTCGAATTTCACTTAATTTAGCTTCATTATACAAATCAAAAGTTTCAATCGCTGTCATCAATTCAATTTCTGAAATACCAAGAGACGATTTTCTATTTCCCAAATCAATATTCGTACTCTTCACATTGATTTTAAACTCAACTGCCGGTACAGCTTTTTCTAGTTCATAAGTGACTAATACATTGTTACCATCCAACTCTTTTCTACCAACAACTTTGGCTTTAATATTCTCTGGTTTTCCACCTTTTAAACGACTCCAAGTAAAGTTAGCTGCTTCAAGTTCTTTTCCTTTTTCTGGAATGCGCAACGACCAATTATCTTTGTTATAAACAATATTCACCAATTTAATATTTTGGGCGGTAGCATAATTAAAGGTCAACGTTGCGTTTGGATTGCCTTTTTGTGCCTCGTCGTAATTTGACCATCTCGTAGAGTTTGGTCCAGAAGTTGTGTTCGGTACCATCTGGCGTTTGCCATCATTAACTGCCGACAAAGTATCCGATGTTGTAGTAGCAGATAAGTCTGTCGTCAACGGCGCAACATTCGTTCCGAGCTGAACACCTTTCTCTGCAACTCGAACAGTTATTGTTACCGGGAATTTATCTCCTAGTACATCTGCAACTCCTTTTATCGTTACGGTACCAACTTTATCAAAAATACTACTGGTCGGTATCTTCCATGTAACAGGAAATTGTGCAGACAATAGATTACCACTTTTCACATAAGCTTGCACATATTTTGGAAGGTCTGGTACTCTGCCTTTTTCTACAGCTGTACTGATATTTTTCATAGCAGCTACATCTCCAACAATAGAAATCAAAATTTCTACTGTTATACCCGTATTTCCAATCTTTCCAAGCAATGTGAAATCTTTTCCTGAAGCCAAGCCTTTTGCTAATTGCTCTTTGTCAAAAGTTAATGATTCTTTTGATTCGACATTTTCACTATTTTTAACAGTGATTGTTTTTGGTAACTGAGGCGTTGCTCCTTTTTTCAAATAAATTGTTTTAGCTAGTTTATATTGATCAATATCTACAACTTCTTTTTTACCTGCTTGCACTTTAAATGTAACAGTACTTGTTGTCAAACCTTTAGACTTAGCTGTAACGGTTACTGTCCCAGACTTACCAGTCATCTTCACAATGGCTAGAACTTTCCCTGAAAAAGCTTTGCGATTTGTATCTTGATAAGATTGATGGTCAACGGCATTTCCATTGTCAATACCTACCAACTTAGCTGGCCCTGAAACCGAAAATTCAACCTTATTGTTAGCATCAGTTACCAAATTGCCTTTCGCATCTTGCACATCAACTCCTACATAGGCAAGTGAGTGATCGGTTACTTTAGAATCGACTTTACTTTCTAGTTTGGCTGCTAATTTAGTCGCTTTCCCAGCCATCTTCACTTCTTTTCGACCTTCTGTCTTGTTAATGACTTTACCATTTTCGTCATAAGCTATAGCTTTAAGATAACCTTTTTGTATGGTACCTTCCAAGTCAAATATAAATTTTTATGCTCTGCTGCTTGCTTATCATTTCCTTTATAGATTTGATAACTATGTCCTGCTTTGGTAGTAACTTTTGTAAATGCCTTTGTACCTAGATCAGTTTCAACACCTTTATCGCTAACATGAACTAATTTTACTTTGGCTGCATTGGAATAAACCGCAACTTCTACTTTGCCACCCTCTTTTTTAATGAGAGACTCATTCCAAGTCCCTGGCAAAACATGAAGCGTTTTAACTTTTTGATTCCATTGGCTTTGGTAGAAATAGTAGCTATCTTTAGGGAAACCAGCTGTATCAACAATTCCGAAATAAGAACTCTTTGGAGCAGGCCATGTCCCTACAGAACCAGATCCAATTCCATTCCATGGAGTAGGCTCACCAAGATAATCAAATCCCGTCCATACAAATTCACCTGCTACAAAATCGCGCTTAATCACATCATACCAAGCTTCGCTCGCAAGATGTCCCCAGCCAACTTTGCTTTGATCGTAAGAACTTAATTGCTTATCTAATCGTTGTTCTTGATTCTTAACATTATAAACACCACGACTGTTAATAGAAGAAGCTGTTTCAGATCCATAGATGAACCAATTTGGGTTCAACTTATGTCCCTCATCATATTGACTTCCATTTGCATAGTTATAACCAACAACACCTTGAAGTTTATTGTTAGTCAAGGCGTTTGCCATTCCAACAGAAGTAGTATCACGATTCTTTAAATAGTTGTCACCTAAAGTAGCCGGACGAGTTCCATCTACTTGGTCAATCCAATTAATTAATTGTGCTATCAGTTGAGGATAAGTGCCTGCAGAAGCTTTTGAAGTTCCTTCTGTTACTTCATTTCCTGTTGACCACATAATAATGGATGGATCATTAATCCCGCTCCGAACCATTTGTTTAATATGGTACTCTGCCCATGTCTGATCAGGTGACTCTACATTTGATAACCCTTCTACTGAGTTTCCGATTTTTTTATCAAAAAAACGTGTATAATCATAAGTGTTACCATTTTTATAGTCTCGCCAGCCATCAAAAGCCTCATCAATCAGTAACATTCCCATGCGATTCGCAATGTCTTTCAGGGCACGAGAAGCTGGGTTATGAGTAACACGAATAGCATTCACACCCATACGTTTTAGAATGCTGACTTGTCTTTCAATAGCATTGTAATAAGCAGCTGAACCTAAAGCACCTTGGTCATGGTGCATACTGACACCTTTCAATTTCATCGTTTGTCCATTGAGTGAAAAGCCCGTCTCACTATTAAAAGATGTATATCTAAAACCAGTTTCTTGATCGACAGTCTGAATCTTTTGGCCATTTTGGTACAGTTCTGTTCTCAACACATATAAAGTAGGATTGTCAGACGACCATAACTTCGGCTTGACGATTGAAAACTGTTGATTGACAGGTACTTTCTCACCTGATTTGACATCAACTGGTTGTGATAATTCTGATTCAGCAGCTTTTTGACCCAAACTACCGTCTTCTTTCCGCTCGTACAATATTGATTTTACACGAATCTGCGAAGCATTCCCTGATTGATTGTAAACCTTAGCAGTAACATGCACTTGACTTCCAGTTCCTGACTGAGCTGTCTGTGATAAATCTGGCGTTTTCATCACAATTCCATTGTCCGCCAAATGGACTGCAGGTGTAAATACTAATTGAAGCGAACGATAAATACCACTACCAGAATACCAGCGCGAACTTGGTATTTTATTCGTCACTTTAATAGCTATGGTATTCTCTTCCCCAACTTTTAAATATTTTGTTACATCAAAGGTAAATGATGTATAACCATTTGGATGAACTCCTAATGAATGGCCATTTACGAAAACTTCCGTTTCCATATAAGAGCCATCAAACTTAAGGTAGACACGTCCTTTTGCGATTGTTGCATTCACAGAAAACGTTTTACGATACCAGCCAATTCCGCCTAATTTATAACCACTCTCTGCTTCACCACTTTGGGTGTAGTCTTGTTTTAAACTAAAATCATGCGGTAAATTTAAAGTCTTCCAACTAGAATCATCATAATTCCTTTCTGATGCTCCTGGAAGTTCCCCCATCGCAAATTTCCACGCAGAATCAAAATTAACCGTTTTATCAGTTTTAAGGTAACGATTTACTTTGTACCATTGTTCTGGAGAGGTAGTGAAATTTTTTGACTGTTTTTTTCAGATTGATTTGTCAACAACTTTTTAGTTGGTTCTGTCTTATCCTCTCCGTTTTTTAACCCAGTTGAATTCACAGTATTTTTTTCCTTCTGTTTATAAAGTGCTGCTTGTGTATAGGTTGCAGCATCAACTTTATTTGATAACAAATTATCACCATCTACTGAAAATACACTATATAAAAACATACTAGAAACGATGAAACCAAAACTCAGTATGAGCTTTCGGATTGAGCTACACCGACACTTTTTTAAACATTGTCCTCTCTTCATATATTTTCCTTTCATTGAATTGTTAACCAGTTGTAACACCAAAATGCTCTTTTGCTTACTCTACTCTAAATGAATCCTCCTATATTTAAGATTTCTATAAAGATGGAATGCTATCATTTAGAAAATTCCATAAAACAAGCAAATTATCAATGTTATAAAGATCTCAATTGAATCTCTTGTATAATATGTTTTACATCCTCCTTATCTACTTTTGGAGTCCATTGCAGGCAGTTAGCTGTTGCATAAGCACAGGCACAAATGACAGCTTCTCTATCAACTCTCCCCCTACTTTCTAAAGCATGGCAGAGACTTCCAAGGAAAAAGTCGCCTGACGCAATAGGATTTTTAACATGAATTGTTGGAAACGTCAGTTGGAAAACATCATCTTTCAGGCGTGCTACGACTCCTTTTCCTCCCATTGTCACAATAAAATAGGGAATTTTAGTATATTCTTTGAGAAGTTTTGCTGCTTCTTCTGCAATTTCAACTGGACATCCTGTTAATTCTGTCAATTCTTCATCATTGATTTTTACAATGTCAGGTTGTACTGAAAAAGCTGCTTTTAGTGCGGCACCGCTTGTGTCTACTACTAAATTCACATCCTCTGGCAAAAGACGACCAATTTGTGCAATATAATCATCTGGCATCCCTTTCATTAAAGAACCTGAAAAGACAACATTGTCACCAGGTTTGATAGATTTTAAAAGATTCGCTGTAAATGTATCCAGCAGTTTTTCATCTAAATCAAAACCTTTTTCATAAACTAGATAAGTCTTTCCAGTTTCAGTATCAATCGTAATCGTGCAAGTACGGGTATTTTTCACTACTCTGGTCACAACAAGCGGAATGGAGTTTTCTTTATTTAACTGCTCAATGTATTCCCCCATTTTGCCACCCAGCATCGTATGAATACAAAAATTTCCTTGCTCTTCGCCTTTCTCGCAATTCAGGACATAAGCAACATTAAAACTTTTCCCACCAGCATTCTCGTGAACTTGACTTGGTCGGTTGACCACATCTTCTTTAAACTGACTAAGTAAAACTGTCCGATCCAAAGCTGGATTTGGACAAACTAAATGAATCATGTTTCTTCCTTTCTTTTTTTCAATCAAAAGCCAGACTATTTCAAAAGGAATAGTCTAGCTTATTGTTATCTTATTATTCTATTTTGCATTTGTAGCGTATTCTTCATTTCGCTTAATCATTTGTTTTCTATACCAAGCAAAGATACCAATATAGAACACTAGAAAGACAATAACACCAAAGATAGCTTTGATATCGCCTGTTGTAGCATTTCCGATTGTCCAACCAAGTAATTTTTCAATTGGGCCTTCAAGAGTAGAGTGGGTAATCAATTGTGTGCTAGCTACCCCTTTAGGAAATGCATCTACGCCTTTCGCTAAGTCCGTAACAAATGGCGCAATAAGGGTTCCAGAAAGAAGGAAGAGCGGAAGCAATAGAGTTCCAAATACAATCATTCGGATAAGCTTACCGCGTGTAACAACCAGAAGTGCCGGAGTAACACCCATTGCAATAATCCCAGCAAGTGGCAAAATACCATTTCCGACTTTAGAAAGAAGGACTGCTTCTACTAGCATAATTGGTGCTAAAACATTGGCACATGCCCAGATTTCTGCACGACCTGCGATAAATGGCCAGTCAAGTCCAATATTGAATTTACGTCCTTGAAGATGTTTTGTTGCAACATTTGTAATTCCTTGTGAAAGAGGTTCTACTGCTGCGATGAACCAAGAACCAATAAGTGAGAACAATTCCAAGCAGACACCAGCTGTCAAACCAAGAGATAACCAACCTTTGATAACAAGTGACCATTTTGCTGCTTCGGCAACGCCAGATACTGGATGCGGCGTTCCCATAATCCCAATTACAATCCCAAGGATAAATCCAATGAAGAATTTAGAGCCCCAGAAACCAATTTTCTTATTCAATTTTGCAGCGTCAAAGTCATATTTATCCAACCAAGGGAAGAATTTATCAAAAATCTTATCCAAAACCATGATAACTGGATTCATCATGTAGTTCATGTGAGTAGAGGTCATTGGTGATGAGCTAGGCGCATTGAGCAAGTCATCAAATGTTGGTTTCATTAAGTCAGAGTTAATAATTTTCATTACTCCGACAAGTACGACTGCAAGCGTTGCTACAAAGAGCGACACTCCTTGGCTAACACCATTATTATCCGCATACCATTTAATCAATAGACCTGTAATTGATAAATGCCAAATATCAAAAATATCAACATCTAAGGTATCCGTTTTTTTCGTAATTAACATCACAACATTGACGATGAGCATAATGAGTAAGAAGTAAAGCGTCCAAGCAGAACCCCATGTAATCGTCGCCAATGGTGCCCAACCAACGTCTGTAATATTGAGTTGAATTCCTGTATTTTCAACGAATTTCGCAAGTGAAGCCGAGAAAGCACCATTTAACATACCGATAATGGCACCAATACCCGTAAGAGCTATGGCAAGTTTAATACCACCTTCCAAGGCTTTGGAAAACTTCACTCCAAAGCATAAAGCAAGCACCGTCAAGACTATCAACATGATAATTGGTGCACCCATATCCAAAATGGGTTTAAAGAAGCGATTCGCTAAGTCAATAATGACATTCATAAAAAATCCTCCCGATTTTATTTTTTGAATGATAGTGAACAAAAAGTGAAATAACTATTTCAGTAGATAAAAATTGTTTTTATCTAGCATTTCAATTTTTCATTTTCTTGTTTTTTTCTAATGAATTACTTTAACTAAGTCCATATTCCTTAATAGCTGCTTCAATATTGTCATATACTGGTGCACTCATGGCTGGAATACGGAATAAAATTGGTCCTGCTTCAATAACAGGAATCCCCGGTTCAAATCCCAAATCCGTGGCTGCTATTGGGGTGAAAATATCATAACCTTTTATCAAGTCTTCATTCACATCTTTGACCATTACCGCATCGCATTGGACATCATAGCCACGATTTGAAAGTTCTTCTTCAAGAGCATTTTTGATTTGGTGGCTTGAGTTTACTCCTGCTCCGCAAGCTGCTAAAATTTTAATCATTGTAACATCCTCCATTTTTATTTTTAATGATTTATTGTTTCCGATATATAATGAAATAGTTTATCTGCCTCATCCAGCTCGGATAAGGACTCTAGGTTGCCGTCAGCAGTAAAGAAATCCATCAATTGAGCCAAGATATTCGTTTGACTGGCATTAGAATTATTGATAATGAAGAACAAAAGCGATACTTGTACTTCATTTGACGGAACAATCATATTATGAAAAGTCACCGGCTGATCTAAGCGGACTACAACCACCTTTTCTGCTAAATTATGGACAATATCCGTATGCGGAATTGCTACATTCGGCAAATCTTTCCCTAAAAATTCCATGTCCAGCCCCGTAGGAAAGAACTTCTCTCGCTCAATCAAGGCGTCTTTATAAGAAGACGTTACAATGTGCCTCTCCTCAAGGAGATTTGCAACCTGATTGAAAAGCTCTTCTTGACTGTCAGCATGCAGACAAAAGACTAAATCTTTATCGAACAACTGATAAAGTTCCATCATATCCTCCTTCTATTTTGTTCTATTTTGTTTATAATCAAAGTATATCATTATATGTAAACAGTGTCAATAGTTTGTTTTGTTTTTTTATGTTATTTTTTGTTTGACAATATTTGCGTGAGATGTTATGATGTTGTTGTGAAATAAAAAAAGGAGGTATAACAATGAAAGTTATACTAGGTACAGACCGTGATGGTTTTGAGTTAAAAAATAAAGTAAAAACTCATTTACTCCAACTTGGTTATGACATTAAAGATCTCAACGAACAAGAAGGTGCTGCTGATTTTGTCGACTCGACAGATGCTCTTGTTGAAGAATTACGAAAAGATGATACTGCTCGTGGTATTTTGTTTGATCGTTTTGCAGTTGGTTCTTATATGGTTGCGAATAAACACCGTGGCATCATTTGTGCTGCTGTTTCAGATGAGCATTCTGCCATGATGACCATTCGCCACAATTCTACACGCATTATAACTCTCGGTGGAGCTATTATCGGTGAAGAATTAGCAAATGCCTGTGCAGAAGCTTATTTAAAAGCTGACTATGATGCTGGACGCCACCAAGTTCGCATTGACATGCTTAATAAATTATGTTAAAGGGTAGGAGGAAAAATTATGAAAATCGCTCTTGGCTGTGACCATATCGTAACAGATACAAAAATGAAAATTTCTGAACATTTAAAAGACCTCGGTCATGAAGTCATTGATGTCGGAACCTATGACTTTCACCGGACTCATTACCCAATCTTTGGTCGTCTGATTGCAGAAAATGTTGTTTCAGGAAAAGCTGATCTTGGAATTGCCCTTTGTGGTACAGGAGTCGGTATCTCTGCTTCTGCTGACAAAGTTCCTGGTACTCGTGTAGCTCTTGTTGGTGACGTTCTAACCGCACGCTATGCAAAGAAAGAACTCAATGCAAATATCATCGCTTTTGGTGGACGTATTCTTGGTCAAAATCTTATTCATAATATCGTTGATGTCTTTCTTGAAACAGAGTACGAACCAACAGAAGCCAACAAACGATTGATTGAAAAAATCGATAATAGCATTGAAGTTAGCCCTGAAATCGCTAAAAATGACCATATTTTCGATGAAGAAAATGCTAAATGGGCTCGCGGTGAATACCACGACTAAAAACTCAATACTCAGAAAAACAGGCTCAGTCTAATATGGATGAGGCCTGTTTTTTAATAAGATGTATCAATACCGCACGAAAGATACAAAACAAAAATCACCTGCTCCTATATGAACAGGTGATACAAATATTAACTATAAAACATTTGTATATGATTTATACTTTTCCTTGACCTTTGGTGAGATATGATCATCTGTGATTACTGCATCCAAATCATCCAACTGATAGAAACAATAGAAAGAATAGCTGTCAAATTTGCTATTATCTGCCACAATATACTTTTCAATCGCATTGTTCAAGATAATGGCATTGCCATTTCCTTCTTCTTCATTGGCAGTCGTGACATTATGACCGTCAATTCCATTGACACCAATAAATGCTTTAGAAACTTTGATTTCTTTCAATAATTTATTAGCAAATTGTCCGACAAACGTTTGTGTCTTCACCCGATAACGACCGCCAATCAGAATAATATCACAATTGGGATTATCTTTTAATTTTTCAAAAATAGGAAGCGAATTTGTCACAATACTCACACTTTTATCAGCCAAATAATCTCCGATAAAATCCGTCGTTGTTCCCGAACCGATAAAAACTGTATCACCAGAAAAAATCAAATTGGCACATTTTTGAGCAATTATTCGTTTTTCTTCAATATTTAACATCGTTTTTTCAGTATGGGAGGCTTCATTCAAGCCATTTTTTACTTTTTTGTGAGCTCCTCCATGAACACGAGTCAACAAGCCTTGCTTTTCCAAATCAATCAAATCACGACGTATCGTCATATCTGTTACATCTAGTAACTCTTTTAATTTCTTGACAGAAACCACTCCTTGCTGATCCAATTCTTGGAGAATCACTCTATGCCGTCCTTCTTTCATTTTATCTCCTTTCTAGTTTTATATAATTTTATTCCTCAAATATATTATACAACAATTTATTCATTTTGAAAAATTAAAAACAATATTTTTTTGATTTTTGTAAAATATTGTTTGACTTTGTTTTGTTTGTGTTCTATAATTAAACTATACAAAACAAAAGGAGTCTAAAGATGACAACAAAACAAGAAAAATTAAAACGTTTATGTGATAAAAACGGAATTATCGGCGCTTTGGCTATTGACCAACGAGGGGCTTTGCGTCGTATGCTTGGTGAAGATACTCCAGTTGAACAATTGGAAACCTTTAAAGTGCTAGTTTCGAAATACTTAACAAAATACGCTTCTTCTATCCTTCTTGATCCAGAGTTAGGTTGGAAAGCGGCGGAAGCTCGTGATAAAAACGCTGGATTATTAGTTGCCTATGAAAAAACAGGTTATGACAAAACTGTTCCCGGTCGCTATCCTGACCTCGTCGAAAATGTCTCCGTCCAACGTCTCAAAGCAAACGGTGCTGATGCTGTGAAAGTCTTACTCTATATAGATATTGACGAAGGTAGAGCAGTCAATGACGTCAAAGAAGCCTTTATCGAACGGATTGCTTCTGAATGTAAAGCAGAAGACATGCCATTTTTCCTTGAGTTGGTTTCTTATGATGCCAAGGTGACAGATGAAAAGGAATATGCCAAACTCAAACCTCGCAAAGTCATTGAAGCAATGAAGCTTTACTCACAAGAACGATTTGGCGTAGATGTTCTCAAAGTTGAAGTTCCAGTCAATATGAAATATGTTGAAGGATTCGCAGAAAATGAAGTTCTTTACACCAAAGAAGAAGCTGCTGCCTTCTACAAAGAACAAAGTGATGCAACTTCTCTTCCATTTATTTTCTTATCTGCTGGAGTATCCGCACAGCTGTTTCAAGATACACTTCACTTTGCTAAGGAATCTGGCTCAACTTTCAACGGTGTCCTTTGTGGCCGTGCAACTTGGACTGGTGCTACCAAAGCCTATCAAGAAGGTGGCGAAGCTGCTACAATTAAATGGCTTGAAACAATAGGTAAACAAAATATTGTTGAATTAGATGCAGTTCTCCAAGAGACTGCTACGCCTATTGTATTTAAATAACTTTGTATCTCCTTATAAAAACATAAAAAGACGAATTGCTATTCGCCTTTTTATGTTTTTATAATTACTTATCACCTTTATTACGGATGACAAATCCTGTTTTCTTCTCACTTGAAGTATTGCGAGGTTTTTTGTGATCTTTGCGGTAACGCTTTTCTTTGTCAAAGCGATCGTGGCGACCACTCTTTTTGTAATTGTCACGCCCATTAGTACGGTCACGACGATCATTACTACGACGCCCATTTTTGCTATTACGATTGCCTTTATTAGCTCCCGAAACATACTTAAATGGTAATGGCTTTTCACGCGCGATTTCTACTTCTGGTAGAGTGTCTGGATCTTGTACGGTTAAGGTCAATATATATAAAGCCAATTCTTCTGGTGTAAATTCAGTTGCCAACTTGCGAGCGTCTTTGCCAAACTTTTCAAATTGGTTGCGAATGTTTTCATCCGCAAAATCTCGCTCAATCTTTTTAAGTGCAACTTTTTTCTTAGCTTGAAAGGCTTCTTCTGCAGTGGCTGGTTTCATGCCTTTCATACGTTTTTTGGTCAAACTTTCAATGATTTGAAGATAACCCATTTCATTTGGTGCAACAAATGTAATGGACTGACCAGATTTTCCAGCACGACCTGTCCGCCCAATACGGTGTACATAACTTTCTGGGTCTTGTGGAATGTCATAATTGTAAACATGTGTAACACCAGAAATATCCAAACCACGCGCAGCAACGTCCGTCGCAACAAGAACATCTAAATTTCCGTTTTTAAAGTCGCGAAGAACACGGAGACGTTTTCCTTGGTCTAAATCGCCATGAATCCCCTCTGCACGGAAACCACGGATTTTAAGTCCACGAGTCAATTCATCAACTCGGCGTTTGGTACGCCCAAAAACGATAGAAAGTTCTGGTTGTTCCACATCCATGAGACGTGTCATGGTATCAAATTTTTCATTTTCTTTTACACGGATATAATATTGATCCACCAACTCCGTTGTCAATTCTTTTGCTGCAATTTTGACATGTGTTGGCTCTTTCATAAACTTCACGCCAATCTGCTTGATAGCATCTGGCATAGTAGCTGAAAAGAGAAGGGTCTGACGCTCTTCCGGCACACGTGAGATGATTGCTTCAATGTCTTCTAAGAAACCCATATTGAGCATTTCATCCGCTTCGTCTAAAATAAGCGTTTCTACATGATTGAGTTTCAGTGCTTTGCGCTTAATGAGGTCTAATAAACGTCCTGGAGTTCCAACAACAATGTGCGCGCCTGAACGGAGAGCCTTGATTTGCTTTTCAATGCTGGATCCGCCATAAACAGAACGGACTTTCACACCTTTGCTTCGACCAAAGCGGAAGAGTTCCTCTTGACTTTGAACAGCCAATTCACGAGTTGGTGCAATGACTAAAGCCTGAACAACAGGATTTTCTGTGTTAATTTTTTCAAGAGTCGGAAAACCAAAAGCGGCTGTCTTTCCTGTACCAGTCTGAGCTTGTCCAATCACATCTTTTCCTGCCATAGCCAGCGGGATTGTTTGTTCTTGGATTGGGCTGGCTTCCACAAAGCCCGCTTTGTCAATTTCTGCTAACAATTCAGCAGATAAATGTAATTCATTAAATTTCAATTTTTTCTTCTTTCTAAAAAGGCAGTGCGAAGCTACCTTATAAAACATAGTTATTTGCAACCTATCTAGTATAACACAAAGAATGATAAAAAGATAGGTTTTATTTTTTACTTCCACGCCGTACGCATGAGGAAAATGCATGTAACCCTTTTTTTCCGGAATACATGCATTTTTCAAAAAAATTTTCAAACAGATTTACCAATTAAAACTAAATACATTCATTTTGAATGAATTATACTTAAAAAATGATATTTATCGTGAAAACACGCTAATTGAAAACGATAATTTCTTCATGCACTTGGCGTGTTTTACTTTTTATTGGCTAGCCATTTTAAAGCTTTGGTCAATACAACCCACAGAACGAGACTAATAACAACAATATAAATCCAAGCATTTTTATCATTAGACAATGGAAGTGGCACATTCATGCCAAAGAATCCCGTAATAACTGCAAGGACTGCTAAAAGGACTGAAATGATTGTTAAAACGGTTAAACTATCATTTAGATTATTGTTCAAAATGTTATTGTAGGAACCAGATAGTTGACTGAGAACTTGAGAAATCAAGTCTGTCATTGCTACTAACTGACGAGCTTCAATCATGACATCGTCAAACTGCTCTTTTTCAATCTCATCCAAATGACGATAAATTGCATGTCCTTTAATGTGCTCTAACAGCATACGATTTTGCTTTGCAGCTGCTACCAAATAGACTATGGAAGTTTCTAAGTCTGCTAAAGCAAAGAGATTTTTCTTGGTGGTCGTTTTGTGCAATAACCGATTGATATGATCCTTTGTCTCATCCATTTTTTCAATAATGGGATAATAAGAATTGCACACCAATTCTAAACTAGCAAATAGAAATTTGTACACCGTCACAAGTTCATGATGTTCAATATAGTTTTTCATCATATCTACAACATAAGTATTTGCTCGATTGCTGACTGTTAAGAGTTTATCTTTCTGTACAATAAAGGTCATAGGAATAGTTTCATAATAGTCCTTATCCCTTTTTAAGTTTAATACGTTGAAAATAAAAACGACTGTTCCTGTTTCACGATTGTAATCCATGTGCGCTCGTTCATTTTTATCTAACGCGTACTCAATCGTTTCTTCATCAATATTGTATTCCTTATAAGAATCTGGATGTTGACTTAAAATATCTGCATCTAAGTTTATCCAAGACATTCCATTTTTCAACTCTTTTTCAATAAACACCCTTTTCTCCTTTCTTGACTTTAAATAATCTAAAGGATTGAGAAAAACGCTCAATCCTTCATCAATCGTTATTGCACTTCTTTATCTAATGCTTGATATGCTAACAAACGAACTCACTTAACCCAGTTCTGTTTCAAAAATCATTATGATAAAACTCCAACAATAGCATAGTTTTTAAGTGAATTACTTCGTTAATATGCCGTGGCAAGTCTCACATTTTCTTTAACTGAGTTCGAGCTAAATCCTATGAAGATAGATAAAGCTTCCTATTTTTCTAGCGTTACGACACGGAGTCGAACAATTCGATTTTACTTATTCGACACAGTTAGTAAGCCGTTTAGGCAGACCGCACATAGTGGCTGCCGTCCAATGACAGTAACTTCAGTTACTAGTCATTGGCAACGTCTTACATTTTCTCTAACTGAGTTCGAGCTAAATCCTCCTAGAAGCAATCGCTTCTTCGTCAGATTTTCTAATTTTCTGTTGGATTTTTAACGCTCTCACATTTTCTCTTCCAACTTGACATCTGGATATTTATCGGCAAACCAGCGCAAGGCAAAGTCATTTTCAAAGAGAAAGACAGGCTGGTCAAAGCGATCCTTGGCTAAAATATTTCGGCTGGAGGACATACGCTCATCCAGATCATCTGGTGAGATCCAGCGGACCGTCTTTTTGCCCATGGGTGTCATGACTACTTCGGCATTGTATTCATTTTCCATGCGGTGCTTGAAGACTTCAAACTGAAGCTGACCGACAGCTCCCAACATGTACTCACCAGTCTGGTAGTTGGTGTAGAGCTGAATGGCTCCTTCTTGGACCAGCTGCTCAATTCCCTTGTGGAAGGATTTTTGCTTCATGACATTTTTAGCCGCAACCTTCATGAAAATTTCTGGGGTAAAAGTTGGCAGGGGTTCAAACTCAAACTTATTTTTAACAACTGTCAAAGTATCACCAACTTGATAAGTCCCTGTATCGTAAACCCCAATGATATCACCGGCCACCGCATTTTCTACATTTTCACGTGATTCTGCCATAAACTGGGTGACATTTGAGAGTTTGACAGCTTTTTTGATACGGGTCAGATTTACACTCATACCGCGCTCAAATTCGCCCGATACGATGCGGACAAAAGCAATGCGATCACGGTGTCTTGGATCCATATTGGCTTGGATTTTAAAGACAAATCCTGAAAAATCCTTATCCAGCGGGCTGATTTCCTGATTATCTGTGGTTTTGTGTCCATGAGGCTCTGGTGCAAACTCCAAGAAAGTGTCAAGAAAAGTCTGCACTCCAAAGTTAGTTAGGGCTGAACCAAAGAAGACAGGGGTTAATTCCCCATTAAAAATAGCTTCCTGTGAAAATTCATTTCCCGCTTCCTGTAGGAGTTCAATATCCTCTAAAACCTGAGCATAAAATGGATTGTTGCCAAATATTTTTTCTCCTTCTTCGATGCTGGCAAAGCGCTCATCACCTTTACAGAGCTCCAGTCGCTGATTGTGCAAATCATAGAGACCTTCAAAGGATTTCCCCATCCCAATTGGCCAATTCATCGGATAGCTGGCAATGCCAAGCACTTCTTCTAGTTCTTCCAGCAAATCAAGGGGGTCACGCCCGTCGCGGTCCAGTTTATTGATAAACGTAAAGACTGGGATATTGCGATGTTTGACCACTTCAAATAGTTTTTTAGTCTGGGCTTCAATCCCTTTGGCAGAGTCCACCACCATGACTGCTGCATCCACAGCCATGAGGGTGCGGTAGGTATCTTCTGAAAAATCTTCGTGCCCTGGTGTATCAAGAATATTGACCCGTTTTCCGGCATAGTCAAACTGCATGACAGAAGAGGTCACTGAAATCCCCCGCTGCTTCTCAATATCCATCCAGTCAGATTTGGCAAAGTTCCCGGTCTTCTTACCCTTGACCGTACCCGCTTCACGAATCTCGCCTCCAAAGTAGAGCAATTGCTCTGTGATAGTTGTCTTACCGGCATCTGGGTGAGAGATAATCGCAAAAGTTCGGCGTTTTTTTATTTCATCTTGAATCGTCATTATGTCCTCTTTTTCTTTTTTATACTTTTTCTTTCGATTTCTGTGAAAACTCTTATTACATTGGACTGCTCCTAACTCGTTTCAACCTACCTATTATAGCGGATTTAAAGGATTTTTTCAATTGCTTAGAACATATAAAGAAGCTGGGGCAAAAGACTCAGCTTCCTTTGTTTGTATAGTCATAATTATAAGACGCAGTTTCTTGATATAAGAGACTACATTTTAGAATCTCACAATCACACTAGCAAAGAGAAAAATTACTAATATCATGATTAAAACCAGTAAATAGATAATCCGTTGTTTCCTCATTTGAAGTTCTTCTTTTTCTTCTGCCGTCATGGAAAAAACAGCCTTGTTTCGGTTTAATAAGTATAAAATCAAGCCTTCTCCCCGTTGACCGCCAGCTGCCAAAACTCCCCAGAACTTAGGATGTTTCATCCCACGAACCGCAGCATCTAATTCGACTAGTTTAAACAATTGATACACAAACAGCCCATTTGTTACGACGAGTAAGCCAATCAAGGTCAATAGATACCAAGTCATGATAGAACCTCCTATATTTTACGAATAATTTGTACTAATATATAACCTGTGGTGCCAACCACCAGAGCTACTGCCAACAGGGTCAGCAGATAACTCTTGGAGATTGGAATGATAAAAATAAAGAAAAGGAATAATAAACAAATATTACATATAAAGGCTAGTAAAATCTTTCGATTGCTCTTGACAGTGTTAGTAGAATTTTCTAAGTGCTGAATCATATGCTCATCTCCTTTCAACAATTCATCCAAACTAACCTGATACAAATCACTTAACTGCAAAACATACAAAATATCCGGATAAAATTTTTCTGTTTCCAAATTTGAAACAGTCTGTCTAGATACATTTAATTTTTCTGCGACATTTTCCTGTGTCAAGCCACTCATCTGATGTGCTTCTTTTAATTTTTTCCCAATTTCCATTATCCCACTCCTATCTTTCTACTTTTATTTTACTATTTTCGTTTATGAAATCTAGCAAAATTTTTTTACATTGAGAAAAAACAATAAAAAATCCTGCCAAATAAATTTGACAGAGGATGTAATACTTAAAGCTTTAAACTAATTTTGATTGCTTTTTCCATCGCCTTTTAAAATATTCATCAAAAAGGAGTAAAGCGGTGGCCAGAACCAGTGAGACAAGTACGTAATTCACCCAGATCCGGTCTCCCTTTATAAGCGGGGGATGAGTCATCAATCCATAATTTCCACCAGTTACGGCATTGACACCAACTAAAAACAAATCCAAAGCAAATGTGTAGCCCACAATCTCATACTTCTTCAACAGCTGCTTGTCATAGTGGTTGATAAGATAAACCAGCGAATTAACCAGCAGGCAGTAATGCCCCAGAAGAAATGAAAAGCTGGTGAGATGCGGAAAATCATAAGGGTCAAAAACTGGGTAACCAATTGCAAAAATCGCCCCGCTGACACCTAAAAGAGCAAAATACTGCTTGCTTCGACATTTATCTGGCAGCAGCAACATGGCAAACATGGCTAAGCGGCAATGATAAAAAGGCAGATTATTTGCAAATGAAATATGGAAACCAAAATACCAAGAATAAAGTATAACTAATTGAAAAGCTTGTAAATATTTAAAAGTTTTTTGATACAGTGGGGTTTGCGCACAACGAACTGAAGTGTAAATGAGGAACAAGAGAATTCCTATCATCGTCACATAGCCCATAGCAGAAATGGGAGGCGGTGCTGTTGTCTTTTGAGTCGTTAAAAAATTATTCAGCATAGCTTAATTTTCCTGTCTTACTGTTTCTCCTTGTTCTCGTCTAATTTGTTTAAAAATCAGAGAAACCACGAAAATTGCTAAAATCAAGATCAATGAAACAAAAATATAGTTAGCAATCATTCCATGACTTCCAACTAAAGGTGGTACTTTCAAAAATCCATAATTTCCACCACTCACCAGATTTACAAATAGTAATAAAAGATTCATACTAAAGCTAATCTCTCCAATTCGCCGTAAACTCAATAACTCGCTATCATAATGATTCAGCAAATAGGTGAGAGAATTTCCCAAAAGAGCATAGTGACCAATCAAATAGGAGACTAAAGTGATGTGAGGAAAAGCAAATGGGTCAAATAAAGGATAGACCAATGCACAAATAGGTCCAAACACTCCTAAAAGCGCAAAATACTGTTTATAGGTTGAAGAATCAGGCAGTAGCAAAACAGCAAACATCGCCAATCTGCAATGATAAAAAGGAAGTGATTCAGAAATTGGTGACAAGGTCACAACATACCAGCCATAAAGCACTAAAATTTGTAAACCTTGTACAGCTTTCAAAAAGTTCTGATAGCGCCTGTTTTTATGATATTTTACAGCACTATACATGACATAAATGATTCCTAAAAACATCATTCCATACCAAAATGGAGTTAATTGAGGGGCCTCCGTTTTATGACTTGTAAAAAATTCTTGTAGATTCATCTCCTACTCAACCATCCTATTACTTAATTCTTTGATAACACTCAGCTTTCTTGTTGTGGCGACAATACCTAACTTCTTTTCAAGAAAATTATTATTTAACTTCTTTTTTTTGGCATCTCTTGGTAAATACATATAAAGGCAAGCAGTTCCAACTGCAAACATTTCGTCCATAAAGTTCATTACTTGCAGTTCTGCCAATTGCTCCGTTGAAATGTAATTGTTTGTAAAAACGAGATGAATCCGTGACGAATCCAACTCCTCAGAAAAGGGATTTCCTAAAATAGCCCTTTCTAAATCGGACTTTTCTTTTACGATAATGGATAAATTTGCACCAATGCTTTCCAATATCACCTGATGCATGTGTTGTGCTAATTCTTCAGCTGGTAGGCTTGTTTCGCAAATCACATTGCCTGATTGAATATAACTTGAAACATTATCTAAACAAGATTGTTCCAACATTTGAACCAAATCACTCATCTTAGGGATCCGATTTGGTCCTGTTGGCATCACACCACGAAGGAGGGCAAGATACTGTACTTTATTGTTACCCTTCATTCTCCAATTCCTCCACTAAACTAGCTAAGTTCATAGAGTTACTTCCTTTTATTAGTAATCGATCCGTTGGTTTGAGTGCTTCTTTAACAGCCTTTACTAAGTCAGAAAATTGATCTTTTTCAGCATTTTTTACAAAATAATGGGCTTTTCCAGGCGAGAAAATTTCCTTAGCATAGGCAAATAGAGCAGCCATGTCCTCTCCATAAAGGAAAATTTCTGAAAGAATTTCTGGATTTAGGCTGGTTATCATGGCACCGTGCATTTGTTTAGAATCAGCCCCCAATTCTTTCATATCAGCTAAAACTGCCAGTTTCCGACCTTTTTCATTAAACGGAATCGTTGAAAATGTCTCTAAAATCAATCGCATAGCGGTTGGATTGGCATTGTAAACATCTGAAAGGATATCCGCACCATTTTTAGCTTTCTTCCACTCGGTGCGATTTCGTGTTAATTCAAGCGTTGCAAATGCTTTTTGGATCTTATCTTGTGTTACTCCTTCTTTCAATGCCACATAAGCTGCAATCATGGCATTTGTTGCATTGTATTTCCCAGTTACTGGAAGGTCAATGGCGTTATCTAAGAAATTGGTTTCAAAAGTCAAACTATCTTTTCGTTCTTCTAATTTCGTTAGGAAAATATCTTCATCTGGACCAAAACGGACTACATTTTGCTGGCTCGGTAGAAAATCATTGATAATCTTGTCCGCTGGAACAACCAAAAGAGTCCCGTCTTTCATGCCGTCGGCAATTTGCATTTTTCCTTTTGCAATTTCATGACGACTTTTAAAGAATTCTAAATGCGCTTCGCCAATCAGCGTCACAATACCTACTTTTGGCTGCGCAATTGTGGACAGAAGGTGAATATCCCCCATGTGATCTTGTCCCATTTCCAAAACGAGTTTTTCCGTATCATCTGGCATGTATAAAACCGTATAAGGAAGACCAATTTCATTATTGTAGTTTCCTTGCGTTTTATAAGTCTTGTAAGTTGTTGACAAGAGGTGAGCCAGCATATCTTTGGTCGTCGTCTTACCGTTAGAACCCGTAACTGCAAAGACATCTACCTTCATTTTTTCCAGATAATACTGTGCCAAACGCTGCAACGCTGCCAATACATCATCAACTAAAATATAAGGATAGTCGTCCAATTCTTTTTCTGACAAGGTTGCCGCAGCACCATTTTCAAATGCCGTCACAATAAAATCGTGCCCGTCACGTGCTCCTTTAAGAGGAAAAAACAAGTCTCCCTCTCCAATCAATCGACTGTCAAATTCTGCCTTTCCAAATGTACAATCTGGAAATTGATGAACATCATTTTTTGCTTTCAATACAGAAGCTACTTCATAGAACGTTAATTGCATTTTTTCACCTATATGTCTTAAATTTCTCTAACTCTCTCATTATACCACAGAATAACCTACTTTTACACACACTCGCCAAAGACATACTAAAACAATAGAAAAAAGAACCTTTCGGCTCTTTCAATCTTGTCTTACAACAAATGCTCTTCATGTTTTGTAAATGTTTCTTGCGCTAAGAGAACTAATTTCTCAATCAAATCTGTATAAGAAATGCCCATATTTTCCCAAAGCAGCGGATACATCGACCATTGAGTGAAACCTGGCATCGTGTTTAACTCATTAAGGAAAATCTCGCCCTTATCAGTATAAAAGAAATCGCAGCGAGCTAAACCAACACCGCCAATAGCATGGAAAGCTTTTTCTGCATATTGCCGCATAGTGGCAATGACATCTTCAGAGAGTTTTGCAGGAATATCCATGGTGATTTTGTTGTCAATGTACTTGGCTTCGTAATCATAGAAAGCAACATCTTTCACTACCTCACCTGGCAAACTGCTTTTGACTCCTTCATTCTCAAGTAAGCCAACTTCAATTTCACGCGCATTGACACCTTGCTCAATCAAGACACGGCTATCATATTTGAAAGCCAATTCAAGAGCAGAGCGCAATTCATCTTGATTTTCAGACTTAGAAATGCCGACACTAGAGCCCATATTTGACGGTTTTGTAAAAACTGGATAAGTTAGATTGGCTTCTACTGCTGCAATCTTTTCGTCTATATTTTCCCCTTCAATCACTGCTACATAGGGAACTTGCGGAATGCCAGCAGAAGCTAACACTCGTTTTGTCGTGATTTTGTCCATAGCCACACTAGAAGAAAGGATATTGCAACCCACATAAGGCATTTTCAACACTTCAAGAAATCCTTGGATAGACCCGTCTTCTCCCATTGGACCATGAAGAACGGGGAACACAACTGCCCCTTCTTCGTAAATATCACTTGGTTTAATTTTTTGACTTTCAACAATACTATCGTTTGTCATTAATTTTTCATTGTCAGCAGGTTTGCTTGAAAATTCTTGCGTCTTGATGAAATCACCTGCTTGTGTGATGAAATAAGTCTTCACAAAGAATTTATCATAGTCAATCGCACGCATGACACTCTCCGCTGATAAGACAGAGACCTTTCGTTCGGCACTGCGACCACCATAAAGGAGAATAATTTGTTGTTTTGCCATTTTTATACCTAACCTTCTTATCTTAAAAGAAATCTACAAATTTAATCGCTTTTTAGTATATCATATTTTAGATTGTTTTTGAATAGAAAAAGAGCTTCCATTTTCTTTTAAAGGAAAGCTCTATTTTCTTTTTTACAATTCTGTGCGATTCTCAATAGCCCGAAGCAGCGTCACTTCGTCTGCATATTCAATATCAGAACCAACTGCTAATCCACGAGCCAGGCGCGTTACCTTGATACCAGCTGGTTTTAACACCCGTGAGATATACATGGAAGTTGCTTCCCCGTCCGCTGTCGCATTGGTTGCCACAATTACCTCTGTTACCTCACTATTCATCAACCGTGTAATGAGACTTTTCAGATTGATGTCGTCTGGTCCAATACCATTCATAGGAGAAATCAATCCCTGCAAAACATGGTACAAGCCATGGTATTCTTGAATATTTTCCATAGCAGAAACATCTCGGCTATCTTCTACAACCAAAATAGTAGATTGATCCCGTGTCTCATCGGTGCAGATAGTACAAGGGTCATCATCTGTTAAATTGCCACAAATAGAACAATAGGTCAGCTCACGTTTCGCTGCAAGCAAATTTTTAGCAAATTCATTGACATCATCATCACTCATACCAATGGTATAAAACGCCAAACGTGTTGCTGTTTTTATGCCAATTCCTGGTAATTTTGAAAAGCTATCAATCAATTTTGCAATCGGTGTTGGATAAAGCATAGTATCCTTTCTAATTCATTGGATGCTGTTGATGATACAAGTTAATAATATCACGAGTTATACTATGGCTAACGGTTGAAGATAAGTCTGTATTATGTGGAAAAACAACTGCAACTGCAATTTGCGGATTGTTACTTGGTGCATAAGCAACAACGTTTGTATTGATGGCTTCCTGTTTTCCATTATTGACAAACGTTTCAGCTGTCCCTGTTTTCGCACTGATTGGCACTGCTTCACCTTGAAATAAAGTACGCCCTGTTGTAAAGCCGCTTGTTCCATGTACTACTTGGTAAAAACCTCGACGAATCAAATCCATGTTGTCTTTTGAAATATCCACTTTATTTAACTCTTTGGTGGCTTTTCCTTCAATTAATTTTCCAAGACCACCTTTTTCATTATTGTCATAAATTCCTTCCACTAAGTGTGGTGCGATACGAGTACCACCATTAGCTACCGTTGCAGCATACTGAGCTAATTGCATCGGTGTATAGTTATCAAACTGGCCAAAAGCATTGGTTAAATAGTTTGCAAACGTATATTTTTTAGGAGTATAGCCTTCGGACTCACTTGGTAAATCAATTCCTGTAGATGCTCCTAATCCATATTGCGCAAAAGTTTTACGCAATTTGTCCATAGAGGAATTCAAATTTTTCAAATCAATCGTCATATTAGGCGAATAAGGGGTTCCCATCATATTCAACGCTAGTTGAACCATATAAGTATTGGATGAATATTCTAATGCCTCTAAAGCTGTAATTTGTCGAGGGCCATACTGAGTAAACCAAGAAGTGATAGCAGAGGAACCTCCAAAAGAAATCGGTTGATCTGTCAGAACTTGGTTACCTGTGATAGCTCCACTTCCCCAACCTGCTGTCAAAGTCGCACCCTTAACAACCGAACCAGGCACAAAGTTATTCATAATGGTACCAAGTGAATCGGCTGTCAATTCTCCAGTATCAATATTATGTTTTAAACCTGCCATTGCTAGAATAGCACCCGTTTTTGGATTCATAGCAACAGCATAAACACCCTCAGAATATGTCGCATGACCGTTTGCTAATTCTGCACTGAAATACCTTCTCAAAATATCTTCCACACCATTTTGGAAAGTCAAATCCATCGTTAATTTCAGATTATTTCCCTTACTACCATTGGAAATATTTTTCACGCTCTCCATATTTCCATTTTTGTCAAGATTGATTTCTTTGATTGCGCGTTTCCCTTGAAGAGTAGATTCGTATTGCTTTTCTAAATAGCTTGTTCCAACACGGTCATTAAGTGAATAGCCTTTTTTCAAATAAGCATCAACTTCCTCTGCAGGTAGTCCTGCCTTCTCACTTGAGACACTTCCAATGATAGAAGCTAAAGATGTGTCTAACACTTTTCTATCCCAGCTGGTGGTAATACTGATACCAGACAATTCTTTTGAGCTAGAAGCAATTGTCGCAATTTGGTCAGGAGACAAATCGTCTGTTCGGATATTTCCCGTCTCAAAATTTGCAATAGCATTCATTTGACTAAACAAATAAATAACTTTTTTATCTTCATTTGAGTAGTTTAATTTGACCACATCAACACTTTTAACGGCATTACTATAAATCTTCGACTCTGTCAAACGATTTCCATCTGCACTATACTTTTTATTTTTAGGCAGTTGATTGACGACCTTCTTATAAACCTCGCTATCTGCCAAATAATAATCGACCTGTTGTCGCTCAGTAACGTCTGCATTGGAAATGGAAACTAACGGCAGTAATTTTTGAGCAATTTCTTTAATCGTTTCAGCTCTCATTTTATTGCTACGCGTAAAGGAAACGACTTGCTTGGTTGTATTTTCCACCAAAGGTTTTCCACTTGCATCATAAATTTGCCCACGAACAGAGCTAGTTGTTACTTTGGTTTTGCTGGCAGTCGCCAATTTTTTTGTATAAAATTCCCTATGCACAACTTGCATATAGCCCAAACGAACAATCAAACTCATAAACAATAAAATCACAATCCCAAATAACAAATTGAGCCGTCTAGGAATGGAATGACTATCAAATTTTCTTTTTTTCTTAAACATGTTTTCTCTCATTCTAGTCAAAATGCTACCTTTTATTGTACCACAAATCCAAGAAAATGAAGTCAAGTAAAATGGAAACACTGATAAAAAACACAGCTAAACCAATTAGAATTTTGCACAATATCAAAAAGCTCTGTTTACGCAGAGCTTCTTAATATTTTATTGGGCTTATTTTCCAAGATAGTATTCTTTTACAAGATTCAATTTATCATCAAATTCAAATACAAGCGGTGGGAAATTAGGAATTTCCACATTCATGATTTCATCATCTGATAATTGTTTGATATGTTTTACAAGAGCGCGGATTGAGTTACCATGCGCACCTACAAACACATTTTTACCATCTTTCAAAGCTGGAGCAATTTTATCTTCCCAGAATGGAAGAGCACGTTCCAAAGTAACTTTCAAGTTTTCCGCATCTGGAATCACTGAATCATCAAGGTTTGCATAGCGACGGTCAGTATGTGCTGAATATTGATCATCTTTTGCCATAGCTGGTGGCAATACATCATAAGAACGACGCCAAATATGAACTTGTTCGTCACCCCATTTTTCAGCTGCTTCAGCTTTATTTTGACCTGTCAAACCGCCATAATGACGTTCATTCAAGCGCCATGATTTTTCAACTGGCACCCAAAGTTGACCTGCAGCTTCAAGAGCAAGATTTGTTGTTTTGATAGCACGTGTCAAAACAGATGTGTAAGCTTGGTCAAACTCAATACCAGCTTCTTTAATCAATTTACCAGCATCAATCGCTTGTTGCGTCCCTTTTTCAGACAAATCAACATCAGCCCAACCAGTAAAGAGGTTAGCTTTATTCCATTCAGACTCACCATGGCGAGCAAAAACTAATTTTACCATTAGATATCTCCTTTGATTTTTGAAAACTGTCTTACAGTCATTTTATATTTTACAAAATTTTTCATAAAAAATCTAGTAGCAATAGGAGAATATTTGATTTTTACTGTTTTCTTTATTCAAACAGTGTATCTATTTACTCAGCTATCTCCTAAACAATCAGCACAAATTCCATATATCAGCACTTTGGTTTTTGTGATCTTATAACCTGTCTGCTTTTCAGCTTCACGTCTCAGATCAGGTAGGTCCACATCTTCAAAGTCTGCAATTCGTCCACATTTTTCGCAGACAATATTCAGATGTTCATGCCCCATAAAATCAAAATAGGTCGTATTGTCATTCTTTATCTTGATTTCTTCCACAAAACCCTCTTCAATCAATACTTTCAGATTATTATAGACCGTTGCTAGGCTCATGTTAGGAAACTCAGGCCTCAAATCTTGATAAATCTTTTCTGCACTAGGATGCGCATGCGTCCAAATCATATAGGCAATAACCGCCTTTCGAGTCTCTGTAATACGCACACCTTTCACTTTTAACCGTTGAATAACATTTTCATAATCACTTTGATCTTTAATTTCTAAATAAGGATGTAAATTCATGCCTACCTACTCATAATTGTTTTTTCTTATTATATCATGAAATTAAGAGAATACGTATTTAGAATGATTGTAAATAAATGCAATGATCAGCTTTTGTCTTTCAAAACACAAGAAAAGCCTATTGAACAACGCCGAAACGTTGATACAATAGGCTTTTTGTCGTTGAATTATTTAACAGCATCTTTAAGAGCTTTACCTGCTTTGAATGCTGGCACTTTAGAAGCTGCGATTGTGATTTCTTTACCAGTTTGTGGGTTACGACCTTTACGAGCTGCACGTTCACGAACTTCAAAGTTACCAAAACCGATCAATTGAACTTTTTCACCAGCTGAAAGGAATTCAGTTACTGCTGCAAATACCGCATCAACTGCTGCTGCTGAATCTTTCTTAGTCAATTCTGTAGCTTCTGCTACTTTTGCAATCAAATCTTGTTTGTTAGCCATTTAACAAATCCTCCAAAATATTTTATGAATTAGTAGTCACTAACTCTAACAAGTATTATCATATCTAAAAAATGTTATGAGGTCAAGCACAAAACGAACTTTTTTCAATTTTTCCAAAAATATCAAACTTATTCATAGCGAACGAGGATTGCCCACGCATTTTCACCTGTATGTGTTTGAATAATAGAACCAGTCTCCAAAACAGAAATCGTTTTTTCCACACACGGTTGCAAAATCTGTTTCATTTCGTTCGCCAATTCGGCAGTTCCTGCATACGAAATTCCAATCTCTGCTACTTTTTTATCCTTCAGACTTACAGCCAAATCATTGACCCATTTTTTAAAAGTTTTTACGCCCCGCCCCTTTACAATTGGTTGTAGTTCATGCTGTTTCATCTGCATCACCACTCGAATATTCAGAAGCGAGCTGAGAAGTCCTGTGACACGACCAATGCGACCTCCTTTTACAAGATTTTCAAGAGTTGATACACCGATATAAAGTTCCGTTTTTTCACGCACTTCTTCAATTTTTGCCAAAATATCTTCTAAATCAGCACCTGCCTTGGCTAATTTGGCAGCTTCTACCACTTGAAACTTCAAAGCTTGATCTGTAAAAGAGCTATCAATGACTGTGACATCGACGTTTGATAAAGTGGCACCTTGACGGGCGGCTTCAACTGTTCCAGATAAAGCATGGGACATATGAATTGAAATGATTTTATCAGCATGTTCACCCAATCGTTCAAAAACCTCTGCAAAGACGCCGACGGGCGGTTGACTTGTTTTAGGAAGATTTTTACTGGACTGCATCAAGCGAAGAAATTCTCCTTCTTTCAGATCAGCATCGGAATAAACAACACCATCTACCATTACAGACAAAGGGACGATTGTAATCTCTAAATCCTCTACAATTTGCGGTTCAATCGTAATAGATGAATCCGTTACAATTTTGATTTTTGTCATGGTTTTCCTACTTTTATAAATTTTATCTATTTAATTTATTATATCAAAAAAATAACTTTTTGTGGAATAATTTTTCTGGATAAAATGTGTAAAAGGTGTGTAGAGCTTTCTATTTTTCTAAATAAACAGAATTATTAAATTTTCAGAAAATAATTGACACTCTTTTATTTTTTTGTTAGCCTAGTGATGTATCTTATTGAAGCTGTTGCTTTGAAGAAAGGGTTGATAAATGAAACAGACAAAATTTTTAGGAATTCTTTGTCTCGCTCTGGTTATGATTTCAATTACAGTTGGTTCTAGTCACTTTTCGTGGTGGCAGCTGCTACATGGAGATAAGCAGACCGGGCTGCTATTTTGGGAGTCACGCTTGCCAAGGACAATTAGCATTCTCCTAGCGGGCTCTAGCATGAGCATTGCCGGGCTTCTTATGCAGACTGTTACACAAAATCATTTTGCTGCTCCTAGTACAGTTGGAACGGTCGAGGCTGCGAAATTTGGTATGTTGCTTAGTTTATTTTTCTTTCCGTCAGCCACATTAGCGCAAAAAATGCTATTTGCTTTTGTATCTGCTATTTTTTTTACGATTATTTTTATTAGATTTATCAGAAAATTCTCATTTAAAGAAAAATGGTTGTTACCACTTGTCGGGATTGTTTACAGTGGAGTGATTAGTGCAGCAGGAGAAATCATTGCCTATCGTTTTGAGCTTGTCCAAAGCATGACTTCATGGACACAAGGCTCTTTTTCCATGATTCAGAAACATCAATATGAATGGTTATTTTTAAGTTTGATTATCTTGATTGCAGTATGGAAGCTATCAGCCACGTTTACCATTATGAATCTAGGGGAAGACGCTAGTCATAATCTAGGCATTTCCTTTTACCAAATGGAGGGAATGACGTTGTTTCTCATTGCATTGACGACAAGTGTGACGATGATTACAGTCGGCTCTCTTCCATTTATCGGAGTCATTGTTCCAAACATCATTCGGAAATTTTATGGTGACCATATCACACGCATTAAGGGGCTGACCGCATTAACTGGTTCCTGTCTCATCTTGGTCTGTGATATTGTAGCTCGTCTAGTCATTCGCCCTTACGAAGTTTCCGTCAGCTTGATTTTAGGAATTTTAGGTAGTTTGGCTTTCGTATATCTTTTATGGCAAGGTGCTGCTCATGAATAAAATGAAGAGTCAAACAAGAAATCGCTTACTTTTATTGCTTTTGGTAGCTAGCTTGAGTGGCTTGTTATATCTCATGCCAATGGACTATCCTTTACTAGGTTTTATTATGAAATTGCGCTCGCAAAAGTTACTAGCCTATCTCTTAGTCGCCATAGCTGGAGGTCTTGCTACAATCAGCTTTCAAACAATCACAGAGAATCGTTTTTTAACACCAAGCATTCTTGGAATGGAATCTCTCTATGTCTTTATGCAGACGATTTATCTTTTCTTTGCTAGCAAATTCATCGGCAATACTGGTCATCCTTTGCTTGAGTTTATCTTAGTCTTACTCATACAGTGTGGCTTCTTTTTCTGCCTGCAACCTGCATTAAAAAAGTTACTTCAGCAAGGATTTGTATTTATTTTATTGATTTGCATGGCACTAGGGACGCTCTTTAGAAGCGCCAGTACATTCTTGCAGGTACTAATGGATCCTAATGAATATGATAAACTGCAAACAAAACTATTTCCTTCCTTTCAACGAATAAATATGGATATTCTATCTGTCGCTGCAATTATCATTGGACTAGCAGGTTTGTATTTGTTAAAGAAGAACGCTATTTTGAATGTCTTTCATTTGGATAAAAAGACAACAACTATTTTAGGTGTAGAAGTTGAAAAAGAGCAAAAAAAGATACTATGGGCAATTGTTTTGCTGACTTCAACGACAACTGCTCTCGTTGGACCTATGATGTTCTTCGGCTTTATGATGTCCAATTTAGCCTATCTGTTAATCAAAGAATACCAACACAAATGGTTATTCTCAGTAGCAATTTTACTCGGTTTTCTTTCTCTAACTACTGGGCAAATGCTGGTAGAGCGTGTCTTTCAGCTCCAAATCAATGTCAGCATGGTCATTGAGCTTGTCGGAGGGTTATTCTTCTTTTATCTTTTAGCTAAGGAGGCAAAACGCTAGAATGCAATTAAAAAACGTTGGCAAATCATTTGGAAATCAAGCAATTTTAGAAGATATTCAACTGAATATTTCACCGAGCAAATTCACCGCCTTTATTGGACCAAATGGTGCTGGAAAATCAACGCTGCTTTCCATTATGAGCCGTTTGCTCAAGAAAGATCACGGTTTTCTCAGTATCAAGGGAAAAGAAATTGAAGCTTGGAACTCAAAAGAGCTCGCCAAAGAATTAACCATTTTAAAACAGAAAATCAATTATCAATCTAAATTAACGGTTGAAGAATTGGTTTCCTTCGGTCGCTTTCCTTATAGTCAGGATCGTTTGACAAAAGAAGATTTCAAAAAAGTAGAGCAAGCACTTGAATATCTGGACATTCTTGATTTAAGAAACCGTTTTATTGATACACTCTCCGGAGGTCAATTGCAGCGCGTTTTTATCGCTATGGTGCTCACTCAAGACACTGATTTTATCCTTTTGGACGAGCCACTAAACAATCTAGATATTAAGCAAAGTATTTCTATGATGAAAATCTTGCGTTCTCTCGTTGATGACTTAGGAAAAACGATTATCATTGTCATTCATGACATCAATATTGCCAGTCAGTATGTTGATGAAATTGTCGCCTTTAAAGACGGAAAAGTCTTTTACCAAGGCACAACCAATCAGGTCATGAGAAAAGAAATTTTAGATCCATTGTATGAAATGGACATTACCCTTAGTGAAATCAATGGTAAAAAAGTTTGTATTTATCTATAATATTAATTTTGGAGGATTTCTAATGAAAAAGAATACAAAAACACTACTTCTATCTCTCTTCACAGCTATTGCAGTTGTGCTACTCGCTGCTTGCGGAGCCAATAAACAGACCAATTCAAAAACGACAAATTCTTCATCTGCTTCTAGTGAAGTCACTGTCAAAACAGCAAATGGAGATGTGAAAGTCCCTACCAACCCTAAAAAAATTGTAACACTAGATTTAGGTGCAGCTGATACCATTCGTGCTTTAGGTAAAGAAAGCAGCATTGTCGGTATGCCAAAGAAAACTCTTCCTACTTACTTAAAAAATTTACCAAGTAGCATTAAAAATGTAGGTAACATGAAAGAACCAGATATGGAAGCTATCGCAGCTTTAAAACCAGACTTGATTATTGCTTCTGGTCGTACAGCTCAATATGTCAAGAAACTCAAGGAGATTGCCCCTACTGTATTATTCCAAACAGACAACAAAGATTACTGGGGTTCTACTAAGAAAAACATCCTTTCTTTAGCAAGTATCTTTGGGGAATACGGAACCAAAAAAGCTAAAAGTGAATTAGCTAAATTAGACAAAGAAATTCAAACTGTTGCTGCTGCCAATGAAAAATCAAATAAAAAGGCTCTGACGATGATGTTAAATGAAGGTGCAATGTCTGCTTTCGGAGCTAAATCACGTTTTTCTCTTCTTTACAGCACTTTGAAGTTCAAACCAACAGATGCTAAAATTAAGGAATCAAGACATGGACAAGAAGTCAGCTTTGAAAGTATCAAACAAATCAATCCAGACATTATCTTTGTTCTGAACCGCACTCTTGCTATCGGTGGGGACAATTCGGCCAATAAAGACTTACTGAATAATTCACTGATCCAAGAAACAAATGCAGCTAAAAATAAAACTATTGTAAACTTGACATCTGACCTTTGGTACCTCAGCGGAGGCGGACTCGAATCAACAAAATTGATGATTGAAGATGTAAAAAATGTAGCTGGGAAATAATATAAAAGAGCTGAAGAAAACCTTAAATGAATTTCCTTCAGCTCTTTTATCGTCCCCAACTTCTAATTATCCTCTACCGCGAAACCATCATTTGTGATGAAATGATGTTCTAAAATTCCCTCATTTCCAAATAAAACTCCGTGGAGAACACCGCCATAGACAGCACCGCCATCCATGCCAATTTTTTGATCCTGCGTTTGCCAAAGGCGACTTGTCCCAGGCATCTCAGAAAAAAGATAAAAAGTCGGAGTATGCCCAAATACAATTATCTTTCCTGTTTGATTAAGACCTTGATGAAAGGGCTCACGTATCCAAACTTTTTGATAATCGCTTGTTTCATGCCAATCTTTTAAAGTTAAATCAACTCCAGCATGTACAAAAATATAGTTATCTGTTTCAACAAAGAAAGGCATCTGACGAATAAAAGACACGAGGTCTGGCGCCTCTTCCGACACGCGCTTCGCGTCTTCAACTCCATCAACAGGAGTATCTAAAGGTCGCCCCAAAATGGAATTGATTGTTGTGTCACCGCCATTGCAACGATAATGAGCATAGCCGCTCTCAGGATTGTCCAGCCAAGTTAAAAACATGTATTCGTGATTCCCAGAAATACAAATCGCTCCTTGCTTGTCGACAAGACTTTTCACACACTCTAAAACCGCTCGGCTGTCCTCGCCACGGTCAATCAAATCTCCCAAAAAGATGAGCTGACTTTCTCCATCCCATTTTTTGAGTAATTCTTTTAGCATTTTTGCTTTTCCATGTACGTCACCAATTACAAAATAATTCGTCATGATTACCTCCTGATAACAACCCATTTAGCACAAGCCAAAGAGTATTTCATTTTTTCAAGAGCTCTCTAGCCTGCGTGAGGGCTGCTTGGGTCACATTTTCGCCCGCCAACATTTTGGCAATTTCTTCGACACGCTCCTCATCTGATAACAAGCGAACAGTTGAAACGGTCGAATGCTCATCAGATATTTTTTCAATGAAAAATTGATAATCCGCGATTGCAATCACTTGAGGTAAGTGCGAGATGGCAAGGACCTGTCCGTTTGAGCCAATCTTATGAATCTTTTGGGCAATAGCTTGCGCAACACGTCCCGATACGCCCGTATCCACCTCATCAAAGACAATGCTGGTCTTGCCTTCCTTACGAGAAAAAGCGGACTTGATTGCCAACATCAAACGAGACAATTCACCACCTGAAGCAACCTTAACGAGCGGTTTGTAATCTTCACCGGGATTGGTCGAAATATAAAATTCAACGTGTTCATTTCCTTCACGACTAAATTTTCCCTTGGTAAATTGAACTTGAAAATTCGCCTTTTCCATATAGAGGTCTTGCAGTTCTTGCTGAATCTCTGCTTCTAACTGCTGGGCTAATTCGTGCCGAGCCTGACTAAGACTGCTTGCTAGAGAAACCAAGCTTTTTTCCAGCTTTTTCAGCTCTTTGTCCAAATCATCTGATGAAAGATTTTTCCCAGTAAGTAGAGCATATTCTTTAGAAATCTGCTCAAAGTAAGCTAGGACATCATCTACTTGACCACCGTATTTGCGAGTAATACTATAGATTAAATCTAGGCGACTTTCTACTTCTAAGAGACGGCCACCATCAAAATCCAAGTCTTCTAGAATATCCTCCAAACGCTTTGTCACATCTTCCAACACATAGTAAGATTCAGAAAGGTTGGTCGCAATTTCTTTGTAAGTGGCGTCATAGTCTTCAATAGCTTCCATGTCATTCATGGCAGAACGAACATTCGCTAAACTAGAAAATTCTTCATCATCCAGCATGGCATAAGCATTGGTCAAAGTGTCCGCAATCTGCTTATGATTGAGCAACTTATCACGTTCTTGATTTAAAGCTAAATCTTCACCTGCTTTTAAATTAGCTGCTTCAATCTCTGCAATTTGATATTCCAGCATGTCAATCCGCGCTTTATTTTCTTCTTGATTCTTTTGAATTGTTAAGACCTGCTTACGCAACTGACGATACTGGTCAAAAGTCTGTTGATAATCAGCTTTGAGCTTGAAAAATGCGTCAGCTCCAAACTCGTCCAACATGGCAATATGCAGCTGCGGTCGCATGAGTTCTTCTTGATCGTGTTGACCGTGAATATCCACCAAATGCTGTCCAACAGCTCGCAAGACAGACAAATTAACCATTTGACCATTAATACGACTGACACTACGCCCATTTTGAAAAATTTCCCGCCGAATAATCAGCTCCTCTGTCATATCAAGTCCTTGCTGCTCAAAGATTTCAACCAAAGCCTTACTCTGCTCAATTGCAAAAAGCCCTTCAATCTCTGCTTTTGATGCACCGTGACGAATCACATCTGTTGTTGCGCGGCTTCCTAGCATCATGTTCATAGCATCAATGATAATAGACTTTCCGGCCCCTGTTTCACCTGTCAAAACGGTCATGCCTTGCTCAAAATTGAGGGAAATCTCTTCAATAATTGCAAAATTTTTAATGGAAATTTCAAGTAACATAGGCTACCTACCAATTTTTTATCTCTTCCAATACCTGATGAGCCATTTCTTCACTACGGAAAATAAGGAGGATTGTGTCATCATCCGCTAAAATACTAAAAATGTCATTAGAGAAATCTTCTACAATTTGTCGCTTCACAAAAGCTGTGCTTCCAGGGACAAGATTGAGATTGATCATATTTCCAAATAGCTCAAACTTTAAGATATTATTGTCTGCTAACTTCAAACTCGTGCTAGCTGATTTCGGCAGTTCATAAATATAAGTGTTATTTTTCAGCGGAATTTTGACAATGCCCAATTCTTTAATATCACGCGAAACAGTTGCCTGTGTTGCTGTAATTCCTGATTTCTTCAGATATTCTACAATTGCTTCTTGTGTCCCAACTTCATAGTCCGACACAAAATGTCTAATTTTTTCTAATCTTTCCTTTTTATTCATCTTTAAATTCCTTATGTGCTGTCTCTACGACCGTTGTAATCATTGCTTTTACTAGGTTTTCAGGATGAGGATTTTTTTCCAAATAGGCTAAAAATTCCACATTCCCATGCCCACCTTGAATAGGGGAGAAATCCAGATCTTGGACAGAAAATCCTGCTTCAACCATAAAGTCCGTTACTTTTTCTAAAACTGCTTGATGCACTTTTTTATCTTTCACAATCCCATTTTTACCAATCTGCTCTCTACCTGCTTCAAACTGAGGTTTGATGAGTGCCACAGCGTTCCCATTTTCAGCCAAAATCTTATACAGAGCTGGCAAAATGAGTCGCAGCGAGATAAAGCTGACATCAATGGAGGCAAAGCGAGGTGTCTCCTCAAAATCAGCCGCCTCTGCATAGCGAAAATTGAATTGCTCCATGCTGATGACGCGTTCATCTTGGCGCAATTTCCAAGCCAATTGATTGGTGCCGACATCTACCGCATAGACCTGTCGTGCCCCGTTTTGCAGCATGACGTCCGTAAAACCGCCCGTTGATGCCCCAATGTCCAACGTGACCTGATTTTCAACTGAAATTTCAAAAATCTGCAAAGCCTTTTCTAATTTTAAACCACCACGACTAACATATTTGAGCTTTTCACCTTTGAGTTTTAACTCAATGCCTTCATCAATTTTTTCGCCAGGTTTATCAAAACGCTCACCATTCGCAACAGCAACGACTAAGCCCGCCATCACACCGCGCTTGGCCTGTTCTCTTGTTTCAAAAAGCCCTTGCTTATAAGCTAGAACATCTACTCTTTCTTTCGTCATTGAGTTTTAAACTTTCTATTATCTTTCTGATAGCCGCGCCTGAAAAAGCAAGCTCTGCTTCTACTTCTGCCAATAAATGCTCTGTTGCTTCTAGCTGTTCTTCAAAGAATCGCTTTGCTCCATCCAAGCCCAAAATAGCTGGATAGGTGGCCTTTTCTGCTGCCACATCTTTCTGCGGTGTCTTCCCCAAGTCTTCAAAGTTCGCTGTGATATCTAAAATATCATCTCGCACCTGAAAAGCTAGTCCCAGCAGCTGACCTATTACTTTCAATTTTTCCTGCTGTGATTCTCCTACTTCAGCAATCAAACCCGCAGCAATAAAGGGATAGGTCAGGAGTTTGCCAGTCTTATTGGCATGAATGGTCTGCAGCTCTGCTAAACTGATGTCCTTTCCTTCGCCCTGCATATCAAGCACTTGACCTCCGACCATACCAAAAGTTCCAGCCGCTAACGACAATTCTGCGATTAAGTTTGCCTTGATTTGACTAGGCAGTGCCGCTTCTGCTATCAAGGCATAAGAATCCAAAAAGAGAGAATCTCCTGCTAAAATAGCCATTGCTTCGCCAAATTTCTTGTGGCTGGTCAAGCGACCACGACGATAATCATCATCGTCCATAGCCGGCAAATCATCATGAATCAAGCTGCCTGTATGAATCATTTCAAGCGCTGCTGCCACTTGGAAATGTGCTTCTGTCAGTTCAAGTCCTAGACCTTCTAATAATTCTAAAAGTAAAAGAGGACGAATTCGCTTACCGCCTGCATTAACAGAATAGAGGATTGCTTCTATCAAATCAGCAGACACCACTTTTTGAGCATAAAATCCCTCGATAGTCTGTCCAATTCTAGCTAATTTTTCGTCTTGTTTCATTCCATTTCCGTTTCTGTGCCATCAGCCTGCATAACCTTTACCAGCATTTTTTCTGCTTTGTCCAAGGTTGTTTGAAGTTCTTTTGAAAGCTGCATACCCTTTTGGAACTCAGAAATCGCTTCTTCCAAAGCCACATCTCCGTTTTCTAACTTCTGTACGATAACTTCTAAGTCTGCTAAATTTTCTTCAAATTTCTTTTCTTTCGACATCTTTTACCTCAACTTCTATTTGACCATCTCGCATCAAAATGGTTAATTGATCTTTCTTATTGACTTTCTCAATAGATTCTAACACCTGTTCATCTTTTTTGACAATAGCATAACCCCGAGCCACAATTCGGCTAGTATCCAGCATGAGCAAAGCGTCAGACAGACGCTTGACTTCAGCCACTTTATGGTCATAAACAACTGCCATATTGCTGCGTAGAAGCCGTTCCAACTGAGCTACACGCTCTTGATAAATCTGAACCTGCCTTAAGGGAGCTAGAGCCTCTAAACGATGTTGTAAAAGCCTTGCTCGCTGCACTTTCTCGTTATAATATTCGCGAATTTTTTGCTTGAGCCGTAAATTAAGTTGATCTAATTTTTGCAGGTAGCTATCATATAGTCGTTCTGGTTGTCGAAAAATGACAGACTGACTCAGCTTAGCTAATCGCTCACGATTGTAAGTAAGACGATTAGACATGGCAGCTGCTAACCGATTTTGTTGCTGCTGCAAGTGTGCTAGGAGATCCAGCTTTGTTACAGGTGTTGCTAATTCAGCAGCCGCCGTCGGCGTTGCAGCGCGTCTATCTGCAACAAAATCTGCCAAGGTCGTATCCGTTTCATGCCCTACACTCGAAATGATCGGAATGTGCGATTCAAAAATTGCACGGACAACCACTTCCTCATTAAACGCCCAGAGATCTTCAATTGAGCCACCACCTCGACCGATAATAAGGACATCTAAATCATTTCGCTCATTAGCACGACGAATATTTTCAGCTACTTCAGCAGACGCTCCTTCGCCTTGCACCTTCGTCGGATAAAGAATTATCTCAACTCCCGGAAAACGACGACTAACAGTTGTGATAATATCGCGAATCACTGCTCCACTAGGACTGGTCACTACTCCAATTTTCTTTGGAAATTGCGGTAAAGCTTGCTTAAAGCGCTCCTCAAAAAGCCCTTCCTCGCCTAGCTTTTTCTTGAGCTGCTCAAACTGAATCGCCAAAGCTCCGATACCGTCTGGCTCCGCTTTTTCAATGATAATGGAATAAGATCCACTCGGTTCATAGAGTTGAACACGACCGATGACATTAATCTTCATGCCCTCTTCCAAGTCAAAACCTAACTTCTTATAAACACCACCCCAGATTGTCGCCTGAATGACTGCTTTTTCATCTTTGAGAGAGAAATATTGGTGATTAGGTCGCCTACGAAAATTAGAAACTTGCCCCGTCAGATAAACTCGTTCTAAATAAGGATCTTTATCAAACTTTAATTTTAAGTATTTGGTCAAGGTTGACACGGGTAAATACTCAGTCATTCCTCTCCTTTCATTTCCTGTAATGCTTCTTTATTCATAATTTTTATTATACCAAACAATCTATAAAAAATCATTTCCAGCCCTCAACGAAAAAGGAAAGACTAGTTTCCCATATCTTAAGCAGAGCCTAGCCCAACAAACTTGCCAAAATATACAAAAGATAGATATGCGCAGGATAGAAAATGTAGAAAAACAACTTCATACCACGACCCTTTTCACCATTGTAAAAATACATTGGAATAACCGCAAAAACCATCATCCATTGTACAGACGTTGGATCTGTTGGATACACGAATAAAGAGACTAGTGTTAATACCGCCATTTATGCTATGCGGTGTCTGCGGAAGAGATAAAAGAGAAGACCAAGGTAAACCATGACATCCCCTCCTTCAACCACGAGAATGTTCGGAATAGCCATGATAAAAAAAGCAATAATTTGAACCATAAGAGGTGATATATTTTCACTAGCTAGATAACCCGATAGAAACAAAGCTGGCAGAGCCAGAAGAATCGGTAAATGAAAAAGGCCCAATCCTTTCCAGAATGAATAAAGTTTCTTTTCTTTCATACCCTCAACCATCAAATCCCAAGCACAGATAGATATGCCCACTAAGAAAAAGGCGCCAAAAGCATTATTCGCCAGCCCAACTTGACCATTAGTGAAAAAGTAACTGACAATCATGTCCCCAATAATCATAAACCATGTCATAAAGAGCAACCGTTTCAAATAAGCTTTTCGATTATGCGTATAATAAAAACTATCAGCTACCAGAAACATAAAAAGAGGAAAAACGATGCGCCCGAGCATTGTTAGCCACATCGGGGCGCCAAAAGCACCAAACATTTCGTAGATATGATCTAAAAACATAAGTAAAATAGCTAAAATTTTCAAGTTCGTTGCATTCGATATTTTCTTTAAAGATTGTAACATCATAAATTCTCCATTTCATTTTTTCAGCAAGCATAATCTTACCGAAAATTTCCCGCTCTTTCCATTACATAAACTTACATTTTCGGAAAGAAAAGTGATATTTTTATAAGACAGAAAAAATAAGGTCAAGATAAAAAATCTCAACCTCATTAGATGCAATGAATTTTCATAAGATAGTGGATATTGAAAAAGTTTATTCTCCCTTTCAACTTGTACTAAGCCTCATGAGCTAAATATTACTTTTATAAATAGCTAATAAAAGTTAAACTTTCCAATTTTTTAAATGCTTTTGCAGGCTTTTTCATTATAACATATTTTCTTTTTTAGCTAGCTTCTTCATCCACTTAGGGATTTCTTTACTGATTTCTGTTGGCAAGACTACATAGTTTTCTTTGCTTAACTCCTCTGCAATGGCTGAATGCAGATAGACTGCTGCTGCTACACGTTCCAGTAAAGAACTAGTCTTGAACTGCCCTGCAAAACCCGCAATCATGCCTGCCAGAGTATCTCCCATGCCACCCGTTGCTTGATAAGGACCACCAATAGTCAGTTGAAAATGGTTTCCATTTCCACTTTGAAAAATAGTCGTTCCGTGCTTCTTTTGAACAACGATAGTTCCAGCAGGGAAGGAATTAACAGCTTCTTGGCTTTTTTCAACCGTTTGCTCAGCTATCTTTAGTCCGCTCAACCGCTCCCATTCTTTTTGATGCGGGGTAAAAATTGTCTGTGCTTTTGGAAATGGCAGAGTTTCTTTGCTGTAAAGTGAAATAGCTCCACCGTCCATGATGAAGATTTGATGTTCACTGACAAGTTCCACTACCAGCTGCAAAACGGCTTTTTCAAGTTTACTTTCAGCTAAACCTGATCCAATCAATACTACATCTGCTTTTTGGACTTGCTCGGTCAATAGCTTTTTATCTTGTACATCAAAAGCCATTGCTTCTGGTAAATGAGCGTGGAGAGCTGCGATATTTTCCCTATCCGTCGCCACCGTCACTAGACCAGCTCCGCTATGAACTGCAGCTAAGGTTGCCATGATAATCGCTCCACCAAAAGGATATGTCCCGCCAATTAACAACAAGCGACCGTAATCTCCCTTGTGACTATGGAGTGCACGTGGCTGAACGACCTTTTCCAATAATGTACAATTGACCACTTCCATTATTTTCTCCTTTTGCATACTGCGATTTCCCTTGTCTACCTCTATTTTATATAAGGGTAAAAAGACCTGTCTAGGACATTTTTGTCTCAGACTCGTTTACTTTCTAGAATAAAACTCAATACGCAATTGAGTGGCCTTTATTACGCTGATGATATCAGCTTTTACAAACCTACTCAACCTTGCAGGGTGGGGCAACAAATTTGATTTCTTACGAAATACCATTTTTATACGTAATTTTCACGATTACACTCTTTCTGTGGGGGAGTTCGTAGTAATCATGGCTGTCTGTCCCACTCCCGTGACATTCTTATTTTTTCAAACTCCGTTTACACGCTCGATAGGTTTGCTCCATGAGCATGGTAATGGTCATCGGACCAACCCCTTTTGGTACAGGAGTAATGAGACTTGCGATTTCAGATACTTCATCAAATTTCACATCGCCAATCAATTTACCATTTTTATCACGATTCATACCAACATCAATCACGACTGCGCCTTCTTTGACAAAATCTTTAGTCACAAAATGTCCGCGACCAATAGCTACAACTAAAATATCAGCTTCTTTTGTAATCTCTGACAAGTGATGTGTCCGTGAATGCGTCAGAGTTACTGTTGCATTTTTAGCAAGTAAAAGCTGTGCCATGGGCTTTCCGACAATGTTACTCCGTCCAATGACAACAGCACGTTTACCTTCTAATTCTACACCGTACTCATGAAACATTTCCATAATTCCAGCAGGTGTGGAGGGAATCATGACAGGATGACCACTCCAAAGGCGTCCCATATTCATTGGATGAAAGCCGTCCACATCTTTATCAGGGTCAATTGCTAACAACACTGCCTCTTCATCAATATGCTTTGGCAGTGGCAACTGAACTAAAATCCCGTGCCAAGCTGAATCTTGATTGTATTGGTCTATCAGAGCAAGCAATTCTTCTTGACTAGTTGTTTCTGGCAGACGCACCACTTCGCTTCGAAGTCCTGCAGCCAAAGCTGACCGTTCTTTATTTCTCACATAGATTTGACTAGCTGGGTTATTGCCGACCAAGATGACTACAAGTCCAGGAACTAAGCCTGTTTGGTCTTTTAGTTTACGAACTTTCTCTGCTAGTTGTGCTTGTAATTTTTCTGCCAAAGCTTTTCCGTCGATTATCTTTGCCATATAACCCTCATTTCTATTTTCTTCATTACTATTATAGCAAAAATTCATTCATTTGCCCTATAGACTTTTTATAGAAAGTTATAGAGCGAAACCAACCTTGTCTTTCCACCTTTTTCTACTATTTTATGAAAATTTACACAAAAAACAGAAAAAAATCAGTCAAAAAACTTAAAGTTATCTTAAACCTTAAAATTAGTTTAAGGTAACTTTCTTATCATAGAACACGGTACCAATTTAGTTTAAAAATTTAAAGAAGGGAAGAAAATTATGCAAATAGCCAAACAGGCTTTGAATTACATCAGTAGAAAAAAAGTTAAAACGGTTCTGATTTTCCTGATACTAACATTTATTTCCACTGCTTTATCCAGTAGTTTTTCGATTATGAAAACGACAGATAATATCGAAAAAAGGATTTATGATGCTTCAAATACTGGCTTTGCTATCACCAGTAAGAATATTGAAAATCCCATTTCATTAAGAACAGCAGAGAAATTGTTAGAGAATAAAGAAATCTCAAAACATAACTTAAAATACGATGCACTGGCAACCTTGACAAATAAAACAGTTGTCAAGAAGAGACAAGGAGTGACGCGGGACAATCAAAATCCTATTCTCAACAATCTCGTTGCAGCATTAGGAACAAGTGATTCTCAGTTGGAAACGACCTTTGTCAGCGGTGTCTTTAAGTTGGAAAAAGGAAAACATCTTCAAAAAAGTGACCGCTCCAAGGTGTTGATTCATGAAAAATTAGCAGCACAAAACCATCTCAAAGTAGGTGACAAATTCAAACTGCAAGGCATATCATTACGAGATGGTAACGCTAAAAAAGGCAATGAAATAGAAGTTGAAGTTGCAGGGGTTTTCTCTGGTAAAAAAGAAGAAAAACAAACTGGATTGAGTTCTGATGCAACGGAAAATACTCTTTATTTGGATTATGAAACCAGTCAACGCTTAGCAGGCTACAAAGCAACTGACTATCAGGTCACATCAGCAGTTTACTATGTTGCCAATCCAAAGAACATTGACCAAGTGGTGACCGCCGTTAAGAAAGCGCCTATTGATTGGAGCAAGTTAGATCTTGTTAAAAATACGAAAGCATTTGAGACTATCTCTTCTTCTATCACGAGTTTTAAACAGATTGTTCGTGTCTTAACATTTAGTATCATCATCGGCAGTATCATCATTCTGGCCCTGATTCTTATGTTTTGGTTGCGAGAGAGAGTTTATGAAATCGGGGTGCTCCTATCGCTTGGTATTTCAAAGACAATGATTATGTCCCAATTTGTGCTAGAACTTGTCATCATCTCTGTGTTTAGCATGGTTCTATCCACGATTAGCGGTTCTTATCTGGCTACCATGGTCTTTAAAGGTTTTATCAAGAAAGGACAAGACGGAGCTGATTCAGCGGCACTCTTTGAAAACGTGGTACCACACCTAGATTTTGCAACAATTGGTGTGACCTACGGCATTTTGCTCATCATCATCTTATTTGCCGTAGTGAGCTCGTCCTCTATTATTTTACATAAAAAACCGAAGGAAATTTTAACCGATATTAGTTAAGGAGACAAAAAATGACGATTTTAAAAATAGATACTGTTAGTTATCAGTACAACACTTTACAAGAAAATGTATTGCAACAAATCACAACTTCATTTGAAAAAGGGAAATTTTACGCCATCATCGGGAAATCTGGTGCTGGAAAGTCCACTTTACTTTCCCTTTTAGCAGGACTTGACACTCCCACAAAAGGAAAAATCCTCTTTGAAAATCAAGACATTGCTGAGAAAGGCTACAATCACCACAGAAGTAAACAAATCTCTTTGGTCTTTCAAAATTATAATCTAATTGACTACCTGACACCTCTTGAAAATGTCCGTTTGGTCAATCCACATGCAGATAAAGAAATCTTGTTACGGTTAGGCTTGAGCGAGAAAGAGATTCACCGCAATGTCATGCGCCTCTCTGGCGGTCAGCAGCAACGGGTGGCTATTGCACGTGCTTTGGCATCAGAAGCCCCTATTATCTTAGCCGATGAACCAACAGGGAATCTAGACGCTGCTACTGCCATGGACATTATTGACATTCTTATCACCTCTGCCAAAGAGAAGAATAAATGTGTCATTGTGGTGACACACAGCAAAGAGCTGGCTGATCAAGCAGATGTTGTCCTCGAATTAAAAAATAAAAACTTAGTGGAAGTCACTAAGAAAGCGAAATGATACCCCAAGGAGAAGAAATGATATGTTACCAATAAAAAACGCTTTGGCTTATGTCTGGCGCAAGAAAATCAAAAGCTTGATTATCTTTTTCATCCTGCTAGCCATCTCTACCTTAACCTTAGGCAGCATTGCTGTTAAAAATGCAACAGACGCTGCTTCAAAAGAGACTTTCAAAAATATCACTAGCAGTTTCTCAATGCAGATTAACCGCGAAGTGAACCAAGGTACCCCTCGCGGAGCAGGAAATCTTAAAGGCGAAGATATCGAAGCTGTGGAAAAAGTTAAAGGTATCTCTGGCTACATCAAACGAATGAATGTTGTCGCTGACTTAATTGATCACCAATTGGTTGAATCTGGAGAAACCGACTTTGAAAGCGAAGATAGAAAACAAAAATTCGGCCGTGCCATTATGGCAACAGGTATCAACGATTCATCTAAAGATGATAAATTTACTGCGGAAACCTTCAAACTAGTTGAAGGTAGACATATCAACAAAAATGACAAAAATGTTGCTTTAATTCATAAAGATTTTGCAGAAAAGAACAAACTTAAAGTCGGCGATACGATTAATATAAAATCGAATACTTATGACTATGATAACGTTCGCAAAGCTAATAAAACGACTAAAGTGACAGTTATCGGAATTTTTGACGGGAAAAATAAAGGAGGCGTTTCTAGTCCTCAAGAATTGTATGAAAATACCTTTATCACAGACTTAGAAACGACTAAAACTTTACAAGGTTCAACGGATAAAAACGCTATTTATCAAGATGCTACTTTCTTTGTAAACGGTAGCCAAGATATTGATAAAGTAATGGCGAAAGTAAAAGAAATATCATCTATTGATTGGGAAGCCTACACCCTTGTTAAGAGCACAAGCAACTTCCCAGCACTTCAATCTTCTATTAACGGTATTTACGGCGTTACTGGAAACCTCTTAATCGGAACTCTAATCTTTGGAGCGATTGTTCTTACGCTAGTCTTGTTCTTATGGATCAATGGTCGTAGAAAAGAAATGGGAATCATGCTTTCAATGGGAATTAGCAAAACAAAGATTTTCTTCCAATTTATCACAGAAGTTCTCTTTGTAAGTATATTTAGCTTCATTGGTGCTTACTTTGCAGGTAGTGCTGTCAGCAAGGTGATGGGAAATAGCATTTTAAAACAAGTTACCAGTGGTATTACTGAAAAACTAGCTCGAGAAGGTAAGAGCGCCAATCTTGGAGGCGGGGCTGAAGTGGATGGCTTTAACAAGACCCTCACTAGCCTCAATGTACATGTATCTCCTGATGATATGACCAAGGTGGTCATCTTTGGACTTGCCATCATCATCGTTTCCGTCCTCATTGCTTCAATCACGCTCCTTAGTAAGCAACCAAAAGACTTACTAATGGGAGATAACAGCAAATAAGATATCAATGAATTCAGACAAAATCGGTCCGTCAGCTAAGTTGACGGACTGATTTATTTTATAGACAGCTGGACTGACTCTCGGATGAAATGACGTGAGGTTCGCTTTGTCGACTTGGTCGATAAAATAAACCGCTTTGGATTGGATCTGTCGACCTAGTCGAAAAGATAAATGACTTTTAGTTTACCACGTCGACCCGGCGGACGAGATGAACTACTTTTGGTTTACTCCATCAGCCCGGCGGACGAGATGAACTACTTTTAGTTTACCACGTCAACCCGGCGGACGAGATGAACTACTTTTGGTTTGCTCCGTCAGCCCAGCGGACGAGATGAACTACTTTTGGTTTGCTCCGTCAGCCCAGCGGACGAGATGAACTACTTTTGGTTTGCTCCGTCAGCCCGGCGAACAGGATGAGACTGTTTTGATTGGCTCCGTCAGCCCAGCGGACGAGATGAGCTACTGTGGATTTGGCTCGCTTGAGCATTGTTGTTTGTATTTTTGCTCCCAACCATACTGATTGTTTACTGATTTTTACAGTTCTTTTGATGTGCTTTCAGCTTCTTCATAGCCCAGTCGTAGTGACTGGATGTGCAGCTGACAAAGTAGGAGCCAAGAGTACTCCCACCAACCCATTTATAAACGCTCTTTGAAAACAGCTCTTCATTTGTAAAGGTTTCAGCCAGGGTTAGCACTTTTTCCTGTGATTGATGAAGCAACTTGATTGCTTTTTCTAGCGGTGTCTGTTGATGTTTTTGCCAAAATGCCACATTCATCTCACCATAGCTTCTCCAATTATAAGGTGCTGGCAAAAACGATTTTTCGACACCATTTTGATTGGAATACACCCAATTGAGAAGTAATTGTTGCCACTCATAAAGATGAATGAGAACATCTCTAAGATTTTTATCTCTCTTCCAATGAGCTTCTTTCCGTTTCTCATCTTTTGAAAAATCAAATGTGGTATTCAACTCTTCTTCTGTTAATCGGGAAATCAATGACTGTAGCTTTGCATATTGCTGTGTTGCTGCACTAATCAACTCAGTCTTGCTAGTAGGTCTTACCATGTTGTGTTCTCCTTTTTTAATAAATCATATAACAAATGACCTGACAACCTCTGTCATATTTTTAGTTTTCTCTTTATTTTTGTCTCATTTTTTCTTTGATTTCACATTGACAGTCACAATCGCCACAGTTGCCCTTCCCCTTAATGATGTGGTGCAGCGCTGCACCAGCTAAAACTAAAATAATGATAAATACAATAATCGTGGACATGATTTCTCCTATACTGTTTGATGTGTCAGATTATCTAAAGTGATAACTTCTATTTTTTCTTTACGTGGTTTTCTAAAGATGAAATAGAGACCAACTACTACAACGAATAGAGCAAAAATAGTTCCAGAAGATATTCCTTTTCCATATAGCAACGCTTGACCAAACTGATAAATCACAAGACTGACATTATAAGCCAGTAATGTTTGGAAAGATAGAGCAATCCACGTCCACTTCGCATTGCCCATTTCGCGATGAATCGCACCAATCGCTGCAAAACAAGGGGCACAAAGCAAGTTAAAGACAAGAAATGAATAGGCGGAAAGTGCCGTATAATGCTGTTGGAGATTGTTCCATAGTTCTTTCGTAGTCTCTGTCGCATCAGTCACTTTATACAAAATTCCAAAAGTCGAAATCACCGTCTCTTTAGCTAATAAGCCGGTAATAGCTGCTACAGTTGCTCGCCAATTACCAAATCCAAGAGGAGTAAAGATCCAAGCTAATCCTTTTCCTAAGGTAGCTAGAATACTATTTTCTGTTTCGACCGCCTGTAAGCTAAAGTTATAGGAACTAGCAAACCAGATGAAAATATTAGTCACAAAGATAATCGTTCCAGCTCGTTTGATGAAACTCAAAGCCTTTTGACCAGCATAGCGCAAAACCGTTTTGACTTGTGGCAGGTGGTAACTCGGCAACTCCATGATAAAAGGTGCCACAACACCACCGAGAATGAACTGCACCCCAAAAGTTAGACAAGAAAACTCTAACTTTTGGGGTGTTATTTTTATGAAATTAAGTTATGAAGACAAGGTTCAAATCTATTACTTGCGAAAAAGCGGCGCAACTCTCAAGTCATTATCAAAACAGTTTAACTTCAATCAGTCAGGGATCGAATATCTGATTCGGCTGATTGATAGGCATGGAGTAGGCATTGTCAAGAGAGGTAAGAAGACTTATTATTCTCCTGAACTAAAGCAAAAAATCCTTCATCAAGTTCTTCTTGAAGGGCGTTCTCAATTGTCAGTCTCTCTCGATTTTGCCCTTCCTAACAGGGGGACTCTCCCAAATTGGCTGGCACAATATAAGAAAAACGGCTATACTATTGTTGAGAAACAAAGAGGGAGACCACCAAAGATGGGACGTAAGAAAAAGAAAACTTGGGAAGAAATGACGGAACTAGAGCGACTTCAAGAAGAGAACGAGCGTCTTAGAACGGAGAATGCCTATCTAAAAAAGTTGAGGGAGTTACGCTTAAGGGACAAAACCTTACAGCACGAAAAGCAGAGACAATTAGAGAGATGGTCAAGGGAGGATTCCGATTAAGTTTCCTACTAGCCATAGCTAAACTCTCTCGTGCAACTTACTATTACCAGCTAAAACAGCTGGACAAACCAGACAAGAATCAAGAGTTAAAAGCTGAAATTCAATTGATTTATGATGAGCACAAGGGAAACTATGGTTATCGTCGGATTCATCTTGAACTGAAAAATCGTGGCTTTCACGTTAATCATAAGAAAGTTCAGCGATTGATGCAAGTGATGGGACTACAAGCTCGAATTCGTCGTCAACGGAAGTATTCTTCTTACAAGGGGGAGATTGGTAAGAAAGCTGAGAATCTCATTCAGCGTCAATTTCAAGCTTCTAAGCCTTATGAGAAGTGCTATACAGATGTAACCGAATTTGCCTTACCAAACGTCAATGGAAAGCTCTACCTGTCTCCTATTTTAGATGGGTATAATAGTGAAATCATTGCCTTTACCTTGTCACGTTCACCTGACTTGAACCAGGTCAGAACAATGTTAGCCAAGGCTTTTCCTGCTGAAACCTACAAGGGAACCATTCTCCACAGTGACCAAGGCTGGCAGTATCAGCACCAGTCTTATCATCAATTCTTAGAAGCGAAAGGAATTGTCCCATCTATGTCTCGCAAGGGCAATAGTCCAGACAATGGGATGATGGAGTCCTTCTTTGGCATCCTCAAATCGGAGATGTTCTACGGTTATGAGAAGAGTTATCAATCGCTTGAGGAGCTGGAGAAAGCTATTGCAACTTATATTGTTTATTACAACAATAAACGGAGCAAAACTAAACTAAAAGGACTTAGTCCTGTGCAGTACAGAACTAAATCCTTTCACTAATATTTTTTGTCTAACTTTTTGGGGGCAGTACAGAATTGCCGTCTTTTTCAAAGCAATCCCTGATAAGACAATGGCTCCCATTCCGACGAAATAAGCGCTTGGTGCAATCCAAATATTGCTAGGAAAAAATGCCCCTGCAATCAAGGAAATAATCGGCAACTTGGCAGAACAAGGCATAAAGGTTGTTGTCATAATGGTAATTCTACGGTCACGTTCATTTTCAATGGTTCTACTCGCCATGACACCAGGAACGCCACACCCCGTCGAAATCAACATAGGGATAAAAGATTTCCCAGATAAACCAAACCGCCGAAAGATTCGATCCATCACAAAGGCAATCCGGCTCATATAGCCGATGTCTTCCAAGATACCCAAACAGATAAATAAGACAAAAATCTGAGGCACAAAGCCTAGCACAGCTCCGCAGCCTGCGATAATCCTATCAATGATTAAAGATTGAAGCCAGTCGGCTACAGCTAATTGCTCTAGCAATGATTTAACACCATTTGGAATCCATTCTCCAAAGAGGATGTCGTTTGTCCAATCCGTTCCCATCGTTCCAATCGTTTGAATGGAGAGAAAATAGACCAGCCACATAACAACTGCAAAAATTGGCAAGGCTAAATAACGATTGGTCACAATACGGTCAATCTTATCCGACAAACTCAATTGATTGACATCAGCTTGCAGCGCCATTTTGACTGCTGACTCAATAAACTCATAGCGCGCATTAACAACAATGGTTTCTGCGTCTTCAGTGTAGATTTCCTCCGTAATCCGAATCGCATCTTCAATCTCTGTTTTTTGAAAATCAGACAATACCAGCTGTTCAGATAATTCTTTATCGCGTTCAAAAAGCTTAATGGCATAAAAACGAGCTTGTTTTTGAGGCACTGCATTTCCTAAAATACGGATAATTTCTGACAAAGCCGCTTCAAAATGACTATCGTAAATAGGATAGATCGTTTCATCCGTGCGCTCTATTTCTCGCAAGGCCTGCCGCATAACTTGGTCAATCCCTGTTTTTTTCAAAGCACTAGTCGCAACGACTGGTACACCTAGCTGATAACTTAATTTAGTCGTATCGATCCATTTCCCTTGTTTTTCAACGACAACGACATCGCTCATATTTAAAGCCAGCACAACCAGAATCCCCGTCTCAATCAATTGCAAGCTCAAGTATAGATTTCGTTCCAAATTGGTTGCGTCAACTACATCCAAAATCCCGTCTGCATTACCGCTTAAAAGATAATTTCTACTAATCACTTCTTCAGAAGTATAAGGCGACAACGAGTAAATTCCCGGTAGATCTTGAATAATAATATCTTTATTTTTACGAAACAGACCACTTTTCTTCTCGACAGTGACACCAGGCCAATTTCCCACATGCTGGCTACTACCGGTTAGAATGTTAAATAAACTGGTCTTTCCACTATTCGGATTTCCCGCAAGCGCTAATTCTTTCATCCTTTTGCTCCCTTTTCGCTTTTCACAACACTAACCAGACTCGCTTCTGACTTTCTCAACGTCAAATCGTAACCTCTCAACTTAATTTCTAATGGATCACCTAATGGTGCGACTTTCTGCAACTGAACTTTTGTGTTTTTCGTCAAACCCATATCCATCAGCCTCCGTTTTAAAGCACCATCCGCATGAATTGCTTCAATGTATGCCACATCTCCAACAGCCAACTCAGATAAAGGAAAAGAAGATTTGCTACTGCCCTTTGGCACAACATCCAGCTTTTTCAAAATAGAATTATCCAAGGCAATCCTCGCAGCTCGAACTAAGAGAATAGCTGTGTCGTTTGTTTTTGAAATGATTTGAATAAAACTTCCTATCTTAATCCCTAAATCTGCTAAATGACGGACGCTCGCTTCCTCTAAATCAATTCCGACATTTCATATTCTGTTACTAATTTCATTTGAGATAAATCCATACTCTCTCCTTTTCTGTTTGTCAAGACATATGCTTACTATCATTATTAGTATACCACTTTTTTCTAAGAATTTCTGACAATTCTAAGATAGATAAATAAAAATTATTGTAAATTAAATACCCCCTAAGCAGGTGCCTAGAGGATATCTTATTAGAGACTAGCAAATTAATACAACAATTCATAAATTTCCATAGCAATCAAATCAATACTGTCAAATGTATAAGTTTCACGCGCTGCTACATCACGAAGAGTGAATACTGAGCCATTTTCTTCGTCATAGCTATAAGCTACTTCTGCTACAACAACTCCGTCACGCTCAAAATTGCGTTTCAAATTGCCGCCATCTTTTGTCATAGCATCTAAACGATTGATAATTCTTACTAAATGTGATTCCATTTTCCTTCTCCTATTCATTTATACGTTACTATTTTACCACAAATGAAAGATGAAATACCAGTAAAAGCCCTGTTTTTGATAAATTTAACACAAAATAAAACGCTTCAGTACAAAAATCTGTCTTTTAACACTTTATTCTTGCAATGTTTTAGAATACTGCTATAATAAAACTGAGAACTTTGACTATTATTGACCAATTAGCGTCAGCCAAACAAATTTTAAAAGAAAGAGGTAGCACATGCTTTGTCAAAATTGTAAAATAAATGAATCAACCATTCACCTTTACACAAATGTGAATGGAAAACAACACCAAGTTGACCTCTGTCAAAATTGTTATCAAATCATGAAAACAGACCCCAATAATGCTCTGTTTCGTGGAATGACCAATATGAATAATCAAAACAACTTAGACCCGTTTGATGATTTCTTTAATAATCTTGGAAATTTCCAAAATCATCAAGAACCACAAACCCCTCCGACTCAATCTGGAGGCGGTTACGGCAATGGAGGTTACGGTTCCAATCAAGGTGGAGGTGCACGCCAGCAAGCTCCGCAACAGCCTAAAGGCCTCCTAGAAGAATTTGGTATCAATGTAACCGAATTTGCTCGGCGCGGTGAAATTGACCCTGTCATCGGTCGTGATGAGGAAATCGTCCGCGTCATTGAAATTCTCAACCGTCGAACAAAGAACAATCCAGTCCTCATAGGAGAACCCGGTGTCGGTAAAACAGCTGTTGTAGAAGGCTTGGCCCAGAAGATTGTGGACGGTGATGTTCCACATAAACTCCAAGGAAAAGAAGTCATCCGTTTAGATGTAGTCAGCCTAGTGCAAGGAACTGGTATCCGTGGTCAATTTGAAGAACGAATGCAAAAACTCATGGAGGAAATCCGTTCTCGTCAGGATGTGATTCTATTCATTGATGAAATCCATGAAATCGTTGGAGCTGGTTCTGCTGGCGATGGAAATATGGATGCTGGAAATATCCTAAAACCAGCACTTGCTCGCGGTGAACTCCAATTAGTCGGTGCCACAACTCTCAATGAATACCGGATTATCGAAAAAGATGCTGCACTGGAACGCCGTATGCAGCCTGTAAAAGTTGATGAACCAACAGTTGAAGAAACGATCACTATCCTCAAAGGTATTCAAAAGAAATACGAAGACTATCACCACGTCAGATACACAGACGATGCCATTGAAGCAGCAGCTGTCTTGTCCAATCGTTATATCCAAGATCGCTTCTTGCCTGATAAGGCCATTGACTTGCTAGACGAAGCAGGCTCTAAGATGAATCTGACACTTAACTTTGTAGATCCAAAAGTCATTGATCAACGATTGGTAGAAGCTGAAAACCTCAAGGCACAAGCTACTCGTGATGAGGATTTTGAAAAAGCTGCTTATTTCCGTGACCAAATTGCTAAATACAAAGAAATGCAGCAAAATAAAATGGTAAACCAAGACACGCCTATCATCAGTGAAAAAACCATTGAGTATATCATTGAGCAAAAAACAAATATCCCAGTTGGTGACTTAAAAGAAAAGGAACAATCGCAACTGATTAGTCTAGCCGATGATTTGAAAGCTCATGTCATTGGTCAAGATGATGCTGTTGATAAAATTGCGAAGGCCATTCGCCGTAATCGAGTTGGACTAGGTACACCAGACCGACCAATTGGTTCTTTCCTTTTTGTTGGGCCAACCGGTGTCGGCAAAACAGAACTTTCTAAACAACTAGCGATTGAGCTCTTTGGTTCAGCTGACAGCATGATTCGTTTTGATATGAGTGAGTATATGGAAAAACATAGCGTAGCAAAACTCGTCGGAGCGCCTCCAGGTTACGTTGGCTACGAAGAAGCTGGACAATTAACAGAACGTGTACGTCGTAATCCTTATTCTCTCATTTTACTTGATGAAATAGAAAAAGCTCACCCAGATGTCATGCACATGTTCTTGCAGGTACTGGATGACGGACGTCTGACAGATGGACAAGGTCGGACAGTCAGTTTCAAAGATACGATTATCATTATGACTTCCAACGCCGGTACTGGAAAAGTTGAAGCAAACGTCGGATTTGGTGCAGCGCGTGAAGGACGGACTAACTCTGTTCTTGGTGAATTGGGCAACTTCTTCAGTCCAGAATTTATGAACCGCTTTGACGGTATTATCGAATTTAAGTCCCTTGATAAGGAAAATCTCTTAAAAATCGTAGACTTGATGCTAAAAGATGTCAATGAACGACTTGCAACAAATGACATTCACCTAGACGTGACAGACAAAGTCAAGGAAAAATTAGTTGACTTGGGTTACGATCCGAAAATGGGAGCTCGTCCTCTGCGTCGGACAATCCAAGATCACATCGAAGACGCCATTACTGACTACTACCTTGAACACCCAAGTGAAAAAGAACTCAAGGCTGTCATGACAAGCAACGGTAAAATTGTCATCAAATCGTCTAAAAAAGCTGAAAATGAAGCCGACAAAGAAATCCAAAAACCAGCAGATAACAATGCTAATTAAGCATGAAAGTCACTCCTTAGAAATCTAGGGAGTGATTTTTTAGTTACTGAACACTATATCTCAAAATTGTCTTTAGTTTCTCTGGAGCAGTGCGATTTTTATTGTTCAAATAAATTTCACGATGATATGCTGTGCAGCGTTTTAACCCATTTTCTTGACAGAAAGCATCCATTTTCGCGAAGGTTTGTGGTTCATCGTCAGAAGAAACTTGTCGCCTGGTGTCAACTTTTATATAAAAGCAAAATTTGTTTGAAGATTTTTCTTCTGTTTTCCCATATTTTTTTATAATAGATATTCTGTTTTTTCAAAATAATCAGAAAATTTCAATTTTTCTATTGTTTTTTTGGAATAAGATGTTATAATAGACAACAAGAAAAATAAAAAAGGAGTTACGTTATGTTGATTATAGATATTATTATCATTATTTATAGTATCTTATCAAGGCGTAGCTACCGTTTTAAAATGGGATAATCATCTCCATTTTTACATGACTCCGCCTTATTCTCATTTGGGATTGGGCGGATTTTATTTTTCAAAAATAAAGGAGTTTTTTATGACAAAAGAAAACACAACCGCATCACTTACCCCTAAATCATTTTTGCATAAAGTTCTAAACGGAACCGCAATTGGTGTTATCGTAGCCTTGCTTCCTAACTGTATCTTTGCCATTATTTTCTCTTTAGACTTTTTCAAAAATAATGCTTTCTTTGCAACTTGGAATGTGGCTAACGTTCTTTTCCAAGCCACTTTATCTGCCGTAATTGGAACGCTGGTTGCCTTGGAATTTAATTTCAAAGGAATGAAAGCTGCGCTTCTGACAGCCATTGCTTTTGTTAGTTCTGGTGCTTCTAGTAAATTAGCGGGTGCTACAGAGTTATTAGGATATCTCCAAAAGCAAAAAGCCCCTGCTGAAATTACCGCAACTGCAAACAAAATGGTTACTGGATTCTACACGACCGGTACAGGGGACATTATCAATGTCATGCTAATTTGTGCCCTTAGCGTTCTCGTATTGCTCTGGCTAGAAGGAAAATTTGAATCCTTTAATTTCGTTCTTCTGCCAATCGTTGGATCGCTTCTTGCGACTGTGGGGCTATTTACACTTCCTTATGTCAAAATGATTTCTAGCTTAATCGGGCAGGGAATTATCTACTTTACGGATCTTCAGCCTTACTTAATGAGTGTTCTCATCTGTGTTACTTTTGCTATCTTAATCGTGGCTCCAATCTCAACAGTTGCAATCGGTCTTGCCATTGGACTAAATGGACTCGCTGCCGGTGCTTCTGCTATGGGGGTCGGAACAACTTGTATCGTACTTGTTGTTCATTCATTCTTCGTCAATAAACCTGGTGTAACTGCTGCTGTCGCCCTTGGTTCAATGAAAATGATGATGACCAATGTCTTTGAACATCCAATCTCTTATGTTCCTATCATTGCAACTTCTGTTGTAACTGGACTATTGGTTCCCCTCTTCACCATTACCGGGACGCCTGCATCAGCAGGTTTTGGATTAGTTGGTCTGACTGGACTCTTCGCTTCTGTTACAGGCGGACTTTCCATGGGACTGGCAATCTTAGCTTGGCTTGTCATCCCAACAGTCGTTGCCATTCTTTTCCGTCTTCTCTTTGAAAAAGTGCTCAATTTATACACAGCAGATATTTTCAAATTTGAACCTTAAAATGCTTGAAAGCCTTGACAGCACTTGATTTCTGCATTATGATATTAGTAGCATATAAGAAAGAGTGGAAACGATATGACAGTCGCAACTTTTGGAGAAAAGCAAGAAGACGTTCAATATGTGAATCGCTATGGCGTTTATGCAGTTATTCCAGATGAAAAGCAAGAAAAGATAATTTTAGTGCAAGCCCCCAACGGCGCTTGGTTCTTGCCCGGAGGCGAGATTGAGCAAGATGAGGATCGCTTAACTGCCTTAAAACGTGAACTGATTGAAGAGCTTGGTTTTACTGCTCAAATCGGTCAATATTACGGACAAGCAGATGAATATTTTTATTCTCGCCACCGCGATACCTATTTTTATAACCCTGCTTACATTTATGAAGTAAGCCAGTATGAGCAATCGCAGGCACCTTTAGAAGATTTTAATCAGCTCGCCTGGTTTCCAATCGAAGAAGCTATTTCCAAACTAAAACGTGGCAGTCATAAATGGGGAATTGAAATGTGAAAAAAGAATCATAAAGTATGAGAAATTGTTCACATTTTTTATGAAAAAGTGCTATAATAGGAATAGAATATAGGAGGAAGTCAGATGAAGCTTATTAACACGACAAACAGCCATGCAAGCCTTGTACAAAGTCAATTAGAAAGTACAGATGCTACACTAGTTGAGACTTTTTCCGCTGGAAATACAGACGTCGTCTTTACGCAAGCACCTTTTCATTATGAAATTCTGATTTCAAATAAACACCGCGCCATTCGCGAACAAGAAGTTGAAAAAATTCGAGAATTTTTTTTGAAACGAAAAATTGATACAAAATCGATTGATGCTTCTCGAATTAAGACACTCTATTCAACAAACCTCATTGAAATATCCATCCCAACTAAATAAGCCTGTCAAGGCTTATTTTTTTGTTTAAAAAAGAGTGAATTCGCAACTAAGTGCTCAATCCACTCCCGTTTTATTTCTGTCTGACATAGTTCATCATGTCGTATGGTAATGTATTGGCGGTTTCTTTGAGAGAATAATTTTCTAAATTATTGACATTTTGACGGAGAAATTTTGCATAACTAGCTGAAATCAGCTTTTCGTGTTCATATTCAAAAATAATCTTCCGCTCCAAATAATAGCCTCGTAGCATTTCCTTGATATTATTCGGTTTGATACGCGTGATAACCCGTTCAATAAAAGCACTGCTTTCAATAATTGCTGTCTCACGAATGCGCGAATCTTGCAAGAAATTGATAAGCGCAGTATTATAAACACCCTTCAGATTTTCTAAACTCCCGATAATTACTTCTGTATTGGCTAGATACAGTTCGGCAATCTCTTCTCTTTCAGCCTTACTAGGCTTTGCTCTATCTTGATTGAGCCAATTACGGAAAGTAGAGCCAAATGTAACAATCTCATGCAGCAATAAGCGAGTCATTCTGAAAAAGCTGATCAAAAAATAAGTGAAGCGCGAAGCAAGGTTGCGGTTGATTCTTTGCTCCATATTCCATAAATAACGTTGGTAAATGGAATAGGCACGGTTGCTTATTTTTCTTTCTTCGTAGGCTTGTTCCAAGCCGTCACTTTCAATACTCAGCATCAGCAATTGCAAATCTGTCAAATCTTTTTGAACAGATTTTCCTTCCTGCTCTAGGATAAGATGCTCGATTCGTCCATGATAATTATCAATAGCCGCGTAAAGCGGAGCCTTAACTTTGGTATGTTTCAAATCTTCTTCCAATTCTTGGACAACATCATTTAAAATAGCAATATGCATGAGGTAGTCGGATGATTCTTCTTTGTTTTCTGATAAACGAGGTAATATTACAAGCCCTGTCAAAAAACTAAGCAACGTAACCCCAGCCACCAAGAAAAGCAAGAGAGGATACTTTTGTTCTAACGCTGTTGGAATCAAGAGAATGGTCGCAATAGACACCGTTCCTTTCACGCCTGAAAAAGTTAACAGAGCAATGTCTCTCCAATATTTCGACATTCTCTTTTTCAAACGCAGACTTCTCCAGAAATAAAAGCCATAAATCATGACAAAACGAATGGCAAATAGCACAATCGTCAGTAAAAGAATTGTCAGAAGGAGTCGAAGATTATCATAAACCGGACTTTTCAAAATGGGTTCAGCTATCGTTTCTAACTCAATTCCTAAAATGACAAAGACCGCTCCATTCAGCATAAATGTGACAGTTTTCCAAATCGTATCTGTCACGGTATCAACTTGAGCTTCTAATAAAGTAATCCTTTTAAAACGACTAGCCTTAAAAATCCCTGCCACAACCACTGCAATAATTCCTGATACATGGAGTTCTTCGGCCAAAAAGAATGTCAGCAACGGTAAACTTAATTCTAACAACAACTCTCCTGCTGTGTCTGAAGCTCGCACCGTATACAGCAGCTTTTGCAACTGACGATTTAAAAAAGCAGTTAGACCACCCACAATAAAACCGCCAATGATTGAAAGGATAAGTGAGGTGCTGGCTTCCTGAGCTGAAAATTTCCCTGTTGTCCAAGCCGTCAGGGCAAATTGAAAGGCAACTAAACCACTCGCATCATTTAGCAAGCCCTCCCCTTTCAAAATATTTTCTACACGTCTTGGAAAGGTAAAGCGCTCAGATAAGGACGCAAAAGCTACTAAATCAGTCGGACCCAAGGCGGCTCCAACTGCGATACAAGCTGCAAGAGGAAGGGACACCCATAGCCAATGTGACAAAAAGCCAAGACTAAAAGTTGATAGAAAAATAACTGGAAAAATCAGATAAATAACAATCTTCCAATGCTTAAGAATACTGGTAATATCGCTTTCTTCTGCTTCTCGAAACAGTAGCGGTCCAATGATTAAAGCTAGAAACAGCTCCGTCTCTAAATGAAACGTTCCAACTGGAATGAAAAATCCCAAGCCAATCCCTAATAGAATTTGTATGAGTGGCGTTGGCAAGCTTGGAAATAGCTTGTTGGTGGCATTTGAAACAATCAGAACAGATAAAAAGATAATAATATAAAGGAGTAAGTCCACCTTTTCCTCCTTTATTTTTGCCTACAGCATTTTTCAAAAAGCATCTTCTGCTCGGAGATTTTTTGCTCTATTTTCGATAAATCGCGATGCTCAATCATTTTTTGACAGCGCTCCATTTCAAGATTGACTAATTTTTTTTTAATCCGAAGCATTTTTTTGCTCATCTGCGCATCATTTACTTGCTTTGCTAAGATTTCTCCATTGGTTGAATCTAGATATTGACTGCGCAAGCAGCTCAATTTTTCATGTAGATATTGCTTATCCATTTTTCTCTCCACTTAGGTCATTTTCAATTTCTCAATCATCACTAAAAAGGGGGGCTGATTGATTTGGTTGATTGTTTTATAAAGGGCGACAGTAAATTCCTGCTGCGGCAATTGACTAACAAAGTCTAAAACTGCATCTCGCTCCACATCGCCACCTGCATGCCCATAGTAAATCATGATTGCAATCCGACCGCCAGCTACTAAACGCTGACATAATTTTTCCAAAGCCTGAATAGTTGTATGTGGCTGCGTAATCACTGTTTTATCTGCCGACGGAAGATAGCCTAGATTAAAAATAGCTGCTTTAATACTTTCAACATATTGAGCCACATTTTCGTGACCTGTCAAAAGCAGTTCAACATTGTCCAATTTAGCTTCTGCCAAGCGCTTGGTGGTTTGCTCAATAGCTTGCTCTTGAATATCAAAAGCATAGACTTTTTTAGCTAATTGTGCCAAGAAAAGAGTATCATATCCATTTCCCATAGTAGCATCTACGACTATATCTTCTTTGGTTATGACTTCTGATAAAAAGGCATGTGCCATTTGCAATGGTCTTAACATATAAATCGCTGCTCCTTTGCCTTACATCCTTGAACACTGCCACGACGGTTCATTTCTTGCTCAATCGCATTTAGCACTTCCCATTTATTGAGACTCCACATAGGGCCAATTAACATATCTCGTGGCGCATCCCCTGTAATTCGATGAATGACGATATGTTTAGGGATTATTTCTAATTGATCACAGACAATAGAAACATACTCATCTTGGCTAAGCAGCTGCAAGCGTCCTTCATGATAATCTCGTTGCATGCGTGTGTTGGTCATTAAATGCAAAAGATGTAATTTAATCCCTTGAATGTCATTGTCTGTCACACAGCGGCGAACATTTTCTATCATCATTTCATGAGTTTCACCAGGCAAGCCATTGATTAAGTGGGAGACAATCTCGATTTTTGGAAATTTCCGCAGACGTTGAACCGTTTCAACATATAATTCATAGGAATGTGCGCGGTTAATCAATTGCGAAGTAGCTTCATAAGTCGTCTGCAAGCCCAGCTCTACCGTCACATGCATGCGTTCAGATAATTCTGCTAGATAAGCAATCGTCTCATCAGGCAGGCAGTCTGGTCTGGTTCCAATGTTAATACCTACAACTCCTGGCTCATTGATGGCTTGCTCATATCGCTCACGAATGACCTCCACCTTATCATGGGTATTGGTGAAATTTTGAAAATAAACTAGATATTTCTTGACTTCAGGCCACTTTCGATGCATAAAATCAATTTCCTTGTAAAATTGCTCACGAATCGGTGCTTCTGGTGCTACAATGGCATCACCTGACCCAGATACCGTACAAAAAGTACAGCCACCATGAGCTACCGTTCCGTCTCGATTAGGGCAATCAAAGCCAGCATCAATCGGAACTTTAAAGGTCTTCTCTCCAAATAGTTTTCGATAATAAGCATTTAACGAATTATATGGTTTCATAACTTTCATTGTACCACAAAATAAAACAGAACTCGCGTTCGGAGTTCCATTTACACTTTACTAATGTCCGTTGGCTTCCATTGGTGCTTTTTCAAATCCACACAGCCATTCGTTTTAAAAGTCACTCCTTCGGCCCAAAGGAGATGTCTCTGCTCCTCCCACGCTGGCGCTAAGCGTCCTGCGGAATTAACCACACGATGGCAAGGAAATTTCCCATAAAGTTCTGCTTGAGACAGCACGCGCCCCACTAAACGAGCATTTCTTTCTCGCCCTATCAACTGCGCAATTTGTCCATAGGTAGCCACTTTTCCCACAGGAATGCAGGCTACAACTGATAAAATTTGATTTATTAATTTTTCATTCAATACTTTATTCATCAGCATTTCCCTTGTGACAACCTAATTTTGTTTTCTTATAAAACGCCATTGGAAGCGCAACTTATCATAATAAGGAAATTCAATATGCAACATCCCTAAACCTAAGAAAAGACTTCCTAAAACATCTGTTGGATAATGAACTCCTAGATAAACGCGAGATGTCATGATTGTAAGAATGAATACCATGAGTAACACTTGCAGCAAATGTCTGAGATGACGATTTTTCACGCGCTGGCTCACAATAATCACTAACGCCCCAACAACTAATGTCGAAGCCAAGGCATGTCCACTCGGAAAAGAAAATCCACCTTCTTCTACTAAATGTTGGATCGTAGGACGAGGACGTTGATAGACATTTTTCAAAAGAGCCACTAAAATTCCCGTCAAAGCAAGATTTCCAGCCAAAAGAATCGCCTCACTCCACCATTTTTTATAAAGGAAAAGACCAACTAAAACTACAACCCAAGTTATAATAACGGGTATGTTGATTAGACTTGTCACGTTAGAAAAGAAAAATGTCAAAGAATCTGGTAAATCCCCACGCAAAATTGTCTGAATTGGCCAATCAAAGCCTTTTAAATAATTAGGATGAAACTTGACAACATATCCTAAAATCACAAAAAGTAAAAGGGCAAAAGAGCCCTTGGTTAAAAACGTTTGTTTATTTTTCATACTTGATTAAAATTGGTTTCAAAAGCAGATAAATCAGCCAGAAAGCAACTGCAAAAACCACACCTTCTAATAGATTAAATGGAATGACCATTGCAAATAGATAGTTTGCCACGCCCAGAATCTTTGAAATATCAAAATTAGCAAATGTTGCATAGAGTGGAATAGCATAGGCATAGTTGAGAATCAGCATTGCCAAGGTCAATCCGAGCGTCCCCACCACAGAAGCGATTAGAAAACGAACGGTTGTCTGCTCTTTTTTCCAAATCAAAGCAAAAGCAATTACGAAAACAGCAACCGCAATGATATTCATCGGCAAGCCAATATAAGTATTGACGCCTTGATTGTTCAGCAGCAGTTTGAGCGCCGAACGAACCAATAAAATGCTCAAAGCACCACCTAAATCCAGCACCACTAATCCCAGTAAGATTGGTAAAATACTGAAATCTAGCTTTAAAAAGCTAGCCCCCGGTAAAATCGGGAAATCAAAGAACATCAGCAAAAATGAAATTGCTGAAAGAATGGCAACAACAGCCATTTTGCGTGTATGTGTCATAACAGGTTCCTCCAATTTATAAAAATTAGAGAAGCTGGAAGGCTTGCTGAAGAACGATTTCTCTAAATCAACGGAACCTTTGAAATAGTATAAGAAAATTTCCTTAAATAAAATTTAAAAGCTGTACTTTTAGACCTTCTTCATTGCCTTTCGTCTTCTCCCATCCAGACTGTACTGTCGGTTGTGGAATTGCACCACATCAGCTTACGCTCGCGGACTTAAAACAGCTATCCAGTTGGCAAAGATTTTGTTTTTAAATGAAGTGGCGTTTCAAAGGTACACAAAGAAACTACAACGCTATATAAAAACAAAAGATTGTCAACAGCTGCAAATTACCGCCGGTCGGGAATTTCACCCTGCCCTGAAGACCCTTTAATCATAACAAAAAAAGCCTGCTAGAGCAAGCATTTTATCCGATGTCGTCCATTCTTTTAAGAAATCCTATTTTAATTTGTCATGTGCATAGTGATGTACTAGATCTAATCCTGTAAAATCTTGCTGGCGCAGGGCTTCATACACCATCATACAAACTGTATTTGACAAATTCAGACTTCTGACATGTTCATCATTCATAGGAATACGCAGGGCTTTTTCAGAATGATCACGCATAAAATCTTCTGGCAATCCCTTATCCTCACGCCCAAACATGAAATAGTGATTTCCAGCAGTTGCAAAATTTTCTTCCGCATAAACCTTCTCCGCAAACTTAGAAATCAAATACAATTGTCCATCCATTTTACTCATGAACTCTTCTAAATTGTCATAATAAGTAATGTCCAGCTTATCCCAATAATCCAAGCCAGCTCGTTTCATCTTACGGTCATCAATCGGAAATCCCATTGGTAAAATGATATGAAGAGGTGAATTGGTTGCCGCACAAGTCCGTGCGATATTTCCTGTATTTTGAGGAATTTGTGGTTCAAAAAGAACAATGTGATTTTGAAATGTTGTCATATGTTATAGCCTTCTCATCTATCTTAGTGAACTATGATTGCTATCAAGCAAAAAAATAGCCACACTGCCCGGAGTCAAGCTCAGCAGACAGCGTGGTTAAGACATCATTAACTTACATCACAACAGGTTTGAGGTAAATCAATGAAGGTACTTTTTTAGTATATCACTTTCTTTGTACATGTCAATAAAAAAACCTAATTATTTGGTAATTTTTTAAAATTTATCTTCTCGGTTTCATCAGAATACCTTATTTAAACAAAATATGCATTTTTCTTTCTTCAAAGTGATGAAATTTTAGTAAAAAAAAGTATGATAGGATAGGATACTTGGGAGGTATAACATGAAAATTATTGTCGTTGGTGGCGGTAAAGTAGGCTCTGCACTTTGTCGTTCACTTGTGGCTGAAAAACACGATGTGATTCTCATTGAGCAAAACGAAGCCGTACTGAATCGCATCACCAAGCGTTATGATATTATGGGCATTGTTGGTAACGGTGCCAATTTTAAAATTTTAGAGCAAGCTGATGTAGCGCATTGCGATATTTTTATTGCCATGACAGAGCATGACGAAGTCAATATGGTATCAGCTGTGTTGGCTAAAAGAATGGGAGCAAAAGAAACGATTGTTCGCGTTCGCAACCCAGAGTATTCAAATTCTTATTTTAAAGAAAAAAATATCCTTGGTTTCTCTCTCATAGTCAACCCTGAATTGCTAGCAGCACGCTATATTGCAAATATCATTGAATTTCCAAATGCGCTTTCTGTTGAGCGATTTGCCAATGGACGCGTCAGCTTAATGGAATTTAAAGTTAAGCAAAATAGTGACCTCTGTCAGATGACCATGTCTCAATTTCGCAAAAAATTTGGCAATGTCTTGATTTGTGCCATTAACCGCAATGGACAATTGCTCATTCCAGATGGTGAAATTACCATTTTGCAGAATGATATAATCTATGTCACTGGAAATCGGGTGGATGTTATTCTTTTCCATAATTTCGTTCGACCAAAAGTTATAAAAAGTTTGATGCTCATTGGAGCAGGGAAGATTGCTTATTACCTACTCAATATTCTAAAAAATAGCAAAATCAAACTGAAAGTGATTGAAATCAATCCAAAGCATGCTGAATGGTTTAGCCAAGAATTTCCACATTTACATATCGTTCAAGGTGACGGTACTGCAAAAAACATTCTGCTAGAAGAAAGTGCGCAACACTATGATGCTGTTGCCACTTTGACTGGTGTCGATGAGGAAAATATCATTTCATCGATGTTCCTTGAAAGCATGGGCGTGCAAAAAAATATCACGAAAGTCAATCGAACTAGCTTGCTTGAAATCATTGACAGTCAGGAATTTTCAAGCATTGTAACACCAAAGAGAATCGCTGTCGACACGATTATGCACTTTGTCCGCGGACGTGTGAATGCCCAATATTCTGATTTACAAGCCATGCACCACCTTGCCAATGGACAAATCGAAACCCTGCAATTTCAAATAAAGGAAGAAAATAAAATGACTGGAAGACCACTTTCCAGCCTCAAACTGAAAAAAGGTGTCTTGATTGCTGCCATTATCCGAAATGGAAAACCTATTTTCCCAACGGGGGAAGACCACATTCAAATAGGCGACCAAATCATCGTCACGACACTAATCCAAAATATCACGCAAATATATGATTTGTTAGAGAGGTAAGCCATGAATAGAAGTATGATTCGTTTCCTCCTCTCAAAATTGTTAATCATTGAAGCAGGACTGCTACTGATTCCCCTCATTGTAGCATTTATCTATCATGAACCCAATCAAAACCTGCTCTCAATTAGCGCTACAATTGGCATTCTCTTGGCAGTTGGACTTTTAGGTAGTGCTGTTAAGCCTAAAAATCATCACATTTATGCCAAGGAAGGGGTTTTAATTGTCGCCTTATGCTGGATACTTTGGTCCTTCTTTGGGGCGCTTCCTTTTGTTTTTTCAGGACAAATTCCTCATCTCATCGACGCTTTCTTTGAGATCAGTTCAGGCTTTACAACAACTGGAGCTTCTATCTTACCAGACGTCTCTGTTTTGTCACATTCCTTACTCTTTTGGCGTAGTTTTACCCACTTAATCGGAGGTATGGGGAGTACTCGTCTTTGCTCTTGCTATTATGGAAAATAATAAAAATAGCCATTTGGAGGTGATGCGAGCGGAAGTTCCCGGTCCTGTCTTTGGTAAAGTCGTCTCTAAATTAAAGGACACTGCACAAATTCTCTATTTGCTGTACTTAGCACTTTTCGCTATTTTTGTAGTGATTTATTATCTGGCAGGAATGCCTTTATTTGATAGTTTTATCATTGCCATGGGAACAGCGGGAACAGGAGGTTTCGCAGTTTACAATGATGGTATTGCTCACTATAACAGCTCTCTCATTACGTATCTAGTCAGTTTTGGAGTACTTATCTTTGGAGTGAATTTCAATCTCTATTACTTTTTACTATTGAGGAAATTTAAAGCATCCTTTGGCGATGAAGAATTGCGAACTTATCTCATTATTGTAGCATCTGCAACGATTTTCATCTGCCTTAATGTCTTTCATATCTATCAAGACCTCTCTCAAACTTTGGAGATTTCATTTTTTCAAGTCTCTAATATTATTACTACAACCGGCTTTGGTTTTGGAGACATCACGGCTTGGCCACTCTTTTCTCAGTTCATCCTCCTCATTCTCATGTGCATAGGAGGTTCTGCTGGTTCAACCGCCGGCGGTTTAAAGGTAGTTCGTTGCTTAATGCTAGTTCGCATTGCTAAAAATCAAGTATTGTCCACCCTCTCACCAAAGCGTGTATTGACTCTGCACGTCAATCATAGTGTCATTGACAAAGACACTCAGCATAAAATTTTAAAATATCTCGTTTTGTATACGATGATTATCATCTTTCTCATTTTCATCGTTAGTTTAGATAATAATAACTTAATGACAGTCGTCAGTGCCGTTCTTAGCTGTTTCAACAACATTGGGCCAATGTTAGGAACAACTGATAGCTTTGCCATCTTTGGTCCTATTTCCAAACTCTTACTCTCTCTTGCCATGATTGCAGGGCGTTTAGAGATTTACCCAATGATCCTGCTCTTTATGCCACAGACATGGTCCAAACGATAGCATATCGCCTAAACGCTGGTCATAAAACTAATATCTCAGACTGTAGACAAACCACCATTTTGGTAGGTTTGTCTTTTGTTTTCTAGAGGAAATGCTCCTTTGGATTGTTATTTTATTTTCTTTTATCAACTAAGTCATAAATAAAAGCCGTAAGAAACCTGAATTTCCTATGGCTTCGTTTGTCTATTCTTTTGTAAATACAAAATTTTGTAAGTCAACAGTCTCACAATATTAAAATTCAAGAGCAAATATTTTGACAAGGTTAAATTCTGGGTGATAAAATGGTTCAAAATAAAAACGTTTTCAAATAAGAAATAATTTTATTCTGTAGCTTCACCAGCTCTGTTTATTAACCTACAAATGATTAAGGAGTACAGAACAATGCCTTTAGAAATAATTACTAAAGAAGCATTTAAGCAACATTATCAAAAAGCGAAACGAAAATCCTTTATCCAATCCGTAGAAATGTCTATTCTATTGAAAAAAAGAGGATATAATGTTGAGTTCATTGGCTTCTTTGATAACAATCAATTACAAGTATCAGCATTATTATTTAGTACAAAAATGACAGGTGGTCTATACCTAGAAATCAATTCTGGGCCTGTTGTCACTAATTATGAGCTCTTGCCTAAATTCTATGAAGAGTTAAAAATCTATGCAAAACAATTAAATGCTATAGAGCTGGTTGTGAAACCCTATGATATTTATCAAGTCTTCAATAGTAAAGGCGATCCCATTAGTACAGAAAAGAAGGAACTTGTATCTATGCTCACCAACCTGAATTACCAATTTGATGGCTTGCAAAAGGACTATCCTGGAGGTGAAGGTGATTGGCATTTTGTAAAAGACCTAGATGACTTAACAGAAGAAACATTACTAAAGTCTTTTACTAAACAAGGAAAATCATTAGTCAAAAAGGCTAAAACATTTGGTATAGAACTGCATAAACTTAAACGTAATGAGCTTTATAAATTTAAGCAGATTACTTCATCAACTTCTGAACGTCGCAACTATAATGATAAGACTTTAGATTATTATGAAAAATTTTATGATAGCTTTGGAAGCAATGCAGAATTTATTATAGCGAGCATAAATTTCAAAAATTATCTGGAGCATTTACAAAATAATCAGAATGAATTATCTAAAAAGATTAAATTACTACAAGATTATCTTGAAGAAAACAACCATTCCTCTGAAAAAAAAACTGAATCAATTTCGAGAACTATCTAGTCAATTTGAAACGTTTGAAATATGAAAAAACGAAGCATACCAACTATTAAAAAAGTATGGAGACAAAAGTACAATATTAGCTGGCAGTCTTTTTGTATACACTCCCCAAGAAACGGTCTATCTCTTTTCTGAATCCTATCCTGAATTTAACAAATTCTACGCACCCGCTCTTTTGCAAGATTATGTAATGCGAGAATCAATCAAGCGAGGTATTCCCTGTTACAACCTTTTGGGTATTACTGGTCATTTTGATGGTTCTGACAGTGTACTTCGTTTTAAACAAAATTTCAATGGTTATGTCCTGAGAAAAATGGGAACTTTTAGATATTATCCTTCCCAGTTTAAACATATAACTATTCAGATAATTAAAAAAATTTTAAATAGATAAATCCTAAAATACCTTCCATGGTTTTGCTACACTTGCTTAAAAAACCATGCAAACCAATATAAAATCTTCATTAGGTGTGTAATCCTAGTGAGATCTTTGTGATTAGCAATTTATTGTGTTCATCTCAAAAAGCAACAATAACTCTTACTCATTCTCAGCTGAGATTGGTTTACTATCTACTTCTTATCAGATAAGCTATGATGATTCTATTTAAACACAAAAAAGAATGTTAGAGACAAATTAACATTCCATAATTTTTCACTCTGATTATATTATAGAGAAAGCATTTTTGCACTATTTTAAAGTTTACCGTATAGGAACTAAATGAAACCACAATTTAGTGCGTAGTCTCATCTTCGAAACATACTACATGTTATCTTTCACTGCGACTGCTACCATTCTAGCTTTGGCACGCACCTGACCCGCTACTGTCATCTCCATTGCCACAATGGCTTTTCTTTGGCCTAGTTTTTCAAGTCGAGAGATAACCGTAATTTCCTCATCAATGGGCGTTGGACTTTTATAATCTATTTCCAAGCGAGCTGTGATAAATCGTCCAATGACCGTTTCTTCTGTCAAATCTAAGCCCTTATTTTGATGAGCAAACCAGGCTGCTGAAGCGGTACCATGACAGTCAAAAATCATGGCAATCATACCGCCGAATAGATTAGCTGGAACACCACCGGTATACTGTTGAGCTGGTGTTATCTTACTAATGCAGCTAGTTCCGTTTAGACTAGGATAAGTTTTTAAATGTAAGCCTGACTCATTCTTAGGACCGCATCCCCAACAATGCTGGAATCGCTCACCATAAGTACCTTGAATAGCAATATTTCTTGTTTCCAAAACCATTTGTTCTCCTTTTTAAAATTAAATTTACAAGCGCTTTCATGATTATTATATCAATCTTTAAATGAAGAGTAAATACGAAGTAGATTCAAGATAGTTTAATCGTTCGTCTAAGCTGACTTTATAGAAAAGATAGTTAGATTTCACACAGCGAATGCCTTTAAAACTTTTCAATTTTCATTGAGTATGAGATGAACCAGCAACAAAAGGCCAGCGAGAAATACAAAAAACGAGCAACTTTGATTTTCTGTTAGTTAGAATGTCAAAATTATTCGTTTTTCTTATTTGTACTATTAAGTTATAGTATTTTATAAAGAATCTCTGGTTGACCTCTTTATAGAGGATGCGTCTCAACCTTTTTCTTTGTCTTCTGCATAATTGCGCTTCAAACTAAAAACATCTGGTACAGGATCATCTCCTCCTTCTGCCCAAGGATGACAACGCAAAATACGTGCAATTCCCATTAAGACACCTTTAGCACCGTGCTTTTCAATCGCTTGAATCATGTAATTTGAGCAAGTCGGCTGATAGCGACAAGAAGGTGGAAAGGCTGGCGAGATAAACTTTTGATAAAAACGCACTGGTGCGATAAAGATTTTTTTCATCATTTTTTCTTCGTCACAGCTAGGTTATGTAACTGGCTGACCTCTTTTTTATTGAGACGGCGAGCTTCACCCGGACGAAGACCAGTTAAATTCAAATGACCAAATTGCGTACGAGAAAGTTTATCTACTTGCAAGCCAACAGCTTCAAACATCTTTTTCACTTGGTGATTTCGTCCTTCATGAATGGTCAACTGAACAACCGAACGATTCTTAACCGGGTCTACTTTCAGAATTTCGTAAACCGCTGGTTTGGTTTTTTTGCCATCAACTTCCACACCTTTGGTCAAGGGACGGAGAACTTCTTTATCAGCCACCCCCTTGACACGAGCTACATAGACCTTATCAATTTCATTTCGCGGATGAATCATCTCATCTGTAAAATCGCCATCATTTGTCAAAATCAAAGCACCTGACGTATCCCAATCAAGTCGACCAACTGGATAGATTCTCTCTGTGACATTTGGTAACAAATCAACTACTGTTTGACGACCTTTGTCATCTGTCACGCTTGAAATAACACCCCGTGGCTTATTTAAGAGGTAGTACACTTTTTCTTCACTGTAAATCGGCTGACCACTGACCTCAACACGATCACCTAACTTAATCGTCGTCGCCAACTCACGAACAACTTGTCCATTCACAGTGACAAGCCCTTGTTTTATCAACTCTTCTGCCTTTCTACGGCTCGCAATCCCAGCATGGGCAATATATTTATTGATTCTCATCCTCTATCCTTTCAGTAAATAGCTGACTTTCTTCTGCTATTAACTCTGTCTCTTCTACTATTGGCAATTCTTCTAAGCTATTGATTCCCATATAATCCAAAAAATAATCCGTTGTCACATAAAGATTTGGGCGCCCTAGCACTTCTTTTTTTCCATTTTCACGAATCAAGTCAAACATCTGCAACTTTGAAATCGCACCACTAGAATTGACCCCACGAATCTCATCCACTTCCATTCTCGTAATAGGCTGCTTATAAGCAATAATGGACAAAGTTTCCAAGGCAGCTCTTGATAAACTTTGATTGATAGGGGCTTTTGAATATTCCCGCAACAATTCAGCAAAATCTTGCTTGGTAACAATTTTATAAGTATTCGACGTCTCTAACAAGGCAAGACTTGAATCTTCATCTTTTTGATACTTTTCTGCCAATTTCTCCAAACTCTGTGTCACTCCCGTAGGAGGCATAGAGAGGAGCTCTGCCAGTTGACGGACACGCAAGCCGTCCTCGCCCGCTACAAAGAGCAGGGCTTCAATCTCTGCTAACTTACTCATTTCTTTTTCCTATTAGATAAATATTCCCAAAATTTTCTTCTTGTATCACTTGAATTTCCTGAACTTTTACTAATTCCAATGTCGCTAAAAATAAGGTAATCACTTCGTTCATATCTTTTGTTTCTGAAAAAATGGCTTGCAGAGCAAGTTTTTCTTGAGAATAACAGCGCTCACGTATCACATCCATCATGTCTTCGATTTTATATTCATCTTTGACAATCGTTGTATGACTTTGAGCAAATTCTTCTCTTTTTTGCGTCATCAATTTAGAAAAAGCCAAAAACAAATCAATCGTTGTCTTATCATGGAGCAATGTTGCATCTTCATACACCAATTCAATTTTAGGTTTGGAATAATAAAGAGCTCGTTCTTCATGTTGCTCCGCCATTTTCTCACCTAACAATTTGAATTTCCGATATTCCTCAATTTGAGAAAGCAAATCTTGCTCCAAATCTTCTTCAGTTTCTAAGCTATCAGCTACTTTGGGTAAGAGTTTTCGGCTTTTAATCAACATGAGCTGACTTGCCATTACCATGTATTCACCCGTCACTTCTAACTTCATAGCTTGAAGCGTCGCTACGTAAGCCAGATATTGCTCAATGACCTCTGTAATCGGCACATCATAGATATCCATTTGGTATCTTGACACCAAATGAAGCAATAAGTCCAATGGGCCTTCAAAATCTTTAATTTTTATGTCCATTATCTATATTTTTCCAATGTCATCATTGTTTTCAAGCCTAAATTGCGCGCAATTTCATATATTTCTACACCTTTTTCTCGCTGACGTAAAATATATTGCTCCCGCAAACTCTGAGCTGATAAAGCAGCTTGTTTTTTTTCAATCAAAAAAGCTTCTAATTGACGAAAGCCCCATTGCCGCGAATAGCTTTTCCCATTCTTTTCTAACAAATAAGTTCCTTCCAGAGTTGTTTCCAGTTCTCCAATCAACTGGTCTGGAATGGGCACAATGCGCTTTTGACCTGCTTTCTCAATGCGAATAATCTGAAAATCCAGATTGACATCTGCTACCTTCAACTGCAAAATTTCGTTTGGTAAAAGCCCCATTTCTAGAATAAGTAAGGCAATTAAACGACCGTTGTATTGATTTGTATCTGCATAAAAATCAGACAAATCCAAAATTTCCGCATCATGTTCTTTCGGGATTCCCACTTTTGGCAACTCCAAACGATAAAAGTCTGAAATCAATCGTTGCTTATATAAATAATGCAAAAATTGATTGACAGCAGATAATTTTCGTTTTTGAACAGAAGGTTTGAAGTCAGCGATAGAAGCTTGGTAAATCCGCAGATTGGTCTCTGTAATTTTTGCATGGGTCACATCTACGAATTGCTCCAAATCATAAAAATAAGCTGTTTTTGAATTATCAGATAAATTTTTTCCTTCTAAAAAGGTTGTTATTTCTTCTTTCATTTTGGATGAATCTCGTATTCATTCGCAAAACTATGCAAAAGAGCATTAACTGCTTTTAGGATAGATTTGCGTGTAATAATTCCTTGAAATGTATTGTCCCGATCAACAACTGGCAAGAAGGACTCGTCTACTAACTTATGCAGCACTTCTGTCAATGTAAAATCCGGATCGACTGTCAGGTCATCTTTTTTCGCCATGTGAACAATATCCGTTGTCATAAATTCCTCATCAGGGATTTCATGCTGCATTTGGTAAGACAAGATATCTGTCAGCGAAATAGTTCCAACAAACTTTTTCTGATCTGTCACAACGGGTACTCGCGAATAGGTCATCTGACTCAACAACAAAATAGCATGATCAGCATTGTGAGTATCAATTAAAACAGCCAAGTTTTCTGCCGGTGTTAAAAAAGTATCTTCTTGCTGTAAGAGAAAATTTTCAAATTCTTTGGCAATCATCGAGTAAACTCCTTTGATAGGCGAGAATACAGTTCGTGTTGACGCGTATAATAGTCCACTTGAAATGCATCATCACTAATCTCTACCTTAGCATAAAGTCGCTCATTGATAACACCGCGCGGTCGGCTGATAGAACCTGGATTTAAAAAGAGTGTTTTTCCTTCCATCCACGCATCTGGAATATGTAAATGCCCATACAAACAAATATCTGCATTTACCTCTTGTGCCCAGAGATCCAATTTTTGAAAACCAAAATTGATCTGTTGAAGATGTCCGTGAGTTTGCGCAATAATGGTGCCGTTTAAGTCTGTCACTAAACGGTCTGGATACCCACCATAGAAATCCATGTTCCCTGCTACAACGTAAATTCCTTGCCACACTTCGTCATCACTTGGCAGCTCAGAATCACCATTATGAAAAATAGCATCTACTTTTCCTAGATAATAGGTCTTTATCTCTTCTACAATAGCACGATCTCCATGAGAATCACTCATTACGATGATGGTTTGTTTTGCCATGTTGGAAATACCTCCACTAATTTTTGAACTGCTTGAGCTCGATGTGATTGAGCGTTTTTTTCTTCCATTGTTAATTCTGCAGATGTTTTGCCTGTTTCACCTACTAAAAATAAAGGATCATAGCCAAATCCATTTTCACCTTTCGGCTCAAAATTGATATAGCCTGGCCAGTCAGCCTCTACGACCAGACTTTCTTTGTCAGGACTTGCCACTACCAGAGTGGTATGAAACTGCGCAGAGCGATCTTTCAAGTCGAAAACCATTGCTAATTCATGTAGCAATTTTGCATTGTTTTCTAAGTCTGTTGCATCATTTCCAGCAAAGCGAGCAGACCAAACTCCAGGAAGACCACCTAGTGCATCCACTTTTAAGCCTGAGTCATCCGCCAATACCATTTTGCCAGTCAGCTTAGAAATGGTCTCTGCTTTCAAACGAGCATTTTCTTCAAAAGTCATCCCAGTTTCTGCTACCTCTGGCAAATCAGGGTAGTCATTCAGGTTTTCAATTTTGTAGCCTAATTTTTCAAATATTTTACGAAATTCAGCAGTTTTTCCTTCATTGCGAGTAGCGACTAAAATCGTATCTCCGACTGTCAAACCTGACAAGTTTTTCTGAGAAAAGAAATCATTCAGCTGAATCCCATTTTTAGGCAAATGCACTAAAACTAACTGTCCCTTTTCCGTAATCAGAATAGCGCCCTTGTGAAATTGTGCCTGAAACTGTGAATCTTGATTTTCATTAATCATTTGCAGGACAAATTGAACAAAAGACATTATGGAATTATATTGAATCACTGCAACAGAAAAAGACTGCTCTTCAACTACTAATTGACGGAGCCCTTCTTCCATGCGACTCAATTCTTCTGAAACGACATCTTTAAAATAGAATCCACCACCATAGGGAGACCATTCTCCAACATACCAATCTTGGGTATCTTTATACTCATAAATTTTGCTACTCATAAGGTCACATGCTCCACATTTATTTCTTTATTTAACCACGTTTCTGCAATTTCAGCAAAACTTTTCGCATTTGCTGTTGTAAAAAAGCGGTGTTGAGGAAGTTCTCCTTCTCTGCTGTGATTGATTTCAAAATAATTGAGCAAAACAGAAATGTCCCGCACGCATTCTGCTCCACTATCAATCAGTTTCACTGTTGGTCCCATTACATTTTGAATGATTGGTTTTAGCAAAGGATAATGCGTACAGCCTAGCACTAAAGTATCTACCTTACCTTTTAACGGCATCAAACTCTCATAGACCACTTTTTTCGTAATGCTAGACGACAGCTCGTTAGACTCTACCAGTGGGACAAACTTGGGACAAGAAAGACTTGTCACCTCCACTTCCGGTAAGAGACGTTCGATTTTTTGCCGATAAATATCTGATTGAATCGTCATTGGCGTTCCAATAATGCCAATCGTCCCATGTTGAGAGGCTTTAATTGCTGCACTAGCTCCCGGTAAAATCACTCCCAAAACTGGAATATCCAATTTTTCTTTGATTTCTTCCCAAACCACAGCAGTAGCTGTATTGCAGGCAAGAACAATCATTTTGACATTTTTAGTTAAAAGAAATTGCACTAATTGCCATGTATATTCGCGAATCTGATCTGCTGGTCTTGGTCCATAAGGCGCACGTGCAGAATCACCGATATAAATCACTTCCTCATGTGGAAGCTGCCGCATCAATTCACGAACAACTGTCAAACCGCCCACTCCTGAGTCTAAAAAACCAATTGGTCGATTATCCATAAGTTCTTCTTTCTAAAGAAGGGACTGGGTGCAAGTCCCAAATCCCCATTCATTTATCTCTTTAAAAATCAAATTTTATACTGTTTTAACAGCTTATTTTTTCTTTTTAGCATTTTCAAGTGCTGCTTTTTGTTGATTTTTAATTTGACGATACACTTGTTGTACCTTTGCTTCATTTGGTTTTTGTCCATTTGCAGATAGCATTGTACGAACCGCATCAATATTCAAACGTGGATTGTCTGCAAATTCTTTTTCAATTTGTTTGCGAACTAGATACATTCCAGCGAGCATGCCACCAAAAAAAGCCACAATAATCAACAAAATAGCTAATAGTAAATTCATAAATATGTAATCCTCTTTTCCCTTTTTACATTTTCTTATTATATCAAAAATTGTCTATTTTTCAAAATCAAAGCCATACAAAGTTGCGAAGTAATCCTCTGGTATTTCAGCACGCCGAATCATTCGTACACCGCCGTCTTCTTCCAGTAAAATTTCAGCTGAACGAAGTTTAGCATTGTACTGATAGCCCATTGAAAAACCATGTGCTCCTGTATCGTGAATCACCAAGGTATCTCCAATATTGGTAATCGGCAGTTCGCGCTGAATGGCAAATTTATCATTGTTTTCGCAAAGACTGCCGACCACATCTACTATTTCTGTCTGTCCGTCTGGATGGTCTATATTTGTAATATGGTGATAAGCGCCATACATAGCAGGGCGCAGCAGGTTTACTGCTGAAGCATCTACACCAATGTAAGTGCGATAAGTTTTCTTTTTATGCAATACTTTCGTCACCAACAATCCATGAGGGGCCAGCATAAAACGTCCCAGTTCCGTAAAAATTTTAACCTTTCCTAAGCCTGCAGGTGTTAAAATTTCCTCATAAACTCGACGAACTCCTTGTCCAATCGCTAAAATGTCATTTGCTTTTTCTTCTGGACGATAAGGAACGCCTACTCCGCCTGAAAGATTGATAAAATCCAGATCCACATTGGTCTCAGCTACGACCTCAACGGCTAATTCAAATAGCTGATGGGCTAATTCAGGATAATAATGATTCATAACAGTATTAGAAGCTAATAAGGCATGAATCCCAAATTTTTTAACGCCCAAATTTTTTAAATCTTTAAATGCTTGGATGAGTTGTTCTTTGGTCATCCCGAATTTGGCTTCTTCTGGAGAATCCATAATATCTGTTCCCAACTCAAATACACCGCCTGGGTTATAGCGGCAAGAAATGATTTCTGGAATGCTCGCCACTTCCTGTAAAAATGCAACATCTTCATAAGCATCAAGATTGATAGTAGCTCCCAATTCACGCGCAAATTGCATTTCTTTTGCAGGCGTGTCATTGGACGAAAACATCATGTCATTTCCTGAAAAACCTACTTTTTGGCTCATCAAAAGTTCTACATAGCTGGCACAATCTACTCCACAGCCTTCTTCTTTCAAGATTTTCAAAATAGTTGGATTCGGAGTTGCCTTCACTGCAAAATACTCTTTAAATCCTTGATTCCAAGAAAAGGCTTTCTGAAGCGCACGAGCTGTCTCACTAATTCCTTTCTCATCATACAAATGAAATGGAGTTGGAAATTGAGCAGTGATTTCAGCTAACTTTTCGCGACTAAGAAATGGTTCTTTCATAGCAAGTCTCATACTTTCTTTTCATTTGCTTTATTATATCATAAAAGAAGAAGCCATAGCCATAAAAAAAGAAGCTGGAACCAGTCCAACTTCTGATATTCTTACGTTTAATTATCTCTTCCAAAAATACGAAGAATACTTAGGAATAAATTGATAAAATCAAGATACAAGCTCAAGGCCAATGAAACTGCCCAACCAGCTGCTACATTTCCTCCCGATTGCTCATAGACATAGCGGATTCGTTGATTATCCCAAGCAATCAAACCAGAAAAGATAATCACACTAATAATACTAATGATGAAATCCAGTCCAGAATTTTTAAGGAAAATATTCACCAAACTAGCGATGATAATTCCAATTAACCCTGCAATAAAAGCTCTGCCTAGACCAGACAAATCCTTCTTAGTAAATTTGCCAATCAGTGCCATCGCAAAAAACATTGCAGAAGAAGTAACAAAGGCTGCTAAAACTGTTGCTTGTGTGTAAAGAGCCAACACTAAACTAATCGTAAAACCATTTAAAGCCGAATAAACTAGAAAAGTTGGCAATGCAGCTGGATTGTTTTTAGCAGACATGCCCGAAGCTACCCAGACAAGGATCAGCTCAGCAAAAATTGCTAAGTAAAAAATCCAAGTATTTCCTGTCATGACAGACAAAATCACATCTTGAAAGATGGTCAGCATTAGTGCTGATACAAGAGCAGAAATACCAATCCCCATTCCAACTAAAGAGTATACTTTTGCATAAAAACTATTGATACCACTATTTTCTTGAATAACTGTATTGTTCATAAGCTCTCTCCTTTATTATGATATGTTACGATTTTAACATTTTTCGATGGAAAAGTCTTCTTTTAGCCATTCTTTTCCGAACTGGCGCCATGGCTTCCTTGATTGCCCAGTATTTATCCACCATAGTGACAATATAGCCTTCTTTATACCGTGGTGGTGCTACTGTTGCACCCCACATGTGTTTGATAATGATGTCTTCTTCTACTTTATTTAAATTGGTTACTTTCCGTGCATTTCGTACTGCTAAACGAGGGTGTACCCAAGCATGGCTTTTATTAAATTTCGTTTCCCGCCAATCGTAGTAAAACATATCGTGCAGAAGACCACCACGCGCGGTACTTTTTGCATCCCAACCTAATTTTTTAGCAATTTTATAGCTCGTATAACTAACATGAATCGAATGCTCCAAGCGATTGGAATAAATATGGTGTGTTATGGTTTTTAATTTCTGGACGCGTGGTTGAGCAATCAATTGTCCAACATGCTCCATATACTCTTTGTCTTCTTTATAAAGCATAGAACCACCTCCATGTGCTTCTAATTATAAATATATTTCTAAATTTTAGCTTAAAGCAAAGATGAGAATACCTGCTGCCACGGCGACATTTAAACTCTCAGCTTGTCCTTTCATCGAAATATGAATGAGGTAATCAGCTGCTTCTGCCATTTCAGAACTAATGCCCTGTCCTTCATTTCCCAACACAAGAGCAAAATTCGACAGTGGTGCTAACTTCCGATAATCCATCGAATCTTTTGAAAGCGTTGTTGCCAATATCGGCAATTGTGCCTGTTTAGCAAGGTCAAGAAAATCTGCTGTTTTTACTCGGTAAATAGGCAAATGAAAGTGACTGCCTTGCATGGAGCGTAGAGTTTTCAGATTGTAAATATCTGCTGAATGCTGCGAAATAAACACCCCGTCATAACCAGCCGCATCAGCTGTTCGGATAATCGTGCCCACATTCCCCGGATCTTGCACATCTTCTAAAAAAAGATATTTCCCTTTGAGAACGGAAGGAAGCATCTGTTTTTCAAAAGCAATTTCTGCCACGATGCCCTGCGGTGTTTTGGAATCAGCCAAATCCGCCAAAATTTCTGCTGTCACTACATGAACTTGAGGAAAATCCTGCACTCTGTCGACAAATTCTTCTAAAACAAAAATATGCTGAATGTTAGCTTGTGCATTGACTGCTTCTTCAAATAAATGCCAGCCCTCAATTAAGTATGAGTCTTTCCGATATTTTTTTTGAAGTAATTTTTTAGTATTTTTTACCACATTATTAGCTTTTGAGGTTATAATATTCATAGAACTATTATATCACAAAAAGGAGGCTCACATGCAAAAAGTAAGAATGATCGCACAAGGTCGCGTGCAAGGTGTCGGCTTTCGTTGGGGTGTTTACACACTTGCCACAGAAATCGGCGGTATCACAGGGCGCGTTTGGAATAATGAAGACGGAACTGTAGAGATTTTAGCACAAGCGAAGAATCCTGCACTCATGGCAAAATTTATCCAAGAAATCCGCAAAGGACCAACGCCATTTTCAAAAGTCAGCTATTTAGATGTCACAATGGCTAATTTTGATTCCTATTCAGATTTTAAAATTGCAAATTAGGTCCCAAGAACTATTGTATATTTAGGAAAAAAACAGTAGAATAGAAAGGTATTATTTTTTAGAAAAAGGAAACAAACACGTGAAAAAATTAAATCGTATCTTATTCTCAGGATTAGGGTTATCTATGCTTCTGCTCCTCTCAGGATGTGTGCAAGTAAAAGATGGTAAGCCTGCTGGATTTGTCTGGGATATTATCGGAAGACCAATGAGCCTTGCCATTCAGTATTTTGCTAATAATATGGGACTTGGTTTTGGTATGGCCATTATCATCGTTACCTTGATTGTGCGCCTGATTATCCTTCCACTTGGACTCTATCAGTCTTGGAAATCAACTTATCAATCAGAAAAGATGAATTACTTGAAGCCTATTTTTGAGCCTATCCAAGAACGCATGAAGAATGCGGAAACACAAGAAGAAAAACTGGCTGCTCAGCAAGCACTCATGGCTGCTCAAAAAGAAAATGGTGTCAATATGCTCGGAGGTATCGGATGTCTTCCTCTCCTGATTCAATTGCCATTTTTCTCTGCCCTTTACTTCTCTGCTCAATATACTGAAGGAGTAGCTAAGAGTGTATTCCTAGGAATTCCACTCGGAAAAGCCAGCATTCTTCTCACCATTATCGTCGGAATTCTGTATTTCATTCAATCTGCTTTGACCCTTGTCGGCGTTGATGAGGTTCAAAAAGAGCAAATGAAGAAAATGATGTATATGAGTCCGCTCATGATTGTCATCTTCTCGTTCACAGCTCCAGCAGGTGTTACACTTTACTGGGTAGTCGGTGGTTTCATCATGATTATCCAACAATTGATTATCAATCATTACATCCGTCCTCAGCTCAGAAAACGCGTAGCTGAAGAATACAAAAATAATCCACCTAAAGCCATTAAAAATTCTGGTCGTAAAAAAGATGTGATACCTCAAGCACAGGCCGTTATTGAAAATAGAAAACAAAATAAAAAGAAAAATCGTAACGCTGGAAAACAACGTTCAAGATAAACAAAAGAGCTGGAACAATCATTCCAGCTTAAACTGAAGAAAAGTCTGTTTCAGGGACTTTTCTTCAGTTTTTCTTTTTACAATAATAATGAATACTTTAGTTAGAGTTCCGTTGCTATTTTTAAACATTGAGCAAGCTTGATTACTTGAAAAAGTAATTTGTCTCTATATTGAAAGAAATAAATTAGAAGTATTGGAATTTCATTTTATTAATTCAATGGAATAAATTTGTAAGGTTATCGTAAATAGGTCGAACTTGCTAAATATTTTTTCACTCTTAACTAAATTACCTATACTCTCAATTATCGATATCATATCTCTTTATCTATTTATTATTGCAAGATAATGAAATTAAATAATCTTGTAGCATTATCATCTATAAAGCGACTGGACAAATCCAAAAGCTAGCCTTACACATATTTGAGTTAGTCATCTTTGAATAGTATATTATGTTTTTATTACTCACAACATTATTCTATTCAATGATTTCGGCAAATTCTTCAACAGACTTTCTCACATGTGGATAACCCGCCTGCAAGGCCTTTCCCACTGGCAGCATCAAAATTGGTTCCCAATCATTCGGTACTTTGAGATAAGTTTTTATTGCCTCAAAATCAACACCCCACATAGGTACGCTATCATAGCCAAAAGCTCGCACCACCTGCATGAGATTCATAGCAAATAGACCAACATCCAATCGCAATCCCTCAATCTCCTTGTCTTCAGGGTGAAGAGCAAAATACTGACGAATTCTATTAGTGCGTTCAGCCGCATTATCCTCTGTAATGACTCCTTTTTTCAAATGAAAAGCCTGCCATCTCTCTAAATTATAGGACTCTTTATCCCCAAACAGAAGAAATACCGCTGAAGCTGTCTCAACTTGTGGTTGGTGAGCTGATAGTCTCTTTAGCTCTTTTTGCTTTTTCTTGTTTTTAACAACCACAACGCGCCAAGGTTGGAAATTGTTGCTGGATGGAGCATAGCTAGCATGCTTTAGCATTTCCTTGATAAGATCGTTTGATAAAATGGCATCAGGATCAAACTGCCGAACGGATACACGCTCATCTAAAAAGTGTAAATAGTTATTCATTATAAGCCTCCTTGTTTTATTAAGATAGCTTTATTATAATAGAGTTAACGAGAAAAAAACAGTAGGCACTTTTTTGTGACCTACTTAAAAGGAGAAAGACTGTGCAAACAAAACCAAATTGGAACTGCGGTTTAACTAGCGTCATGGATGCTCTTTCAGGAAAATGGAAACTCCAGATCTTTTGGAGCATCTCGAAGCACGAACCGATACGTTTTAACCAATTACAACGTGAAGTAGAAGGCATCACAAAAACTATGCTAATTCGCTCTTTAGACGACCTAATGCAACACAAGCTTATCGCTAGAGAAGACTTTAAAACATGGCCGCTCCACACCCAGTATTCTCTGACTGATAAAGGACAAGATTTGCTAATATTACTACTACAAATCAACGATTAGGGCAAAAAAATTTATAAAATGATTCAAATAATTACATGTAGGAATATTTCGTGTTCCGATAAAACAGTAAACTTCAAATATCAACTTGAACGACAGAATATTCTCATTTCAAAATAAACTTACCAAAATTCACGAACAAAATCATTTTCTAAGCGTTCACTATAAAACAATTCTGACAACGATTTATCATCAAAAATACGTAGCAAATTTTTTAAATCATAAGCCAATTCGAGAGTGTCCAACTCTTCACGCGCCACCCACTTAACTTCACCTTCTTCTGATGAGCGGAGATGTCCTGAAAATTCATTTGTGCGATAAAGAAAGACCAGATAACGAATGCCTTCTGCCGTGTACCAATGTTTCATACCAACCAGTCTAGGATGATGGATTGTTAGTCCCGTTTCTTCATAAATTTCACGCACAACTGCTTGGTGGAGGCTCTCCTTTTCTTCTATATGTCCACCAGGTAAAGCTGCTCCTGACCAAGAATACATCTTGGGGTCACGAATCTGCATGACAATGCGATTCTGATCGTCTTCAATCAGACACATATTAGTTAAAATTACTTGAGATTTACGGGACATATTTTTCTCCTCTAAACTTTGTATCAAATAGATAAGAATTTGGGACAGGTTTCATAGTTGCTATCGCAGCCATCAACCTATCCCAATCCTTTATTTTTTAAGCTGTTTTTTCGACTTTTAGGATTTTTACATCATAACTGCCCACAGGTGTTTCAACTGTAGCAGTATCGCCTGTTTTCTTGCCAATTAGAGCTTGTCCAATAGGACTTTCATTAGAAACCTTTCCAGCAAAAGCATCTGCTCCTGCTGCACCCACAATCATATAGACTTCTTCATCCGTTTCACCAACTTCTTGAATCGTAACGGTCTTACCGATAGCAATTTCATCTTGTGCCACTGCATCGCTATTTACAATTTCAGCGTAACGAATCTTAGTTTCCAGACTTGAGATTTGTCCTTCAACAAAAGCCTGCTCATCTTTGGCTGCTTCATACTCACTATTTTCTGATAAGTCACCATAAGAACGAGCTATTTTAATACGTTCTACCACTTCTGGACGGCGAACTAGTTTTAATTCTTCTAATTCTTTTTCAAGTTTTTCCTTTTCTTCAAGGGTCATGGGATAAGTTTTTTCTGCCATTGTTTTTTCTTCTTTCTATTTTTAAAATAAAGAGGGAGTGGGACAGAACTCATCTTGAAAATTTTAGTTCCTAGTCTCACCCCCGCAGGGTTGCTCAACAGTCTGGGAGACTGTTGAGGTGGTGGATAAAGAAAACAAAGTTTTTGTCAAAAGTGTTCTTCCGAGCTTCAAAAGCAAACAACTTTGAGATTTGCTTTACAAGTTCTATCCGCCACCTCAAAGCAATGCTTTGAGCAATCAGTAGCTGCGCCGTTGGTTTATTATAACTATATACTTTATACTTTGAAGCTGGAGACTTTCGTCCCAGCTTCTTTTTAATATTCGCTTGCTTTGCAAGGTGCATTCTTCATCTAGTCTAAAATACACTTGTAGCAATCTTTTTAGACTTATACATCATTGATCAGAAGTAGAACAAAATCAAGTTTTAAAAGTTACGATTTTGTCCCGCTTTTTTAATTTGAACTACTTGATTGTGTCAATTTACTATTAACATGTTCTTGAACATTTTTTTCATGTTCTTCATAGGTATTTGCGAAATAAACATTTCCTGTTTCTGTATTAGCTACGAAGTAAAGATAATCCGTTTTGGCTGGATTGACAGTCGCTTCAATAGCAGAAAGACTAGGATTGTCTACAGGACCAGGCATTAAACCGGTATTTTTATAAACATTGTAAGGCGAATCAATATTAGTATCAATCGCAGCGTCTTCTGCTAAGGTTGTCTTTTGACCAAGCTTTCCTTGAGCATACAAAATTGCAATATTGCTTTGCAAAGGCATATTTTGATTTAAACGATTGTAAAAGACACTTGCGATGTTTTTTCGATCTTGATCTGTTGAACCTTCTTTTTCAACCAAGGACGCAATTGTCAAAACATCGTGCACAGTCAAGTTCTTTGAAGCTAAAACATCATAATATTGCGACATGGTTTTATCCATTGCTGCTAACATTTGGTCAATGAGCGTTTCAGCAGTTGTGCTGTCGGTCACATTGTAAGTAGCAGGGAAAAGATAGCCTTCTAAGCGATACTTAACACCGCTCTCTTTTTTAGCTAAATTGCCTAATAAGTTTGGATATTTTGTAGCTTCCTGAGTGATAAAATTATCATCTTGCACTTTCTTTAAGAACGTATCCGAAGACAATTTATTTTTCTTCAACTTCGCAATCGTTTTTGCAATTTGGTCAATCGTATATCCTTCTGGAATGGTCAATTTTCCAATTGAGGGATCCTGCGGAGTATCCGTTCCACCTTGCTGTAGCTTTTTAGCAATCGTATCCAAACTCATGCTCTTTTGCAGATTGTAATAACCCGATTGGAAATCTGCATAGTTATTAAACTTAGCATAATAGCTAAAAATCTGAGCATTTTTGATCAAACCAGCTTTTTCCAAGACCGTTCCAATTGCTTTGGTGCTAGACCCAGTCGGAATCTTAACCGTCACATACTTTGTATTTTTCGCATCAACTGGTTGTAAAGCTGAGGTAACATAGTGATAAGCAAAGAAACCAGTTAAACCAATCCCTAAAAGCAGTAAAATTAAGACCGTTTTGACGATTTTTCCGGCGATTTTGTTTTGACGCTTCTTCGTGTTAATCGTTTGAGCAGTCCGATTTGAACGGGAAAGTTTCTTTGTGTCTTGCTCCGTTCCGTAAACTACAGGTCGAACCAATTCTTCCGGAGCTTTACTTTCTTCAACCGCTTGATTGGTTGGGTAAGAAACAGGGACTTTCGTCGTATGAGTATTAAACTCTTTTTCTTCTTCCCTAGCTACTGCTTCGGCTTCTATTTGTTCAACGGTTGGAAGAGGACTTTCTAAAGGAGCTGGCTCTGGTTCGCCACTTTCTTCTTTTTGAACTTTTGGTATATCCGTTTCAGAAGCGGTTGCTTTCTCTTCTTCTTGTGCAGAAGGAAGCACAGATTGACCCAAACCTAACTTTTCCTGCAAGTCATTAGATTCTTCTACAGGTTTTGGTTGTTCAGTTCCCTTTGCTTTAGCCAAGTCGCGCAGAATCTGTTCTTTAAAACTCAGCCCTTCTTTTTCTTGTGAATCTTCAGCCAAATAGTTGACCTCCTTGTTCAATATCCCTACTATTATATCTTAAAAGGTAAAGAAAAGCAATAAGAGAATGCCTTTCTTTCAAGCATCCTACAGAATAATCAATTCTTTTCTCCACTATTTGGGAGTTTTCCAAAGCATATCATACCAAACTTCACCTGCATAAGTAGATTGGGATACACCCTCGTTGATAAAACCATGTTTTTCATAGTAAGTGACCAAGTAATCATGACAGGTTAAGTTGATTCCCAAACGCTGGTCGCGAACAGCAATATCCTTCATTGCATTCAACAAACTTCTACCTAACCCCATATTTTGAGCATTTTTAGCAATAGATAAACTGGTCAACGAAATATAATGGTCTGTCAAATGACTATAATCTTCTACCTCAGAAGTAAAGGATTGATCTACTAAATGGCGTTCTGGACGAACAGGTCCTTCAAGGTATCCTAAAATCTGACCGTCTCGTTCAGCTACTAAGAAACTGGTTGTTAGTTTTTGGATATGGGCTTCTAAAATATCTCGACTCAGAGCTTCTTCTGGTCCAAAGTTTTCCCATTCAATAGTCGTAATAGCATCCAAATCTGATAAATTTGCCTGTCTAATCTTCATTTTCCCTCCTTAAAATATGGATTTTCCCAAACGAATTCATGTAAAATAGCATGGCTATCTCCCCTTTCAGAAATTCCTTCATTTATGAAAGCATTCATTTCGTAGTAAGAAATCAAATCATCTGAACAAACCAGCTGAAGGCCTTTCTGATTTTGTGCAACAGCTATTTCTTTGCAAGCAGCTAAAAGCAAAGTTCCCAGTCCCTGCTCTTTAAAATCTGGATGACTGGATAAGCGCTGAATCGTCATAAAATCAGAATCTTGCTGCCACTTTGACGAATTGTCTATCATTTCCTTTGTCAAATGACGTGAAAAAACGGCTGACCCTACAAGGTAGCTAGCTATTTTCTCATTTAATTCCGCTATTAAAAAGTTCGTTTGACCCTGTTCAATCCATTTTTGGATTGTTTCTGCACCAGCTGCTTCTGTGGAAAAATTCGCCTCCTCAATCGCAACGATTGCCTTCCAATCTTCCAAAGAAGCTTCTCGAAGGGTGACTTGTGGTATTAGATTACTGGACATTGCTTGTCAAATTGGATAGCAAACGTTCAAAAGAATATTCATAAGTCTGAATATCCCCAGCTCCCATGAAAACATAAACAGCATTTGGGTGTTCTAACAATGGCGAAACATTGTCAACAGTAATAATTTCTGCCTTTTTGATAATTTTTTCAGCTAAATCTTCTACTTTGACATCTCCGTGATCCACCTCACGCGCAGAACCATAGATTTGCGCCAAATAAACAGCATCGGCTTGGTTCAAGGCTTCGGCAAATTCGTCCAAAAGTGCAATGGTTCTGGTAAAAGTATGTGGTTGGAAAATCGCAACAATTTCTTTACTTGGATATTTCTGGCGAGCTGCATCCAAAGTCGCAATAATTTCAGTTGGATGATGCGCAAAATCATCAATAATCGTCGTCCCATTGACCACTTTTTCAGTGAAGCGACGTTTCACACCACCAAAAGTGACTAAATGCTCCCGAACTAAATTCAAATCAAATCCAGCGGTGTATAACAAACCAATAACTGCTGTTGCATTCATAATATTATGACGACCAAAGCTAGGAATCTTAAATTCTCCTAATTCTTCGCCACGGAAAGAGACTTTAAAGCTAGAACCCGTTGTAGAACGAAGTAAATCATGAGCGATAAAGTCATTACCCTCCTTAAAGCCATAGTAATAAATAGGAGCGTTAGCTGTGACCCGGCGCAATTCTTTGTCTTCACCGTAAACAAATAACCCTTTGCTAACTTGCTTAGCATAATCATTAAAAGCATTGAAAACATCTTCTAAGCTGGTGAAATAATCTGGGTGGTCGAAGTCAATATTCGTGATAATTGAATATTCGGGATGATAAGGCATAAAATGACGTTCGTATTCATCTGCTTCAAATGCAAAGTATTTCGCATTTGCAGAGCCGCGCCCCGTCCCGTCACCAATCAGATAACTGGTATCCGTAATGTTTGACAAAACGTGTGCCAACATACCCGTCGTTGATGTCTTTCCGTGTGCACCTGCCACTCCCATGCTGACAAAATCACGCATGAAGGTTCCAAGGAATTCATGGTAGCGCTTATAAGAAATTCCATTTGCATCAGCGTAGGCAATTTCAATATTATTATTCGGACGGAAAGCATTTCCTGCAATGACTTCTACATCTGCTTGAAGATTTTTTTCGTCAAAAGGCAGGATTTTAATCCCTGCTTGTTCTAAGCCACGTTGTGTAAAATAATATTTTTCCACATCACTTCCCTGAACGTGATGTCCCATTTGATGCAGCATCAATGCTAAGGCACTCATTCCAGAGCCTTTAATCCCGATAAAATGATAGGTTTTTGTCATAATTTCTCCTTAAATACTAAGAGCGTTAAATTTAGTGAAACCAAGTTCACACAAAAATAATTGCTCTTGTCAACGTTCGATTATTTTTCTTCCAGCCGTGTTAAATTTAGCTCTTGCGCTATCCGGCGCTCTCTTTGGCTTTGCAATTCTTTTTTATTGTAAATTTGACTTGTTTTTAAAAAGTCATAATTATTTTTAGCTTTTTTGGGTAATTCATTTGGTTGATGTACAGAAGGCACCGTCTTGATATCTGCCAAAATATATTGGTCCTGTTTCAAATTCCGACTGTATTTTGCCAGTTCACTACCATTTTCCTTTTGGAAAAATGCTGTTGGTTGATGTGAAATAGCTGTGTTACTATTCGTAACAGCAGGATAAGAGCGCTTTTTAGCAGTAAAATCCGATGTCAAATAAGCTGCTGAACGTTTCTTTTTCAAATCCGCTCTGGCTTCTTCTCTAGCCAATTCTGCATAACTTTTTGGGGCAGGTTTGGCGACTTCATCAGACGGAATAGCTGAAGTTGCTTGGTAAGCTTTTCCTTCTTTTACTTGACTGTCTGCAATTTTCTTTACAATTGGTTCCCATTCTAAATAATTTTTATCAACATAGTCACCATTTATATTACTGATAAGATCGCTTTCATCGTAAAGATTCATACGCGGCATTTCTGATAGCATAATCTCATCATCAGAAATCAATGGAAAAGTTTTTTCTTTCATTAGCACATTTCCTTTCAACACCTCATTATAACCTATTGGTGCTATTTTTCAAGTGTTTCTGTAGAAATTCCTAGAATTTCTCGTATTTCAGCAACGGTTAGGCTGCTACGGGATTCTGTTCCATCTAGGATAGTTGATACGAGATGGCGCTTGCTTTCCTGCAACTCTTGAATTTTTTCTTCGATTGTACCTCGCGTAATCAGGCGATAGACTTCTACATTTCTTTCTTGACCCATACGGTGAGCTCGACCAATTGCCTGAGACTCTACTGCTGGATTCCACCAAAGGTCAACTAGAATAACGGTATCTGCACCTGTCAGGTTTAAGCCAACACCACCAGCTTTTAGGGAGATTAGAAAAGCGTCTCCTTCCCCATTGTTGAAAGCATTTGTCATCTCTTGGCGATCTTTTGCTGGGGTAGAGCCTGTAATTTTAAACATCTCCATTTTCATCTTTTTCAATTCTTTTTCGATAATGTCGAGCATGCCTCGGAATTGAGAAAAGATGAGCACACGGTGGTTTCCCGTCTGAATCTGTTCTAGCAGCTCTAGCAGGCTTTCTAGTTTACCACTCTCTCCATGATAATCTTCCATAAAGAGCGCTGGGGTATCACAGATTTGGCGCAAACGCATCAAGCCGGATAAAATTTCCATTTTGCTGCGATTGAGTTCTTCCTCTGTAGAAGCAAGCACGCGCTCCTGCATTTGTTTTAACTGCGCTAGGTAGATAGCCTTTTGACTATCTGCCAGTTCATTGCGATAAGACACTTCGATGAGATCTGGCAATTCTTGCAAGACATCTTCTTTCTTCCGCCGCATGACAAATGGTTTGATAAAACGAGCGACAGTTTCTGCAGGCAGTTTCAAAAAGTTCTTTTTGCTAGGTAGTAATCCTGGCAAAACAATTTGAAAAATAGACCATAATTCGCCGAGGTTATTTTCAATCGGTGTTCCAGAAAGAGCAAAGGTATTTTTGACCTCAAAATTTCGTAGATGATGAGCAATCTTGGTCTGTGCATTTTTCATGACCTGCGCTTCATCTAAAAAGAGATAATCAAAGTTCAATTGACTATATTCTTCAACATCTTGACGGAAAGAAGCATAGCTTGTAATCATCACCTGATGACCTTCTGCAATCAAGTTATCTCTGACTGGCTTTAATCCATAAATGACTGCTACATCCATTTCTGGTGCAAATTTCGCAAACTCATCCAGCCAATTGTAAATCAAACTAGACGGAGCCAAAATCAAAACATTGGTCTCTTTTTTTAGCTGACTACTTAAAAAGGCAATAGTTTGAAGGGTTTTTCCCAACCCCATATCATCTGCTAAAATACCGCCAAATCCGTAACGATAAAGCATAGACATCCATTTAACGCCAGTCTCTTGGTAGTCACGCAAAGTTGCTGCCACTTTTAACGTCGGTAGCGCAAATTCCTCTGGATGCGTCAAATCAAAGGCTAAATGGCGAAATTCCTCCGAAAAGCTAACTTTTTCTTGATCTTTAAACAATTCAGATAGCTGATAAGCAGCAATTCGCTGCGTCCGAAAAATACCCCCTTTTCCTTTTTTAGCTCGTAAATCCTGTAAGGTTTTGCTGACTCTTTTTGTTTCTTCATCAAAAACGAGCACCTTGCCAGAGCGACTAATGAAATAATCATTAGCCGAAAAAAGAGCTTCTAACGCATCGTCTACTTCTGTCTGGTCAATACTTGTAAAGTCAAACCCGATATCCAACAATCCACCATTTGTCTGAACAGAAACTGCTGGTCTTTCCACTTGGTACAAGGCTGTCAGGTTTTCTGCCACAAATACCTTTCCCAAGCGCCTAAAATGAGGCAGAGTCGCCGTGAAAAAGGAGTAGATTTCTTGTGGTTGCAATGGCGGACGAGTGCTTGTGAAATCTGCTTCAAAACCAGCAGATAGAGCTTGTTGAAAAACCCTTTGTTCTAACTGAAAATCGCTGGCAAATGGCAATTCTTCCAACATAAAACGAGTATCCACAACACGATTTCCATAATCAAACTGGATTTTGAGACGAATTTCCTGAGTATCCAATAACTCGAAATCAAACAGCGGAGTGAACGTATGAATCACCAGACTTTCCGGTGCGTGAATAGAGCCGACTTTGCCAAATTCTAATAGTCCTGAAGCTAGTTTTGCTTGATCGCTTGTATCAAATTGAAGGCGTTTTTTGCGATCGGTATCCACAGGCAATTCTCGAATCACCTGAATCATCCGCTTTTGTTGCTCCGTCAGTTGATAGAAATGATCCCCATAAAAAATAAAGTCACCACCATACAAGATTTTATAATTTTGCTCTGTAATGGTGAGTTCAAAATAATCCAAATTTTCCTCTACTGTAAAATCATAGATGCCTACTTCAGCATGCAAATCTTGGAAAAAGATTTTGTCATAGTCATAAAGACTGTATTCTAAGCGAAAATGTGGTAAATTCATGAGTCGATTTACGCCTTCTTCAAACAGACTAGACGGAAAATAAAGATGTCTAGCTGCATTTGGAAAGATAAAAGAAGCATCTTGATCTTGCTGATAAGAAACAAGTCCTCGTAAAAACTGGATCACCTCTTGACTAGCTTCATCAAAAGCAGCCAATTGCATTTTTTCATAATAGTGCTTGCCGATTTGATAATAATCGCCTTTTTCAACAATCTTTAAAAAAGCACGAATATCCCGGATAACATAGGAGCGCTCATCTGGTAAACGACTGATGCGCAAGGTCCACAAAAATTGTCCTGTATAATCATCTTCTTGCCCGACCGCAGACAGTTCATAGTGAACGGCTACTTCTTCTGTCTGGAGGATTTTATCCAAGAAGAGACTGCCAAAAGAGACCTTCGTTTGAGTTTCTTCTGAAGTTGTCTGTTCTTCTTCCAGATTTGCCAAAACGACTTTCCCTTCAGGATCATTTTTTAGAAAATATTCTAATCCTGCAAGATGAGCACAATATTTCTTTTTTTGAAAAAAATCACAGGCACAAAAAATGGCTTCGTCGTCCAAGCTATATCGCAGATTGTGACTTTCCACTCGGCTGTAAATCATCTGATCTTTCACTTTGAGAATTTCAATTTTCCCTGCTTCGTAAAGGGCAATTCCTTCCGTCCGAATCTTCCCAGGAATCAATTTTGCCATAAGTACCACCTTTATTTTATCTATTCATTATACCATATTTTCAGCATAAAGAAAAAAAGCAAGGTTCTCCTCGCTTTCTTTTAGAAAATGTCCTCGTTGAGCTTTTTATAGCATTTAGTGCGTGCAATCAACACTTTCATAAAACCGACTAGCAATATTGTATTTCCTATTACTAAGAATACTAAAAGGAGCCAAATTCCCAGTAAAAGTAGAGAGAATTTTGTTATCATCAACCAAATGATGCCCAATGTTATAGCAGCCAAGAAAAGATGTGCAATTCCTACAACTATCAAACTAAAAAGTGATAACCAATAGCGAAAACCAAACGGTTTGTACTTTCTATCATCATAATGAATATTCACATAAGCTGCACTTGCAATTCCAATGAGCACCACTTTAGCAATATTTATCCAATTTATATTTCTTTCTCACATAAGTACGTTAGACTAGTTATCTACTGTACCACTTCTACTATTTTTATGTTCAGCCTTGTTTAGTTAGTTCCGCCCTACTTCCGCTTTCTGGCAATGAGATGAATTGGTGTCCCTTCAAATACGAAAGCTTTGCGGATTTGATTTTCTAGGAAGCGCATATAAGAAAAGTGCATGAGCTCTTCTTCATTGACGAAAATAACAAAGGTTGGCGGTTTGGTCGCAACTTGTGTCGCATAGAAGATTTTCAGCCGTTTGCCTTTGTCGGTCGGTGTCGGATTAATCGCAATGGCATCCATGATGACGTCGTTGAGAACAGCTGACGGAATGCGAGTATTTTGACTTTGACTAATTCTCTTAATCATGCCTGGCAATTGATGCAAACGTTGCTTAGTCAGAGCTGATACAAAGACAATCGGTGCATAAGAGAGATACTGAAATTGGTCGCGAATATCGGCTTCCCAATTTTGCATGGTCTTGTTATCTTTTTCCAGCGTATCCCACTTGTTAACAACGATAATAATTCCTTTACCTGCTTCATGAGCAAAACCAGCAATCCGCTTATCATACTCGCGAATCCCCTCTTCAGCATTGAGCACCATGAGCACAACATCGGAACGGTCAATGGCTCGCATAGCTCGCATAACAGAATACTTCTCTGTATTTTCATAGACCTTACCTGACTTACGCATACCCGCTGTATCAATCATGGTAAATTCTTGTCCCTCATTGTCCGTAAAGACCGTATCAATCGCATCACGAGTAGTTCCAGCCACAGGACTAGCAATCACACGGTCTTCTCCTAAAATCGCATTGATTAGGCTAGACTTGCCGACATTGGGACGACCGATGAGGCTGAATTTAATCATGTCTGGATTTTCAGCTGCTTCTTCATTGGGGAGATTTTCCACAATGGCATCTAAGATATCCCCCGTGCCAATCCCATGAACAGAAGAAACGGGATAAGGGTCACCCAAACCAAGCGCATAAAAATCAAAAATTTCACTACGCATCTCTGGGTTATCTACTTTATTAACCGCTAGAATAATCGGCTTGTGGGTCTTGTAGAGCATACGAGCCACATATTCATCCGCATCTGTAATACCTTCTTTTCCAGACACCACAAAAACGATGACATCCGCTTCCTCCATAGCAATCTCTGCTTGGTGCTTGATTTGCTCCATAAAAGGTGCATCTACGTCATCAATCCCGCCTGTATCAATCATGCTAAACTTGCGATTCAGCCACTCAGCCGTTGCATAAATACGGTCTCTGGTTACTCCTTCAACATCCTCAACAATCGAAATCCGCTCCCCGGCAATCCGATTAAAAAGCGTTGATTTGCCGACATTAGGACGGCCGACAATGGCAATGGTTGGTAAAGCCATAGTGTTCCTCTTTCTGTTCCAAGAAGCTGGGACAAAATGCTCAGCTTCGCTTGTTTATGTAGTTATAATTACAGGGCGCAGCGGTTTGGAGAAACTCTATTGATTTTAAGCAATTAGTGCCAACAAAACACTGCTAAGTGGGGTCTAATACGCTGATAAATCAACTTTTACACCCTTTTGATGTCAAGCTTTACTTGAGTTTATTTCCAACCTCGGAAGGTTTCCCAAACCTTTCGAGCTGTGCAGGGTGAGCCAACAAAATCGAATTGTTTCGAAATGAGCGATTTTTGTCTCACTCCCTTTATTTTACAATAATTTCTTGTCTTGTAATAGATTCTGACTAGCAGGATTGGGCTTTTGAGCAAATTGATTCGTCAACCGTTCGCTCCACGTATCTGTTGCACGCTTCCCAGCATAGTCTGCCTGAACCTGATCATAAGCCTGAATAACAGACGTGTCCTGTTCTTGATAGTTTTCTTCAAAAACGACTGTTTCATACGGCAGGCGTGGTTTAACAGCATGGTGCTGATCCGGCTTTCCCAAAGCCATTCCAAAAATAGGGTACGTATAATCTGGTAAGTTAAACAGCTCTGCTATTTCCCTAGAAGCATAGCGAATCAAGCCAATAATGACCCCGCCGTATCCCAAGCTTTCAGCCGCCAAAAGAGTATTCTGCGCGACCAGACTAGCATCAACAGAACTAATCAGAAGATTCTCCACTCCTTGTGGGTAAAAGGCATCTGTGTGAAGTCGCACACCTTTCTCAGCTCGATTGAGGTCTCCGATAAAAAGAAGAAAAACAGACGACTGACGAATAGCATCCTGAGGCACCAAATCAAACAAGGCTGCTTTCTTTTTCTGACTGCGAACAACAATAATCGAATAAGACTGGAAGTTCTTCCAGCTGGAGGCTGCTCGACCAGCGTCAATAATCGCTTTCAAATCTTCATCTGAAATTTGCTCCTCTGTAAAACGACGAACAGAAGTATGCTTTTTCATCAAATCAATCGTTTCATTCATCGGCGATTTTCTCCTTCCAGACGAACTTCCTCTGCTAAGAATTTTATTCTTTCCATGACCCGACGAGCCTGCCAAGTTTCATCTCCGTTTTTGGATGTCGCAAAATGCCGTTCCAAATCCACAAAATTAAAATTCGATGTAAAGAAAGTTGGCAAATTTTCCTGCATCCGGTGCTGTAAAATAACCTGCAAAATCTCATCTCGCATCCACGGACTTGATTGCTCCGCACCGATATCATCCAAAATCAATACTTGCGCTACTTTTACTTCATCAATCTTTTCCTTAACCAGACCAGAAGAAATAGCATTCTTTACATCCAAAACAAAACTAGGATAATGAAGCAAGGTCGTGGAAACACTGCGTTTTTCCGACAAATCATGTGCTAAGGCTGCCATCATGTAACTTTTTCCCACACCAAAATCACCATAAAGGTAAATCGCTTTTTTGTAGTTTGGATAATCTGCCACAAAATTCGTCAGCAACTCAAAAGCCTTATAACGACCAACATCGTCCAAATCCACTTTTGCCAAACTAGCTTCCTTGAGACTAGCCGGAAGACTAATTAAATTTAACCGTGCATTGATAGTTGCTTGTTTCTGCGCTTCGACTAGTTCTGGAGTTTCTTCATAAGAAACGTCTGCATACCCCTCATTCTTCACCAATATCGGCTTATAGCCTTTGGCAATATACGCTTTATCACCTAGCAAGAAACGGTTTCGCTCCGAAATATACTGATTAAACTTAGAAATGCTTCGTTTGATTTCAGCAGGTGTCAATCGCTCAGACTGGATAAAAGCCGCCACATCTGGATCGGCAACGATTTGTTTCACCAACTCTTCATAGTCAAATTGACGAGCTTGTTTCCTATGCGCCATCGTTTGTCCAACACTCTCCATCTAGTCACCTCCTTGGTCTAATTTCGCTAAAAGTTTTCTCTTTTGCTCCTCTAGCTCAGCCTGCTTTTCAGCACTTGTTTCATTCTTATAGTCAGGATTGCTCCAGTCGGGAACATTGCTCTTTGAAGTAGCCGTTTGATTTGCTTTTTTGCTTGGTTGTTGATTTCGTTCACGAATCCGCAAAACTGCTTCTTCTGCCGATGACACTTCTTGATATGAAAAGTCATTTGCTACTTTCAAAGCGTATTTTTCATTGAGATTAGCCGAATCCACTTTGTTAAAAGTCAATAGCAAAATCACATTGATCACTTCATCTAACAGTCCCAAATTTGCCAATTCTTGCAAACACTGACGTTCTCCTCGTGTGATTGTCGCATGCTTTGTTTTTTTGATTTCTGCCAAAAACTGCATGGCTGACCTACTCTTAGCCTCTCGAATAATCGTTTGTTCAGCATTAGAAAATCCACTTGCAGCAGGCTTTTGATTTAATTTTTGCTTCATTCGCTTGGTTGAAATCACATGACCGACAGCCGTTTCCTTAGCCAACAAATAGGTCTCATACCAAGTCCAATTTTGTTGCTCTGAAATAGCAAAGAGTACCAGCAAATCTTCTTTTTCGTTTTCAAAACGCAAGTTTTCTCGCGCCATCAATTGTTTAAAGTAATCCAAGTCAAAATGATTCTGTTTTGATTGCGGCTCTACCTTTGCATCTTCCACTTGAAAAATCTCTGACAGCTTCACATCTTGCTTCTCACCACTTGGGTGACTAGGCAACAAAGCTTCTACTGCAGCTTCACCAATCTTCTTTTCTAGCAGGCGTCTATAAACGGGATTGCTTAAAAATTCACCAGACGCTAATGTGGGCTGCAAATAGACCTGAAAATGATTCTCCGTATGATAAAGCTCTACTAACTGCATAGCGGACAACATTTCTAAACTTTTTTGCAAGGCATTCATCCCCAGATTGAGATGATTCAAAATGTGCCCAAAAGTATAAGATGATTTTCCATTATCCCAAAAAGCAAGAAAATACTGATAGATAGAGGTTGCATGAAACCCTAAAATTGGCAAATACAGACGAATCAAATTGGTGCTGTCCTGACTAATCAGATTATTCTTCACAAAAGAAAATTGATCATTCGGTTTCATCTATTGTTCCTTTTTCTTTTTCGCTGTTTTTGTAATCTGTTTCAAGAGGCTTTCCAGCTCGCTCACATCTTTAAAGCTACGATAAACACTAGCAAAACGAACATAAGTAATTTCATCTAAATCCGCCAACTCTTCCATAACCAAACCACCGATATACTCGCTTGCGATCTCATTTTCATTACTACTGCGCACTTTTTGCTCAATTCGGCTAACAATTGCTTCAATCTCATCACTAGAAACAGGACGTTTTTGCGCCGAACGAATGATTCCATTAAAGATCTTATCTCTTGAAAATTGTTCCCGCGTGCCATCCTTTTTAACGACAACGAGCGTCCGTTCTTCTACACGTTCATAAGTCGTAAAGCGATACTGACATTCATCACACTCACGCCGACGACGGATTGTGTTGCCATCTTCTGCTTGTCGACTGTCAATAACACTTGATTTACTACCACCACACTTAGGACAACGCATCTGCTTCCCTCCTGAATTCTTAATACTTCATTATACCATGTTTTAAGAAATAACAAAAGATAGGAACTTCCTCACGAAAACATATAATAATCCGTTATCCTATTTACTTCTCTCAAAAAATTTTATATAATAAATTGTAAACGTTATCATTTTAAGGAGAATTATGATGAAAAGATTTTTTTCTGTTGCCTTTTTTAAAGACAAAAAGAATATTGCTATTCTAGCTTTAATTGTTCTTTTGTTGGTTTCCTTTTCTACCAAAGGAAACCAGCGCGAAAATAGAGAAGAATATAAAGTACAGATTCAAAAATTAACAAAAAGCAATGAAAAAGCCGCTAAAGATTACAAAGCATTAAAAAATGAGTTTGACTCCTACAAAAAAGAAAACGAGCAATATATTGCTCTAGGTAAAAAAGAGAAACAGGCAAAGAAGGAGAAAGCCTCTGAGGAAGAGAAGAAAAAGGAAGCGGAAAAAGCAGCAAAAGAACAAGAAATAGCTAAACAAGCGGAAGAAAAACGAAAACAAGAAGAAGCTGCGGCTGCTCAAGCGCAGCGACAACAAGAGGCCGCTGCAGTACAAGAAGCTCAACAGCAGGAACGAACCGTTTATGTAGCTCGTAACGGAACTGCTGAGGTTTATTGGTACAGTATAGATAATATGCCACGCAATACACGGTTTGACAGAGTAGTCACCATGACTGAAGCCGATGCTATCAATGCTGGAAAACGCCACACCTCTAAAGAATGACAATCAAAAACGGGAAGTTTTATCTTGAACTTCCCGTTTTTGATTGTTAAAATGCAACTTCTGCTTCTAACCCAAAATGGTCACTAACGACAGGTGTTGCTTTGCCGTCAAAAACAACAGCAGATTTTTTAACGTTAAAATCTTTACTCGTAAAGATATAATCAATTTTTAGAGCATCCTTGTTTTCAGCCCAGCCGGCAATATCGCCTTCAACTGTTGCTGTACCAATGACTGTAGCCGCAACAACATGACTGTCTTGCAGAGCAAGCGGACTTTTTAGAATGTGCCGATAACCCTCATAACCGACGGGATTGTTAAAATCTCCCATCAATACTAGAGGCATATCGCGCTGCAACAATTCTTTTTCTACTTGTACCCATTCTTCTTGGAAGCCTTTGTCCCACCAAGAAAAATGACAGGAAGCCACCGTTACAAGCCGTCCATCTACTTCTGTTTCCACCAAAAGTACTTTTCTAGTGTGATAATCCGTTGGATCGTTGGCATCTGAAACCAATAACTCACTTGGTTTCAACGGCTTTAAGGATAAAATAGCGACTCCCTCATGAAACCGATCAAAACCAATATGATTATAAGCCCAGGACCAATGATAAATGAGACCTCTCTTAGCTAATTTTTCAACTAAACAACACGCAAAATGGTCCTTATGAATCGCAATGGCGCCATCTACCGCATAATAAAATGGAGCCTGAACAACCTGTTCAGACTCCATTTCTTGATTGACTTCCTGCAGGCAAATGACATCATATTTTTCTTGAAGAATCCGCTCAGCTAGTTGATCTAGCTTTTTTCCTTGCTCATCTTCCATCCAACTATGAGTATTTAAAGTCAGGAATTTTGCCATGATTTCTCTTTTCTATTTACAATTCTACTTTAGCAACAACTGTTTTCACTGCTACTTTGCCGAATGTTTCAACAGTTACAGATTTAATAGCTTGTGCATTTGTGAAGACAACAACTGTTGAAGTTTCACGACCTGCTGCTTTGATAGCTTCTAAATCAGCTGTCACAAGAAGATCACCTGCTGCAACTTTTTGCCCTTCTGCAACATGCACTTCAAATGGTTTACCTTCAAGACTGACCGTATCAAGTCCGATATGAACAAGCACTTCAAGACCACTATCAGTCAAGAGACCAAGAGCATGTTTTGTAGGGAAAATGCTTGTAATCGTACCTGCTACTGGTGAGTAGATATTTCCATTTTCAGGTTCAACAGCAAATCCGTCACCCATCATTTTTTGTGAAAAGACAGGATCTTTGACATCAGAGATAGCAATAACTTCACCATCAGCAACCGTTTCAATTTCTTCTGTTACACCTTTGTAGCTCACTTCTGCTGCTTGTGAAGCTGTCATTTGACTCGGAAGAGTTTCGGGAATCACTTCACCTGAGTCAAGTAAGTCTTGAATATCAGATTTCAGAACGTCCGCTTTCGGACCATAAATGGCTTGAACACCTTGGCCTTTCATCACCAAGCCCATTGCTCCTTCAGCTTTCCATTGTTCTTCTGTACCAACTTTTTCAGCATCTTTGACAGTCACACGGAGACGTGTCATACAGGCATCTACATCAACGATATTTGCGCGTCCGCCAAGAAGGTTGATAATATTTACTGCTTGAGAAGCTTCAGCTACTTTGCCACCAGCTTGAGCAGATGAATCACCATCTTCTCCATCAGCTGTTTCATAGTTACCATTACGTCCTGGAGTTGCGTAGTTAAATTTCTTAATCATGAAGTTTGCAATGAAGTACATTATCACTGCAAAGAGAATTGTTACCCAAATAAAGTTCACAATATCCATACCCAAACCAGCGTTGATTGCAAGTGGGGTACGAGTTAAGAATTCGATAGAACCAAATGAGTGAACACGCAAGTGAACAACGTCAGCCATTGCAAAGGCTAACCCTTGCACAACTGCATACACTAAGTAAAGAGGCATTGCAACAAACATGAACATATATTCAATTGGTTCTGTCACACCTGTCAAGAATGTTGCAAGTGCTGTTGCAGTCATCATCCCTCTGTATTTATGCTTTTTATCTGCATCAACATTACGATAGATAGCAAATACAACACCCATCAAAATACCAAATGAACCAATCATTTGTCCAACTTTAAAACGAGCTGGAGTCACGCTGTTTAAAAGATGTTGATATTGAGACGCATCTGAACCTTTCAAGTTTACAAGGTCTGTCACCCAAGCTAACCAAAGTGGGTCTTGACCAAATACTTGTGTTCCCTTCGCTGCACCAGTCAATACTTCATACGTACCACCAATTGAAGTGTAGTTCATTGGAATCGTCAACATGTGGTGCAAACCAAATGGAAGCAAGAGACGTTCTAAAGTACCATACAAGAATGGTGCCAAGAATGGCGCTGTATCTTGTGAGTTGGCAATCCAGATACCAAATGAGTTAATACCTGTTTGAATAACTGGCCAAACAGCTGAAAGAATAATCGCTACAACAGCTGAGCGCCAAATAACGACAAATGGTACAAAACGTTTCCCATTGAAGAATGAGAGTGCATCTGGTAATTTGCGGAAATTATAATATTTGTTGTAAGCTGTTGCTCCCACAAAACCGGCAATAATACCAACGAAAACACCCATGTTAAGAGCTGGGGCTTCCAGTACACTTACAAAATAATCAGCTACTTTGATTGAAGTGCCAAACAAAGTACGAACAGTTGCACCATCTTTTGCCAATAAATCTGAAGTCACACCAAACATAACCCCAGTAATACGGTTAATCAAGATAAAGGACAGACCAGCTGCAAATGCACCACCAGCACGTTCCTTTGCCCAGCTACCTCCAATAGCTAATGCAAACAAAATGTGAAGGTTTCCGATAACTCCCCAACCAATTTGCTCAAGAATACCGCCTGTTGTAACAAGAGCAGCTACGTTTGGATTGATCATTGGAATTGACTTACCAATACTGATCATCAAACCAGCCGCGGGCATTACTGCGATAACGACCATCAGAGCTTTTCCGAATTTTTGCCAAAATTCGAAACTGAATATGTTTTTGAATGTCTCTTTCATCATTCATATCTCCTTATAAAATTTTCCGCAAGCGCTTTCCGCAAACGTTTGCATTTATTTGACTCTTTAATTATATCATATATTTCTATTTTGTAAAGCGTTTTTATATAATATTTTAAAAATTTTTCCTATTTCTTGCTTACAAATTGTAATAGACTAGGGAAATACGCCCATTAGAAAAGTGCAGAAAAACGATATTTCCTGCACCTCAGAGTTATTCTTGCATAGCATAACCAACACCACGCACGGTTTTTATATAACTTTTTTGCCCCGCTATATCAATTTTACTACGAAGATAGCGAATATAAACATCGACAACATTTGTTTCAACAGCTCCTTCGTATTTCCACACGCGTTCTAACAACTGTTCACGGCTTAAAGCCTGATGACTTCCCATCAATGTTGCTAATAAATCATACTCTCTTCGAGTCAAAGCAATCACTTCTTCACCTCGATAAACTGTATGATTTTGCACATCAATCCGAAGATTCCGATAAGATGTTGGAACTTTCATCTGACTACAATGCTGGTCAATAAAATCACGCCCACGAAAAATGGCAGAAATTTTTTCAACTAAGTCCGTCACAATGAATGGTTCTACCATGTAAGCAACAGCAAAGCGTTGGATTTCCTCAGTATATTGAAGAATATTATCACGATTATCCAATACAATGATGACCGAAGCAGGCTTTATCACACTTAATTGTGCGGCAAATTCTGTTCCTGTCATATCGTCAAGCGTAAAATTCAACAGGAATAAATCGTATTGATTAGCTCTCGCAGACGCCAAAGCATCTTTTCCCGTTTCGAAAAGATCAACCCGATAACCTTCTTTTTGTAATTCTAAGCCAATAAATTGCGCTAATTTTTTTTCTTTCTCAACTAATAAAATCCGCTTCGCCATAGCCTATCCTATTTTTCATCATACCAAGAATAGTGGTAAATTCCTTCTTTGTCCTTGCGTTCATACGTATGCGCACCAAAGTAATCGCGTTGCGCTTGAATTAAATTGGCTGGCAAGTTTTCTGCACGATAGCTATCAAAGTAAGCAATCGCACTAGAGAACGTTGGTACCGGCACACCTGCTTGAACAGCCAACGCCACTACATCACGAACAGCTTGTTGGTATTTGGCAGTGACGTCCATAAAATATTCGTCAAGCAGTAAGTTTGCAAGATCTGGATTATGTCCGTATGCATCTGTAATTTTTTGCAAGAAACGAGCACGAATGATACAACCAGCACGCCAAATAGAAGCAATTTCACCAAACGGAAGATTCCAATCCTGCTCTTTAGATGCTACACGCAATTGTGAGAAACCTTGTGCATAAGACATAATTTTTGAGAAGTAGAGGGCTTGACGAATTTTTTCAATCAATTCAGCTTTGTCTCCTTCAAATTTAAATGCAGCTGGTTTTGGAAGAACCTTGCTTGCAGCCACACGTTCATCTTTATAAGCAGAAATATAGCGTGCAAAGACAGACTCTGTAATGAGCGGAAGCGGCACACCAAAGTCAAGAGCTGATTGGCTCGTCCATTTACCAGTTCCTTTATTTCCAGCCGCATCCAAAATGTAATCAACGATTGGTCCATCTTGACCTTCATCATCTTTACGAGTCAAAATATCAGCAGTGATTTCAATCAGATAGCTATCCAACTCACCTTTATTCCATTCTGTAAAGATGTCAGCCATTTCTGCTGCTGAAAATCCAAGCAAGTGTTGCATTAAATCATAGCTTTCCGCAATCAATTGCATATCACCATATTCAATCCCATTGTGAACCATTTTTACATAATGACCTGCACCGTTTGGACCGATGTAAGTCACACATGGCGCACCGTCTTCTGGTGCTTTGGCTGAAATTTCTTCCAACACGTCTGCTACTAATTCATAAGCTTCTTTTTGCCCACCAGGCATGATAGACGGTCCTTCAAGCGCACCTTTTTCACCACCGGATACACCTGTTCCGATGAAATTGATTCCTGAATTCGCCAATTCTTCTGAACGACGAATGGTGTCTTTATAAAAAGTATTTCCACCGTCAATCAAGATATCTCCCTTATCAAGGAAAGGTAAAAGTGCCTGAATCGTTGCATCAGTTCCTGGACCAGCTTTGACCATGAGCATGATACGACGTGGTTTTTCAATAGAATTTACAAAACTTTCCACATCATAACTTGGAACAAAGTTTTTTTCAGGGTGAGATGCAATCACATCTTCTGTTTTATTCGCTGAACGGTTGTAAATTGCTACTGTATAGCCACGAGATTCAATATTAAGGGCAAGGTTACGACCCATGACGGCCATACCAACAACACCAAAATTCGCTTTTGTCATTTTGTACTCCTCTTTTTAGTTTGTTTTATTTTATCATTTTTATGCGTGAAAATAAAGGATTTGTTGCTAAAAACCAATGTTAAAGAGGGGTTCACTCTTCATCAAATAAGCCTTGCAAACTGGCGAACGGACTATTCTTCTCTTTTTGCGCTTGTTTACTTTTTTGATACTCTTCTTCAGTCATGACCTGCCAATCATTTCCTGAAGGCATGCAGTCACTCGCTTTCTCCTCGGACGTCAACACTTTAAGTGGAATATGCAATAAAATATTATCTGCCACACTTTCGGCTAGATTGATTACTTCATTTTCAATCGGCAACACCAAATCATCAGCTATCAAATCTTGATCCATTTTCCCACTATGTGCATCAGAGAAAACCTCATTCACCAAGTAGTTTTCTTTTTGATCTACCGGTTCCATGCTACGACTGGACGCTAGTGTAATGGTATAAGACAAATCATAATCTAAAAAGTAAAGGCCATCTTCATACTGCACCTTTCCACTTGCAACAATATCTGCGACATTCAAAATTTCTGGATTGCGCATTTGTAATTCTTGTGTCAAATCAAAACCTTGCTCAAAAGTAAGACCATCTGGATTTTTACGAATTTCTTGAATATGTAACATGATTTCCTCGTTTGTATTTAGATTTCTAGTTTTATTATACCATTTTTGAAAAAAGACATAAAGTTCACTTGCAAGTTACTTTACTATACCATTCACTTACTTATACTTTATTACCACTTACAGAAAATGCCTTGAAATCAGGCTCGTTCCTGCTATAATCATTGCAACAAATAAAAAGGAGATTAGGATGAAACTCATCTTCAAAAATAAAGTATTCGCTTTTATCAGCTTGTCACGCATGTTCAATATTCTAGGTTCTTCCATTTATAATATTGTTTTTGTTGTTTTTGCTTCTAGTCTGCCACATCCAAAGTTTGCTGTAGGAATTGCAAACTTTATCGTTCTTGTTCCAACATTTTTTACGATATTTATCGGTATGCAAGCGGATAAAACAATTCAGAAAGCTCGCTGGCTCATTCATATGGGGTATGTACAAGCTTTCGTCTTTACTGCGGTAGCTATTTTGACAAAGTCTAGTACCTATATTGCCTTTTCAACCGTTTGTCTCATCAATATCCTTTCAGATATTATCAGCGACTATCGTAGTGGACTACAAATGCCTATTTTGAAAAAGAATATTGCTGATGTAGATATGATGGAAGCTTTTTCTTTCACACAACTCCTCACCTATCTATGCAATCTTGCTGGACAAGCTCTTGGTGTTTGGCTATTAACTGTTAGCAATCAAAACTTCACTCTAGTCGCTCTTATCAATGCCCTGTCTTTTCTACTATCTTCTACAACACTCTACTTTGTCCGTCACCGTTTGATCCACGAAATCGTTCAACGTGAACAAGGAAAGATGACTCCGCTAAAGCAGCAATTCAAACAGATGTATCAAAGTTCTAAATTAATTTTTGAGCAAGATAGTTCTACTAATTTTTTCAAATTACTATTACAGGTGCTCATCCTTAATGCGCTAGGTGGCTCTATTATGGCTCTTTATAATTTGTATTTATTGGATCATCCTTTATTTGGTCTCTCTTTCAGCCAATCTTTACTAATCTTTGAAACGACGTTTATTTTAGGAGTTATTTCTGCTAGTCTTACCCCAAATGATTATTTTAGCAAATTATCGATCAATAAATTAGCTCTTTGGGCTTCTCTAACAATTCCTATTTTAGGGGTTATCAATTTCTATCATCTACCTGTTTTTCTAGGATTACTTGTTATTTTCTTTATGATGTATATTGCAGGGAAGGTCAATCCTAAAATTAACAGCCTGCTTCTCAGCAAACTACCTTCAGATGTTTTAGCTCAAACTTCTAGTTTTCTTAGTTTGCTCTTTTCGTTCTCTATTCCACTAGGAACGATGATTTTTACCAGTCTAGCTATTTGGAATATGAAAATCACCTGGATGGTGTTTACAGGATGCGGTATCATATCTCTCCTACTCTCATTAAGAAAAGATAGGAATAAAGCTAGATTGCTTTCACTTATATTGTAAAACAGCAAAAAAGATCGGGATAGACAGTCATGATTGCAACACAATCATAGGAATCTATCTCAATCTTTTTACATTTTTCTTAAACGATCAACCCGTTCAGAAATCGGTGGGTGGGTGTAAAATAATTTTTGCAAGCCACCTTCTTTTTTCGGATCGTTAATATAGAGAGCTGCACTAGCATCATCAACTTTATGATGCATAGGATCGCTATTTTCTAATTTCAAGAGAGCATTAATCATCCCTTGTGGATTGCGAGTTAATTCTACACTTGAAGCATCCGCTAAAAATTCACGCTGACGAAAAATGGCTAATTGAACCAACGTTGCTGCTAAAGGAGCTAATATAATCGCAACGAGCGATAAAATCAACATTAGAACGCCCAAACCATTATCATTATCTCGGCTATCACGTCTGCGACCACTTCCACCAAACCACATCATACGCCCTGCCAAGCTCGATAACATCGTTACCGCACTAGCAAGCGCTACTGCAATCGTTGAAATTCGAATATCATAATTACGAATGTGACTCACTTCGTGTCCAATAACAGCTTCCAATTCTTCACGATTCATCATATTCAACAGACCTGTTGTCGCTGCTACTGCCGCATTTTCAGGTTTTGAGCCTGTTGCAAAAGCATTGGGTGATGAGTCTTCAACAATATACACTCGTGGCATAGGAACTTGGGCTACCATCGCCATATCTTCTACCACATGATAAAGATCAGGAGCCTCAGCTTCCGTGACTTGTCGAGCACCATTCATGGACATGACAACCTCAGTAGACTGAAAAATCATGCTAAAAGCATAAATCCCTCCAATGATAAAGGCAATCAGCACTCCGCCAAGAATCGAATCGAACCACAAATAGCCAACTGCAGCACCAATAATCGCTAAGAGAGCAAAAAATGCAATCAAGAGAACCCACGTTCGTCTTTTATTACTAGCAATTTGATCAAAGAGCATATTAGTCACCTAAACCGCTAAAATCAACTTTTGGTACGGATTTTTCTTCCTCTGGAACAGCCAAGAAATCTGCTGGCTTAAAACTGAACATTCCAGCAATAATATTACTTGGAAATGTTTCTAACTTCACATTATAATTGCTTGTTACGCTATTATAAAGTTGACGAGAATACGAAATTTTATTTTCAGTATTAGTTAATTCTTCTTGCAATTTTAGAAAATTTGTACTTGCTTGCAATTCTGGGTAATTTTCTGCAACAGCAAAAATTCCTGAAATCTGACGCGTCAAGGCATCACTTGCTTTCATAGCTTCTGCTGGAGTTGTTGCAGCAGCTACCTGCCGACGCAGTTCTGTTACTTTTTCAAACGTTGATGCTTCATATTTGGCATACCCTTTGACCGTTTCAATCAAGTTTGGTAGCAAGTCATTTCGACGTTTCAATTGAACATCAATCTGACTCCATGCTTCTTTGGTTTGCATACGACTTTTGACAAGACCATTGTAACTAGCAATTACAAACAGCACTAGTACCACTACAATAGCTAAAATAATTATCCACATAGTCATTCTCCTTTAAATTTATTATAGACATTATACCAGAAAAATGAAAAGAATAAAAATTTAGACTTCTTCAAAAGAGAAATTTTACAGATTCTCTTCTGATTATCTGGTATAATAGAAGCAAGAAATACAAATAAGGACAAATGATGATACCCGAAGAATTTTATGAACTCTTAAAACAGCAGCAGATTGAACTTACAGACCAACAAAAAATGCAATTTGAACACTATTTTGAACTTCTCGTTGAATGGAATGAAAAAATCAATCTGACAGCTATTACTGACAAAAAAGAAGTCTATCTCAAGCATTTCTATGATTCCATTGCGCCAATTTTGCAGGGACGGATTAAAAACCAAAATATCAAACTATTGGATATTGGAGCAGGGGCAGGTTTTCCGAGTCTCCCTATGAAAATCCTTTATCCAGCACTAGATGTGACGATTATTGATTCTCTAAACAAGCGTATTCTGTTTTTAAATCACTTGGCTGACGAGTTAGGTTTGGAAAACGTTCATTTTTATCATGGTCGGGCAGAAGATTTTGCTCAAGATAAAGACTTCCGCGCCCAGTTTGATATTGTAACTGCACGCGCTGTTGCTCGTATGCAGATCTTAGCCGAGCTGACCATTCCCTTTCTTAAAGTTGGCGGGCGTCTTTTAGCGCTCAAAGCTAGCAATGCTCCTGAGGAATTAACAGAAGCAAAAACCGCGCTTAGCCTTCTTTTCAGCAAAGTCGAAAAAAACATTCATTACCAACTCCCCAATGGCGACCCGCGGTATATCACGGTTGTTGGCAAGAAAAAAGAAACTCCCAATAAATACCCACGCAAAGCAGGAATTCCTAATAAACGGCCGTTATAAAAAGAAAAACCAACCATTTTAATTGGTTGGTTTCGTTTTTATCTGCCAACTTTTCGGCTGCGATGTTGGTAATGCTTGTAAAGCGCGGCATAGCGTCCGTGGTATTCTTTCAGCCAAGGCTTATCTCGACCGCAAAAGTGAAGAAAAACGGTGTTCTCAATCACCCAATCCAAGTCCCACTCTCCTTTACTCCGAGCATAATATAGCACATTGTAGCGTGCATCATAGTTATACAATTCATCTGGAATCTGAATTGTCAAATGTCCATACAAAGCATTCAGCACATCTTGATCCGGTAAAAAGAGTTTAAAACTGTTTTGAGCAATGTAATCTAAAATAGCTTCACGCTTCACTTCTTTCCGAATGCTGGTCAAATTCATAAGTAAAACTCCTGAATTATAGTAACTTTCTGCCTCAAAATTCTGTAAACGCATCTTATTGACTAAATCTGTCATATTGGCATCTGATCCATGACTAGCCGCAGCGTATAAGGCATTCCCCATCTCTAGTTTGTAAAGAGGACAAATATCATTCAGACATAAAATATCTGCGTCTAGGTAAAGAATTCTGTCTAAGTTTTTAGGAAGGTATTCATGTGCCAGCAAGCGATAGTAGATTGTTTCTGGATACCGATCAGTGCTGGGGGCGTCCTCAAATGCTTTTTCCCCAATCACGACTGGTTCATAGATGATCCCTAGTGCCTCACAAAATTCCTCAATCTCCACATTCCTTTTTAACAATTTTTTTTGCAAAACAAACAAATGCAGCAAAGCTGACGGTGAATTTAGGTAAACGGAATACAAGGTTGTTTTAAATTGCTCGACATAGCGATCATCGATTGAAAACAAAAGGTTTATTTCTGTCATATTCTCCCCATTCTATCTCATCTATTCTTCTCGAAAAACAGGCTGCACTCCAAACGTTTGTGAAACAGGCATGATTTCAATCCGGTTAATATTAACATGAGGAGGCTGTCCAACAATCCAAGCAACAGTATTGGCAATATCAACTGGCTGAATAGCATGAGCTCCCTCATACAATTTTCCAGCTCGTTGATCGTCCCCTTTAAATCGAACAGTTGAAAATTCTGTTCCCTCACAAAGACCGGGTTCAATGTTAGTAACACGAATATGGTGCCCTGCCAAATCAGCACGTAAATTCAAAGAAAATTGCTTCACGAAAGCTTTACTAGCTCCATAGACGTTGGCACCTGGATAAGGAACCGTTCCAGCAGTCGAACCTAGATTGATAATTAATCCGCTATCTCGCTCTACCATTTGCGGTAGGATCTGACGTGTTAGATAAACCAAACCAATAATATTGGTCTGAATCATCGTTAGCCAATCGTGCATATCTGCCTCATAGGACTTGTCTAAGCCCAATGCCAGACCTGCATTGTTGATCAAAATATCAATCGTTCGCCAATCCTCCGGCAAACTTTCTAAAGTCTGATCCACACTTTTTGTATCCGACACATCCATTTGAAGCGGATAAAAATTTTCAAAACCCAACTCCTCTTGAAGTTGTGTCAGCTTTTCCAATCTTCTCGCTGCTCCAATCACTCGGTGACCTTCTGCCACCAAGCGACGACAAATAGCTTCACCAAAACCAGCTGAAGCTCCTGTTACCAATGCAATCATTTTCTTCCTCCTATGTACATTTCAATTTTCGTTTATAGCCAAGGATTGTAAAAGCGACCGTGATTAACAAAAAAGAGTAAAAAACTGAGTAGTAAAAATAAAATAGCCAGCAAAATCACTTCAATATCCAATCTCTGAAAAGCCTGATAAGTGTACCAAGTCCGCTTCTTATTTTTACCAAAACGGCGCAATTCCATGGCTGTTGCAATCGTATCAATCCGCTCCAGTGAGCTAAAAATCAATGGAATAATGATTCGCAGGTTCCCTTTGATGCGCTGGCTTAATTTTGCTTTTTTGGACAATTCCAGGCCACGTGCCTCTTGCGACATTCTGATCAGGTAAAATTCCTCCTGCAGGTCAGGAATATAGCGCAGCGTCAAACTGACAGAATAGGCAATTTTATAAGGAATTCCGATTTGATTCATACTGGACGCAAACTGACTAGGGTGAGTGGTCATTAGAAAAATAACTGCCAAAGGAATTGTACAGAGATATTTCAAGAACAGATTAAACAAATAAAAGATTTCCTGCGCAGTTACGGTATAACTGCCTAATCCGCTGAACCAGACCGTCTGTTGGCCATAAATCTCCACTCCGTACTGAGGAGCAAACAGATAAACCATGATAAGATTCAAAGCGGCAAAAATACCTGCAAAAGCCAAAACAAACGATACATCTTTAAAATGAGTGTTCGAAACTCTAAAAAGAAAGAGTGAGCCAATCGCAATGACCAACAGCAAGCGAGTATCGTAACTAATCATCGCTGCAGTTGATACCAAAATGAAAAACAGTAACTTACTCGCTCCGGATAGGCGATGCAAAAAGGTCGTTCCCGCATGGTAACCAATAAGTTTTTGCTGATTAAGCATGGCTTTCCTCCCTTTCTTGCATATAAAATTCTGTTAAAGCGAGTGGATCAACGTTTAATTTCTCAGCCAAGGAAAAGATAGACGTTTCCTTGAGGTTCGCTGCATGAATCAAAGTCTTATCTGTCAAAACTTCAGCCGGTGATTTGTCCGCCAGAATCTTACCATCCAACATCACAACCGCTCGGTCAGAATAATCCAACATCAGCTGCATATCATGCGTAATCATGATAATCGTATGCCCTTTTTGGTTCAACTCATCTAAGAAATTCATGATTTCTGTATAATTGCGTTGATCTTGGCCAGCCGTTGGCTCATCTAAAAGGATAATCTCTGGATTTAACACTAAAATCGAAGCAATGGTCACCCGCTTCTTTTGCCCAAAAGACAGAGCAGAAATGGGCCAATGCCGAAATTCATATAAACCACAGGTTTTCAGCACAGCCAATACACGCTCTTTTATCTCATCTTCTGCAATCCCACGCAACTTCAAGCCCAAGGCAACCTCATCAAAAATCATAGTCGTGGAAATCATTTGATTTGGATTTTGCAAAACGTAACCAATCCGTTCTGCCCGCTCCTTAATGGAGTCGCCTTTGATGTCTCTTCCCTGCCAAGTATAGCTTCCTTCTGTTGCGATAAACTGGCAGAGCGCTTTGGCTAACGTGGATTTTCCAGCACCGTTTTTCCCGACAATAGCAATTTTTTCGCCTTTAGAGATTGTAAAATCAATATCTTGTAAAACCTTTTTCTCACCGTAAGCAAAGTGGACATTTTTCAACTCCAGCAAATCATCCTGTACTTGTGGTTTTTGAATAGAAAATTTTTCACCCGAAAACTGAACAGTAGAGACATCTATCTGTGCTAAATTTGCCAACTGTGCAGAATTTTCCAGCTGAAAACCAAGCTGACACAAGGTGGTCAGATAAAGCGGCTCTCGAATTCCATTCTCGGCTAATAACTGCGTATGCAGCAGATTATCAGGACTGCCGTTAAAGAGAATTTGTCCGTCATTGATGAGGAGAATCCGATCAATAGACCGATACAGCACATCTTCCAGACGGTGCTCGATAACAATCGTTGTCGTTCCTGCTTCCGCATGGATCTGATCGATCAGCTCAATCGTATCCTGTCCCGACTTCGGATCTAAATTTGCCAAAGGCTCATCAAAGAGCAAAATCGGACTTTCGTCAATCAGCACCCCAGCCAAACTGACCCGCTGCTTCTGCCCACCAGATAAGTCTTGGGGACGCTGGTGTAACAGCGATAACAAATCCAATTTCTCTGCCCACAAATGAACCTTTTCTCTCATCGTTGGCAAATTAACCATGTCATTTTCCAAAGCAAAAGCCAGATCTTCCGCGACACTCAGCCCGATAAATTGACCGTCTGTATCTTGCAAGACGGTACTGACAAGGTTGGACAGGTCATAAATACTGCTGCCAAACGCAGACTTCCCTTGAATCCACAGTTTCCCAGTCATTTCTCCATGATAAATAGTTGGAATAATGCCATTTAAGCATTGTCCAAGAGTGGACTTTCCCGAACCAGAAGGGCCGACTATCAAGACCTTTTCGCCCTCATAAATCGTCAAATCAACATTTTTCAAGGTTGGTTCTGTCTGTGCTTGATACTGAAAACTAAAGTTTTCAAATTGAATAATTGGTTTTTTCATAGCATGTTCTCTATAAAGCAAGGGCAATTTGCATTGCCAAGTTAGCCACTTTGTCTTTTTCATCTAGGTCTGCATGATTGGCTAAATTGCGCATATCCCAGGCTTCTTCTGACAAGTGATCCGCCGCATAAAAGAAATGGCAAACGGAAATCTCACGAAAAGCTGCCAAAGCTGCAACTGCTGAACATTCCATGTCTACACAAACAGCACCCATTTCTTTTCGCTTACGGAGTTTCGCAGCCGTTTCCCGATAAATGCCGTCTGTCGTCCAAACTTTTCCAACTGTATGAGAAATTCCCTTGTCAGTCAAAAATGATGTTAAAAAATCGTGCAGGCCAACATTCACCTCTATCTCATCAGAAGCTGGCAGATAATGGTAACTAGTTCCTTCATCACGAATAGCCGCATGAGGAACAATGATAGACGTTTCCCTAATCGTTTCATCTAAAACGCCACATGTTCCAAAAAGAACCAGCTTCTTCATTCCAAAGACAATCAAATCTTCCAAAATAGCGATACAGGCAGCCGCCCCGACCGGTGAATTGAACACGGCGATTGCCTTACCTTTTATAATAACCTTGTAAATGGGAATTTCAATATTTGCCATGGAAGTGGAGGTCAATAGCTCATGCTGAAAATCAGCCAGCATGCGCTTAAAGGTCTCACGGGCAAAGCAAGACACCACTGTTTCTGGAAAATTCGGTAGCGCCTCCACCAAATCTTCTGGATTGATAATCGCCTGACGATTTTCATCAAATTCCTCTAAAATCATCCACTTCTCCTCGTGTACTTACTCATTCTATTGTAGCACAAAAGAAAATAAGATGAAAATCAATTTTGAAGTCCGCGAACACTGTCGCAAAATTAAACCTTGAACGTGAAAAAATCTGACCAAACAAGAAGCGTTCAGCTTCTTGCCGACCCTACACGGTTACTGAGAAAGTGCGGCAATGGTTAAAATAGTCGACCCGGTCGACGGAGCAAACCCAAGCTCGTTTCTTCTGTCCGACCCTCAGACGATATGAACCAAAATCAGTTTGCTCCGTCTGAACCTCGGATGACATGAACCAAAATCAATTTGCTCCGTCTGAACCTCGGATGACATGAAGCAATACCAGTTTGCTCTGTCCGACCCTCAGACGATATGAACCAAAATCAGTTTGCTTCGTCCGAGCCTCGGATGACATGCACCAAAACCAGTTTGCTCCGTCTGAACCTCGGATGACATGAACTAAAACTCACTTACTCTGTCTGACCCTCGGACAGCTTACCCAGACAATATTTTTCTCATTAAGTGCTTTCTTAAACCTAAAAAGCAAATGAAAAGCTCAATCATAGGGCATTTTGCGATTATAAAGCAAGGCAGGGACAATATGCTCCCTGCCTCTGTATCCTAATAATGAACTGTTTCTCTCCTAAAGGAGTTCCGTCCTCTTTTATTCAGAATCTTCCATTTCCATATCAATCTTATCTCGTCGGTGTTGATTGTATTTATTTAAAAACCAATTGAACACACCCAGCACTAACAGATAGGTTATAAAACTTCCAAATAGAAATAGGATAAAATCACTCGTCGGACGATTTTTATAATGCAATTCACCAAAATGGTAATGATAATACCCACTGAGAATTGTCAGCAAGAATGATTGGAATAATGTCGTCAAAATTCCCAAGCTCTTTTCAACAATTCTTTCTCTCCACAATACAAAGTAACAAATACTCCCAGCAATCAAAACCGCTGCTAATTCATCAACATAACCTTCTATTGGAGAATTCAGAAAGAAAAATTTGATACTGATTGCAATTATCAAAAATACAAGTAAAAATCGAAACGCATAGGCTTCAGCCTTGTATGTCCCTTGCCGAATACGCTCGTCCTTTTCGCCACCAAAATAATCCTTTATTTTGCTCATGATACATCTCCTTTCAGGATTCATCTTCTAAGTCCGCTAAATATTTCTCAAATCGCACCTTCTGCCATTTTCCAACAACTTCTAGTATCAGATTGAACACTATCATAATCGGAAGGTAAATCAGAAACGTAATCGGAATCACAACTAAAAACTTGGCATGCAATGGATTATTCTGATAAATAGCATGATTGACTTGAAAATTCTGCACCAAAATCACAACCGTTACCAAAGCCGTCATTGCCATAACACCCCAAATAGTGAAGGTAAAACTATTGAAATAATTGGCTCCTAGCCGCCGGCAGCGCTCCAAAAAGTATAGGAATGCAATGAGACTTGAGAACAGGAATAGTTGCGTATAGACCTTCCCCGAATGGATAAAAATACTTCCAATATAAAAGATAAGATTACTAGTCATCAGAAAACTAAAAGCTTCCATTCCTGCTTTATTGGTCAGTTGCTCTTCTCGCTCATCTAAAATCTGACGTTTAATGAAGTTCATGATTACTCCTCCCAAAATAATTGATCTAATGTTTTATCCAATCGTTTACAAATTGCAATACAGAGACCGAGACTAGGATTGTATTTCCCCGCTTCAATCAAACCAATCGTTTGTCGCGTGACACCAATCGCATCTGCCAAATCTCCCTGGGTCAAATCATGCTCGACCCGAGCTATTTTTAGTTTAAGATTTTTTGCCATTCTCTTTATCCTCTGAGTCAGAACCATTTTTCTTTGTAACGTGCAGAGTGAAATCATGGGTTAAGCAACTAAAACTGAGACCCCTGAAAATAAAAATCTCTTGCTTTTTGAATGATTTTCATGATCCACTCTCTTTCTTCACTACTATTATACACTATATTATATAAAATGCAATATATAAATTACATTTTGTGTGATATTTTATTGAAATTAAAAATAAAAAAGCTGGAACAAACTGAACTGCACCCCAAAAGTTAGACAAGAAAACTCTAACTTTTAGGGTGTTATTTTTATGAAATTAAGTTATGAAGACAAGGTTCAAATCTATTACTTGCGAAAAAGCGGCGCAACTCTCAAGTCATTATCAAAACAGTTTAACTTCAATCAGTCAGGGATCGAATATCTGATTCGGCTGATTGATAGGCATGGAGTAGGCATTGTCAAGAGAGGTAAGAAGACTTATTATTCTCCTGAACTAAAGCAAAAAATCCTTCATCAAGTTCTTCTTGAAGGGCGTTCTCAATTGTCAGTCTCTCTCGATTTTGCCCTTCCTAACAGGGGGACTCTCCCAAATTGGCTGGCACAATATAAGAAAAACGGCTATACTATTGTTGAGAAACAAAGAGGGAGACCACCAAAGATGGGACGTAAGAAAAAGAAAACTTGGGAAGAAATGACGGAACTAGAGCGACTTCAAGAAGAGAACGAGCGTCTTAGAACGGAGAATGCCTATCTAAAAAAGTTGAGGGAGTTACGCTTAAGGGACAAAACCTTACAGCACGAAAAGCAGAGACAATTAGAGAGATGGTCAAGGGAGGATTCCGATTAAGTTTCCTACTAGCCATAGCTAAACTCTCTCGTGCAACTTACTATTACCAGCTAAAACAGCTGGACAAACCAGACAAGAATCAAGAGTTAAAAGCTGAAATTCAATTGATTTATGATGAGCACAAGGGAAACTATGGTTATCGTCGGATTCATCTTGAACTGAAAAATCGTGGCTTTCACGTTAATCATAAGAAAGTTCAGCGATTGATGCAAGTGATGGGACTACAAGCTCGAATTCGTCGTCAACGGAAGTATTCTTCTTACAAGGGGGAGATTGGTAAGAAAGCTGAGAATCTCATTCAGCGTCAATTTCAAGCTTCTAAGCCTTATGAGAAGTGCTATACAGATGTAACCGAATTTGCCTTACCAAACGTCAATGGAAAGCTCTACCTGTCTCCTATTTTAGATGGGTATAATAGTGAAATCATTGCCTTTACCTTGTCACGTTCACCTGACTTGAACCAGGTCAGAACAATGTTAGCCAAGGCTTTTCCTGCTGAAACCTACAAGGGAACCATTCTCCACAGTGACCAAGGCTGGCAGTATCAGCACCAGTCTTATCATCAATTCTTAGAAGCGAAAGGAATTGTCCCATCTATGTCTCGCAAGGGCAATAGTCCAGACAATGGGATGATGGAGTCCTTCTTTGGCATCCTCAAATCGGAGATGTTCTACGGTTATGAGAAGAGTTATCAATCGCTTGAGGAGCTGGAGAAAGCTATTGCAACTTATATTGTTTATTACAACAATAAACGGAGCAAAACTAAACTAAAAGGACTTAGTCCTGTGCAGTACAGAACTAAGTCCTTTCACTAATATTTTTTGTCTAACTTTTTGGGGGCAGTACAAACATCTCCAGCTTCAAAGCATACTGTGAATAAACCAACAACGCAGTGGTGAGAATAGGAAGAAACATTTTCACACCTTCGCTCCGTCTCACTCCCGCTTCCTGTCACTAATCTTTTTTCAAACTTCCTGATTTGGTTTGCGTGCGGGCATAAGCCAGCAAAAGCACTGTCCCTGCAATAGCAACGGTCAAACCGTTAGAAATCGTTGCAACAACACCTTGGACAAACACCTTGTTTACAGGCTCATTGTAAATCAAAATATCACCTAGCGGCGCGATGACAATCCATACCACAGCATTGGCCAACAGTTGAATCACATTGAACGATACAATATCTTTTGCTTCAAAAATTCCTTGCGTAACACGGATTCTTTTCTGAAACAGCCCAATAATCAAACCAAACAAACCGCTGGCAATCACCCATGACCACCAAGGATTTCCATATTGCAAAGAGTCCTTTAAGGCATGCCCGATGAAGCCCGTTAAAAATCCAACAACCGGACCAAAAATCACGCTAAACAAGGCCTGCAAAGCATACTGCAATTGAATGCTGGTATTTGGCACAGGAGTTGGAATGCTAATCATTCCAATAACGACGAAGAGGGCTGCTCCAATACCCGTTGCGACAACACTTCTTATTGAATTATTTTTCATAATAATCTCCTTTATTATTTATTTTTCAATCCGCTTGATTTCAATACTCCATTGCGCTCCGACTCCTACATTATAGGCCTTCGCAAAAGACCCCTGATTGATCGCCAGACCAACACGATAAAGAGAATTGATATACAAAATCGGCTGACCAATCCGTACATCCGCAAAAGATTTCCCATAAGTCACCTGGTTCTGATAGACCAGCATATCGTTATTATAAATCGTGACCTCAAACCGATTACCAAATTCAGGACTAAGAGTATAAAATTCCTCACGTGTAATAGACGTCCATAGCGAACCAAAACGAACATCTAAAATATCAATAGCCCCACTAACAAAATCATTCCCAATTGTCGTTTCCACAACAGGAATTTCTACAATTTCATCTATACTCAATTCTGGGCCCACTTCTTCAAAAGTAATGTGTCCGCTTGCTAACTTCGCACCAGTATAAGCATAAACATCACGACCATGAAACGTGTAAGAATGTTCCGTATTCTTTCGTCGATTTTCCACTTCCGAAATCTCACGAATTGCAACAATTCCCACATGTTTCTTGATAAAAGAAAGTGTCCCATTATTTGGCGTGACTATGTACTGATTTTGCACAGTTTTGGCAACCACGCTTTTACGCTTCGAACCAACGCCTGGATCCACAACAGAGACAAACGTTGTCCCTTCTGGCCAATAATTCACCGTTTGAAACAAACGATAACTTCCCTCAAAAATATTATAAGGTGTAATATCATGGGTCAAATGATGTATTTTTAACGTTGGAGATTCCTCTAAGGCCACGCCGACCATTGCCGATACAGCCCCATCTACCAAACCAAAATCTGACTGTAATACCAGTAAGTTATTCTGCATTTTCTCTCCTTTATTACACTTATATCATAACATAAATTAAATTTCTTATCTATATCTATTTTTGACCACATCAATAAATCTATCTATATTTCCCTTGACACCAGTTACAGCTTCTGAGATTGTAAGCAAGCTTGATTTGCTCCAATACCCACTACCTGCTCTATCTAAAAGTCGTTCAATGCAAGTGGAATTAGATTCAACGTTCTGTTTTATGGGCATGTATTCCAATGATTGCTGTCTCACCTACATACATATTGTGCCGCAAGAGCATTTGCAATTGATACTTTAACTGTTGTCCCCGAATACCTCAAATCCACCTCAATTATAGGCCACATTTTCATTAAAGATTGTAGGGAATATCAATACTCCTCTGAAATGATAGGTTTTTAAATTTCTAATTGGTAAATAAACAGAAAACTATCATAACAGCAACAGATTCAATTTATACTTTTTATTGATATACTAATGAATTCGTTTCAAAAATGGCAACAAATACTTGGCACTACGGTAAAGAAAGACTTATTTTCAGAAATTCTTGTTGTCATAGCATTACCATTGAAAAATAATAGTTTTGGCTAAAATGTACTACGTTAACATTGTAACCTTTCGATAATTGTCATCTCATTTGGAATCCAACTATTATGCAAGTGGATATTGCAAGTAATGAGGTTTGGCGGTAATAATGTAAATGAGTCATTTAAAAATCGTCTACATTCTTCTCACTTGAATATCACCCACAAATGAACTAATTATTTTAGCTGACACTACGGAGGTAAACCTAGAATTGTCTAACAACCAATTGAGTGGCCATTTTTATTTTCTGTGAAAGTTCTTTTAGCCACCTCAAGATGATATATATCAGTTCATTTCTCAGAAAATCACTTCTAACTAAATATGAGATTGATGTCTTTTATAGGACTCTTGGTTAGAGCTGAAATAACGAAAAGAGGTTTATAATGTTTCACTATCAAAGCACCATCATTTATTGTTTACTCGTTCTATGGGGGTTAACAGAACTTTTTATTAAAAACAAGACCAGCAAAAACACCTCAAATCATTCTAAGGATCAGGGGACAAGATACATTATTATTGCCAGTGTTGTGTTATCCATAGCCATGCTGAATAATCCTATTAAACCTTACCTACTTCCTGAATGGGGGATTTACCTAGGTATTTTTCTGATGATTTTCGGTATTATTTTTAGATTATATGCTATTCATTATCTTGGCAAAGCATTTACACTAAATGTTCAGACCACTGATACTCAAAAATTAATTAGCAGTGGACCCTATAGTCTCGTTCGCAACCCTGCTTATACTGGAAGCATTCTTTCCATTTTAGGCTTATCTTTTGTAACATTAAATATCTTAAGTATTCTCATTACTCTTATTATTTTGAGCATTGCCTACGCTATCCGTATTCGAACAGAAGAAAGGGTTCTCAATCAGCATTTTGGAGAAACCTATAAGGACTACTGCCAAAAGGTTAGATATCGTCTTTTCCCATTTATTTGGTAAATAATAATTCAGACTTTTAAAACAAAGAAAGGCTCCATAATATCTCTAGTAAGGTAACCCTACTTCGGAGATACTATAGAGCTTTTTGTATATGATTTTAATAGAAAAACACGACTAAGTTCTTCATTGGAAGAGCAATGAATTCCAATTTAAGACAGATTTAATCCATCTTCCAACTTTCACTAGAAATAACAATCCCTTTAGAGGGGATATAAAACCTTCACTGTTTTGGATATATGAAAAAAGAGAACGAAGATATCCTCTCTTGATATTAAATTAGACTAACCCGCTACACAATTAATATCGATGAAAAAAGAAAAAAGGAGAGACGAATCCCACCAGATACTAAAAACTAATATTTATTTAAAACATACATCAATCAATTAATCGGGAAGACAGGATTCGAACCTGCGACACCTTGGTCCCAAACCAAGTACTCTACCAAGCTGAGCTACTTCCCGTATAGACAGAAAAACCGAAGCCTTCAGACTTCATCTCTATGCACCCTAGAGGAGTCGAACCTCTAACCGCCTGATTCGTAGTCAGGTACTCTATCCAGTTGAGCTAAAGGTGCTCTTTCCTATGCCGAGGACCGGAATCGAACCGGTACGATTGTTTCCAATCGCAGGATTTTAAGTCCTGTGCGTCTGCCAGTTCCGCCACCCCGGCTTCCTCAAGCGAACGACGGGGTTCGAACCCGCGACCCCCACCTTGGCAAGGTGATGTTCTACCACTGAACTACGTTCGCATTCGCTTCTTTCCTTTAATGCCGGCTACATGACTTGAACACGCGACCCTCTGATTACAAATCAGATGCTCTACCAACTGAGCTAAGCCGGCTTATCTCCTATGCGGGTGAAGGGACTTGAACCCCCACGCCGTTAAGCGCCAGATCCTAAATCTGGTGCGTCTGCCAATTCCGCCACACCCGCCTGTGACTATGACCCGTACTGGGCTCGAACCAGTGACCCTTTGATTAAAAGTCAAATGCTCTACCAACTGAGCTAACGAGTCTCTCTAATGTATCTCTATACACTAAAACGGTCCCGACGGGAATCGAACCCGCGATCTTCGCCGTGACAGGGCGACGTGATAACCGCTACACTACGGGACCTATTAAGCTTTTCCGCTTAAAGAAATGGGAGTTAACGGGATCGAACCGCTGACCCTCTGCTTGTAAGGCAGATGCTCTCCCAGCTGAGCTAAACTCCCAAAAAGGAAGTATCTCTACTTCCTATCCTTGCTAAGCGACTACCATATCTCACAGGGGGCAACCCCCAACTACTTCCGGCGTTCTAGGGCTTAACTTCTGTGTTCGGCATGGGTACAGGTGTATCTCCTAGGCTATCGTCACTTAACTGCTGAGTATCTAACACACTCAAAATTGAATAACGCCTCAAATGCTACAGGCTAAACCTTGCGCTGCTTCTCAATGAATTTATTTCTCGGATAAGTCCTCGAGCTATTAGTATTAGTCCGCTCCATTGCTCACACAACTTCCACTCCTAACCTATCTACCTGATCTTCTCTCAGGGCTCTTACTAACATAACGTTATGGGAAATCTCATCTTGAGGTGGGTTTCACACTTAGATGCTTTCAGCGTTTATCCCTTCCCTACATAGCTACCCAGCGATGCTCTTGGCAGAACAACTGGTACACCAGCGGTAAGTCCACTCTGGTCCTCTCGTACTAGGAGCAGATCCTCTCAAATTTCCTTCGCCCGCGACGGATAGGGACCGAACTGTCTCACGACGTTCTGAACCCAGCTCGCGTGCCGCTTTAATGGGCGAACAGCCCAACCCTTGGGACCGACTACAGCCCCAGGATGCGACGAGCCGACATCGAGGTGCCAAACCTCCCCGTCGATGTGAACTCTTGGGGGAGATAAGCCTGTTATCCCCAGGGTAGCTTTTATCCGTTGAGCGATGGCCCTTCCATACGGAACCACCGGATCACTAAGCCCGACTTTCGTCCCTGCTCGAGTTGTTGCTCTCGCAGTCAAGCTCCCTTATACCTTTACACTCTGCGATTGATTTCCAACCAATCTGAGGGAACCTTTGGGCGCCTCCGTTACCTTTTAGGAGGCGACCGCCCCAGTCAAACTGCCCGTCAGACACTGTCTCCGATAGGGATCACCTATCCGGGTTAGAGTGGCCATAACACAAGGGTAGTATCCCAACATCGCCTCCATCGAAACTGGCGTCCCGATCTCTTTGGCTCCTACCTATCCTGTACATGTGGCACAGACACTCAATATCAAACTGCAGTAAAGCTCCATGGGGTCTTTCCGTCCTGTCGCGGGTAACCTGCATCTTCACAGGTACTAAAATTTCACCGAGTCTCTCGTTGAGACAGTGCCCAAATCATTACGCCTTTCGTGCGGGTCGGAACTTACCCGACAAGGAATTTCGCTACCTTAGGACCGTTATAGTTACGGCCGCCGTTTACTGGGGCTTCAATTCATACCTTCGACTTACGTCTAAGCACTCCTCTTAACCTTCCAGCACCGGGCAGGCGTCACCCCCTATACATCATCTTACGATTTAGCAGAGAGCTGTGTTTTTGATAAACAGTTGCTTGGGCCTATTCACTGCGGCTGACTTTAAGCCAGCACCCCTTCTCCCGAAGTTACGGGGTCATTTTGCCGAGTTCCTTAACGAGAGTTCTCTCGATCACCTGAGGCTACTCGCCTCGACTACCTGTGTCGGTTTGCGGTACGGGTAGAGTATAAATTAACGCTAGAAGCTTTTCTTGGCAGTGTGACATCACTCACTTCGCTACTAAACTTCGCTCCCCATCACAGCTCAATGTTACAGATAGAAGCATTTGACTCCTATCACACCTCACTGCTTAGACATGCTCTTCCATTCGCACGCTTGAGTTAGCCTACTGCGTCCCTCCTTCACTCTATACTCTAGTACAGGAATCTCTACCTGTTGGCCATCGGATACACCTTTCGGTCTCTCCTTAGGTCCCGACTAACCCAGGGCGGACGAGCCTTCCCCTGGAAACCTTAGTCTTACGGTGGACAGGATTCTCACCTGTCTTGCGCTACTCATACCGGCATTCTCACTTCTATGCGTTCCAGCGCTCCTCACGGTACACCTTCACCACACATAGAACGCTCTCCTACCATCCCCTAAAGGATCCACAGCTTCGGTAAATTGTTTTAGCCCCGGTACATTTTCGGCGCAGGGTCACTCGACTAGTGAGCTATTACGCACTCTTTGAATGAATAGCTGCTTCTAAGCTAACATCCTAGTTGTCTGTGCAACCCCACATCCTTTTCCACTTAACAATTATTTTGGGACCTTAGCTGGTGGTCTGGGCTGTTTCCCTTTCGACTACGGATCTTAGCACTCGCAGTCTGACTGCCGACCATAATTCATTGGCATTCGGAGTTTATCTGAGATTGGTAATCCGGGATGGACCCCTCACCCAAACAGTGCTCTACCTCCAAGAATCTTTCTGTCGACGCTAGCCCTAAAGCTATTTCGGAGAGAACCAGCTATCTCCAAGTTCGTTTGGAATTTCTCCGCTACCCACAAGTCATCCAAGCACTTTTCAACGTGCCCTGGTGCGGTCCTCCAGTGAGTTTTACCTCACCTTCAACCTGCTCATGGGTAGGTCACATGGTTTCGGGTCTACATCATGATACTATGGCGCCCTCTTCAGACTCGGTTTCCCTACGGCTCCGTCTCTTCAACTTAACCTCGCATCATAACGTAACTCGCCGGTTCATTCTACAAAAGGCACGCTCTCACCCATTAACGGGCTCGAACTTGTTGTAGGCACACGGTTTCAGGTTCTCTTTCACTCCCCTCCCGGGGTGCTTTTCACCTTTCCCTCACGGTACTGGTTCACTATCGGTCACTAGGGAGTATTTAGGGTTGGGAGATGGTCCTCCCAGCTTCCGACGGGATTCCTCGTGTCCCGCCGTACTCAGGATCCTGCTAGGTATAAAGATTATTTAAAATACGAGGCTCTTACTCTCTCTGGCAACCCTTCCCAAGGTCTTCTTCTATAATCTTTAAGTCCACATCGCAGTCCTACAACCCCGAGAAGTAAACTTCTCGGTTTGCCCTCTTGCCCTTTCGCTCGCCGCTACTCAGGCAATCGCTTTTGCTTTCTCTTCCTGCAGCTACTTAGATGTTTCAGTTCACTGCGTCTTCCTCCTCATATCCTTAACAGATACGGGTAACAGGCATCTACCTGTTGGGTTCCCCCATTCGGACATCCCTGGATCTACGCTTACTTACAGCTCCCCAAGGCATTTCGTCGTTTGTCACGTCCTTCTTCGGCTCCTAGTGCCAAGGCATCCACCGTGCGCCCTTACTAACTTAACCTTATTTTTGACCTCTCAGTCATATACTCATTAATATTCACAGCGTTTCGGTTTATTTTCTTGTTACTATTTGATATCGTTATTCAATTTTCAATGTGCTAAATTTAGGATATTCAGAGACGGTTCGCTTGCGAAAACTTCTGTAGAAAAATAGGAAACTGACGCTGTGTTCCATGAACACAAGGAAGTTTATCTTTTTTCCTAAGAAGTTAGTCTCGTATTCAACTTCACTTCTTTATTAAGTTCAGTAGGATTCTATCCTAATGGAGCCTAGCGGGATCGAACCGCTGACCTCCTGCGTGCAAAGCAGGCGCTCTCCCAGCTGAGCTAAGGCCCCGTACAATACATAGTTGTACTCTATTTTATTTTTTCGCGATACTCTATTGTTAAGTTACCGCTGGTCCCTGTCGTGCGCTAACGCTTCGACAAAGGCGAACTGGCGTTCTCCTTAGCTGAGCTAAGGCCCCACAAGACCTCTCAAAACTAAACAAGACAAACTCAATGGCTTCCGTTTTCCTTAGAAAGGAGGTGATCCAGCCGCACCTTCCGATACGGCTACCTTGTTACGACTTCACCCCAATCATCTATCCCACCTTAGGCGGCTGGCTCCTTACGGTTACCTCACCGACTTCGGGTGTTACAAACTCTCGTGGTGTGACGGGCGGTGTGTACAAGGCCCGGGAACGTATTCACCGCGGCGTGCTGATCCGCGATTACTAGCGATTCCGACTTCATGTAGGCGAGTTGCAGCCTACAATCCGAACTGAGACTGGCTTTCAGAGATTAGCTTGCCGTCACCGGCTTGCGACTCGTTGTACCAGCCATTGTAGCACGTGTGTAGCCCAGGTCATAAGGGGCATGATGATTTGACGTCATCCCCACCTTCCTCCGGTTTATTACCGGCAGTCTCGCTAGAGTGCCCAACTCAATGATGGCAACTAACAATAAGGGTTGCGCTCGTTGCGGGACTTAACCCAACATCTCACGACACGAGCTGACGACAACCATGCACCACCTGTCACCGATGTTCCGAAGAAACTTCCTATCTCTAGAAATAGCATCGGGATGTCAAGACCTGGTAAGGTTCTTCGCGTTGCTTCGAATTAAACCACATGCTCCACCGCTTGTGCGGGCCCCCGTCAATTCCTTTGAGTTTCAACCTTGCGGTCGTACTCCCCAGGCGGAGTGCTTAATGCGTTAGCTGCGGCACTAAGTCCCGGAAAGGACCTAACACCTAGCACTCATCGTTTACGGCGTGGACTACCAGGGTATCTAATCCTGTTCGCTCCCCACGCTTTCGAGCCTCAGCGTCAGTTACAGACCAGAGAGCCGCTTTCGCCACCGGTGTTCCTCCATATATCTACGCATTTCACCGCTACACATGGAATTCCACTCTCCCCTTCTGCACTCAAGTTAAACAGTTTCCAAAGCCTACAATGGTTGAGCCACTGCCTTTCACTTCAGACTTTTCTAACCGCCTGCGCTCGCTTTACGCCCAATAAATCCGGACAACGCTCGGGACCTACGTATTACCGCGGCTGCTGGCACGTAGTTAGCCGTCCCTTTCTGGTTAAGTACCGTCACAGCATGAACTTTCCATTCTCACACTCGTTCTTCCTTAACAACAGAGCTTTACGATCCGAAAACCTTCTTCACTCACGCGGCGTTGCTCGGTCAGGGTTCCCCCCATTGCCGAAGATTCCCTACTGCTGCCTCCCGTAGGAGTCTGGGCCGTGTCTCAGTCCCAGTGTGGCCGATCACCCTCTCAGGTCGGCTATGTATCGTTGCCTAGGTAGGCCTTTACCCTACCTACTAGCTAATACAACGCAGGTCCATCTACTAGCGATGCAATTGCATCTTTTAAGCATCTAACATGTGTTACATACTGTTATGCGGTATTAGCTATCGTTTCCAATAGTTATCCCCCTCTAATAGGCAGGTTACCTACGCGTTACTCACCCGTTCGCAACTCACAGTCTATGGTGTAGCAAGCTACGGTATAAACTGTGCGTCCTACTTGCATGTATTAGGCACGCCGCCAGCGTTCGTCCTGAGCCAGGATCAAACTCTCATATAAAGTTTGAGCTCTCACTCATTTCTGTCACTGACAGATTTATTGTTTCTTCTTAATGTTTGACGGACTGTCTTCTTAAACAGTCGCCTGCACATTGGTTCGTCTTGTTCAGTTTTCAAAGGTCTTTGTCGCCCCTCAAGCGACAACTATCTTAGTATATCACCTCCTCCTCTTCTTGTCAATACCTTTTTTCATCTTTTTTTATTTTCTTAACCTTTTTCTTTCAATTTTTCCTTCCTCCTCTTTCTTATCTCCTGTAAACTGCTAAATACTTGCGCTAGTCATACGAAAGATAAAATATGTATAAACTAAAAATTCTATGACCTATTATCATAGAACTTTTATATCATTTTTCTATATATTTATTGTTTATCTCTAACAATCATCTCAGCTATCTTATTTATGGCTTAATTTTCTAGTCAAAAAATCACCAGCAAACTGAATAGCAAAGATAAGTACAATGATAATAACCGTTGCTAAAATAGTTACATCGTTATTATAGCGATTGAAGCCATAAGCAATCGCAACATTCCCGATTCCTCCAGCACCGACAGCACCAGCCATTGCAGTCTCGCCAACGAGAGAAATAAGAGTGACTGTTGTCACACGAATCAAATCTGGCAAACCTTCACGCAGATAGGCACCAACTAGGTCACCGAAAGTCGCTCCGCTTGCCTGAGCAGCTTCGATAACACCGCCGTCTAACTCAGCGAGTACAACTTGAACTTGGCGAGCAAAGAAAGCAAATACTGCAAAAGAAAGAGGTACAATGGCTGCGTTCGGTCCAATACTAGTCCCCACAATCAAGTGCGAAAAAGGTGAAAGCACAGCTAACAAAAGAATAAATGGGATGGCGCGGAAGATAGACGTGATTTTGTCTAAAATCCAAAAAACTATTTTATTTTCCAAGACACCACCTGGAGCAGTCAAAACAAGAAAAAGCCCTGCAATTAAGCCTAACAATCCGCCAATAATAAAAGAAATGACTGTCATATACAATGTCAAGTAAATAGCCGTTCCCCAGCCAGCTTGACCGCTCCAACCCATTCGATAAACATTCGGCAAGTATGTTTGAATAAAATTTTCCATCTATGCTTCTCCCTTCAATACTGTCAATTGAACACCAGCTTCACGAATAGCTGTTTTAGCTGCTGCTAGATTTTCCTTTTCACCAGATAAAACAACGACCAGTTCCCCGACAGGCGTTCCACCTAAAATTTCAATGTTCCCATAAAGTATATTGGCAGTAACTTGATGATGTTTGTAAATTTCATTCAGCAAAGGTTCATCTGTAGAGGTTCCTGCGTACTTCATTTGCGCCAAGAGACTATTTTTCGCCAAATGTTTGACAATTTCTTGTTGCTCAATCTTGCCCATAGCTTCATCAATTCCTGTTGCAGTCGAGATGAAGTCTTTGGTTAAGTCTTGCTGAGGATTAGAGAAAATATCCAAGACAGAACCTTCTTCAATCAATTGACCGTCCTGCATAACTGCGACACGGTTGGCAATGTCTTTAACAATTTGCATTTCATGGGTGATTAAAACAATTGTTAATCCTAGCTTTTGATTTAAATCTTGTAAAAGAGCTAAAATTTGTTTAGTTGTTTTTGGATCTAAGGCAGAGGTTGATTCATCAGAAATCAAGATTTTGGGGTCATTTGCCAAGGCACGCGCGATTGCAACCCGCTGTTTTTGCCCTCCAGAAAGCTGAGAAGGATAATTTTCAGCACGATCGGCTAAGCCGACCAACTCCAACAGTGTACGCACTTTTTCTTTCTTTTCTTCTTTTGATAAGCCAGAATGTTTCAATGCAAAAGCGACATTTTCTTCTGCTGTTAATTGACTCATCAGATTAAAATGTTGAAAAATCATGCCGATGTCTTGACGTTTGCGGCGCAGCTGTTCGGCTGTTAAGGTTACTTTCTTGTCAAAAAGAACATCCCCATCTACAATAATTTTTCCACTTGTGGGTACCTGCAAAAGGTTAATCACACGCACCAAGGTTGATTTCCCAGCTCCAGAATAGCCAACAATTCCATAAATATCTCCTTCTTGAATATGAAGTGTCACATCTTTAACTGCTTGAATCTGACGTTTCTTTTGTTGAAAAGTTACGTCAATATGCTCGAATTGAATCATTTCTTTACTCATAACTTACAATCAGCTCCTCTACTAATTCAATATGGGTGTAATAATCTGAAATGCGTACATTCTCATCACCGCCATGGTCTCGACTATTCGCATTTCCAAGTCCAAAGGCGACCATTGGTACCTCAAGTGCTTCAAATACCGTGTGCATCGGTCCTGTACCTGCTGTGGTTGGTAAGACAGAAACTCCTTTTTGATAGAATTTCTTAGCTAATTCAATGACATTTAAAATCGGCAACGCACTCATATCACTACGATAGCTCATTTCTCCCAAAGTATAAACTAATTCTACCTTATCAAAACCATTTTTGTCGAGTTGTTTGCGAATCAGTTCCAATACTCCATGTGGTTCCAGTCCTGGCACTAAGCGAACCTCTACTTTTGCCGAAGCTTCTGACGGAAGAATCGTCTTCACTCCTTGACCTTGGTAACCAGAAGTAATTCCTTCAATGTTCAAAGATGGTTCAAAGAAAATTCGATTTAAAAAAGATTTTTTCTCTTCTTGTAATAAAGGTAATTCCAAACCATAAATAGTTTCTACTTCTTCTGGACTGCGCTGAGCGTATTGTTCCACTAAAGCTAACTCTCGTTGATTAGGTGTGATTACTTGATCATAAAGCCCTTCTACCTGAATACATCCATCCTTATCTCTCAAGCTAGCAAGGGCGTTCAACAAGTACCAAGAAGCCGAATCAATCACACCACCAAAGCTAGAATGAATATCCACTTCCGCACTTTTGACCTTCATATCAAAGGTCACAATTCCCTTGTTCCCACCAGAAATTTCTAGTTGACCCAAAGAATTTTTAATTCCTTGTTCCCAAACGAGAAGATCTGCCCCTTGCAGAAGCACCTTGTGTTTGGCTAGGTATTTTTCTAAATCAACAGAAGCAGACTCTTCTGCTCCTTCCATCATAAAAATGACATTGACAGGTAACGTTTTATGCTTTTGTAAATATTTTTGCATAGCCGTCAAACGCGCGATAATATGTCCTTTGTCATCATCTACTCCGCGACCATACATGCCACCGTCTCGAATAGATAAGGTAAATGGGTCATCTGTCCAAATCTGATCGCTATCTGCCGGAACCGTGTCGTAGTGATTATAAAAAATAATTGTCTTAGCTGTAGGGTTTGAACTTTTAAACTTCGCTATCACAAATGGCGCTGTATAGCTATCATCTAATTCCACCTCCGCACCAGCTCTTGTAAAGATTTCTTTTAGATAAGCAGCCACTTCTTGTAAACCGACTTGTTGAGCGAAGATTGATTTTTTAGCAATCAAAGTTCGTAAAATGGCGATATATTCTTGTGTTACTATATCTTGTTCAAATTTTTTAATTTGCTCTTCTTCACTTGAAAATGTCATATTTTCTCCTTATAGAATGGCGACAAAACTCAGTCGGTAATTCCAACTGAGTTTTTAGACTGAAATACAGCTAATGAAATAAAGATTACCAAACCGGTTGGTCTAAACCATCTGATGTTTCTTCAACCACTTTTTTCACTTCATCTGAATGATAAGCTTTAATGAGTTTCTTAATGGCATCTGCTTTTGGAGATTTTTCCCAATCTTTTTTAGCTGCAATGATGTTAAACCATTGTTTTGAATTTTTATCTTTCGGTTCAATGAACAAGGCTTTTTTATAGTCCAATTTTGCTTCTGTTACAAATGTATTGTTTACAACGGCTGCATCTACTGAAGTCAATGAGCGAGCTGTTTGACTAGCATCCAATTCTGTAATTTTCAATTTTTTCGGATTTTCTTTGATATTTGCCACAGTTGCCAATTCATTTCCAGACTTGTCTAATTTAATCAATCCTGCAGATTGTAATAAATTAAGCGCCCGACTTTCATTTGTCGCATCATTTGGAACCGCAATTTCTGCACCATTTGGAATTTGGTCTACTTTTGTATATTTATTTTTTCCATTTTTGGTACCAGAGTAGAGACGAATGGGTGAGATATAAGTTTCAGCAGCTGCGACTAAGTCTTGCTTGTTTTCCTTGTTCCAATTGTTCAAGAAATAGTAATGTTGGAAAGCATTGATATCCACTGCACCATCAGCAACCGCTTTATTTGGTTGCGAGTAGTCCGTAAATTCTGTAAATTCCAATTTAATATTGTCTTTTTTCAACAATTCTTGGATCTTGTCCCAGCGTTTTTCTTCTGAGTCGCTCTTTGTCATCACACCAATCTTAACCGTTTTGGCGTTATCACTTTTATTTCCTGAACCACAAGCTGCTAAGCCAATCACTGCTGCAGCTGCTAGAGCCGTTATTCCAAACCATTTTTTCAATTTCATTTTCTGTCTCCTTTAAAAATCTTATGAAAATAGTATCGCACATATTTACCTGATTGACAAATTGTTATTTCATAACAAAGGGTATAGTTATAAACTATAACTATACCCTTTGTGTAAGAAAACCAGCTGAAACTTTGAAACTAGCTGGCTTTACATTCTCTTATTTCACATCTGCTTCCGCTGGCAAGTAACTACCGCCAAAGAATTTTTGGGATAATTTTTCCAAAGTTCCGTCTTTATACAACTCTTGAATGCGCTTATTAACAAATGTTTTCAACTCATCTTGTCCTTTTGCTAAAAGCGGATAAACATAAGGTTGTTGATCACTTGGTAAATCAATCACTTTCAAGTTGTCCAGTTTTTGATTTTTAATGACTGTTTCAACACCAATTTTATCAAAAATCTTATAATCAAACTTACCGTCGTTTAAATGACTCATAATCTGTTGAAAATCTGCTTTTGTATAGCTAATTTTCGTTGGATTGCTAACATGTTCTTGATTGTATTTTTCTAATTGTGCTGCAGTCGTTGTCCCTTGTACAACTTCTGTTGTCTTGCCACCAATATCATCCAGCGATTGAATGCTTTTATCAGATTTTTTTATCACTAAAACGTTTGGATTTTTAGCAGTTGGAGCTGCATACAAATACTTTCTTGCACGTTCTTTTGTATAGCTGATATTGTTGACCGCCATTTGGTAGCGATCACTATCCAGACCTGCGAAAATACCTGACCACTCTGTTGTTTCAAATTTTACCTTGTATTTGTCAGAATCTTTGAAGATTGCACGAACTACTTCGATTTCATAACCTGTTAATTTACCATTTTCTTCATAGTTAAATGGTTTGGGTGAAGCATTCGTTGCGACTTTAATTTCTGTTTTTCCAGATGAAGTCGTTGATTTTGAATTGGAGCACGCTGCTAAAGCTCCTATTGTCAAAAAACCAAGGGCTGCTAAAGAAGAATATTTCAACACTTTTTTCATATTCCTATAATAACCTCTTTCATTAAGATAAGTCTTATCATATCAAATATTTTCCTTCTTGACTATTATTTGATTTTTATCAAAGTGATAGTTTTTCTTTATCAAGGAACGCTAAGCGAAATCAGATTTTTACCAAACATTGATACATTTGACGAATAGTGGAAAACTCAATTACTTTTCTAAACTAGCTGCGCGCGTTAAAGCGACATCAATATTAGCACAAAAGTTGTCTGCACCAACTCTATCAATAAAGCTTGCTTTTTCCATGATATGGTAAGGTTGTTCGTTGACATTTGCCAAGGATCTCTTCAAGAGCATCCAACCCCGAAATATCCATTGCAGACACACTGCGCATACGAAGAATTAAGACATTTTTACCTTGTTCAGACAAAAGAAGTCCTTGATTTGTCCAACGATGATTCCAAGGGTAAATCCAACAGTGATGGTCTTTGAAATAAATTTAATCAGATCACCAAAATGCAACAAACCTATGCCAATGAGCATAAGGCTAGCTAAGAAAGTAGCCACTGTCAGACCAGATAGACCATACTGCGCAATAATTCCATAAATGATAACAACCAAAGCGGCTGTTGGCTCACCAATCTGAACACGACTCCCACCTAAAAAAGGGAATGAAAAAACCAACTACAACAGCTGTATAAACATCTTGCTCTGGATTGACCCTCGAAGCAATCGCTAAAGCAATTGACAATGGTAAGGCAATAATTGCCACGATAATCTAGCTACAAGGTCTTTGACAAATTGTGCACCCGAATAATTCTTTACCATACTAAAAACTTAGGATTGATATGCTTAAAAGCGTCCATTTTCCCCTCCTCTTTTTCCCTGTTCCCAGACACTTGCGAGAATCTTATTACCATTGTAATATAACCCCATGTAAAATCTCTAGATGACCTGAATATGAAAACTTACCAGAAAAGGCGATAGTTATTTCACCAACGCCTTTAACAATTATTCTCATTCGTTTCTATCCTTTAGTGAGGAAATAGAAAGGCTGGCTAAACCAAGTCCAAGCATTGTCAGTGCAGCCTTAGTGTCCACTTTTCCTAAAGCAGATAAAACCACTACAACAATCCCCATGGATACTCCAAGTCCTCTCAACACGGTGTCAACAATATCAGATTTTCTATTTTTCTTGTTTTCTTTCATCACTGTCTGTCCTTGCATCAGCTCATCTACCGATGTATCAAACAGGTCTGCTAATTTAGGAATGGTATTAATATCTGGATAGGATAAATCTCTTTCCCATTTTGAAACAGCCTTATCAGTGACCCCCATCTTTTCAGCCAGTTCTAATTGTGTCATCCCTTTTGCTTTCCTTAATGATGAAATCATCATACCTAGTGTTTGTTTTTTCATCAGATTTTTCCTCCCTCCATTTGCTAATTATATTGTAGCACCTTTTCTTACAAACTCAATCGACCAATAGTTTACTTCTCTCAACTTATAGTTTATCACTGGTTTGTCTGCTTTTTACGCTCCTTATTTGAATTTTTAGAATAAACTAAGCTACAACAAGCAGTCTTGGAAACCAACCTCACTCTTCAACTACATATTATTAGCTAGCCACCTTTTCTACCAAACTCCATGTCTACTCTATCAAAGTAAAGAAGATACTAGCTAAACATACATACGGTCTTATAACTAAATTTCTTAAAAAACACTGAGAGATTAGTAAGTAACAAAAAAAGAGACTGGGACAAAATTATCTCAGTCTCAATCTGTATTAGTAAAAAACTCTTGACGCAGTAGCTGTCGGACTCTTCATTTGCTTTTTAAGCTCAGAAGAGTATCTAAGCAACCTTGCGGTGGTAGGACAGAAGTAAAAATTAAAAATATTTACTTCTGTCCTACCACCTCTTTCTTCACTATTAAAATCCTTCTACATTTGTATAAATCTTTTGGACATCTTCGTCATCTTCCAAAACAGCATACAATTTTTCAAATGTTTCTAAGTCTTCACCTGATAAGGTCACATCAGATTGCGGAATCATTTCCAATTCGGTGACTTGGAATTCTTCTACACCAGATTCACGGAGAGCCGTCAAAGCCTTGTGCAGGTCTGTTGGTGCTGTATAAACTGTAATGCTTCCATCTTCTGCTTCTACATCATCTACGTCTACATCTGCTTCTAACAGTTGTTCAAAAACACTGTCTGCATCGTCTCCTGCAAACACAATCACACCTTTATTATCAAACATATAAGAAACTGAGCCACTTGCTCCCATATTTCCACCGTTTTTACCAAAGGCAGAGCGAACATTGGCTGCCGTACGGTTGACATTTGAAGTTAGTGTATCAACGATGAGCATAGAACCATTTGGTCCAAACCCTTCATAACGCCCCTCTGTAAAGGTTTCGTCTGTGTTTCCTTTTGCCTTATCCAGTGCTTTGTCAATGACATGCTTTGGCACTTGCGCTTGTTTCGCACGTTCAATAACAAATTTCAAAGCTGAGTTCGATTCTGGATCTGGCTCTCCTTTTTTAGCTGCTACATAGATTTCAACACCAAATTTAGCATAAACCTTTGAGTTTGCACCATCTTTGGCAGTCTTTTTTGCCACAATATTGGCCCATTTACGTCCCATTGGATATTCTCCTTTAGATTTTCACTTTTTCAATCTTTCTTATTATATCACAAGTCAGGTTGAATTTCACTAGCAAATTATTGACAATGTCTAGCTCTATAAAATAATTTTGTATCAATCTACTATTATCGGGATTTTCCCAAAATTCTGCTCCTCTAGTTGGGCGTTCCCTAGCTGATAAATACAATCAGCTCGCTGGGTTAAGGAATCCCATGGTTCTTGACCGATGCGACTGATGAAGTCTGTTTTCCCTTTCATCTTTTTAAGATGTTCTCGACCTGCTTGAGTAAAGCCCAAGATATGAATACCGCTAGGCAACTGATCATTTCTTGCACCGACCAAAATATAAGTCAGAATTCGTCTGATTCGTGCTTTCGTATATCGCTTGGTTGCGACTTGTTCGACCAACTCCTCTACGCTATAACTGGTTTTCACTGCTTCCTGCAAGCGCACCGCAAGTTCTTGATTAACCTGATAAAAACTCGTCAAATCGGGATGACTGATAATCTGGTAACGCAGCAAAGGATAGAGTGCTGACCAGGTCACTTTGGGAGACTGAATCAGCAGTTCATGAGCCGGGGTAAATTTCTCCAAAAAATCTGGACAATTAAGACGCTCTCTAAGAGCCGTAGCAGAGGCGTATTTTAAATTTTCTTCTTGTGAATGATAACCAGCTCCCTGACGTTTGATTGGGAGAAGCTCGATAGCCTTATTCGCGCAAGCTTTGGCATAAGAAAGCCCTAAAATATGATTGGGTGTATTGCCTGTGAATTTCACACCAGCAAACTTTTCCCACATTTTCTGCGTTTTCTGTGGATAAGACAAATCATCTGGCAAATCTTGTATGTAGTCCACCATTTTCTGTCGATTATCCCCATAAATCTGTGAAAAGTATTGATAATCTAAGACCTCTTCCGTGCCAAAGGTCAACTTATTCACACTAAGGCGTTCTAAAATATCTACTGCTCCTTGTGCAAAGTAGTCAGCTGACTGAACAGCCACCAAAAATGGTAATTCAACCACCAAATCAGCGCCATTTCGCAGAGCCATTTCCGCGCGTGTCCACTTATCCACAATCGCAGGCTCACCACGTTGGACAAAATTGCCACTCATGGCAACAATTTTCAAACCTTTAGCCTGCTCTAGCAAGTATTTGTGACCATTGTGGAAGGGATTAAATTCTGCGATAATGCCTGTGATGGTCATGTGGTGCTCCTTTTACAACTATTTTTTTCTTTCAGTAATTTCAGCTTCAATCGTTTGTTTAAATATTTTTCTGACTTGAACTGCTAATTTAATTAATTCAACACAAAATATTAGAAATACCACTATTTCAAAAATTATCAGTATTCTTCCTAAAATTGAATTATCTTTTTTATCAAAAAATAACAAAAAAGAAGGCAAAAAAACTAAAACAATGGAAAAAAATGTTAAATTAATAAATTTCTTAAGTAAATGTAAATCTACATTCAATTGTCTCAAAGACCTAATAAACCTATTTTCAGGAAAAAAAGAGTTTACACCAACTATTGCTAAAAATGATCCTGACAAGAAAATAAAAATTTCTTGAAAAGCTGCTGAAATTTCTTTTATATTATTTACATCAGTTATATACACTTTGGCATTCCATAAAAAGAAAACTACTATTATGTAACCAATTTTTAGAATATTTCTTTTAACTATCTTCATTTTCATAATAATTCAAATAATCTTTTTTATTGGCATATGCTTCTTCTAAAAAAGAATATATATCTTCTGTCGAAAATTCATCTATACAATATTTCTTGTAATATTGTAACTTATATTTTACCAAATCAATAACTTCATTATCACCATATATTGAAAGAGAGGTTACTTTCATATTTTGATTTTTACGATATTCTCCTACTAATTTAACAGAATCAATTATAGTTCGCTTACATAAACTTTCACCATGTATAGCAATATCTACACTGTCTCCTTGCATTTTTTTAGCTAACTCTATACCAGAATTGATGCCGTCAACATCATCTGCAAAAAGAGATAATTGTTTTGGAATCGAAACATTTAAAACAAAGTCGTGAATTTGATTAAGACTATCAAGTTTTTTTAAACCATTTTCATCTTTAATAAGTGAAAATTTGAATGCACTATCGTCAATATTAAGTTTTTGAGAAATAAATATTTGAAAATCTTTTATATTTATTTGTCCTTGACCTCGTTTCTGCACTAATATTCCAGATTTAAAATTATAAAGAAATTGAGCATCTTTAGCTAATCCTTGTGTCTCTTCTTTATCAATAATACTTCTTTCCTGAGTTTCAACATCATCTAATTTAACTTCCTCAAGAGTATCAACTTTAGCGATTGTAAATAAGACGTATTCCTCCTTTTTGACAATATCATGTTTGATATAGTAGCTAAAATCAGAAATTGTTTCTGTTTTAATTTTTTTTTGATTTGCTAACTTTGAAAAATAGCTATTTATCTTTTGTCTAATTTCAAAATTTGAATTTAATTGATAAAAATAACATTTTAACTCTTTGGTACTAACCATAAAACATTCCTTTACAAATTCATACAAGATTCTTTTATTAATTCAAAAAATGGCTAAAATTACTACTTTTCCGTCAAAGATATCAATATCATCAATTCTAAAATAATTTTGTTGCTTAAGTAAAGCGCTCAGGGTACCAAAAACTGAAAAAGTATCCATATACCTTAGTATATATATAAATGTATCCGCATAAAAGAAGCAATATTATCAATTAATAATTTCCCATGCTTCTCGACTTAGGTGAAGCAATATTTATTGCTCCCTTTATTGACTTAGAGCTATGTTGACCTTTTTTTATAATTCCTTGTAATATTGAATTGAAAGTATCATAGCTAAGTTTATTGGGAATTCTTAATTTAATTTTAATAGCTGTACCTGGAAAGACTAGATTTCCCCGTAAATATTCAATACCATTTTTAGTTGCTATAGCCCCCCTGGACACAATAACATATTGACCTTTTAAAACTTTACAGAGTTCTGTAATAGCATATAGCCCATAACCTGAATTAAGGTATTCCGTTTTTTCACCTTCGCGTAGATGTGACTTATCTACGATACCAGCAGTTATACCAGGTTCTAAAGCTAGTCGTATCGCTTCAACATCGTCTAATACTTGAAATTTACTTGTAGAGTTTAAACTTTCTCGAAAACCTCTTCCATAATCAATTAAAGCAATCTCGGCTTCAATATAATCATCATGTACCCAATGCTGTGAGCAGTGCCACCCCTCAAGACATTGGGAATGTTCCGGAATATTTCTGAATAATTCAGAAATAATATACTCTAAAATTCTATATACCTTATCATTACCAGCAGATAATACATTAGAAATTTTTTTAGAGACATTTTCAACTATATTATCCTCAGCTCGATAATAAGTATCCAATGGTGTCTTCATAATAGGAGTGAAAGAACCTGAAAAATCCTTGTTTCTATTATCAATGTTTTTGTCACTTTCAGCAAAATGGAAGAAATTATTATTCTTCGCATAACTAGCTGATTGCTTTCCCTCATCATTAATTTCACTTATCACATGATACTCTTGGCTATTCAAAAAGGATGCAACTAGTGCTCCTACAAAAGGAGTTAAAAATTTGATATCATAAATCAGTTTAACCTCCTTATCAGTTGGGTCTAACTCTAAGAGACTATTAATATAGTATCTATATTGAGCTTCGTGTCTATCTATTCTTAATTCTTGCATCGCTAGATTCCTTTCACTCGTGCACAACCAACAATTCGCTAATAATTATAGAAATTAATTCAGAGAATACCTACTTCAACTTAATACTTCTATTATACCACAGCAAACTAACCACAAAAGAAAAAGCCCACCATTTTCGAGAAGCTTTCTTTCCCCCTACTTCTCACACACAAAGAACCAACGCTTGCTTGTTTCTATTGGTGCTTGGTCTTCAAAATCTGCATAGACCTTAACAGTTTTAAATCCAGCTTGTTCTAGTAAAATATCATAGGTCAGAATTTCGTACGTGCGTTCTTCGTGGACTTCGTCGTAACGTGTGAAGCGCCCGTCTTCGTCTTGCAAGAAGAAGGTCAACTCATGCACAACTGAATGGGGCGCCTCATCGGCGTATGTATCCCAAACCATGGCAAATTCATCAGCATTTTCATGGTAAGAATAACCAGGAAAAACGGTATCAGTTTGGTAAGTTGAGTGCACATCAAAAATGAAAACGCCACCTTCATTCAAGCAGTTGTAAACTTGCTGAAAGACATCACCGACTTCAACTTCATCGGCCATGTAGCAAATTGAATCAGAGTAACAAGTCACCAAGTCGTATTTCCCAGCATGCGATAAATCAAGCATGTTCCCCTGTTTGAATTCCATGGCTTCACCTGCTTCTTTGGCACGTTTACGAGCGATTTCAAGCATCTCGTCACTCAAATCAAGTCCTGCCACATCAAAGCCAGCTTTGGCAAAGCGTACGGATTGAATTCCTGTTCCACAAGCTAATTCTAAGAGCTTTTTCTTATTTTTTGGAAAATGGCGGAGCGAAAAATCGGTCCATTTATCATAAAGATTATCATCCATAATAGCATCATAGACTGATGCGAAGGTTTCATAAGTTGTCATACATTAAATCGCACCGAAACGGCACTTGTCCTTTCTAGTCATTGAAAGGCCGAGGAATTTCCCCAGCCTTACCCTTTATTTGTTTCCAACAAAGCAGCAACATCAACACCTGTTGCTTCATGCCAAAGTTTTTCAAGGTTGTAGTGATTCCGCATTTCCTCAGAAAAAATATGAACAACCACCTCGCCTAGATCCAAAAGCACCCAGCCTCCAGCAGAGTCTCCTTCTACATGGCTAGCTGATTGCCCTGCTTCTGTGACTTTTTCACGAATATTATCAGCAATCGCTTCTAGTTGACGGCTATTCATAGAGCTGGCAATGACAAAATAGTCTGTCATCGTCGTCAATCCTTGCAAATCTAGCACAGTAATGTCTTCTGCTCGTTTTTCATCAGCTGCCTTGACAACCAATTCTAGTAATTCTTTTTTATCCATTTAATCCTCTTTTAAAATTTCTTCTAAGTCCGCCACTTGGGCAAAACGTCCATTCCAAGTGTTTTCATAGTGCTGCATTAATTGTTCTGCTGTAATTTCTCTTTCAGCAAAGGTGGTCGTGCCATTTTTAACAACTGCCAAATTATAGCCAAATTCAAACGCCACCTTAACAGTCGTATCAATGCAATAATTCGTTGCCATGCCAATGATAATCAGCCGCTCAATAGCTTGGCTATCCAGATAAGTCTGTAAATGAGTTTCTTTAAAAGCACTATTATAATGCTTATCAAAGATTTTCTCGTCAGCTTCTGGAGCAATAGCTCCGTAAATTTCCCAGCCATGGCTTCCTGTCAGTAATTCGTCGTCATTGTGGCGGACGTAAATCACCTCAATGTTTTTCTCACGACAAGTGGCGATTGCTTTTTGCCAGACAGACAAGCAGTTATCAACAGCATACAGTTTAGCCTCTATCAAGGCTGTTTGAATATCAATCACTAACAGAGCTGTTTTCATTTATCATCTTTCATAAAGCCAACATACGCATTATAAGTCTCAATAGTTTGTGGGAAGATAGGCAAGCCCTTGTGTGCCAAGTGTTCCACTGTATGTGCCGTTTCATAAGCCACAGCTTGATTGAGCGAAACGTGAGCAATTTCACGCGCCCGCTCCACTCCTGGAAAGTTCCGATTAGGCTCGATATAATCCGCAACATAAACGACCTTGTCCAAATCCGACATCTGAGCAGAACCTACAGTATGAATCTCAATAGCTCGTAAAATTTCTGGATCTGTCAACCCTAAATCTTCCTGAATTTTATAAATGCCGACCATGCCATGCCAGACATTATTTCCCCAATCTTTCAACGCTGGATTCAGAGCATACTTATCAATCAGCGCCAGAAATTCTTCGTCAGAGAGCTTTTTCGCATAATCATGGAGCAGACCTGCCAAACCAGCTTTTTCTACATCTACTCCGAAGCGCTCTGCCAAGTCAATCGCTGCTTGTTCCACTCCCAGACAATGTTTAAAACGTTTCTCTGGTAAAAGCTGCTGCATTTTGACTAAAAGTTGCTCACGAGAAATTCCCACATAAGTTTCATATCCCATTGTAAAGCCCTTCTTTCTCAATATAGTCTAAAACTGGCTTGGGTAGGAGAAAATTCGGCGTCCGACCTTGAGCCAGAAAAGCTCGAACCATACTCGAAGAAATATCCATCAACGGCACATCTACCCAGATAACTGGATAAGATGTTCCTGCTTTATAGCGGGGGCGCTGAACCCCAACAAATTGAACCAAATCGACTAATTCGTCAATCCGATGCCACTTGGGAAGGTAATCTACCATATCCGCTCCGATGATGAAATAATAATCTGTATCTGGATGTTTTTCCGTCAAAAATTTCATCGTATCATAGGTGTAACTAATCCCTTTTCTCTCCAGCTCAATGGTTTCAATTCCCAGACCTTCAATGCCTTCAATTGCCAACTCCAGCATTTTCAGTCGGTGCTTCTCATCAATCGTTGATTTTTTATCAACATGTGGTGGCTCATACTCAGGCATCAGCAAGACCTGATCTAAACATAATTGCTGACGAACTTGATCAGCTACGACCAAATGGGCATTGTGAACTGGATTGAAATTTCCACCTAAAATCCCAACTTGCTTTCTTTTTTTTGCTTTTACTTCTGGTTCCAACTTCACCTTGGTGAAAGGAGTCAGTAATTCAATTGCCATAGGCTACTTCCTCTAAATTTCTTTTACCTTTACTGAAATTTTGCGGTTTTCCTTTTTGCTAGACTGCTTGTACAAAATCAAAATACGACCAATTTTTTGAACAGTGTCCACGCCGATTTCTTCTTCGAGAATTTCTGCTACTTCATGAATATTCTCATCTGTATTTTGCAGAAGAGTCACTTTAATCAATTCTCTAGCATCTAGAGCTTGACGGACACTTGTTTTAATCTGGTCGTTGAGGCCGTTTTTGCCAATCTGAATGATTGGTTTGAGACTGTGAGCTTGACTATTTAAAAAAGCTCGCTGTTTAGATGTTAATGACATAGATTCCTCTTTTGTTTCTTATTTCGTTTGTCTTCTCTTTATTTTTCTAACAGCCATTTCTTCTTAGATAATGGCTTTGCGGGTCACCACTGCTACTTCCTCTGGCGCCCAAACTGCAATCTGTGCTGGTCCTATCACACGAATCCAGCCCAAACCTGAAAAGACTACATCTGTTTTGGTTTCAATTTTCAACTCATGCTTGACTAGCTGCGGAAAATCTGCCACTTCTTTTTTAGAGGGCGGTGTTAGCAAAGAACCAACATGCTTTTCATAAAATTCTCCCGCTCCCGCAAGTTTGGTGCGGTGCAATTGGAGTTCATTGTCAAAATAAGCAGTAAAACCTTGTTTGTTACCCGACACAAAATCAAAGCGTCCCAAGCCTCCTAAAAAGAGGGTTTGTTCAGGATTGAGTTGGTAAGTTTTGGGCTTGATTTCCTTTTTCGGGCTGACATATTTGAGATTTTTAGCAGATAAATAATGAGCCATTTGGTGGCGGTGGATAATTCCAGGTGTGTCGTAGATATGACTACCATCAACCAGAGGAATCTCAATCTTATCCAAAGTAGTGCCAGGAAAACGGGAAGTGGTGATAATGTCCTTATCCCCAGTGATTTCCTGAATAATAGCATTGATTAGCGTTGACTTACCAACATTAGTTACACCGACCACATAGACATCTCGGCCTTTCCGATATTGCTCAATCTTTTCAATTAGTTCTTTAATGGCTTGCTTGTTTTGAGCTGAAGTCAGAACCACATCAACAGGACGCAGACCCTCCTCGTGAGCCCTCTCTGTCAACCATTGGGTCACTTTGCTAGTCTTAACAGACTTGGGAAGAATATCTTTTTTATTCCCAACTAACAGCACATCATTACCAGCCACAAAGCGTGGTAAACCTGGAATGACCGAACCATTAAAATCAAAAATATCTACTACATTGACTACGAGAGCATTACTGTCACCCACTTCGTGGAGAAGTCTAAGAAAATCATCGTCTGTCAGCTGCACATCAGTAATTTCGTTGTAGTGACGGAGACGAAAACAGCGCTGGCAGTACAGTTCGCCTGTCTCCAGTCCCTTTTCCAAAGCGGACTGAGGAGTATAGCCCATCTTGTCCTTGTGTTTTGTCTGAATCGGTGCTCCACACCCAATACAGAGAATATCTTCCATGTTTAAATTCCTTTTTTGTATTCAATCATTCCATATTTTTTAGTGATTTTTTTCAAAACTCTCCGCTCACGCGCCCGATTAATCTGAGTTTTTATTGAATCATGCTCAACCAGCGGCTTGACCAAAATCGAACGAATTCCAGCCCTGTGAGCAGCTCGAATATCTGTCATAAGCTGATCGCCTACCATGACCACTTCGTTTTTCTCAAAATGGAATTCCTTTAACGCACGATTAATCCCCCAAGTAAAAGGCTTCATAGACCAACAAACATAATCAATTCCAAATTTTTCAACTGCTCGCTTCACTCGTTTTTTGGTATTATTAGATACCACAATGATTCGAATCCCTGCATCTCGCACATCGTGAAGCCACTGCTTCATTTCTGGTGTTCCATCGGGATTGTTCCATGCGATAAGAGTATTATCTAAATCCACCAAAACAGCCTTGATACCGTGTTTTCTTAAACTTTCAACTGTCAAATCATAAACTGCCTCAATCGCAAAATCAGGCATGTAGTTTTCAATTGCCACATTTCTCTCCAAACATTATACTTCTACCTATTTTAACATAAAAAAAAGGTTTTCGCACCCTAGATCTTTTCATCGATTTTATGTACAATTTGCCAAAAAATGTTTAAAAATGTTATAGTAAGAATAGAGAATTTAACACGGAGGAACTTATGGCAAATACGAGTAAGAAAATGACTGCCGTCTCCCCTCTTTTACAAAAATTTATCAACTGGGCTTCTATTGTTGGAGCAGTTGGAACAGTAATTTTCTGTATCTGGGCCTATTATACTGGCATTTTACAATCTAAAGAAACCCTGTCCGCCTTTATTAAGCAGGCTGGATTTTGGGGACCACCACTTTTTATTTTCCTGCAAATCCTACAGACAGTTGTTCCTATTATTCCTGGAGCTTTGACTTCGGTTGCTGGTGTTTTTATTTATGGTCATATCATTGGAACCATTTATAATTATGTTGGAATTGTCATCGGCTGTGCTATTATTTTTTACCTAGCACGTACCTACGGACCCGCTTTTGTCCAATCGGTCGTCAGCAAACACACCTACGACAGGTATATCGGTTGGCTGGACGAGGACAATCGTTTTGAACGTTTTTTCATCTTTATGATGATTTGGCCTATCAGTCCAGCAGACTTCCTCTGTATGCTGGCTGCTCTTACGAAAATGACTTTTAAAAAATATATGATTATTATTGTCTTGTGCAAACCCATCACGCTTGTCATCTATACTTACGGTTTGACATACATCATCGACTTCTTTTGGCAATTATTTTCAAAATGAAAGACAGAGCAATGCGATTCGCTCTGCCTTTTATAAGATTCCTTTCCTTTTTTCTAATATCAAATCTTTTATAGAAATCAAGGCAACTGCTGATAAAATCATAAACATACCAGCAAAATCTACGAGATAAAATTGCTCGTGCATAATGAGAAAGGCAAAAAATACAGCCGATATAGGCTCAACAGCCGCTAGAAGGCTTGATTTTACAGGTCCGACTAAACTGGTTCCTTTGAGAAATAGTGTATAGGCGAGAATTGTCCCCACTAAAATAATCCCAGCTAAAGCTAGATACACTTCCATGGATAATCGCCAATGAAAATGCAAGATACCGCTGAATGGTGTCAGAACAAGGCCTGCGAACATCATCCCCACTCCAATCACCGGAATACTGCCCCATGTCTTTATCAACTGAATCGGAATAAGAATATACAAAGCGTAAGTGAATGCCGCAAACAGTCCCCAGAACAGTCCTGCAGGCGTGACAGATAAGTGATTGAGTTGTCCATGAGTGGCAATCAAAAAAGTACCACCAACCGCTAATATCATAGACAATACTTCTGTCACAGTAGGTGCAACACGGTCTTTGAGACAAGTGTAAGCAAGGATTCCAACCGGACAGACATATTGTAAAACAGTAGCCGTTCCTGCATTGCTTTCGTAAATAGACTTCAAATAAGAAAATTGATTGAGCAACAATCCTAACAAAGCAAACAGTGCTAAAGACATTATTGCTTTTCGGTCTTTTATCATTTCAATCAATTTTCTACGATTAGCTAGCACCATATACAATACCAACAAAGCCCCTGCGATTAGAAGTCGGACATTTGTTAAAACTAAAACCGGAAATCCATGCGCCATCAAGTATTGACCACTCGTCCCAGACAAGCCCCATGCAATTCCCGCTATTAACGTTAAAATGGTTCCTTTGGTTATTTTTGACATATCTTACCCCTAAACTTTTCCATTTTATGATTATATCACAAAAAATCAGCCAAAACGACTGATTTTTTAGATTTTACAACTTCGCCAATTCCTCATTAAGCAGCTTTTGAGCTACTTGTGGATTGGCTTGACCTTTGGTAGCTTTCATGAGCTGACCAATCAGGGATTTGGCTGCATTTTTGTTACCACCCTTGTAGTCGTTGATGGCTTTTTCATTGTTAGCAAAAACGTCCTGAATGATTGGAAATAGCTGCGCTGGATCAGAAATCTGCACCAAGCCAGCTTTTTCAACGTATTCCTTGGCTGAACCACCATTTTTCGCCAAATGAACAAAGACTTTTTTGGCAATTTTAGAGGAAATCGTACCGTCTGCCACCAAACTCAACATTTCAGTCAAGTTGACTGGTGTCAAATCGATTTCTTCAATGGTTTTACCTTCCACATTGAGGTACTGAGCGACCTCACCTTGGAGCCAGTTTGACACAGATTTTGCGTCTCCGCCCGCTGTCACTGCAGCTTCAAAGAAATCTGAGATGTTCTTCGTTGCTGTTAATTGCTTGGCATCATAGTCTGACAATCCAAAATCTGCCTTGTACTTAGCCCGACGTTCTTTTGGAAAGGCTGGTAAATCTGAACGCACCGCCTCAATCCAGCTGTCATCAATCTCAAAGTTTGGTAAATCTGGCTCTGGGAAATAACGATAATCAGCTGAACCTTCCTTGACCCGCATCAAAAGAGTTTCACCTGTTGCTTCATCGTAACGGCGAGTTTCTTGACGAATCTGACCACCGCTACGCAAAATCTCAGCCTGACGTTTTTCCTCAAAAACCAAGCCCTTGCGAACAAAATTGAAGGAATTAAGATTTTTCAATTCTGTCTTGGTTCCAAACTCTTCTTGGCCATAAGGACGGATAGAAATATTGGCATCCACGCGCATGGAGCCTTCTTCCATTTTGACGTCAGAAATACCCGTATACTGGATAATTTCTTTGAGCGCCGTTAAGTAAGCGTAAGCTTCTTCTGGACTGCGCATATCAGCTTCTGAAACAATCTCAATCAAAGGCACCCCTTGACGATTAAGGTCAACATAAGAATAACCATCGCTGCCATGAGTGTTCTTGCCAGCGTCCTCTTCCAAATGAGCCCGCTCAATGCGAATTTTCTTAGTCGTACCGTCTTCTAGTTCAATCTCAATCCAGCCATTGTAGCCAATCGGCTCATCAAATTGAGAAATTTGATAGGCTTTAGGATTATCTGGATAAAAATAATTCTTGCGGTCAAAGTGCATTTTTTGATGAATATCCATATTGAGCGCCAGAGCAGCTTTGATACCGTAATCAATAACTCCCTTGTTCATCACTGGCAGGACACCTGGGAAAGACCAGTCAATGATATTGGTGTTGGTATTTGGATCTTCTCCGAAATGAGCTGGTGCTGGTGAGAAAATTTTTGAATTTGTTTTTAATTCAACGTGGACTTCTAGTCCAATAATCGTTTCAAAGTTCATTATTTTTCACCTCCAAAAATGACTGGTTTTTGCTTGTGGTAGTCTGTCGTTGCTTCAAAAGCAGCTGCTACTTGGTAAATCGTCTCTTCATCAAAATGATTTCCAATCAATTGCAGCCCAACCGGCAGACCATCCGCAAAGCCTGCTGGAATGGAAATGCCAGGAAGCCCTGCTAAATTGACCGGAATGGTCAAAAGGTCAGCCAAATACATAGCTACTGGATCGTGACTTTGAGTTCCTAAATCGTAAGCAACCGTCGGCGCAGTTGGTCCCAAAATCAAGTCATACTTTTCAAAGACCTTGGCAAAATCCTGCATAATGAGCGTCCGAACTTGACCTGCTTTCTTGAAATAAGCATCGTAATAACCAGAAGATAGACTAAACGTTCCGAGCATAATCCGGCGCTTCACTTCCTCACCGAAACCTTGGCTACGAGACTTGACATAAACATCTTCTAAGTTTTCAATCTCATCTGCCCGATAGCCATAACGAATCCCGTCAAAACGTTGCAAGTTAGAGCTGGCTTCAGAAGAAGCGATGATATAATAGACTGCTACCCCGTATTTGCTGTGGGGCAGGCTAACTTCTTCAACAATCGCTCCCAAACTTTCCAGATGCTTGGCAGCCGCTAAAATGCGTTCCTTGACTTTTTCATCAATCCCGTCGCCCATATATTCTTTCGGAAGAGCAATTTTCAATCCTTTAATATCTTGACCAATCTTACTAGTGAAATCAGGAACAGTTCGTTGAGAAGAGGTTGAGTCTTTTTTATCATTTCCTGCAATTACGCCCAAAAGCTGAGCATTTTCTTTAACCGTCCGAGAAAAAGGTCCAATTTGATCCAACGAGCTCCCAAAAGCAATGAGTCCAAAACGAGAAACACGCCCATAAGTTGGCTTCAGTCCGACCACTCCATTAAAGGAAGCTGGCTGACGGATCGAACCACCGGTATCAGAACCTAGAGACAGGCGAACTTGACCAGAAGCAACTGCTGTCGCTGAACCACCAGATGAACCACCGGGAACTTTTGTAGCGTCCCAAGCATTTTTCGTAGTCTTAAAATAAGAATTTTCACTGGAGCCGCCCATGGCAAATTCATCCATATTGGTCTTACCAATGACAATCATATCTTTCTCATGGAGTTTTTCTACACTGGTTGCATCAAAAATTGGTTTATAATTGTAAAGAATTTTTGACGCAGCTGTCGTTAAAATCCCCTTAGTAGAAATATTGTCCTTAACAGCCAGTGGAATCCCGCTCATAAAATTATCTGCATCAATTCCCTTCGCGTCTACTGCTGCTGCCTGTGCCAATGCTTCTTCTTCACTAATCGTAATAAAGCTATCAACGGAACTTTCTCGACTCTTAATATCTTCCAGAGTAGCTTTCGTCAGCTCAACTGCTGAAAGTTCCTTTTTGACAAGGAGATCATGCAATTCTTCAATTGTTTTTTGGTTTAAAGTCATTAGGCATCTCCTCCGTCATCTAGAATAGCAGGCACTTTGATATAGCCTCGCTCCTTTTCAGGAACATTTTGGAAAAGTTCTTCTCGATTCCAACCTGCAACTGCTACATCTTCACGCATATAGTTAACATTTTCTGCAACATTTGATGTAAAAGGCACACCAGTCGTATCAACTTCATTTAACAACTCCACCATGTCCACAATTTTTGACAAAGTTGTCGCAAATTCTGCCGTTTCTTCAGGTGAAAAAGCTAGTTTTGACAAGTGGGCAACATGCGTTACTTCCTCTTGAGTAATTTTCATCTCTGTTTCCTTTCTCTTCTTTTATTTTTCAGCATAGCCGAAAAACAATCATCTTCTTATTTTATCACAAATAGGCTTAGTTCTTCAATTCCAAATGAAGTTCTTTCACTTGACTCGCATCTACTTGGCTAGGACTTTCTAGCATAGGATCAAAACCAGTTCCATTTTTAGGAAAGGCAATGACCTGACGAATATTTTCTTCACCAGCTAAAATCATGACCAGTCGATCCAAGCCCAACGCTAGGCCACCATGCGGCGGAAAACCATAATCAAGCGCTTCTAAGAAAAAGCCAAAGTCACGCTCGTAATCTTCTTTTTCCATGCCCAAGAGTTCAAACATGGCTTCCTGACTCTTTCGATCATGAATCCGTAAACTACCGCCCCCAATTTCATAGCCATTAAGGACAATATCATAGGCATGGCTTTTGATTGAAGTTAAATCTTCTTGCTCATTTTCAAAAATTCCTTGGGTGAATGGGTGGTGCATGGCTTGATAGCGTTCTTGCTCCTCATTCCACTCTAGCAAAGGCCAATCCAGCACCCAAAGGAAGTCCAGTCGACTCTGATCGATTAAGTCTAATTGTTTGGCAATCTCCAATCGCAAGTGCTCCAAGGCTTCTTGAGCTTGTCTTCTCTTGGCGATGACCAGTAAGAGCAAATCACCGTCTTGCGCTTCAAATCGGTCTATGAAAGCAGCTGCTTCTGCCTCAAAAGTCGAAGCCAAATCCCCTTGAAGTTCACCTGCTTCCACCTTAAGACTAGTAAACCTACTAGCTCCAAATTCTTTCATTTCTTGATAGAAATGACTGAGCTGCTTCTTCGTGAAAGAATCCGCAGCATTTGGAACACAAATGCCCCATAATTCTTCATGACGAGCAAAAGCCTGTTTGAGCAAAATAGAGGGATTATCCTGACAGAGATTGGTCAGATTTTTTAATTCCAAACCAAATCGCGTATCTGGCTTATCTGTACCAAAGCGGTTCATGGCTTCTTCATAACTGATAGTTGGAAAAGCTTCTGTCAGTTCCAAACCATGAGTTTTCTTGACAACAGCTTTGAGCATACCTTAGCTCTAAACGCTAAAACATTCAGAGCTATAGAAAAACGGCTTCCGCCTGTAAAACAGACGAAAGCCGTGGTACCACTGTTATTCGTTGCATTGCAACCTCTAGCTCGTAACGTGAGCAGACGTTTGCGCTTTGATTCACACAAATTTCTTGCAACGATATAATAGTTTTAAACAATATCATCCTTTACCATAAATAGCATAGAAAAAACCATTATATCATTGACAGTATGTTCTTCGGATTTTGCTTCCTTGGTGCTACTCTCAGCTTTCAGCACTCTCTGTTCAAGTCAACAAACCTACTCTACTGCTTTTTTACTTTTAAATTGTTATCTATTATAGTCGAACCTAAAACATTTTGCAAGTGGTTTAGTGCAAATTTATGATTTTCCTCCGAAAGAGAAGCTACAGCAGACTCTACCACCTCAATTTGATACCCTAAATTATAGGCATCAATAGCTGTGTGGAGAACGCAAATATCCGTCAGAACACCAGTCAAAATCACCGTGTCAACTTTTCTTTCTCGCAGACGAATATCCAAATCTGTTCCTGAAAAAGCTGAATAATGCCGTTTATCCATCCAAAAGACGCGAGAATCTGCTTTATGCTCCTGATAAAAATCCGCCAACGGTCCATAAAGGTTACGTCCACTAGTGCCTTTGATGTTATGTGGTGGAAAGAGTTTACTTTCCGGGTGGAAAGTATCTCCTTCGTCATGGGCATCAATGGCAAAAAAGATATAATCTCCTCGCTCAAAAGCTGCCTCGGTCACTTGGGCAATAGCTTCAGAAATTGCCTGAGCTGGAGCTCCAGCTGTCAACTTGCCATCATCTGCCACAAAATCCACCGTATAATCAATCGAAATCAATGCTTTTGTCATCAGTAATCTCGCTTTTTAATCTCTTCAAAGATATCGGGGATAAGAACTTTAAGATAGGTTCCTTTCATTCCTAGAGAACGACTTTCGATAATGCCTGCACTTTCTAGTTTACGTAGAGCATTGACAATCACTGAGCGCGTAATGCCAATACGATCTGCAATCACTGAAGCTGTTAGCTGTCCTTCATTGCCACTTAATTCACCTAAAATAGCAGAAACAGCTCGTAGTTCTGAATAAGACAAAGTATTTACAGCCATAGTTACGGCTGTTCGACGTCGAATATTTTTTTCATCTTCTTCTCGTTGGAAGTTGAGTAGCTGAATACCAACCACTGTACTTGCAATTTCAACCAAGATCAAATCATCATCGTCAAATTCTTTATCATTGCGCCAAACAATCAATGTCCCTAAACGAATCCCAGAAACATGAATTGGTGAAATTGTCGTCAAGCCATCTGGAAATTCATCTTTTGTCTCAATAGGAAAAATAGATAAATCATGATTGACTGGAAGATTGGCCTCAGTATCATACATCAAATTTGCGGTGCGAACATACTCTTCTGGGAAGATTTTCGTTTGATAAAATGCTTCCACACGATCATTGTTTGTCTTGTAGCGCATGAAATACCCCAAAAGACGACCCTTGCTATTTACAATACAAGCATTGCAATCCATAATTTCAGCTAATTGTTGGGTAATTGCATTATAAGGTAGTTCATCCTGCAATCGCTCATCTGAACGACGCAAAATAGATGTTATTTTTCTTGTTTTTGCTAATAAGTTTGCCATAATTTACCTCGCATATAATCTTATTGATTATACCATAAAGCGCTTTAATCTTCAACAATTATCTGAAAATTGTTTATTGAAGTACAATTATGCTTTGTTACTTCTATAAAAACGGAGATACCTACGCCTGATACAAAAAGCAGCCAAATGGCTGCCATTTATCATCGTCGATATTGTTTTAAGAAACGAGTCATCTTCTCTTGGATTTGTGCTAACTCATCTACACGAGGCAGATAAACAATCCGGAAATGATCAGGATCTTTCCAATTAAAGCCCCGTCCATGCACCAGTAAAATCTTTTCTTGCTTTAAGAAATCCAGCACGAATTGCTCATCGTCATCTACTCGATACATTTCTCTATCAATTTTGGGAAAAATATAAAGCCCCGCTTTAGGTTTGGTTGCCGACAAACCCGGAATTTCATTGATAGCCTTGTAAATAAAATTCCGTTGCTCATAAATACGACCACCAGGAAGCAACAATTCATCGACTGATTGATAACCGCCGAGTGACGTTTGTACCACATGCTGAGATAAGACATTTGAACACAACCGCATATTGGATAGCATATTCAGCCCTTCAATATAATCTTTTACATGATATTTTGGTCCAGATAGCACCATCCACCCTACACGAAAACCCGCGATACGGTGCGATTTAGACAAGCCATTCATGCTGACACAAAAAAGGTCAGGAGCCAAACTTGCGATAGCCGTATGTTTCTCACCATCCATCACTAAACGGTCATAAATCTCATCCGCAAAAATAATCAAGTTGTTTTGCCGCGCAACTTCAACAAGTTCTTCTAACACTGCCTTAGGATACAAGGCTCCTGTCGGATTGTTTGGGTTGATAACGACAATAGCCTTTGTATTAGAGGTAATTTTTGATTTGATGTCATCAATATCTGGATACCAATCTGCCGCTTCATCACAAAGATAATGAACTGCATTTCCTCCTGCTAAACTGACCGCTGCGGTCCAGAGTGGATAATCCGGCATCGGAACCAATACCTCATCGCCATTATCTAACAAACCTTGCATAGACATGACAATCAGCTCGCTAACCCCATTTCCAAGGTAAACATCTTCAATATCAACATTAGGAATATTTTTCAATTGACAATATTGCATAATAGCTTTCCGAGCAGAAAAAATCCCTTTCGAGTCAGAATATCCCTCACTATCACGCGCATTCATAATCAAGTCATGAATCACCTCATCTGGCGCTGTAAAACCAAACTCAGCTGGGTTTCCTGTGTTCAACCGAAGGATTTTCTCACCGTTTGCACGCATCCGCATAGCTTCTTCTAAGACGGGACCACGAATATCATAAGCCACATGTTCTAATTTTGTTGATTTATTAAATTCTTTCATCGAATTTTTCCTCATTTCAAAAGAGTCAATTTATTATAACGCAATTTTTCTAAAAAATCTAAAAAACTTCTTGTAAAGTCTGCATGAAAATGCTTTACTTTTTTCATGTAAAGGGTTACAATATAACTAAAGAAAGAATGGAGGTATTCCTATGCTACAAAGATATCAAAACATTATGGTCGCTGTTGACGGTTCTCACGAAGCTGAGCTTGCTTTTGAAAAGGGCGTAAATGTGGCGCTGAGAAATAATTCACGCCTAACGATTGCCCATGTAATTGATACACGTGCCTTGCAAAGCGTTTCTACATTTGATGCAGAAGTCTATGAAGAATTACAAGAAGACGCAAAAAAACTCATGGATCAATATGCTGAAAAAGCCAAAGAAGCTGGTGTGGGAAATGTTGTCACAGTTGTTGAAATGGGAAATCCGAAAACCCTTCTTGCAACAGATATTCCAGAAGAACAAAAAGTTGACCTCATCATGGTTGGTGCTACTGGGCTCAACGCCTTTGAACGGTTACTAGTTGGCTCTTCATCTGAATACATCTTGCGTCACGCAAAAGTTGACTTGCTTGTTGTTCGTGATAAGGAAAAAACATTATAATACAAAGATAAAGAGAGATTGGCATAAACCAGTCTCTCCTCTTTTTTATTCTTCATTTTTTTCACAATTTCGTTGATAGGCTTGAATTTGACGTTCAAGCTCTTTTTTGATAGCAGGTTCCGGTGCATAATTTTTTTCCCAATCATCTGGTTTTAAAATTTTATGAGTAACTGGGTCAAAGTGCGCTTTGCCATCTGGGAAGAGTTTACCCATATTGGCTCGGTGGACAATCTCAAACAAGTATTCCGGATCCACTCCCATTAACACAAAACTGCCATAGGTAAAATATAACATATCAATCAACGCATCTACTTGCCCAACTAAGGACATCTCTGCTTTGCTCTTCTTTTTGACTTTTTCAGCAGCTTTGTCCACAGCTTCGTGCAAAGATTGAACAGACTGTTCAAAGACCTCTTCAGAAGGACTAGCTGCCCGCAAAAATTCCACTAATTCTTCTACCTTGAAGCCTGCACGATGACGAGCACCCTCTGTTGTCCACAGGATGGGCTCTTCCTGCGTGCATTCATCCATTATCCCATGAAATTCTTTGACCTTATTAAAGTGGTGGTCGCTACTGATAAAGACTTTTTCACTCGCTAAAATGCCAAAGTGTTCCAAAGCTTTATGAATCCCATCCTGACTATTGCTACTGGTTGTGTGTTTTGCAACTTCTTTCACTCGACTGGTTCCATTTCCCATGGCAATAGACATGCCAACGCCCGCTAACATCTCAACATCATTATCAGAATCACCAAAAGCCATGACTTGATTGATGTCAAAACCGTATTCTTTTCCGACCAGCTTAATTCCTTCTAACTTTGACATTCCTTGATTGACGATATCAGCTGCGAAAGGACTGCTACGAGTAAACTTTAAATCTGGAAAATCCGCTTCGATAGCTTGTGTTTCTTTTGGTGTTGCCAGCATCAGTACTTGATAAATCGGCTCTTGAATGGATTTCAATAAATCATCCTGCCGTTGAGGAAGTGCCTTGCTAACCACATTGTTGAAACTTTTATTGACCAAGTGTGTCATCTTTTTCGGAACAAAACGACTGGTCCATTGAGAAAACTTGCTCATGCCAAAACTCATGATTTTTGAGCCAATCACTCCTGATTTTGTTCCAAACGAGATTTCTATTTTATGCTGGCGAGCATACTGAATCAGGTGACGCAAACTGGTTTTATCAATTGGCTTGGCAGAAATGACTTTCTCTTTTGAAAAAATATATTGTCCATTATAGGTTACTGCAAAGTCCAAATCCAACTGCTCCATAAAAGATTGGACAAAAAATGGACCTCTTCCTGTCGCTAAACCAACTAAAATACCTTGCTGTTTTAAACTATGAATCGCTTGTTTTGTGGATTTCAAGACCGTCCGACTATCATTTACTAACGTCCCATCAATATCAAAAAAGACTGCTTTGATTTCCATTCATTTCTCATCTCTTTCTTTTATGATACAATAATTATAGCATAGATTCAGGAGAAGCTCACTTATGACCAAAAGAATTTTAGTTTTACATACTGGCGGTACTATTTCCATGCAGGCGGACACTACTGGAAAAGTCATCACAAACGAACACAATCCCATGAACCATGTTGCAGTTCCTTTAGAAGGCATTCAAGTGACGGCTCTTGATGTTTTCAATATTCCTAGCCCTCACATAACACCACAGCACATGCTGCAATTGTATCAAAAAATCAAGACAGATGGGAAGCATTTTGACGGGGTTGTCATTACTCATGGAACGGACACTCTGGAAGAAACAGCTTATTTTTTGGATACCATGGAACTTCCAGATATTCCTGTCGTCTTAACTGGTGCTATGCGAAGCTCTAATGAACTGGGAAGTGACGGAGTCTACAATTACTTATCTGCACTTCGTGTAGCAAGTGATGACAAAGCACGCGGAAAAGGCGTTCTGGTGGTTATGAATGATGAAATCCATGCTGCCAAATACGTGACCAAAACGCATACAACCAATGTCAGCACTTTTCAAACGCCAACTCATGGACCACTCGGACTGATTATGAAGCAAGAAATCCTCTATTTCAAAACAGCTGAACCACGCGTTCGTTTTCATTTAGATAAAATTTCTGGGTTAGTACCGATTATCCCAGCCTATGCTGGAATGAAAACTGAACTGCTTGATATGCTAGACTTGGAAAAGATAAACGGTCTCATCGTTGAAGCCTTTGGTGCTGGAAATCTGCCACAAGAAGTTGCCCAAAAGCTCAGCCAACTTGCGAATTCTGGACTGCCAATTGCACTTGTATCTCGTTGCTTTAACGGCATTGCAGAGCCAGTTTACGCTTATGAAGGGGGCGGCGTGAAGTTACACGAATCAGGAATCATGTTTGTGAAAGAACTCAATGCTCCTAAAGCTCGTATCAAACTCTTGATTGCTCTGAATGCTGGGCTGCGAGGACAAGCCTTAAGAAACTATATTGAAGGTTAATTTTACATAGATAAGAAGCTTCGATATTTCGAAGCTTCTTAGGATATTTTATGTTTAGGAGATTTATGAAAAAAAGTTTTTAGCTCTTTTGTTTTTAGTTATTTGCCATATATTTCTGATTCCTTTCCTGATTTTTTGAATGTTTTGTTATAATGTACTTTAATGTTTACTGTCATTGGACTTACCTCTTTCTTTTTGATGAATTTAGTATAGCCCGAAAAACTTAAAGCAGGCTTATAGATTTCTTTCAGAAAACTTAATTTAAAAAACTTCATCCAAATGGTGAAGTTTTTTGGTTTATATATGATGATAAACTAAAATCAATCCAAGTAGTCCTGCTTGTCCAAATGAAGCGCTACAATATGCCAATCTGCATTCGTTCGCCAATCAGGAGTGGACACAATTTGACTGGCGACTTTTCTGGCCTCCTCTAAAATTGGATAATCCTCTACAATATCCGCCACTTGAAACTCTGGAATCCCTGATTGACGCGTGCCGAAGATTTCACCAGAGCCACGCATTTTCAAATCTTCCTCAGCCAAGACGAAACCGTTAGTCGTTTCCGTCATGATTTTCATGCGTTTCTTGCCGGATTCTGTCTTAGGATTAGCCACGAGAACCGCATAAGATTGCTTGTCTCCACGTCCTACCCGACCACGTAACTGGTGGAGCTGACTGAGCCCAAATCGATCCGCATCCATGATTAGCATGACCGTAGCATTGGGGACATTGACACCGACTTCAATAACAGTCGTGGAAACCAGAATGTCAATTTTTCCTTTCTTAAAATCCTGCATAATGGTATCTTTTTCTTCGCTCTTCATTTTACCATGTAGCAGAGCTACTTGTGCTTTGTCACCGAAATAAGCCTTTAATTCCTCTTCCAAAGCAATAGCATTTTTCAGATCCAGAGCTTCCGACTCCTCAATCAAAGGAGAGATGACATAGACCTGAGCACCTCGTTGCAGCTCTTTCCTCAACCAATCCAGAACTACTTCCAGCTGCTCATGCTTGACCCAACGAGTGATAATCGGCTTACGCCCAGCTGGCATTTGGTCAATAATTGACACATCCATATCACCAAAAGCAGTAATAGCAAGCGTCCTAGGAATGGGCGTTGCAGTCATCATGAGCACATCAGGATTATTTCCTTTTTCCCTCAAAATTCGTCTCTGTCCCACTCCAAAGCGGTGCTGTTCATCAATAATCACCAGACCAAGCTGATGATATGTCACACTTTCTTGAATCAAAGCATGAGTACCGACAATCATATCTACCTGACCAGCCTCAATCGCTTCTAGTGCTTGTCTGCGTTCTGTCGGCTTCATTCCTCCTGTCAACAGAATTATCCGTAGTTCAGGAAAAAGTTGGCTCAAGCTATCAAAATGCTGCTCTGCCAAAATTTCAGTCGGTACCATAAGAGCAGACTGAAAACCAGCCGTATAGGTAGCATACATGGCTAAACCTGCAACCACCGTCTTTCCACTACCGACATCTCCTTGCAAAAGCCGGTTCATGTGGGTTGGTGCTTGCATATCTTGTAGAATTTCATCAAGACTCCGCTTCTGGGCAGCTGTCAATTCAAAAGGTAGCAGTGTCAGCTTTTTTTCTAATAAATCATCTCGCCAAGGAATAGCTAACCCTTGACTCGCATTCTTGCTTTCGCTCTTTAGGACCTGTAACTGCATTTGAAAGTAAAAAAGCTCTTCAAACTTGACCCGACGCAAGGCTTGTTTGTATTCTGTTAAGTCTTTTGGAAAATGCATTGCTCGTACGGCCTGACTGCGTTCCACTAACTGATAGCGCTCCAGCAGAATTTGAGGCAGATTTTCTTCCAACAGAAGTTCTAAGCCTTGGTCAAAAGCTGTCTTAATGACTTTCACCAAACTAGCTTGACTAATCCCTTGTGCCACTCGATAGACAGGCTGTAAGTCATCCTCCACTTGTGCTAAGATTTTCATACCTGTCAGACTCGCTTTTGCTTTATCCCATTTCCCGAAAATAGAAATGGTTGAACCAACCTCCACTTTGTCTACCAGATAGGGTTGGTTAAAAAAATTGACTGCAAGCACCACTTCGCCTTGTTTTATAGTAAAACGTAGACGATTACGTTTATAGCCATAATACTGCACGTTAGCTGGCGTAACGACAAGTCCTGAGATAACCGCCTTTTCACCATCTTCCAGTTCTAACACATTCTTACTTTTAAAATCTTCATAGCGAAATGGAAAATAGAGTAGTAAATCCTGTAGGTTTTCAATTCCCAGCCTAGTAAACTTTTTAGCAGATTTCGGTCCTACACCCGGCAGAACCGTTAAAGGTTGGTGTAAATTCATAATTCCTCTTTCAGTTCTGTTTCTTAAGAATTTATAAAAGCAGGCTAAAACAGACACCCTCCAATAGCTCTTTGGATTGTTTCCGACTACTTTTAGATTTCAACTCATTCTTTGTAAACTCTAGGGACGCGGTCGCTGATCAAACAAACCACCTCGTAATTGATGGTTTCCCGTTTTTCTGCCACATCTGTTGCAGAAATAGCTTCTTTACCACTTTCACCGATAAGGACAACTGACGTTCCAATAGGATAAAACTGAGGTAAACGAACAGTAATCTGATCCATAGATACGCGTCCAACAATGGGACAAGGATTCCCGTCAACTAAAACATTAAAGCCTTGCATATCTCGCGTCCAGCCATCAGCATAGCCCAGCGGAATCGTTCCAATAAACTGTAGACTATCACTTGTATAAGTAGCTCCGTACCCTACATCTGCCCCTACTTCTAATTGCTTGACATGAACCAATTCTGAAACCAATGAAAGAGCTGGTTTGATGTCATAAGGCAGCTCCAAAACGGTTCCACTTGGATTAAGCCCATAAATGACATCGCCCAAACGGACTGCATTCATAATCGTCTCACTATGCCACAGAGTCGTTGCCGAATTACTAGCGTGAACAATCGGTGGAATAGTTTCTAATTGCCCTAAAATTTCTTTAAAACGTGCTAACTGTGCCTCAAATTTTTGCGTATCTGCTTCATCAGCTGTCGCAAAATGGGTGAAAATTCCTTCGACCTGAGCACCTGCCTTTTCCAAACGATGAATCGCTTCTTGAGCGTCTTGGCTATTTCGAAAACCAATCCGCCCCATTCCAGAATCAATTTTTATATGAACAACCAGTCCAGTTAGGTCTATGTCTGACTTCAAAAGCAAATCAATCCATTCTAAACTAGCCACCGTATTAGTAATCTTGTATTTAATTGCCAACGGAACAGACTGGATAGTTGATACTCCCAGAACCAGAATTTTTTTTGAAATACCAGCTTCTCTCAGCTCTACTGCTTCATCAATATTGGAAACACAAAAGCCATCCACAATTGGCTCAATAGATTGCGTAACAGCAACTGCACCGTGACCATAGGCGTCTGCCTTGACAACAGCCCATTTTTCTACATTGTCTGGAATATGCGCTGCAATTTGTTTAATATTAAATTGAATAGCAGCCAAATCAACAATAGCCTTAGTAGGCCGATGATTACTCGTTTTCATGATGTTCCTCCAAAATAACACTAGCTGTGACGACATTATCTGTGTGGCTGAGTGACACCCAGACCTTGCCAGAAAAAGGTGATTTGCTAAAAATAGGCGCTCCCTTTTCATCGTTTAAAATTTCTAAATCCTGAAAAGTGACACAGCCGATACCAGTCCCCCACGCTTTAGAAAAAGCCTCTTTAGCAGACCAACGCCCCGCCAAATATTCCATTTTTCGCTTACCAGTCAGTTTTTCAAATCGGTCAAATTCTGCGGCTGTCAAAACTTTCTTAGCAAAGCGAGCATTTTTTTCATAAACTTTTTGAATAGAAGAAATTTCCTCTATATCAATACCATGTCCTTTAATCATCTTTTTAAAAAGAGTTGAGACTAGTCTCAACTCCATCCTTTTTATTTTTCATTTTTAGATAGGGTAGTGTAAATTTCCTTGACTAATCTGACTGTATTATCCCAACCCAAACAGGGGTCTGTGATGGATTTTCCAAACACCTCAGGCTCGTTTTGACGGCCGTCTTCTAAGTAAGACTCAATCATAAAGCCGCGTACAACTTTTTTGATTTTCTCATTCCAGTCACGATTGATTAAGGTTTGACGGACAATCCGCACCTGCTCTAAATACTGCTTACCAGAGTTATCATGATTGGTATCGATGATGATGAAAGGATTTTCCAAACCCATTTTTTCATATTGGTCAATCGTATCCAGCAAATTATCATAGTAATAGTTTGGAATGTTTTTTCCATACTCATCAAGCCCACCACGCAGAATAGCGTGTGCCAAAGGATTTCCTGAAGTTTCTACTTCCTTACCAGCAAACAAGAAACTTTGCTTGTTTTGCGCTGCGTAAATCCCGTTAAACATGACATTGAGATTGCCAGACGTAGGATTTTTCAAACCGGTCGCAACATCAGCCCCACTAGCGACAAAACGGTGTTGCTGATCTTCCACAGAACGAGCTCCAACTGCCATATATGAAATCAACTCATCTACCAAAGGAAGATTTTCTGGATAGAGCATTTCATCAGCTGTCGTCATTCCCGTCTCCGTAATAACACGATAATGCAAATTCCGGACAGCCTTAATCCCATTAATTAAGCTTGGAGCAGCCTTAGCATTCGGTTGATGAATCAATCCTTTATAACCATCGCCATTGGTGCGAGGCTTAGCTGTATACACGCGCATAACCATGAAAATACGGTCTTTCACCTCTTCTTGGAGGGCAGATAGGCGCTTTGCATATTCTAGGACAGCCGCTTCATTATCAGAAGAACACGGACCAATGACCAACAGAATGCGGTCATCTTCTCCACGGATAATGGCATTTAACTCACGATCTCGTGCCTTTTTTTTAGCTAAAGCCTCTCCTTCTAACTTTGATAAATTACGAACCTTTGCTACATCAATTGGCTCGCTAGTTGCCTTAAATGTCATAATCTTCCCCTCTTTACACTACTTATCTGTGGCGTCCATGACAATTTTTAAATTTCTTACCAGAACCACATGGACACAAGTCATTGCGCTTCACTTTTGTCAAATCAATATCGCTCGGTAAGCCTGATTTTTGTGCTGAAATATTGCGTGTCGCTGTTGTGCTGATATGATGCTCCGTACGTGGACGTTCTTGCTCGTGAATTTGAGCCTTCATCATCAAACGCGTCACATCAAATTCGATCGAACCAATCATATCATTAAACATACGGAAACTTTCAGCTTGGTATTCAACGACTGGGTTATTTTGAGCATAACCACGAAGTCCAACTGCATTCCGAAGTTGATCCAAAGCATCAATGTGATCAGTCCATTTGCTATCCACGACGCGCAAAATCAGAACTTTTTGGAATTCTCTGACGGAATCCTCATCGCGAAGTTTCGCCACTTGACTATCGTAAACCTCCAAGGCACGTTTGTATAAATCAGCCTTGATATCTTCATCAGACAAGCCTTCTAAATCTGCGATTTCAATAGATTCTTCTGGAACAAGATTGTATTTTGCAAAATTAACAATTGCTTCTAATTTTTCATCTTGTTCTGCACGACTGTTGCCATCCACAAAACGGTTGATTGTTCGCTTCATCATGGCATGAATTTCCGGTGCCAAATCACGATCAGCCGTAATGACATCATAGCGCTGCGCATAGATAATTTCACGTTGCTCACGCATAACATCATCATATTGAAGGACTTGTTTACGTGTATCATAGTTGTTCCCTTCAACACGCTTTTGAGCTCCTTCTACTTGGCGCGTCAGCATACGAGATTTGATGACAGACTCTTCTTCGCTAAGGTTCATGCGATCCAAAACAGCTTTAATCCGTTCCGATCCAAAGCGACGCATAAGCTCATCTTCAAGTGATAGGTAGAATTGTGATTCACCAGGATCTCCTTGACGACCTGAACGACCACGAAGCTGATTATCAATACGACGGCTTTCATGTCGTTCTGTACCAATAACACAAAGTCCACCAAGTTCACGAACCCCTTCACCAAGCTTAATATCTGTACCACGACCAGCCATATTGGTTGCAATCGTTACCGCACCACGTTGCCCGGCATTCATGATGATTTGCGCTTCTTTATAGTGATTTTTCGCATTCAATACTTCATGAGGAACTCCAGCTTCGACTAATTTTTTAGAAATATAATCACTCGTTTCAACAGCAACTGTCCCAACAAGTACAGGTTGTCCTTTTTCATGACGAGCTTTCACATCTTGGACAACTGCTTTAAATTTTGATTCAATACTTGGATAAAGAAGGTCTGGGTGATCAATACGAGCCACCGGACGGTTGGTAGGAATTGGAATTACTCGAATGTTATAAGTTTCGCGGAATTCTTCCTCTTCTGTCTTAGCTGTCCCTGTCATTCCTGACAATTTCTTGTACATACGGAATAGATTTTGGTAAGTGATAGAAGCCGAAGTCTTCGTTTCATCCTGAATTGGCACACCTTCTTTTGCTTCAATTGCTTGGTGGAGTCCATCAGAATAGCGGCGACCTTCCATTGTCCGACCTGTAAATTGGTCAACAATCAAAATTTCCTGTTCTTCACTAACCACATAGTCAATGTCCAACAGCATAATATAATTTGCACGAAGAGCATTGTCAACAAAATGAGTCAGTGCTACATTTTCAATGTCATACAGGTTTTCTAGTTTGAAATAACTTTCTGCCTTATCAATCCCCGAATCAGAAAGTCCAATAGTTTTAGACTGAACATCAATAATATAATCATCTTTATTTAATGATTTTACAAAGCTATCCGCCATATGATAAAGCTGATTTGTATCAGACGAAGTTGGTCCGGACACAATTAAAGGTGTACGAGCTTCATCAATCAAAATAGAGTCCACTTCATCAACCAAAGCATAGTTAAGTGGGCGTTGCACCATATTTTCAGCACGCACTACCATATTGTCGCGCAAATAATCAAACCCAATCTCTGCATTCGTTGAATAGGTAATATCGCAAGCATAGGCTTCTTTCTTTTCTGCTGATGACTTTGCAGCAAGGTTAATACCAACAGAAAGTCCCAACCAAGAGTACAATTCACCCATTTCAGTTGCGTCACGTTCTGTCAAGTATTCATTGACTGTAACAACATGGACACCTTCACCAGATAATGCATTCAGATAAACCGGCATGGTCGCTGTCAAAGTTTTTCCTTCTCCAGTACGCATTTCTGGTACATCTCCATGGTGCAAGACAATCCCTCCCATAATCTGTACGGGGTATGGGAAGAGGCCCAACACGCGCTTTGCCCCTTCACGAACAACCGCAAAAGCTTCATAAAGCAAGTCATCTAATGACTCGCCATTTTGATACCGTTGCTTAAATTCATCCGTCTTTGCTTTCAAAGCTTCATCTGACAAAGCAGCCATTTCATCTTCATACGCCATGACTTTCTTTGCCATTTTTTCTAATCTTCTTAATTCACCTTTATCATTTTCGATAATTGTTCTTAAAATATTTGCCATTTCTTTCCTTACTTGTAATAATTCTTATTTTAAAATGTTCTTTTCATTATAGCATTTTTCACTGTATCTTTCAAGAAAATAAAAGGATAAAACGGCAGTTCCATTCAAAACTGCCGTTTTATGTTCTTACTCTTTTAAGTGATAAGAATAGCTGGCTACAACGACATTTTCATGCCATCTGAGGAAATATTTCAATTTCAAGCTCATTTGATTGTGTAGCATGTTTTGCCAACTATGATTTGGAATGAATTGTGGTACTAGCACTGTTACGGTATAACCTTTCTTCTGCGCACCACGAGCGATTTTTGTCACATACTGTACGGTTGGTCTGATGATATTACGGTAGCTTGTTTCCACATTTACAAATTGAATATCCGGAAAATATTGTTTAAATTCACTGGCTACTTCTTCATCTTTTTCTTGTGTTTCTTTGGTAGATACATGCATGGCAATCACCTCATCACCAATGCTACGCGCATAATTCATCGCACCGACACTAACACGCGTGACATTTCCAACAAGCACCAAAACCAGATTTCCTGCATAGTCTACGCGTTCAATTTCTTCATTCAAACGCAGCTGTTTCGCCACTTTATTGTAATGATTTTTAATACTCAAGAAAATCCATAATAAAACGATGATAATCGGAAAGAATGGCCAAATATCTCGCAAACGAAAAAGTAGCAAAATCGCTACAATGGTGTAACAAATCCCAGCGCCTAAAATATTTGCTACTGAATATTTCAAGAAATGTTTTCCATACTGCTTGCGCCAATGCACGACCATTCCCGTTTGAGAAAGAGCAAAAGGCACAAATACACCAATGGTATAAAGTGGAATGAGCCGTTCAGTATTCCCATTAAAAATTAGCAAAAGAAGAATAGCACCGATAGCTAAAGTCAGAATCCCATTTGAATAACCAAGGCGTGCTCCTTTTTCCATATACATGTGTGGCATATATTTATTTTTTGCCATATTGTAGGATAACATGGGAAAGGCCGAAAAACCTGTATTAGCCGCTACAGCAAGGATAAGCGCTGTTGACAGTTGGAATATATAAAATAGAAGTCGTCCAACAGGTGAATTTCCCAAAATAGCTTGCGCCATTTGAGCGAGCGTTGTAACACCTTTTACCGGAACGATTCCAATCCAGTAATTCAAAAAGGTAATGCCAGCAAACATGAAACCTAAAATGGCTGCCATAATTGCCAAGGTTTTCGCTGCATTTTCAGCTTTGGGTGTTTTGAAAAATGGTACAGAATTTGAAATAGCTTCCACACCTGTCAGAGAAGCCGAACCACTCGTGAAAGCGCGTAGCAGGAGCACTAAGCTGACACCTGAAATAGATTTTCCGATAGGAGCTGTTGCATGGTAGGATAAGTTCCCCAGTAATAATTGCAATAAACCAAAGCCAATCAAGAAAACAGTACTTGCAATAAACAAGTAGACTGGTATCATCAGAGAAACCGCAGATTCTCGCAGTCCGCGTAAGTTCATTAGCATTAAAACCAACACTAAAATAATCGAAATGTGCAAATTGTACGGATGCAAAGCAGGAATTGCTGACGTAATCGCATCCGCCCCAGACGAAACAGATACCGCTACTGTCAACATATAATCAACTAGCAAACTACCACCTGAAACTAGACCAGCTTTTGGTGAAAGATTTTCCGTTGTAACCATATAAGCCCCACCGCCTTGTGGGTAAGCATGAATCACCTGACGATATGAAATGGTTAAACTGGCCAGCAAAATCAGCACCACAATACCAATTGGTAACGACCACCAAATCGCGCCAGCAGATACGGATACCAAAACCAAAACAACTTGTTCAGGACCATAGGCAATCGAAGATAGAGCATCGCTTGACAACATAGCCAGAGCTTGCAGTTTTGTTAATAAGTTCCCTTCTTCTCCCTCATCGCTTGATTTCAAAGGTCGACCAATAAAAATATTCTTCAACTTGGAAAACATCTTTTTCTCCTAAATTTTTCAATATCAGCCATTATAACGCTTTTTTGAAATACTATCAACGTTTTCTGAAAATGACATCATTTTTTAATATAACTGATAATTTCTGCAAAAATATAAGGATTATACAGTTAGAATTGTTTCATAGATAGCTTTAAAAATCTGTAGAACAGTAGAGAACTATGCCATAATGCTTTGTCTTATGATAAAAGAGGTCAAGGAATTTCCTCAACCTCTGATGTTCTATAAAAGCTATTACGGATGACTAACAATCATTTCAAGGTTTTTCCCCTCGAAAGTCCACTCTTCCACATCGCTTGGTAGGATAAAATGGTCTCCTTTTGCGATTGGATACGTTTCTCCATCTACGGTCAGCACACCTCGCCCTGCTAGCACACTTACTAGCAAATAAGCAGCTGTTTTCTCGATATCCACTTTCCCTGACACTTCCCATTTGTAAACGGCAAAGAAATCACTGGCAACCAAAAGGGTTGATTGCAAATCATCTGCTTTCACAGTAACTGGTCGGCTATTGGCCGGCGCACCGATATTGAGCACATCAATGGATTTTTCAAAATGCAGCTCACGCAGATTGCCTTCATCATCTTTTCGGTCAAAGTCGTAGACACGATAGGTAGTGTCGCTAGACTGTTGCGTTTCTAAAATCAAAATACCTGATCCAATGGCGTGCATAGTACCGCTTGGAACATAGAAGAAATCCTCAGCCTTGACTGGCACCTTGGTTAATAGTTTGTCCCATTCTTTCTTTTCAATCTGCTGGCGCAACTCTTCTCGTGACTTGGCATTGTGCCCATAGATGATTTCTGCTCCTTCATCTGCAGCGATCACATACCAGCACTCTGTTTTTCCCAACTCCCCTTCGTGCTCCATAGCATAATGATCATCTGGGTGAACCTGAACACTAAGCCAATCATTGGCATCCAAAATTTTGGTTAAAAGCGGAAAAACAGGCTCGCTGCTGTTACCAAATAACTCTCGGTGTTCTGCATAGAGCTGATCCAAGCCCATACCAGCAAAGCGACCGTTTTTAATCGTTGATACGCCATGCGGGTGAGCCGAAATCGCCCAGTATTCGCCTACTTTATCACTGGGAATTTTATAGCCAAATTCATCTCGCAGCTTCGTTCCGCCCCAGATTTTTTCCTGCATAACAGATTGTAAAAATAATGGTTCTGACATCATTTCCTCCTTTAATATTGCACAAATGACTTAAATATTTTTAACATCTAAAAGCGAATACCCTCTCGTGTCAAAGCGATTGCGGCTTCTCGAGTACTCAATCGGACGCCCATTTTCGAGATAAACAACTTGTTCAACCTGCAAAAGTGGATCGTCATTTTGACAGTCCAGGTACATTTTATCATATTCATCTGGCTTTTCAGCTGTGATATGGCGATAACTTCCGGCAAATTTTAAGTTTAATTCATCCCATAAATAAGCATAGACAGACTGAAGTAAAATACTCTCATCCAATCCTGGCACCAAATCACACGGCATATAAGTGTGTTCCAACACATAGGGCTTCTCATCAATCAAACGCAAACGTATGATTTTATAAACTGGCGTCGTCACTTCCACTTGCAGGCGCTCTGCAATCTCGGCTTCTGGGAATTCAACTGCAAACTGAATAATCTGGCTCGTTAATTTTCGGTCATCATTTTTGAAATCTTGACTCAAGCCATTGTAATTATTCAAGCGAAATTTTGAATCTTCTTTATCCCAAAAAGAGGAATTTAACACTCTTGTTCCATTTCCTTGTTTGGAAAAAATCAATCCCTCAATGGTTAGAATCTCAACAGCTTTTTTTATAGTCATTCGGCTAACACCGAACTCTTTTGATAATTCAGACTGAATAGGCAACATGGAGTCTACTGGGTAGACTCCATTTGCGATTCTATCTCGAAGTATATTTGCTATTTCTTCGTATTTAGGCATATGATAGCTCCTGCAAATCTGTCATTCATCTCATTATAATACAGAATCAGGTTGTTTGTCCAGCGTACGAAGGAATGGATACCAGATAAGACCTACAATGACCATATCCACCAATTGAAGAATACCTCCTAAAATAGAATTGGTTGCTAGTATTCCGCTAAAGAATATGGGCACTGTCCAAGGAACTGCCACTCCTGTTGGAGCCGGAACAATCCCCAAGGCCATCACAATATAGTTAAATGCAGTAACAATAATTGGTGCCAAGACCCATGGAATCAAAATAGTCGCATTCAACACGATTGGCAAACCAAAGATAACTGGTTCGTTAACATTGAAAATTCCAGCACCTAATGCCAAGCGACCCACGTCCTTATACATTTTCTTTTTCAGAACAAAAGCCATAATGATGACAACTGCTAAGGTCATACCTGAACCACCAAGTCCTACAGTAAATGTTTCCATAAACGATTTTGAAATGATATGCGGTAAATGCTTGCCGGCTTGATAAGCTTCCAAATTGTCCAACATCAAGGTATTCCAAATGGGATCCATGACAGAATTGACAAGAGTTTGTCCATGAAGCCCAAAGAACCATAAAAATTGCACAAAGAAGATTGCAAGCAAAGTTGCCCAGATACTGCGACCCAATCCAACCAATGGTATTTGAATAACCTTGTAAATAATGTCATGAAGATTTGCATTGAAAAATCCTGTCAAACCAGCATTGATAAACAGGAACACCACTAGAGTTAACATGGCAGGAACTAAAGCCGCAAATGATTTGGCTACTGCAGGCGGAACGCTATCTGGCATTTTAATCTGCCAACCTTTTTTCGTCGCCCAGCAATAGATTTCTGCTGCTAAGAATGCAACAAGCATCCCGAGAAACATCCCTTTGGCTCCTAAACGATCTAAACTAAGAACCCCTGAAATTTTTGCTCCTCTATCCGTCATCGTGTAAAACGGTGTCAAAAGAAGGAAACTAGAAAAGGAAATAGCTCCACCAAAAATCCCTTCAACTTCATAACTCTTAGACAAATAATAGCCAATACCAAACGTTACAAAAACTGTCATAATTGCCATCGTTGCATTTTGTCCACTGCCAAATAGATTAGACAAAGTAGCTTTCGTTGCATCATTGAAAAACGGCAAATTGTTAAATACGACTACAATTGAGCCAAACATCGTTAATGGAAAGGAGAGCATAAAGGCATCTCGTAAAACAGCCAAATAACGATTGGAAGCGAGTTTGTTTGCCAATGGCAACAACTTATCACCGATTTGATCTAGAAACTTGTTCATCAATCTTCCCTCTTTTTCTTTTTTGATACTCTAACTATACTATACTTTTTTTAAAATGTCTATACTTTTTATATAAAAGATTGACTTTTTTTAAAAAAGTATAGTATTATATTGTAGACTATTTTTAAAAAGGAGAAAATATATGACATTTTTAACATTTCCAAAAGGCTTCTTTTGGGGAACTGCTTCCAGTGGACCGCAAACAGAAGGTCGATTTGACGGCGATGGAAAAGGAGAGAATATCTGGGACTATTGGTACAACAAAGAACCTGAAAAATTCTTCAACCATATTGGACCTGATAAAGCTTCCTATAATTATCAGTATTACAAAGAAGATGTGCAACTAATGAAAGCAACTGGACACAATTCTTTCCGCACTTCTATCCAATGGAGTCGTCTAATCCCAGAAGGCGTTGGTGCTGTTAATCCAAAAGCTGTAGATTTTTACAATTCATTCATTGATGAACTGATTACAAATGGGATTGAACCATTTATTAACTTATACCATTTTGACATGCCAATGGCACTACAAGCAAAAGGCGGTTGGCTTAATCGAGAAACGGTTGATGCTTATGTAAACTTTGCAAGAACTTGCTTTGCCCTATTTGGTAATCGCGTCAAATATTGGTTCACTCACAATGAACCCATTGTCCCCGTCGAAGGTGGTTACCTCTACAATTTCCACTATCCAAATGAAATCAACATGAAACACGCTGTACAAGTGGCTTTTCACGAAATGCTCGCCAGCAGCTTAGCTGTCAAAGCCTATCACGAAAAGCAAGATGGTAAAATTGGGATTATCCTCAACTTAACCCCAAGCTATCCGCGTGATGAGAATAATCCTGAAGACGTCAAAGCTGCTCAAATTGCAGATGCTTTCTTTAATCGCTCTTTCTTAGATCCTGCCATCAAAGGCGAATACACTGCTGATTTGATTGCTATCATTAAAGAATTGGATATGATGCCAGAATACACAGCTGAAGATTTGCAGACCATTAAAGAAAATACCATTGACTTGCTTGGTGTCAATTATTACCAGCCACGCCGAGTTAAAGCAAAGGAAAACCCTGCCGATAAAGACCCGCAGAATCCTATGCCAGATGATTTCTTTGACTACTACGATATGCCAGGTAAAAAAATGAACCCTTATCGCGGTTGGGAAATCTATGAAAAAGGAATTTATGATATTATGATGAATGTCCGTGATAACTATGGAAATCTTCCTTGCTATATCTCAGAAAACGGCATGGGCGTCGAAGGTGAGGAGCGCTATATCAACGCCAATGGTCAAATTGAGGACGACTACCGTATTGACTTCATCAAAGATCACCTCCGTTACCTACACCAAGCCATTGAAGAAGGAGCTAACTGCATCGGCTATCATCTTTGGACTTGTATGGACAATTGGTCCTGGTGCAATGCCTACAAAAATCGCTATGGTCTCATTGCCGTTGACCTTGATAAGAAAGGAAAACGAACGATTAAAAAATCAGGTTATTTCTTTAAAGAGTTGTCTGACAAAAACGGTTTTGAAGATTAAATATGACAAAACTCCCCAAGGGTTCCGATACCTTGGGGAGTTTATGCTAAATAAAAGATAAAAAATAAACCTATAACATGTAACTAATTCACACAAACACTATAAGTTTATTCTTAGGAGGTTTATAAATAAATTATTTTTCTTCTAACTTTTTATATAATTCAAACATCTCTAATGCCACTTCACGTAATGTCATTGTTGTCATCAAATGATCCTGTGCATGAACCATGATGATCTCAATCTTAATCTCAACGCCACTTGCGTAATCTTGCAACAATTTCGTCTGTGCGTGATGTGCTTCAACCAATTCTGTATTCGCGGCTTCCAATTTTTGAGAAGCTTCATCGTAGTGACCAAGTCGCATCGCTGCAAATGCTTCGTGTACTGTTGCACGCGCAGTTCCACTATGAAGAATGATTTCAAATGCTACTACTTGTAATTCTTCTGTATTCATAACATCCTCTTTATAGATTGTCTGTGACTACTTTAGCCAGAGCTGCGACTCCTGTTGGGATTGGAACATAGGCTTGAAGTGGAATTTGAACAACTGGACGTCCAACTTTTTCTCCGAGGTCAGCAAATTGTTTGAAATACATTCTTGTTTGAGGACTAATTAAATAAAGATCAAATGTGGCAGATTCAATTACTTTATTTCCTTCTGTTGCTCCAATTGCTTCAACAGTAATATCTTGTCCTTGACCTTGAAGGTATTCAGTTGTCTTTTTAGCCATGAGAGAAGAAGACATCCCTGCTGCACAGATAATTAACGCTTTTGTCATGAAATTTCTCCTTAAAATTTTGTATATGAGGTAAGTTTTTATTAACAAATTACCTATCATTGAAATTAGTATAGCACAGTTTTTATTAAATGTCTAGTCTTTTATATATAAAGATTATACTTTTTCAAAAATTTAATAACAAAAAACTCTTTCCGGTCAAAGTTTGACTAGAAAGAGTCCCTATTGTAATTTATCGTTTGTCATTTCCTTTACGCATACTCTGCGTCTTCATCGAATTGACTATTGTAAAGATCAGCATAGAAGCCATTTTCTTCCATCAATTGATCGTGATTTCCTTGTTCAATGATATTACCATTACGCATGACCAAAATCAAATCAGCATTACGAATTGTTGACAAACGGTGAGCAATGACAAAGGAAGTTCGTCCTTCCATTAGTTTATCCATCGCTTTTTGAATCAATTCTTCTGTCCGCGTATCAACAGATGAAGTCGCTTCGTCCAAGATAAGCAACGGAGCATCTTTAAGAAGGGCACGCGCAATGGTCAGCAATTGCTTTTGCCCCACAGAAAGACTTACTGTATCGTCCAGCACCATATCGTATCCTTTTGGTAGAGTCTTGATGAAGTGATGAACCCCAACAGCTTTGGCAGCTGCCACAACTGCTTCGTCAGAAATATTTTTCTGATTGTAAATCAAATTTTCTTTAATCGTTCCCTCAAATAACCAAGTGTCTTGGAGAACCATGGAGAAGGCATCGTGTACCTCAGAACGTTTCATTTGCTTCGTATCAACACCGTCAATTGTAATGCGCCCCTTATCAATCTCATAAAATTTCATGAGCAAGTTGACAATGGTCGTCTTCCCAGCACCGGTCGGACCGACAATGGCAATTTTTTGCCCTGCTTTTGCATTGGCAGAGAAATCATGAATAATCGTTCGATCTGGATTATAACCAAAGAATACCTTATCAAAGGTAACATCTCCTTTTAGGGTCGTGAGTTGTTGCGCTTTGTGCTCATCATTTTCCATTTCAGGCTCTGCTAAAAATTCAAATACGCGTCCCATAGCAGCGCTAGCTTGTTGAAGAGTAGTAATCCCTTGTGCAATTTGTGACAACGGTTGAGAGAAAATCCGTACATATACCATAAAGGCAACAATCGTTCCCATAGTGACATCGCCATTCAAGGCCATGCTCGCCCCAACCAAAACAACCATAACGTAACCGAAGTTCCCTACAAACATCATAAGCGGCATCATAATCCCTGAAATGAATTGTGATTTCCACATGCTGTTGTAAAGATTGGTATTGAGCGTTTGAAAGGTTGCTTTAGATTCCTCTGCAGCATTGTAGCTGACAATGACATTGTGACCAGAATACATCTCTTCCACATATCCATTGACACTAGCAAGATTCTCTTGTTGTGTGCGGAAAAACCGTTGTGATTTGCCCATAATCAACGCAACAAAGACAAAACCAATCAAAACCGATCCAATCGTTACAAAGGATAGAACCACGTTGTTATAAAACATCATAAAGAGAACAGCAATGAGAAGCAAACTTGATGAAATCACTGTTCCTAAACTTTGGTTCAGCGATTGTCCAACAGTATCCACGTCATTAGTGACTCGTGAAAGAGTGTCCCCTTGCGAATGACTATCAAAATACCGCAAGGGTAATTTATTAATTTTCTCCGCAATGGCTGTCCGTAAACGTTTTGAAAAATGCTGAACGACGGACGAAATAATAAAGGATTGCATATAATTTAATACAGCACCCACCACATATAAAACTGCTAAGAAAAGAGCAATATTAGAGATAGCCTTCAGATCAATCCGACTTCTCATTCCTTCTGTGATGAGATTGGTAATTTCTTTTAATTTGACCGGACCATAAACCGTGATAACACTAGATAGTATTACTCCCACAAATGCAACGAGCAAGGGAAACTGGAATCCTTTGATATAGGGTTCCACTTGGCTAAATAAAGATGATTTTTTATTTTCCATTTTCCAATTCCTCCTTTGATAATTGTGAGTAAGCAATTTCTTGATAAACTGCGGTCGTTGCCAGCAATTCTTTATGAGTACCCTGACCGACTACTTTTCCTTTATCCAGTACCAAAATCTGATCGGCATCCATAATCGTTGAAATCCGTTGCGCCACAATCAATCTAGTTGTATCCTTCACTTTTTTCGCTAATTCTTCCCGCAAAATGCGGTCTGTCTTATAGTCCAGCGCCGAAAATGAATCATCAAAAATCAAAATTTCAGGCTTGCGAGCAAGTGCACGCGCAATCGCCAAACGTTGCTTTTGCCCACCAGAGAAATTGGTACCGCTTTGCACAACTTCAGATTGCAAACCATCTTCTTTTTCTTCAACAAATGATCTCGCCTGTGCCAAGTCCAATGCAGCCCACATTTTTTCGTCATCCAATGGGCTTTCATTGCTTTGCCCAAAGTCTAAATTACTCTTGATATCACCAGAGAAGAGGACAGCTTTTTGTGGAATGTAGCCAACTTTATTATGCAAATCTTCCAGCTGATAATCTTTGACGTTTACGCCATCCACTAAAATTTTTCCTTCTGTCACATCATAGAAACGAGGAATTAAGCTGATTAAAGTGGATTTCCCAGAACCAGTTGATCCAATGAAAGCTACGGTTTCACCTGCTTTAGCTGTAAAGCTAACATGTTCGATAACAGCCTCAGAATTTTTAGCATAGCGGAAAGATACATTGTCAAATACCACTTCACCTTTGACATCTTTCGCTATTTTTGGCTCTGTTGGAGACTCAATCGTTGAATATAAATCAAGCACTTCATTGATCCGTCCGGCAGACACCAAGGTACGAGGTAGAATGATAAAAAGAGCCCCCATAAGCATGAAGCCTATCACCACTTGCATGGCATAAGACATAAAGACGACCATATCACTAAAAATTGGCAAACGTTCTGGTAAGGCTGCGTCTTGAATCAAGTAAGCCCCAATCCAATAAATCGCCAAAGTCAAGCCGCTCGAAATCCCCATCATAATTGGATTTAAAATCGCCATGAGACGACTGACAAAGAGATTCAAACGAGTCACTTCATCATTAGCTCCTGCAAACTTGTCATCTTGATAGTCTTCAGCGTTATAAGCCCGAACAACACGAATCCCTGTTAGACTTTCACGCGTAATACTATTTAACTTATCAGTCAACCGTTGAATAACGGATTGCTTTGGAAAGGCAAGCGTCATCAGAACTGTTGTCATGATAATATTCACAATAACTGCGACAATAACTGCCCACAACCAGTATTCTGATTTCCCAATGATTTTTGTAATCGCCCAAATCGCCATAATCGGCCCACGAGTCACGACTTGCAAGCCCATAGTAATCATAAGCTGAATTTGCGTAAGATCATTGGTTGTCCGCGTTAAAAGACTTGGAATAGAAAATCTCTTAATCTCAGCATTTGAATAATCCAGTACACGATTGAAAATATCTGAGCGCAAGCTCGTTGTAAAGCTAGCTGCCAATCTAGCCGCAATAAAACCAACTACCACAGCACTGAGAAAACTAGCAAATGACAATCCAATCATTTTCAAGCCCGGATTCCACAAATCAGAAACGACCGTTCCTTTCGTATGTAGGAGTTCCGTAATTTTTGAAATATAAGTTGGAACCTCTAATTCTAAATAAACTGTTAAACAAGTAAACAAGATGCTGATGACAATCATCCCTACTTCTTTGACAGTTAAACGTTTAAACAATTTAAACATTCGCTTCTCCTTTTTCTAATTTTTCAATATTCTGGTAAAATTTCCCCATCACTTGAAAAAAAGTAACCAAATCTTCTTCTGAAATATCTGTCAATAGGCAACGATCCATTTCATCAAAAAAATCACGAATTTTATTCATGCGCTCTTTTGATTCCGGCGTTAAACGAATAATCTTAGCGCGTTTATCTGCTTCACTCACTTCCAGATAAATCAAGCCATTCTTCACCATTCGCTTCATTAAATTACTGGCAACGGACTTAGTAATGCCCAACTCCTGCTCAATATCTTTAATAAAGGTCATCTTATCACAGTCTTCGCGGTGATTCACAAAATGCAATACTTGCCCTTGTGGACCCGCCATAAATTCAATCCCTCGCTCTTTGGCAATTTTTTGAATCATCAGATGTGTCTTCCGTCCAAATCGCTTGAATTCTAATAATGGTTTTTCCATTTGATTTCCTTTCAAATAGTTCGCTAGAGAACCAATTAGTTTTCATGAGAACTATTTTACTATAATTCAAACGAATGTCAAGAAAAAAGTTCCTATGAGAACTATTTTTTGACCAATTAAAAACCCAGTACTATAAAAGCTGAGTTTTCAGGTCATTAAATCAAAATCCCCTCCAAATGATCCAGTTCATGCTGGCAGATTTGTGCGGGAAAATCTTTCAAAGTCAGCGTTTGTTTTTGCCAATGTTGATCCAAATATTCAACTGTAATTTCCTTATAACGAGTTGTCAAGCGACTCCCCGCAAGTGATAAACAGTACTCTTCCGCTCGGTAAGGAGATGACTTCCTTTTCAAAATAGGATTGAACATGATAACAGGAATCACGTCGTACATCAATATAATGATGCGTTTTTGAACTCCAATCATATTGGCTGCCATTCCGACACACTTATCTTGGTTCGCTCTTAAGGTATCGAACAAATCTTGCCCAATTCCGACATCTTCTTTGCTTGCTGGTTGTGCTTTCTGCTGCAAAACCAACATATCTTTTACAATTGGTTTAATCATTTTCTTCCTTATGTCAAAAAAAGAGCAAGCTTATTCAATATTCACTCACTTGCTCTCAATTACTCAATTATCCTTTGTTTTTTTCGCTGACTTTTTTAGCTAAGACAAAGTTTCCAAGTGTCGCTGACCCATTTCCTGCAACCGCTGGCGTTACAATGTAATCACGTACATCTGGAACAGGCAAATAACCATTCAACAAAACTGTGAACTTTTCACGAACGCGATCCAACATGTGCTGTCGCGCCATAACACCTCCACCAAAGACAATCACATCTGGTCGAAAAGTCACTGTCGCTTGAATTGCTGCTTGCGCAATATAATAGGCTTGAATATCCCAAACAGAGCTGTTTAGTTCAATATTTTCACCTCGAATGCCTGTCCGGGCCTCTAAACTAGGTCCAGCAGCTAATCCCTCTAAACAGCCATTATGGAATGGACACACTCCATTAAATTCTTTTTCTACATCCATTGGGTGTTTTGCAACATAATAATGCCCCATTTCTGGATGACCCGTTCCACTGATGAATTCTCCACGCTGAATGGCACCAGCACCGATTCCCGTTCCAATCGTATAGTAAACTAGATTTTCAATGCGTCCGCCTGCATTATTTCGTGCCACTACTTCACCATAAGCAGAGCTATTAACATCTGTCGTAAAGTAAATCGGTACATTTAAAGCACGTCGCAAAGCACCGACAATATCGACATTTGCCCAGTGTGGTTTAGGTGTCGTTGTAATAAAACCATACGTTTTTGAATTAGGATCAATGTCAATCGGACCAAATGAACCCACCGCAAGACCAGCTAAATTCTCAAAACGAGAGAAAAATGCAATCGTCTTATCCAACGTTTCAATCGGTGTGGTCGTTGGAAATTGTGTTTTTTCAATTACTTCAAAGTTTTCATCTCCAACCGCACACACAAATTTTGTACCACCAGCTTCTAGGCTTCCATACAATTTTGTCATTTCAAAACCTCTTTTTATTTTGTTTTCTTCTCTATTCATTATAGCATATCATCGTATGACTTCTGAGTAAAAATCTTACTTTTTCTTCTCTTTTTCAAAGAAAAGGGAGTGGGAAAGAACTGGAAAGAGTTCGTTTCCCACCCCTGCACAGTTGATTGACAACTTTGAGACGTGAAGGGAGTAAAGAAAACAATCAACCGCTGTGTTAATGTGTTTTGTTAACCAAAAGTGAAGAAGCTGAACCTTTTTGCTCAGCCTCTTATCACATTATACGGTTAGGCTTTTAGCTCAATCACAGCATCGCCTTTCGCTACTGTACCCTCTGCAACAGGAGTAACAGAAGCATAATCAGCTGTGTTGGTAACAATCACCATAGTTGTATCATCAAGACCAGCGGCTGCAATTTTCGCAGCATCAAATGTACCAAGAACATCGCCAGCTTTCACCTTATCACCTTGAGCAACTTTTTGATCAAATCCGTCACCGTTCATAGAAACTGTGTCAATACCTACGTGAATCAAGATTTCAGCACCTTTTGCCGTTTTCAAGCCGTAAGCGTGACCAGTTGCAAATGCGATTGTCACTTCTGCATCCGCAGGAGCATACACAACACCTTCACTAGGTTTCACCGCAACTCCTTGTCCCATAGCACCGCTAGAGAATACTGGATCATTGACATCTTTCAAGTCAACCATTTGACCAACGATTGGAGAAACGATTGTTTCATCAGAAAGGACTGGCGCAGCTGCTTCATTAGCTTCTACTACTTCTTTTGCTTCAGTCACTTCTTCTTCAGCATCTTTGTAACCAAATGCGTAAGTCAAACCAAATCCAAGACCAGTAGTTACAAGTACCATAAAGATATATTGAAGAACTTGACCATTCAGATAGAGAAGCGTACCTGGGATAATAGTAATACCAAATCCAGTACCAGCAAGTCCAAGAATAGAAGCTAACCAACCACCAGCAGCACCGGCAACAAGACCAAGTACAAATGGTTTACCATAACGTAAGTTTACCCCGAAAATAGCTGGTTCAGTAATTCCAAGACCTGCAGAGAGAGCAGCCGGGAAGGCAAGAGCTTTTAGTTTTTTAGATTTTGTTTTTACACCAACTGCAAGAGTTGCACCCGCTTGGGCAGTCATAGCAGCTGTGATGATTGCATTAAAGGCATCTTTTCCTTCATTTGCAATCAATTGTGCTTCTAGTAAGTTGAAGATATGGTGAACACCAGTTACCACGATAAGCTGATGCACACCACCAAGGATGAGACCAGCTAAGCCAAACGGTAAGGCAAGAATAGCTTTTGTCGCAGCAAGAATGACATTTTCAAGTGAGTGGAAGATTGGACCAATGACAAAGAGTCCAAGAACTGACATCACAAGGAAGGTCAAGAATGGCACAACAAGCAAATCAAGCACATCTGGAATTTTCTTATGCAACCATTTTTCAAGTTTCGCACCAAGTAGTCCAATGAAGAAGGCTGGCAATACTGAGTTTTGATAACCAACTACTGGAATGAAACCAAAGAACATGATTGGCTTTGCAGCACCAGAAGCTACATCCCAAGCATTTGGAAGAGCGGTATTTACCAACATCAAACCAAGTACAATACCGATCACTGGATTCCCACCGAATACACGGAAAGCTGACCAAGAAATCAAAGCTGGGAAGAAGGCAAATGCTGTATCTGTCAACACAACTGTGTAAGTATAGAAGTCTGACGCAGCAAAGGCTTTTGAAGTTGTTCCAAATAATCCAAGAATCGTATCGTTATTAATCGCACCACGAATCCCCATGAAAAGACCTGTTGCTACGATTGCTGGCAGGATTGGTACAAATACGTCACCAAATGTACGAACGGCACGTTGGAACCAATTTCCCTTTTTAGCTGCTTCTGCTTTTTGCTCACCAGTTGAAGACGTAGGCAAACCAAGCGCTACCACTTCATCATAGATTTTATTCACTGTACCAGTACCAAAGATAATTTGGTATTGACCTGAGTTAAAGAAAGCTCCCTGAACCTTTTCAAGATTCTCAACTCTGTCTTTATCAATCTTAGCTTCATCTTTGACCATGACACGCAGACGGGTCGCACAGTGAGCAACACTACTTACATTGTCACATCCGCCAATGGCCGCAATGACTGCTTTTGCAATGTCCTTATTTTCCATTTGCATCTCCTTATTGAAAATAATTAACTTTTATGAAAGCGATTTAATCGCTCCTACGACTATTATTTTAACATGATTTTAAAATATGTCAAGCGTTTTGCAGAAATTTTATTTTTTTCTATTAAAAAGTTGATTTTTTCAGAGAAAACGTTTACTATATAAGTAAGAAAACTATCTCGGAGGACAAAAGATTGGCTTGGACTACTAAACAACGTTACAAACGCTATGAACAATGGACTGAAAATGAAATCCAACAGATAAAAGATAAAATCGCTACGTCGCCTTGGCGTGCTACCTACCACGTAGAGCCTGATACGGGACTGCTGAATGACCCAAATGGTTTTTCCTATTTTGACGGAAAATGGATTGTCTTCTATCAAAATTTTCCATTTGGTGCAACTCATGGGCTCAAGTCTTGGGTACAACTGGAAAGTGATGACCTCGTACACTTCACAGAAACCGGTGTTCGTGTTCTGCCAGACACCCCATTAGACAGTCACGGTGCTTACTCTGGCTCTGCTATGCAGTTTGACGACAAACTTTTCCTATTCTATACTGGAAATGTCCGTGATGAGAATTGGGTTCGTCACCCTTACCAAATCGGCGCTTTGCTGGACAAAGACGGACATATTCAAAAACTAAACAAAGTCTTGATTGAACAACCTCAGGACGCTACAGATCATTTTCGTGATCCTCAGATTTTTAACTACCACGGACAATTTTACGCCATTGTTGGGGAACAAAACCTTGACAAAAAAGGCTATATCAAGCTTTATAAAGCGGTTGACAACGATTATACAAACTGGGAGGAAGTCGGTAATTTAGACTTTGAAAATGACAACACCGCCTACATGATGGAATGTCCAAATCTTGTCTTTATTGATGATAAGCCAATTTTGCTCTACTGTCCTCAAGGTTTATCAAAAAAAGTCACTCCTTATGACAATATTTATCCAAATATGTATAAAATAGGTCAATCGTTTGACACAAAGAAAGCAACAATTATTGAACCTAGTCCTCTGCAAAATTTAGATTATGGATTTGAATGCTACGCCACTCAAGCTTTCAATACTCCTGACGGACGTGCCTTAGCTGTCAGCTGGCTAGGATTACCAGATATTGCCTATCCATCCGACCGTTTCGACCACCAAGGAACATTCTCTTTGGTCAAAGAATTAACCCTAAAAGACGGTAAACTCTATCAATACCCTGTCCCAGCTATCACATCCTTGCGCACAGATAATAGCCAAACATTTGCTAATCAAGCGCAAACAAAGAACTGCTATGAATTAGAACTAGAATTTACAGCTGATTCACAAGCTGAAATCGTCCTTTTTGCAGATCAAGAGCATAAAGGGCTACGCATTCGCTTTGACATCAAAAATGGTCAAGTAACGGTTGACCGTAGTCAAGCCGGTGAGCAATACGCTCTTGAATTTGGTACCGTTCGTAGTTGTACGATTGAAAACCAAGCTACAACTGCTACTATCTTCATTGATAAATCAGTTTTTGAAATTTTTATTAACAAAGGAGAAAAAGTATTTTCAGGTCGCATTTTCCCTCATGAAAACCAAAACGGTATTTTTATCAGCGAGGGAAATCCAACTGGAACTTACTATGAATTAGATTATGGTCGCGAAGTTAACTGATGTTGCAAAAATTGCTGGAGTCAGCCCAACCACTGTATCCCGTGTAATTAACAAAAAAGGCTACCTCTCAGAAAAAACGATTACAAAAGTCAATGAGGCTATGCGCGAGTTGGGATACAAGCCCAATAATCTCGCTCGTAGCTTACAAGGAAAATCCGCTAAACTGATTGGATTGATTTTCCCAAATATCAGTCACATTTTTTATGCCGAACTCATTGACAAATTAGAGCATGAGTTATTCAAAAGAGGCTACAAGACAATCATCTGCAATAGCGAGCACAATTCAAGCAAGGAAAAAGAGTATCTGGAGATGCTAGAAGCCAATCAAGTGGATGGCATTATCTCAGGCAGCCACAACTTAGGCATCTCTGATTATGACCGTGTAACAGCTCCCATTATCTCTTTTGACCGCAACTTATCCCCTTCCATTCCTGTTGTATCTTCAGACAACTATGCTGGTGGTGTCTTGGCTGCAAAAACCTTGGTCAAATCCGGTGCCCAAAATATCATTATGATTACCGGAAACGATAATTCAAACTCCCCGACAGGTCTCCGCCATGCAGGTTTTGCTTCCATTCTACCTGATGCACCAATTATCAATGTATCAAGTGACTTCTCTCCTATTCGCAAAGAAATGGAAATCAAAAATATTTTAAAACATAGAAAACCTGATGCCATTTTTGCTTCAGATGATCTGACAGCCATTTTAATCATGAAAGTCGCTCAAGAATTGGAAATCAAAATTCCAGAGGATCTAAAAGTCATCGGTTACGACGGAACTTATTTTGTAGAAAACTACTATCCCCAACTAGCCACTATACAGCAACCATTGAAAGATATAGCTTGTTTACTGGTAGATTTGTTGCTTCGAAAAATTGCTGGTGAAGAAGTTGTGACAACCGGCTACTTTCTTCCCGTCCACCTCTCTTCAGGAAAGAGTATTTAATACTGTGAGATAGTTACCCCCCACTTAAGTATTGAGAAATCTTAAGTGGGGGTTAGTGTTTATTAGTTGTTCCTATATTTTATCTGCCAGAAGCACATCATCAATAGCCTGCGCACAGCCACCGTGGTCGTTATCTGCCACAATAATATCTGCCAAACCTTTGATATTCTCATTGGCATTTCCCATAGCAACACCAAAACCTGCTTCGCGAATCATGCTTTCATCATTGTCAGCATCCCCAACAGCAATGATTTGCTCCATAGGAAGATTTAATTTTTGAGCAAGGTGAGCTAAACCCTGCCCCTTTTCAACTCCTTGCGCTGTTAGTTCAAGACCACTTACTTCAGCTTTTATCATCGTTATCTTTTCAGACAATAAAGTTTCATACGATTGATCTCGATCCCTTGCCGTAAAGTGATAAATATTGATTTTGTCAAAATGCTATCTCTCCTTAGCTAACAAATCGTAAATATTATCCACCAAGATAGCTGTTTTATCATAAAGTTCAGTATAAATTTCCATATAATAGTTAGCAATATTCTCAAAATGTGATTTTTGAAGATAGCCTTGTCCGTCAATCATACAAACCAGCATCAAATCTTGAGCTTCTGCTATCGCCTTCACCTTATCCACTGCTATAGCAGGCAAGGTTTGCTTAGCTAAAACGCATTTAGCCTCCAAATCATAAATCAATGCACCACTTGCAAGAATAGCATAGCGAATCCTGCGCAAATCATCTCCATAAGGAAGCAGTTCTGACAAAGAGCGTCCTGTTGAAAGTACAACTTGTTTACCAGCATCTTGAGCTCTCCCAATCGCTTCAACGCTGCTTTTGGCAATCGTTTTGTTACTAGTCAAAAGTGTTCCATCCATATCAAACGCAATCAATTGATACATAACATTTCTCCTTTTTTCTACTAAAATTAGTATAGCATAAAAGCTCAAAAATAGTAAAAAAGCTCAAAACCATGTTATCAAAAACGTTGGTTTTAAGCTTTTTTATTGTCGTTCATTCCTTAATTTTAACTAGAGACTAAGTTCTTATTTAACCTCTTTAATTGTCAACAAAGTTGAAGATCTATTTACAATTCTTTTTTATACTTTTCAACTTCTGCTTTATTAGCCCAGACAAAGTGTCCTGGACGAATTTCAACCATTTCTGGCTTATCTACTGAATAATCATGTTGAGCAGCATCATAAACCTTCAATACTTTCTTCCGCTCCAATATTGGGTCTGGAATTGGGACAGCAGATAGCAATGACTGCGTATAAGGATGGATTGGATTATTGAAGAGTTCTTCTGTTTCAGCCACTTCTACAATCACACCCTTATAAATAACAGCAATACGGTCTGAGATAAAACGTACAACTGATAAATCATGGGCAATGAAAAGATAGGTCAAACCTAGATCTTTTTGGAATTTCTTAAGAAGATTCAAAACTTGCGCGCGCACAGACACGTCCAAAGCTGAAATCGGCTCATCTGCAATGACAAAATCTGGTTCCATAACAAGCGCACGGGCAATCCCAATCCGCTGACGTTGACCACCAGAAAATTCATGCGGGTAACGTGTTAAATGCTCTGATAACAATCCAACTTCATGAATAATATCTTTCACTTTTTTCTTGCGTTCTTCTTCATCTTTAAATAAATGGAAATTATACAAGCCTTCCGAAATGATATAATCAACTGTCGCACGTTCATTCAAACTAGCAGCAGGGTCTTGGAAAATCATTTGAATTTTACGAATGATTTCTGACTCTTCTTCTTTTGATTTTTTGCCATTGATTTTTTTCCCTTCAAAGAAAATCTCTCCATGACTCGTATCATTTAAACCAATAATCGCACGACCAATTGTCGTTTTACCAGAACCAGATTCTCCTACAAGTGAAAACGTTTCTCCTTTATTGATAAAGAAATTAGCATTTTTAACAGCAACAAATTTCTTGCTTCCCTCACCGAAAGAAATTTCCAAATCTTTAACTTCTACTAATTTTTCAGGCATTTCCTTCCTCCTAGGCGTCTAAATGGGCAAAGCCCATTTTTGAGCTAATTTTTTCGTGTAAATCATCAATAACAGCTGGCTTATTCACTTTTGGAGCATTCTCATGTAACAACCATGTTTTTGCCCAGTGGGTATCCGTTACATATATTTGAGGTGGCTTCTCTTCAAAATCAATTTCCATAGCATAATCTGAACGCAAGGCAAATGCATCTCCTTGTAAATGTGAATAAAGAGATGGCGGCGTTCCAGGAATTGAATACAACTCACCCTTATCATCTGCCAACTGAGGCAGACTAGATAACAAACTCCAAGTGTAAGGATGACGTGGATCGTAAAAGACTTCTTCTACTGTTCCGTATTCAACGATTTCACCAGCATACATAACCGCAACCTTATCTGCAATACTTGCTACCACTCCCAGGTCGTGGGTGATAAAAATAGTTGTAAATTCATATTCTTGCTGCAAAGATTTCAACAAATCAATGATTTGTGCCTGAATCGTAACGTCAAGCGCTGTCGTTGGTTCATCACAGATAAGGATATCAGGGCGACAAGCAAGCGCAATAGCGATAACAATCCGTTGACGCATTCCTCCTGAATATTGGAATGGGTATTCATTAAAACGCTTTTCAGCATCAGGAATGCCGACCTTATTCATATAGTCAACAGCCATTTCTTTTGCTTCTTTTGGCGTTTTCTTTTGATGCTTGATAATCACTTCTGTAATTTGGCTACCAATTGTGTTAATAGGATCCAAACTCGTCATCGGATCTTGGAAGATTGTTGCAATTTTAACACCGCGTATAGGTTCCCAATCTTTATTAGACTTCAATTTTGTCAAATCTTGTCCACGGTAATCAATCGTTCCTTGAGCAACTCGACCATTTTCCTCTAACATTCCTGTAAATGTCTTTGTCAAAACAGACTTACCAGAACCAGATTCTCCTACAAGTGCAAGAACCTCACCTTCGATAAGGTCAAGCGAAACACCACGAATGGCTGTTAAGACTTTATCACGAACGTCAAATTCCACGACAATATCGCGAGCAGTCAATATTACATTTTTTTCTTGTGTCATATTTACTCCTATCTATGTGTACGTGGATCACTAGCGTCCGCTAAGTTTTGACCGACAACGAACAATGAAAGAGAAACCAAAATCAAGGTTGTCAATGGAATCCAGAAAAGATACGCATTTGTTGTCACGTTTTGTGAATAATCTGAAATTAACCGTCCCAAACTTGGCACCGTCACAGGAAGTCCCAAACCAAAGAAAGACAGAAAAGCTTCGTATGAAATGAAACTTGGAAGTAATTGTGAAGCAGTTGTAACAATCACAGAAACCAACTGTGGCATAATATTTTTCACAATAATTTTAAGCGTTGGCGTTCCCAATGTACGACTGGCGAGGTTGTATTCTAAATCACGATAACGTAGAATTTGGATACGAATCGTATAAGCAATCCCAACCCAACCTGTGATGGTCATAGCAAAAATCAAGTTCCAGAAACCAGCACCAATTGAATAAGTCAAGACAATGACAATCAAGAGAGATGGGATGTTAGAAATGATATTGTACACTTCCATCATGATACGGTCAACGGTTTTTGAAATTCCCCAGATACCACCAATCACAATACCAATAACTAAGTTAATCACGGTTGCAATGACAGAAATGAGGATGGAGTTACGAGCTCCAAACCATACTCCGTCAAAAAGAGATTTCCCGTTGCTATCTGTACCAAACCAATATTGACCGTTTGGTTTAATATAACGCGCACCGAAATCATTCACCTTGCTGACATCGTTAAAGTCAAAATCTGAGAAAATCGGATAAATGAAACTCATCAAAATAATAGCGACCAAAATTCCCAACATGATAACTGTTGATTTCTTTTTTAGGAACTGACGCATAACTGACTTCCAGTAAGAATAGGCTGGAGCATCAATTGTTTCAGAGGCAAAATCATCGCGTTTGACAAATTGGAACTTAGTCTTATCAATTGTAGCCATTATTTACCTCCTTTTGATGTTAATTTAATACGTGGGTCAAGTACTGTCATCAGAATATCACCCAATAGAAGAGCGAAGATAGAAAGACAAGTAAAGATAAAGACAAGACCAACGACCATAGAATTGTTTGAAGCTTTAACAGAGTCAATCAACATCTTACCCATACCAGGGAAAGCAAAGACTGTTTCAGTCAAAGTTGCACCTGTGATAACTCCGATAATAGCACCAGGTATACTGGATACAAGTGGCACCATAGCATTTTTGAAAATATGTTTATTAGAAATTTCTTTTTCAGAAAGACCTTTTGCACGTGCAAAACGAACAAAATCTTGTGATTGCAAGTCAATCATATAACGGCGAATCCACACTGCTGTCCAAGGCGCACTCAAGAGTCCAAGAATAACTGCCGGCAACACATAAGAGCGCCAATCACCTGCTCCCAAAATAGGGAATGAATCAGGTAAGCCAATCGCTGAACCAATCAAGCGAATGATATAAACCAAGGCAATAGTTGGCAGTGACATTAAGAAAGTCAAAGCACCGGTTGAAATACTATCAAACAATGTATTCTTAAAGCGAGCCATATAAGATCCAAGTGGAACGGCGATTAAGTATGACAAGGCCAAACCAATCAACCCAACAATAGAAGAGCTCACAATCATAGATGGATATTGATAATTGCTCTCTGTCGCCGTATAAGGATCATCTTTTCCGTAATTAGCAACATCGCGTGCATCGGCTTGCTTTGGAGACTTATATGTACGTGTATAAATATTAACAGATGATGTTTTCTTTCCTGTTGGAAATTGAACTTCTGATGTCTTCGTTTGACCTTGCCCTTGTGAAATAACCTGTAAAACAGGAAGATTAGCATAGGTCGGATAAGAAGTTCCTAGATTTAATCTTACAAAATTTTGGTGGATAAATGGAAACTGACTATTGAAATATAATAAATATTTATGTTTCGTTCCAGAACCAACAACAGACCAACCAATAGCAGGATCATTTTCAATGCGAATATAACGCTTCAAATTCGGATTAGAAGCATCTTTCACAGCACCTGTATGGTCAATTTGAATCAAATTACCATAGAAACCAAGAACGCGTTCATAGACTGGAACTTCACGAGTTGCATAAAATTGCTTGCTTTCTTTAAATTGCTGCAATTTCCAACCGCGTCCCAGCTTTTTGATGTAAGCTTCATAGATTTTTTTATTTGCATTAGTAGGTTCTACTGTTACAGAGGAATTCTCTTTACTAGCTTTTTCTTGCAATTCCTTCGTATCATAGTAGTCAATGTAACCCATGCGCTCAAAAATCGTATTTTCGTAATTGGTCTTTTTATCAGGAGTTGTTGCTATTTTGTTATAGTTTGGATCCTGTTTGAAAATCAACTTCCTAGGCACCATGGTATAGATAATGGTGTAAGTCAGCGTTGTTACCATGAAAATAGATACTAAAGAGCGTAAGATACGCATAAAAATATATTTCTTCATTTACCGTTTCCTTTAAAATCCCAAAAGAACTTTCCCTCCTGTTAGAGAAAGTTCTGATGAGAAGTTTATTTTACATGATCTGCTAATTCTTTTTGTATTTTAATGATTCAGCATGAGTCACATCAGATATTCCACTTTAATAACTATGGTTAAGTTATTAAACATAACCTGTCAGCCAAGACCGAAGGAACTGATAGAGAAATGCCACGCGTCACGACAAATACCTATTTTCAATTTTAGAATACCTTCAATTTTTAAACTGATTGTTTAAAATTATATCACAATTCTGGTTAATTGTAAAATCAATTGTCAGAATATTTTTATCATAATTGAACTTTTTTTGTTTTTCTGTTAAATTTTATCTAATTTTTTTCAATTATTTAACATGATTTGCAAGTTCTTCTTGAGCCTTTTTATTAGACTCTGTGCGCTTTTTATTCCATTTTTCCATTGCCTTCTTGTATTGATTTTGAGTCACAGGCTCATCTTGGATTTCAAGGTATTTATAGAGAATTGTTTCACTATTTCCCTTGTTTCCTGACCAAGCAAAGGCATTACTAAATGGTACTGTACGAGAAAGAATTGGGCGACCCGTTAGTGTTGTTGTTGGAATGACCAATGCATTATCAGTCAACCAAGCTTGGGCTGCAGCATATTTTTCATAGCGTGCATTCGTATTGTTGGTTTCTTTTTCAGCCTCATTCAACAACTTTTCATATTCGTTCATACCAACTTGTGCTGCAGCAGCGTTGTTCGTGCCTGCATCAAATCCTAGATAGGTCTTAGTGCTTTCACCGCTTGAAGGTTTGATAACATCAAGATAGGTAGATGGGTCTTGGAAGTCTGGACTCCAACCAACATTATCAGAAAGATCCCAATCTTCTGCCGCTGCGGATTCGGCAAAGTAAGTGATATTATTCACGTCGTCTTTAGACATTTGTTGAATATCAATCACAACATTTTCTTTCCCAAGATTTTTTTCAATAGATTGTTTCAATGATTGCACACGTTGAACTTTATTAGTTGCTGTTTGGTCAACTGGCATATCAATGTGGATTGGGAATTGAACGCCATCTGCTTGAAGCGCTGCTTTCGCTTTCGCTAATTTTTCTTTAGCTTTAGTTGGATTATAAAGCCCATCTTGCGCATCATTTAAGTTGACATCTTTCCAACTTTCATCGTAGCCAATCAATTTTTCTTTGACCAATTCTACAAAGCTCTTGTCATCTGTTTGAACAAACGTTGGTGGTACAAAGAGATTACGGAGCATCTTCGTCGCACCGTCTTTACCATTCACCTGTGATGCATAAGCAGTGCGGTCAAATGCAAAGGTAATCGCTTGACGGAAATCCTTGTTTAGCAAAGCTTTCTTAGTAGAAGTTTTTTGAGCATCTGTTGTCTTTGAAGTGTGATTGTAAGATTGACGATCAATATTTGTAGCTACTAAGTAAGTTGTTGCATCTTGTGGAGTATAAACGATGTTGTTTTTGTATTTCTTGCTGACAGAAGCATAACTTGGGCTAGTTGGAAATACTTTAGCATTGGTAAATGAGCCATCACTAAATCCTTTAGCAAGTTTGTCTTGGTCTTGACCATCATAGTAAGACAGCTTGATGTTGTCAATGTGCACATTTTTCTTATCCCAGTAGTTTGGATTTTTAGCAAATTCAACAGACGATTTCGCTGTGATAGATTTCAGCAAGTATGGACCATTATAAAGAAGACTAGATGGGTCTGTTGCTTGTGCAAATTTATTGCCTTTTGATTTCAAAAATTCTGCATTAACTGGTGCTAGAACGCCCATTGTTGTTTTAGAATTCCAAAAGCTTTCTGGTCGATTAAGCGTGTATTGAACCGTGTAATCATCAACTGCTTTGATACCGACAGAAGAGAAATCTTTATTTTCACCCTTCATGTAAGCATCCAAGCCTTTAACAGAATCTTGCACCAAGTAAATAGCATCAGATTTATTATCCGTAGCATATTTTAAGCCTGTCACAAAGTCTTGTGCCTTAACTTCTGCATACTCTTCACCCTCTGATGTGTACCATTTCACACCCTTACGAAGTGTATAAGTATAAGTCAAGCCATCCTTGGAGACTGTCCAATCCTTCGCTACAGAAGGAACTAGATTTCCGTAACGGTCATTTTCCAAGAGTCCGTCAATGACATTACTGGTAAGATTTGCAGTAGCTGCTTTCCCAGTTGTCAAATAGTTCAGGTTATCTGGATCTTGCTCATAAATATATGAGAATGTTTTGTTCCCCGAGCTTGTTTTAGAGCTAGAACAAGCTGCTAGAGCTCCTGTTGCAAGCAAGGCTAGCGCTGCAAGGGTAATGATTTTACTTTTCTTCATGAATATTCCTCCCAAAATCATTATTTTTATACATTCTAGCACACAAACAGTAAAAAGTAAATAGAATTTTCTAAATTTTATGACATATTTTGAAAGCTGATTTAATAAGGTTTATATTAATCTATTAACCTTTAGAAATAAAAAAAGCAGGTTTTCCTCACCTTTTAGTGAGTTTTACCTGCTTTTATCATTGTATTATTTTACATGATCAGCTAATTCGTCTTGAGCTTTTTTGTTAGATTCAACTTTTTCTTTTTGCCATTTCTTCTTAGCTGCTTCATAGTCTTTCTTCGTAACAGCATCTTTACCGACTTTAATGTATTTATAGTAGGTTGAGCTACCTTTGCTACCTGTTTGTGCAAACGCACCTGAGAATGGTTGAAGACGTGACACAAATGTTCCTGCACCAGTTGAAGCCATTGTTGGTAAGACAAGTGAACTGTCTGTTAACCAAGCTTGTGCTGCTGCATATTTTTCATAACGTTTTGCAATGTCTGTTGTTTCTGCACCTGCTTCATCGACTAATTTATTATATTCGTCCAAGCCAACTGCTTTAGCACCAGCATTTTCACTACCAGAGTCAAATCCAAACCAAGTTTTCGTATTATCAGAAGATGTTGATTTCAAAATGTCAAGATAAGTAGATGGATCTTGATAGTCGGGACTCCAACCAACAGCGCCTGAGATATCCCAATCTTCGCCAGCTGCATTTGGAGCATAGTAAGTGACGTTGTTAAAGTCATCTTCTGACATCATGTTCAAGTCCATGACAACATTTTCTTTACCAAGTACTTTTTCAACAGACTGTTTCAAAGATTGCATACGAGCAACATAGTTCTTAGAAGTTTCTACAGTAGGAACATCTAAATGGATTGGGAATTTCACACCTTGAGCTTGCAAAGCTTCTTTTGCTTTTGCAAATTTTGCTTTTGCTTTTGTTGGATTGTACAAGCCATTTTGTGAATCAGCTAGTTTGACACCCTTCCAGTCATCGCCATAGCTTGCTAATTTTTCTTCTACAACATCACTAAATGATTTTTCACCAACTTGAACAAAATTTGATGGTACAAACATGTTACGGATTGCTGTGGCAGCACCATCTTTACCATTTACTTGTGCTGCATAAGATTCGCGGTCAAGTGCAAAGTTCAAAGCTTGACGGAAGTCTTTGTTCAACAATGCCTTTTTCGTTGAATTTTTTTCTTCATCTGTTTTCTTAGCCGTATGGTTGTAAGATTGACGGTCAATATTAAGGGCTAAAGCAGCCGTTCCAGAGCCTGCTTCTGCTGTATAGATATTGTCCTTGAATTGTTTTTCAAAAGTTGCAAAGTTTGAACTTGTTGGGAAGAGGCGTGCGTATGAGTATGCCCCATCTTTGAAATTACGAGCCAATGAGTCTTGGTCTTGACCATCATAGTAAGCAAGTTTAATGCTATCAACTTTTACTTTATCTTTATCCCAATAATGTTTGTTTTTCACATATTCTACCGCAGATTTTGCTGTGATAGCTTTCATCAAGAATGGTCCATTATAAAGGATTGAGTTAGGGTCTGTTGATTGACCAAATTTATTTCCTTTAGATTTCAAAAATTCGGCATTGATTGGCCACATAATGGCAGAGGTTGTCTTAGAATTCCAATATGGTTCTGGCTTGTTCAATGTATACTGAACAGTATAATCATCAACTGCTTTCACACCTACCGTTGAAAAGTCTTTTGTTTGACCATTCACGTAAGCATCTAAACCTTTAATTGAGTTTTGAACCAAATAAAGCGCCTCAGATTTTTTATCGGCAGCATGTTTCAAACCAGTTACAAAGTCTTGCGCTTTAACTTCTGCGTATTCTTCCCCTTCTGATGTGTACCATTTGGCACCCTTACGAAGTTTATAAGTATAGGTTAAACCATCTTTTGATACAGTCCATGACTTAGCCATTGATGGTACAAGATTTCCATATTTGTCATTTTCTAACAATCCGTCAACTCCATTTGTCACAAGATCGCTAGTGGTTGCTTTTCCTGACGTTACATAATCCAAAGTTTCTGGATCACCAGAATACACATAACCAAATTTTGTTTCAGCCGAGTTTGATTTCGAACCCGAGCAAGCTGTTAAAAAACCAGCAGTTAGTAGGGCTACCCCTGCTACTGCAATAATTTTACTTTTTTTCATAGGTACCTCCGAAAACTATGATATATTCTAATTATACTATATCTTACTAAAAAGTAAAGAATTTTCAAACAAATCTTTTACTAAAAAATGTGATTGTATTCCAAATGCCTTCAAAAAACAGATTTGCTTCTCGTATCTTATTGATGGATACATTGCTTTTTAGGTTATTTCCCCTCTGGGTGAATGACATACGTTTCAAAATCCAGATTCGGCATACATTCTGCTAAATCGTTCTCAATGCGATTGAGTGCTTCTAAACGCATTTCAACAGATGTATGAGCATTTCCTTGAATGATAAAAATGGCATTTTTTGTCTCATCATCAAATTTATAATGTTCTCCATCACGAACGTCCAACCACGCTAGAATACCTTTCTTGTCACGATAGACGTAATCCGTGGGAGAAACGTGTTTTTCCGTAGATAAAATCGGCAGAAAAACGTCTTCATTTTGGCTAACAGTAAACTCTATCTGCTCCTCTATTTTATCCAAATCATGTCCACCAATAGCTAGTAAAGAATGCAAAGATTCGACATTGTAAATATCAATAATACTGTTAATATGTGGAATAGAACCACGATGTCGAATATTCCGAATAAGCGCCAAAACGGTAGGAGGATTCTTCTTGACACTACGTCCAACACTTTGCAACAAATCTTTGTAGCCTTGAATGACTGGAGCATCAGACACCTCATCGATATCGCAATTCAATGCCCACTTTTCCATCTCTTTTTGCTTTTTCAAAAATGAAGCGGATAAAGGCGCATGTGGATCTACATTTTTGGCAATGCCAATTACCACATTTTTAATTCCAAGCGCTACGATACTTTCATCAAGTATAAACTTCATCATGATCTACCTCCGGATAATAATTTAGAGAATTAATTAACTATTAAATCCTTTGCAAAAAGTCTTATTTTATTACTAAACCACTGCTTTTTATGACAATCTAGTTGTAGATTTCATTTAAAATCTTGCACCAATTTGTTATACTGATAAGACTTTCTATTTATAAAAGATATTAAAAAGATTGGAATAGGCTCCAGATTGTGATACCAATCATGGAAGCCTGTCCCATTCTATTATTTTTCACTATTTTCAACCGCAGCTGTGACAAAAGCCGTATAAAGTCCTTCTGGACGATTAGGGCGGCTGGATAATTCTGGGTGGTATTGACACGCCACAAAGAATTGATTTTCTGGAATTTCTACAATTTCCACCAGACGATTATCAGGTGAAACTCCTGAGAAGACAAATCCTGCGTCTTCAAATTGTTGACGGAATTCATTGTTAAATTCGTAGCGGTGGCGGTGACGACGCTGAACAACTTCTTGATTGTCATAAGCTGCAGCAGCTTTGGAACCACGTTTCAACTTAGACGGATACAGTCCTAAGCGAAGCGTACCTCCCATGTCTTCTACATCAATCTGATCACGCATCAAATCAATAACAGGGTACTTCGTATCAGGATTTAATTCTGAAGAATTAGCATCTTCAAATCCTAGTACATGGCGAGCAAACTCAACACAAGTCAACTGCATACCAAGGCAAATTCCAAGCATTGGCACATCATTTTCACGCGCATATTGAATGGTCGCAATCTTTCCTTCGGTTCCGCGATGACCAAATCCACCTGGCACAATAATACCGTCTGCATCTTTCAACAATTCGGCGACATTTTCCGTTGTGACATCATTCGCATTGACCCAATTCAGCTTGATTTCTGCATCATTGGCATAACCAGAGTGCTTGAGAGCTTCTACAACAGAGATATAAGCATCTGGTAGTTCCACATATTTCCCAACAAGCGCAATTTTCACTTGTTTCTTCAAGTTCATGACTTTATCAACCATAGCAGACCAATCTGTCATATCTGCTTCTGGCACGTCCAACTTCAAGTGATCACAAACGATTTGGTCCATGTTTTGTGCTTGCAAATTCAGCGGAATTTGATACAAATGTTCCACATCTAGCGACTCAATCACTGCTTCTGGTGCTACGTCACAAAATTGCGCCAATTTATTTTTAATATTTTGACCTGCTGGCTTTTCAGTGCGAATGACCAGCATATTCGGTTGAATACCCAGACCACGCAATTCTTTTACAGAATGCTGAGTGGGCTTCGTTTTCATTTCCCCAGCAGCTTTCAGATAAGGAAGCAATGTCGTGTGAATATACATTACATTATCTGCACCGACATCTGCCTTCATTTGACGAAGAGCTTCTAAGAATGGCAAACTTTCAATATCTCCAACAGTCCCCCCCACTTCTGTGATAATCACATCAGAGTCGGTTGTCGTTGCAGCGCGTTTAATCTTTTCTTTTAAAGCATCTGTAATGTGTGGAATGACTTGAACAGTTGCTCCAAGATATTCACCTTTGCGCTCTTTTCGAAGAACTTCACTATAAATCTTACCCGTTGTGACATTTGAATATTTATTTAGGTTAATATCAATAAAGCGTTCATAGTGCCCCAGATCCAAGTCTGTCTCTGCACCGTCGTCCGTCACAAACACTTCCCCATGTTGGTAAGGACTCATCGTTCCTGGGTCGATATTGATATATGGGTCAAACTTTTGAATGGTTACCTTAAGACCACGGTTTTTCAAAAGACGACCAAGACTTGCTGCCACAATCCCTTTACCGATCGAACTAACTACACCACCTGTAACAAAAATATATTTTGTTGCCATAAATACTCCTTATCTAAAATACAACGTCCATTGCTTTTTAAGACGTGTTCATGAATAGCAAAACAAAAATAGCTCCCTAGAGCTAGGGAGCTTCGACTTCTTAAAAGAAGTGCCCGATATTATAATATCGCAGAATAAAACTTTTGTCAAATAAGAAAATAAGAATATATCATTAAATTTGACTATTCTTCATCTTCTCCATCTACTTCATCGTCAGAATAATCTTCGTCCTCTTCATTGAGTTCGACTTCTTCACCTAAATCATCAGGTGCAATTTCATTGATTTCAGCATCATACGCTTCAACTTCACTCTTCTCGTCGTCCGGATTGTCCTCGTCATAATTAAGGGCAGGGTCTGCTTCGTATGAGTCTTCATCTTCTGGATCATCGTCATTGTAATCAATGGCATCTTCATCTCCGTCCATAAAGGCGTTCACACGTTTCTTCTTCCGTTTCTTCGGAGTTTCTTCATCATCTTCTTCAAGTGTGATAATTTCTTCATCCACCTCGTCAATCGCATACCATGAACGCAAGCCCCATTTGTTATCTCCAAGAGGAATGAAACTGCCGTCTACATTTAGCTCTGTATAAAAAAGTGGCAAGGCTTCACGAATATCACTATTTGATTTTTCAAGGTAATTTTGAATTTCATTGACAAGATCATTAAAATACATTTCATGATGACGACCACGCGTTTCTAAGATAGCACGCGCTACTTCAATCATAGAAAGTTCACTTTTTTCTTGTCCAGCAAATACTTCTAATTCCAAAGTCGATCTCCTTTTAAGTCTGAGGGTTTCTGCCCTGTTGGCTCTCAAATATTTAATTTATTGAATTTTTCGCTACTTTTTATTGTACGATAAAAATCTTCTTTCGTCAAAAGAATTTTATCCTCTATTCAAGAAAATCACCATTTTTACCAAAATGACTTCCGCTTTTATATAAAAAGAAGCAAAAAGGCAATCCAGCCAATTCTCTGACTGAACTTGCCTTATGTTATCGCTCGATTATTTTACTTTTGCAGTACTTGTAATCAATTCAACGGCTTTTTTAATCACAATATCATGTTTCAACATATCTGCTGAAAGAAGTTGACGAACGCGTTCTACTTCCATATTGTAATCAGCGGCAAGAGAAGCAATTTCTGCTTCAATATCTTCATCACTTGCTTCAAATCCTTCTGCTTTCGCAACAGCTTCAATCACAAGGTTTGTCTTAGCACGTTTTTCAGCATCAGCTTCATGTTGCTTGTGAAGATCTTCTTGCGTTGTACCAGTAATTTGGAAATACATATCTGGTGAAATACCTTGACGTTGCATGTTTCCAAGGAATTCATTTACAGAGCGGTGAACTTCTTCGTGAACCATTTCTTCTGGCAACTCAACGATTTCTGCATTTTCTACTGCAAGATCAAGCGCTGCAGATTCGACTGCGTCATCAAAAGCAATTTCTTTTGATTCAGCTAATTCTTTGCGGTATTTTTCTTTTAATTCGTCAAGTGTTTCAACATCTTCATCAATGTCTTTCGCTAGTTCATCATCTAGTTCTGGAACTTCTTTTTCTTTGACTTCATGAATGGTTGTAACAAACTTAGCATCTTTACCTGCAAGGTCTGTTGCTTGATAGTCTTCTGGGAATGTCACGTTTACTTCTACTGTTTCACCAGCAGCATGTCCAACCAATTGATCCTCAAAACCTGGAATGAATTGACCGCTTCCGAGTTCAAGTGAGAAGTTATCTCCTTTACCGCCGTCAAATTCAACGCCGTCAACTGTTCCAACAAAGTCAATCACAACTGTGTCGCCATTAGCAGCCTTGTCTTCTTTTAATACAAGCTCTGCTAAATTGTTGCGTTCGCGTTCAATTTTTGCGTCTACATCTGCGTCAGATACTTCTTTAGAGACATCAACAGACACTTCTAGATTTTTATATTCACCTAATTTTACTTCAGGTTTTGTAACCACTTCAGCGGTAATAGTCCAATCTTGACCTTTTTCCATAGAAGCTACGTCAAATTGTGGTTGGGCAACAACTTCAATTTCTGCTTCTTTAACTGCAGCTTCATAAGCAGCTGGGAGAAGGGCGTTCAGTGTGTCTTGGTAAAGAGCTTCTTCCCCAAATTTTTGGTTAAACACCGGACGAGGAAGATGACCTTTACGGAAACCTGGTACATTCAGAGTTTTCTTAACTGAGTTAAACACGCGATCCAATTCTGGCTTGATTTGTTCTTGACTGATTGTAAATGTCAAAACTCCGCGATTTGTTTCTTTGTTTTCAAATGATACAGACATTCTGTCATTTCTCCTTAAAATTTATTGAATACAATCAATTATACCATAAATACACGTTATTTCACAAATTTTCTAATGAAAAATTTAACGATTTTTCCGTCCATTTGCTGATTTTGCTCTTTATGCTTTCCGAATTTTATCTTTTTGGTAAGCAGCTCGCGCTCCACCGATTAGCTTTGGACGACTGGCAAGCGCAGTCACATGCGCTTCTCCTAGTTCTCGTAAAATTGGTCGTACTGGAATTTGGACGTGTTTAATATGCATACCAATTGCCGTATCTCCGACGTCCATCCCTGCTTGAGCCGTAATAAATTCCACTTCAACTGGGCTGTTCATATATTTAAAAGCTGCTAATTGACCACTTCCACCAGCATGAAGAGTTGGCAAGACATTGACAATTTCCAGGTTTTGTTTTTGCGCTAATTCTTTCTCCACGACCAAAGCGCGATTCACATGTTCGCAACCTTGAACAGCTAAATAAAGACCACGCTCGGATAACAACTCCAGCATAGTTTTTACAATAACTTCTCCCACTTCTTGACTGGAATTTTTTCCAATATGTCCTCCAATCACCTCACTGGAAGACAAGCCCAGTACAAAAATATCACCGGAAGAAAGAGCTGATTTTTCTAAAACATCTGTTAAAATGATTTGTGTTTGTTTTTTCAATTCTTGTAAATCCATGATTTCACCTCGTTTTAATTGTATTATAAATGATTTTTATCGCTTTTACAAACTGAAATTCTTAAAAGTAAAAAGGGCACAACGCCCCTCATTTACTTTATTTTTTCAAAACATCTGCCAACAATTTATTCAAAATAGCTCCGACAATCATTCCCAAGGTATTCTGGCAAAAGTTAGGAAATATTTCTGGAAAAGCTGATCCCCAACCATGCATAATCGTGGAAGCGAGAGCATAACCTCCTACCATAACAAGCGTAGCCAACACCAAACCGAGATAGCGACTTTTCCCTTTAAAACCAGCAAAATAGCCTTGTAGACCATGAAAGAGCAAGCTAAAAAACATCCACTGAGGATAACCAGAAATCAGATCAATAAGAAATCCAGCTAAACCACCGACGATTGCTCCTTCTTTTCTACCAAAATAAAAGGCAGTAAAGAAAATTCCTGCATCAAGGAAAGTTAAAATCCCCGTTGGTGTTGGAATTTTCAAATAATAGCCCAAAACAACTGTCAATGCAGCAATCATGGACAAAAGAACAAGTTTATATGTCTGATTTTTTTTCATATTGAACAACCCCATATTGATCTGAATGTTGGATAGCTTGATAAACAAATTTTTTAGAAATTTGAATAGCTTCAAAAGTTGATTTTCCTAGTAATAGCTGACTGGCAATGCTAGAAGCAAAGGTGCAACCCGCTCCGGTATTATTTTTGTCTAAAACAGGCGATTCCAAAATTTTAAATTGTTTTCCGTCATAGTAAACATCAATTGCTTTTTGAATATCTAAGCGATTTCCTCCTTTGATAACAACGGATTTAGCCCCCAAAGAATAGAGATGTCTAGCCGCTTCTTTGACATCCTCCAATGTTCGCAACTCTTTTTGAGCCAAGAGTTCAGCTTCTGGTAAATTAGGCGTGATAATGTTTGTATAAGGAAAAAACTTGATGAGCTCATCTCGAAGTGCCGAAACCTCCACATCATGGGTTTCCTTGCAAACTAAGACAGGGTCTAACACAACAGGAGTCTCTGCATGAGCTTTCACAAAATCTAAAGCCAAATCTGCCACTTCTACATTGGGTAAAAGCCCCAATTTAATGGCTGAGAAAGGTACATCCTTGAGAGAATTGAGCTGCTGAGCAAAGACGGTCGTGTCTACAGGAATAACCTCAAAACCTTGCTCTGTCATAGCGGTCAAGCAAGTCACCGCCACAAAACCATGCAGTCGGTTGACCGTGTAGGTTGCTAAATCAGCATGCAGTCCGCCGCCACTAAAAATATCATTCCCTGATATAGCTAAAATAAAGTTATTCTTCATATCGTATCTCCTTTAGATAAAGTCCGTTTGGTGCTGCTGTTGGTCCAGCCAAATGACGATTTTTCTCTGTTAAAATTCTATCAATCTGCTCAACTGGCATTCGACCGTTGCCGATCTTCAGCAACGTTCCGACCATATTGCGAATTTGCTTATATAAAAATCCATTACCAGAAAAAGTAAAAATCAGAAAGTTGCGTTTCTCATCAAAGTCTAAGCGTGCTTCTGTAATCGTCCGAACTTTATTTTCCACACTAGTCCCTGAAGCTGTGAAACCTGTAAAATCGTGGGTTCCTTCTAACTTTGCAATAGCTGCTTCAATCAAACTCAGATCAAGCGGATAGGGATAACGGGTTGCATAATGGCGCATCATAGGATTTTTAGGGTGTCCAACATCTACTATAAATTCATAGGTCTTACTATGTTTCCAATATCTAGAATGAAAATCCTCATTTACTTCTTCTACGCTGATAAAATCAATATCTTCTGGTGTTTGTGTATCGAGCGCAAAGCGTAGCTTTTCTTCATCTCTTTTTTGTGGCAAATCAAAATGAATAACCTGCCCCAAAGCATGAACACCGCTGTCTGTGCGTCCAGCTCCATGAATGATTACCAGTTCTCCCCTGTTGATTTTAGTTAAAGTCTTTTCAATCTCTTCTTGGACGCTGCGAGCATGAGGTTGCCGCTGAAAACCAGCAAAATCATGACCGTCATAAGAAATAATCGCTTTATATCGTGTCATGTGTTTATTGTAACAAGAAAAAAAGCCCCTCGCAAGACTGTAAAAGCAAATCTGTCCGGGTACAGATTGGACTTGACAAGACCGACAAAAGACTATACACTTAATTAGCTAAGGAGGAACCAAATGGCAGAAGATATTAGTTACTCAAACGGGCATCAACGCTTTCGCTATCGATCAGCCGCTATCATTATTGAAGAAGGAGCTATTTGCTTCATGAGTAGTCCTACTGAAGACTATCATTACTCCGTTGGTGGAGCTGTTCAATTTGGCGAAACAACTGAAGAAGCTGTCCTTCGAGAGGTTATGGAAGAAACTGGACAACAGTATGAAATTGACCGCTTGGTCTGTCTTCATGAAAATTTCTTTTCAAATTCAAGCGGTGTCTTAAGAGGGTTAGATTGCCATGAAATTTGCCTATACTATCTTATGAAACCAAAAGGAAAACAATTCCAAAACCAAATAGGTATCGAAAGAGTCCACTGGATTCCTGTCCAAGAATTAGAAGCCCACCAGGTATTTCCAAATTTCATTCCACAAATTTTAAACGAATTGGATATGAAGACACAGCATATCATTACAAAAAATGGAGAACAGAAAAACTGATCCCCATTTATTTTATTCTCCTTCAAAGGCATCTTTCATTTTATCAAAGAAGCCTTTCTTTTTAGGAGTGACGGTTATATTTCCGGCAGCAGCGAAATCTTTCAATGCTGCTTTTTGTTTGTCATTAAGTCCTGTCGGTGTCACAACGTTGACCGTGACATATTGGTCTCCCATGCTACCACCACGAAGGCTTGGCGCTCCTTTTCCACGAAGACGGAATCGTTTGCCTGTTTGCGTTCCTTCTGGAATGGTTAATTCCACATCTCCGTGAACAGTCGGAATTTCAACGCTATCACCTAAGGCTGCTTGAACAAAGTTGAGGTTCAGTTTGTAATAAATGGTCGAGCCATCCCGCTCAAATTTATCACTTGACTCCACCTGAACGACAACATATAGATCTCCGTACGGTCCACCATTGAAACCAGCCTCACCTTGACCAGACAAACGAACTTGTTGACCAGTTTCAACACCTGCAGGGATTTTCACATGAACACTATGGGCTTGTTTTTCATGCCCTGTCCCATGGCAGGTTTGACAAGGGTCTTTGATTTCTTGTCCGCGTCCATGGCAGACATCACATGTCACCTGACGGCGCATCATGCCAAGTGGAGTTTGCGTGTCCACATTGATGACACCAGATCCGTGACAACGACTACAAGTTATTGGGCTAGTTCCTGGTTTCGCACCCGAACCGTGACAAGTATGGCAGGTTGCCTCACGATTGTATTTAATTTCTTTGTCCGTGCCAAAAATCGCTTCTTCAAACTTAAGGTTGACCCGATATTGAAGGTCATCTCCTTGACGAGGTGCATTGGGATTGCGACTTGCACCACCCCCACCAAAGAAGCTAGAGAAAATATCTTCAAAGCCACCAAAGCTAGAACCATCAAAGCCACCGAAACCGCCAGCTCCACCGCCGAAGCCTCCATTAGCACCCGCAGCACCATATTGATCATAGGCTGCCCGTTTTTGCTCATCACTCAAGGTTTCATAAGCCTCTTGGACTTCTTTGTATTTCTCTTCAGCACCCGGTTCTTTATTGATGTCTGGATGATATTTTTTTGATAATTTCCGATAGGCTTTCTTAATCTCATCCTGAGATGCATTTTTAGAAACGCCTAAACGGTCGTAAAATTCAGTATTGTTCATATAAGATACCAAGCCCGTAAAATGCACAGTGAAAATAGGAAATTCTTGCCGTGAGCGACGCTCACAAGAGAATTTATCTTTTTCACCTAGCATTTAGGGCGGGTTCAGTTCCTTTCTTGTAAAATTATAGATGTAACTCATCTTACCGAAAAACAGAGGTTGGGAGGCAACCTCTGCATTCTGAAATTATAGATCTTTTAAAAAGCGAAGAAGCCTTTTTATTTTAATTCTTGTACCACTATAAATGGTTGTTTTAAGAAATTTTACCCATATACCTACTACAAGAAACATAAGTATCACTTTCACTACATTGTTTGGAATTACATTTATAATGGTCATAAGAGCCAATAAAAATGGTAGCTGTTTAGTTTCCAAATCATTAGCTGATTCACTTACAGATAAGATTATTTCTTGATATATACGTAATTCATCATCAGAAAATTGTTGTATTTTAGATTTTGCACCTTCTAAATCATTGCATGCTAAATTACAAAATTCTTTATATAATTCTTGTTCAGTTCTACCTGATAAAATGATTTTTTCAGTCATAATTACTTCTCCGTAAACTCACCGTCTACGACATCGTCGCCTTTGTTGTCGCCTGTATTTGCTTGGCTTGTTCCTTCTGCTCCTGCTTGAGCTTGTTGGGCTGCAGCCGCTTGTTCGTAAAGTTTCACAGCGAGAGCTTGCGCTTTTTCATTGAGTGTTTCAAGTTTTGATTTCATGTCATCCAAGTTGTTGTTTTCTTGGGCTTTTTTCAATTCATCAAGAGCAGCTTGAGCAGCGTCACGTTCTGCATCAAAGCCTTTGCCTTCTGTTTCTTTGATAGTCTTTTCAGTTGCAAAGATAGCTTGATCCACTTCGTTACGAAGATCTACTTCTTCTTTACGTTTTTTATCTGCTTCGGCGTTTGCTTCTGCATCTTTCATCATGCGGTCAATTTCTTCATCTGTCAAACCTGAGTTCGATTGGATAACGATATGTTGTTCTTTTTGCGTACCAAGGTCTTTAGCCTTAACAGACACGATACCATTTTTGTCAATATCAAATGTTACTTCAATTTGAGGGATACCACGAGGTGCAGCAGGAATGTCTGTCAATTGGAAACGTCCAAGTGTCTTGTTATCTGCTGCCATTGGGCGTTCACCTTGAAGAACATGGATATCCACAGCTGGTTGGTTATCAGCAGCAGTTGAGAACACTTGTGATTTAGATGTTGGAATCGTTGTGTTGCGGTCAATAAGTTTTGTAAATACACCACCCATAGTTTCGATACCAAGTGACAACGGTGTTACGTCCAAAAGGACAACGTCTTTAACATCACCAGTAATCACACCACCTTGGATAGCAGCACCCATAGCAACCACTTCGTCAGGGTTTACAGATTTGTTTGGTTCTTTACCAGTTTCAGCTTTTACTGCTTCCACAACGGCTGGGATACGTGTTGAACCACCAACAAGAATAACTTCATCAATTTCTGACAAGCTAAGACCAGCGTCAGACAATGCACGACGAACAGGTTCTTTTGTGCGATCCACAAGCTCACGAGTCAAGTCATCAAATTTCGCACGTGTCAAGGTCATTTCTAAGTGGAGAGGTCCAGCTTCTCCCGCAGTGATGAATGGCAAGCTGATTTGAGTAGACGTTACACCAGAAAGGTCTTTCTTAGCTTTTTCAGCTGCATCTTTCAAACGTTGAAGAGCCATCTTGTCAGTTGACAAGTCAATACCATTTTCTTTCTTGAACTCAGCTACCAAGTGGTCGATAATCTTTTGGTCAAAGTCGTCACCACCGAGTTTGTTGTCCCCTGCAGTTGCTAATACATCAAAGACACCGTCGCCTAATTCAAGGATTGACACGTCAAATGTACCACCACCAAGGTCAAATACCAAGATTTTTTCTTCTTTATCTGTCTTGTCCAAACCATAAGCAAGGGCCGCTGCTGTTGGTTCGTTGACAATCCGTTCTACTTCAAGACCAGCGATTTTACCAGCGTCTTTGGTTGCTTGACGTTGCGCATCGTTGAAGTAAGCAGGAACTGTGATAACTGCTTTGGTTACTTTTTCACCAAGGTAATCTTCAGCATAGCCTTTCAAGTATTGCAGAATCATGGCTGAAATTTCTTGTGGAGTGTACTCTTTTCCGTTAGCAGAAACTTTTTCAGAAGTTCCCATTTTTGATTTGATAGAAATCACTGTATCTGGGTTTGTCACTGCTTGACGTTTTGCAGCATCACCAACGATGATTTCACCATTTTTAAATGATACGACAGACGGAGTTGTGCGATTTCCTTCTGGATTTGCGATAATTTTGCTTTCAGTTCCTTCAAGAACTGCAACTGCTGAGTTTGTTGTACCTAAGTCAATACCGATAATTTTAGACATAATAATGATACCAAGAACGCCGACAATGCGACTGAAAATTAGGGAACCAACGAAACATTCGATGAATGCCAGGCGGTTTATCTATTTTCCGAGCATTTCGTTCGGGTTCAAATCCTTTCTTATTTCCTCTTTTTAAAATTTCTTCTTGATATTTCCCTTAAGTGGTGGGGACGTGAGCAACTCCCTACGGGATTTCATCACTTATTTTTGAGCCTAAAGTCTCAAAAATCCCCTGTTTCAGTAGCACAAGCTACTGAAACTTTCACCACGGCGGAAAATATCGGTTTTGCAAGCCTCCGGCTTGCCTCTTATCTTCTTTCATAGTTTACTGTCGTTTCGGACAAGCTTTACGCAGTAGCTGATTGGCAGTTCACTTCGCAAACGCTCGTGACCAGCCTAATCACCCTTGCGGGGGTGCGTCAACGAAATCACAGATTTCTGACTTACCGCCTAATTATAAACAACCACCATTGCTGGTCTTAAGATGCGGTCATGGAGTTTGTAGCCTTTTTGGAAGACTTGGGCAATGGTATCAGCTGGGTGCTCGTCGTCAGCTGGAACTGTTTGAATGGCCATGTGATAGTTATGATCAAACGTTCCGTCCGCTGCGATTTCTTCAATTCCTTCTTCTTTGAGAGCATGAATCAAGCTTTCCTGCACCATCTCTAAGCCTTTTTTGACATCATCCGTCAACCCTTCGACAGCCAGAGCTCGCTCTAAATTGTCCAACGAAGGCAAGATAGCTTTTGCCAGATCCTGACTGCGGTATCTTTGCAGCTGCTGGCGTTCTTCATTAGCACGGCGCTGAATATTTTGCATTTCAGCGTGAGCACGGAGATATTTGTTTTCAAAATCTTCTGCACGCTCATTGGCTAGTTCTAATTCTGTTTTTTCAGGACTTACTGATTCAACCTGCTCAGCTGTTTCTACAGCTTCCTCTTTTACTTCTACATCTTCTGGATGTTCTTCTTGTTTATGTTTTGCCACAAGGCACCTCCTTTTTAGGAATATTTATACTATAATTAATGGACTTCATAGTGATTACTACTCAGATATCGATAAAAATCAGTCAATTTCATGGTCAGCACACGGTTGACAACATTCATCTGGCTGACCAGCCGTTGGTAATCAAGATTAACCGGACCAACAACTGCCAGCACCCCAAAACCTCGATAAGGAATCAGGAATTTGCTGGAAATTAGAGTCAAATCAGCCAGACTGCTTTCTCTGCTATCTGCCACGCGCACCGTCTGCATTTGATCTTCAGCTAAACTATCTCGAAGCTCAAAAGCTACTTTTTGGGGCTGATCAAAGAACTGATAACTCTCTAAATCTGCAAAATCTAATAATCTTACCTTCCCAGACACAATGACATTTTCTTTGAAAATATCACTAAAGATATGCTCAAAAAGATCCAGAACATTGTCGGTCGTTGTAAAATAACGCTGGATAATCTGAGGAATCTCTGTTCGGATTTTATAGTGAATATCAAGAACTGTTTGTCCTAAAAAACGATCTTGAATCAATTCTTTCAGCTGAACCAAATCACCTCGTAGGAAATTACGGGGGATCACGAACTGGCTGGTAATCGTATTGGACTCATCTAAAGTGAAAACTGCTAAAGCTGTATGTTGGCTGAGAATCACGATGTCAAAAGCAGTCAAGCGTTGTTGACTTGGCTCTACATCAAGTGCTGCCACTGTACATCCGCTCAACATTGAAAGAACATCTGCTGCCTGTTGAAGAACATCCTCTAACTTGAAGAATTCACGATCAAATGCCTTTATCACTTCATAGAGTTCATTTTCAGCGAGACGATCAAAGGAAAGTGAATGTTTGACAAAGTATTGAAAACCTGCAACACTAGGCTTACGTCCACTTGATGTGTGTGCTTTTTCTAAAAGACCTTGTTTTTCAAGAATAGCCATATCATTACGAATCGTCGCACTGCTTGATTTGATTGACTCTTGTAGCGCTTTGGATCCGACTGGCTCGTGGGTCTTGGTAAAGATATCAATAATCAAATTCAAAATCTCATTTTGACGCTCCGTGACCACGGCATCACCTCCAATCAAGATTCCAATCTCAATTAGCACTCAACCGACTTGAGTGCTAACTCATGATTCTATTATACACTCTTCCACACCAAAGTCAAGACAAAAACTCAAAAAATTAGCACTCTTTTTGCAAGAGTGCTAAAAATCAGACTTAAGATGAAGTATTTGCACATCATTCTTCTATTATCTTAAACCCTAAGCTAGTGCTATCACGGAGAAACATCTGAACAGTTTCCAATGAATACTCATATAGATCTTTGCCATTGAGAGATAATTTTTGAATCAAATCTGGTGTACAAGTGATAATATCTACACCTAACTCGTCTGCTTGATAAATATTGTATGCTTCTCGTGGACTCGCCCACAGCAATTCCACACTAGATTTTTGATGACATAAAGTCAAAGATTCTTTCATAATCGGTATCGGATCCACACCTGTATCAGCTATCCGCCCCGCAAAGACAGACACGATTGACGGCAGTCCTGCCTTTAAAACTGGCACAATTTCCTTGACTTGTTCTACAGTAAACACCGCTGTCACATTAACTTTAATTCCTTTAGATGTTAATCGATCAATGAGAGGAAGAGTTGATTCACCTCGAGAATTGATGATCGGAATTTTCACATAGACATTTTCACCGAGAGAAGCTAAGAATTCCGCTTCTTTCTCCATGATTTCCATCTCGTCTGAAAACACCTCAAATGACACTGGAAATTCTGTAATCTTTGTCAACACTTCTTTGGCAAATTCTACATAACTTGTAATGCCCGCTTTTTTCATTAGACTAGGATTGGTCGTAAAACCTGATACTAACCCAGACTCTAAATCCTTTAACATCTTATCCAATACCGCACCATCTGAGTAAACTTTAATAGATAATGTTTTAACCATATTTTTCTCCTTTATGTTATTCTTCAGAAATATTATTTAAAGCTGTATTTCCCTTTGTAATGATGGATGGTAACAGTAAAACAACGACTAAAACCGCTACAATCAGATAAACACCGATTTGTCCAATGGAATTTCCAACATTACCCAGCAAAATTCCAAATACGCCAAAGTCAAAATCGCCAAACGTTGTATTTGCAAAACCCAATTTTCCTAAAACGGGTAAGAGCGTTGCAGGAAGAAAGGCTAGAAACAAGCCATTTACAAAAGATCCCAAAATAGCTCCACGTCGCCCCCCTGTTGCATTTCCGAATATTCCAGCAGTTGCTCCACAGAAAAAGTGAGTCACCATACCAGGAACAATCAAAACACCACCAATTGCTCCTAACACGAACATACCAAGCAAACCTCCAAGGAAACTAAAAGCAAAACCGAGAATAACAGCCGTCGGAGCATAAGGAAAGAATACAGCACAATCCACAGCAGGAACAGCATTCGGAATCAATTTCATTGCGATACCTTGGAAAGCTGGAATCAAATCTGCCAAAATCATCCGAACACCAGCATAAACGATAGCGACACCAACTGCGAATGTCAAACCGCCTACAATAGCAAAGATGAACGGATTTTTTCCTGCTGCTAATTCTGTTACAGTTTTAGGATTATTGATGAGACAGGCTACAACTGCAATGAGGTAAAATACGACCATTACCAAGCCTGTCGAAATGGTTGTATTTCTCAAAAAACTCCACTTCTCAGAGATATGCAATTCTTCCGTACTGGGACTGTTTTTGCCAACTTTAGAACCAATCCAAGCTGACAGATAGTAACCCAGACTACCAAAATGTCCCATAGCAATCTCATCTCCATCGGTGACTTTCAGAGTATACTTTTGCCCGATAGCTGGCGAAATTGCAGACCAGGCCCCAAGAATAAAGCCGCCAACCGCAACTAAAGCCATTCCTTTAAAGCCAATCACTCCTAATACTGCAGACAAAAGACAAGCCATAAAGAAACTATGGTGTCCTGTTAAAAAGATATATTTGAATCGCGTGAAACGTGCAAACAAAATATTTAAAACCAAGCCAACAATCAAGATAGACATGGTTTCAACACCTAAAATCTTCTGAGCTACCGAAGTTACAGCTTCATTATTTGGTACAACCCCTGTAATGCCAAAGCCTTGGTCAATCAAAGTAGCCAAAGGAGCTAGGTTTTGTTGGATAACAGTCGCTCCAGCAGCTAACATCAAATACCCTAGAATAGGTCCTAATGTTCCTGTCAACACCTTGTGACTCGAAGTGCGCAAAGCGACTAAGCCAACGAAGGCAATCAAGCCCATCAAAAACGCAGGTTCGCTCAAAATATTTTGTAAAAAAGTCAGTACTCCATTCATCATAAAACCTCCATTCTTATTAAGGATTCATTTCTTCTAAAACTGGAACCAAATCTGCTTCAATCTTCTTACGATTTGTGTAGCTTTTGACAATACAGACTTTGGTTTCTACTGGAAAAATATCTTTAAATTCTTTAACTGTTACGTAAAGATCGGCACCTTTTCCGACTGCAGCATTTGAGTCACAAGACTCTACCTCCACTTCGATACCCAAATCTTTAGCTATTGCTTCCACCTTTAAACGTAGCAAAAGACTGCTGCCGATACCATTTCCACAAACTGTTACAATTTTAATCATAGCTTTCTCCTTTCTCAATTGCTTCTGTGATGATGCATAGTATTTCATCAATTGTTTCCGCCCTAATTAAGCTCCCTACTACTCCTTCATCATCCAAAATCATTGCCAGCTCCTGTAACGACTTCAAATGAGAAGTCGAATCAACTGCAGCCAAGACAAAAATTAGTTGAACTTGCTTTTCCTCATCTCCTTCATCTGTTATATCAAAATCCACAGGTTGTTTGAGTTGCAATAAACTAATTCCCAATTTATCAACTCCGTATTCAGGCGATGCATGTGGAACAGCAACCCTTGGTGCCAGTACAATATATGGTCCCATTTGCTCCACCGAATCAATCATCCCTTCCACATAAGATTGGTGGATATAACCTTGTTCCAGCAATGGAGCAGATGCCACTTGAATCGCTTTCTTCCAATCAGGCACACACTCTATCTGCCTTATTAATTTTCTTTCCAGTAAATCTACCAAACCATATCCTCCTAGTTCTTGTTTTTCTTGATTACCCATGATGTAAGTCGATAATTCTCTGCGAAGCTTACTCATATCCTTAATCTCTGCATGCCTATGGATAATCTGCAATAATTCTTCAACAGAAATTCCCATTTCATCTATATTAAAGTCGGTACAAACTTGTTTTTTCAACATGATTTTCTCCATTGAATTCATCAAAGGTTTTAACAAATAAAGTGGCTTATTCGTTTCAAAATAAATTGTTGAAAAAATCATGTCGTAAGTAGAAACACCAATTTCTTTCACCTGTTTTAGCTGGTGCACCTCTCGAAATACCATTTTAGGAAATAGCTGCTTTAACTCCGACTGAAGAATCAAAGAAGAACTAACACCATTTGGACAAATAGTTAGAGCAGTCAACTTCGCACTCTGATTTGATGTCCCAATCTGCTCCAGATACCCACCAAAATGAATGGTGAAATAAGCAATTTCATCATTGCTAATCGTCTTTTTCAAATATTTTTCCAAAGGGCTCAAACTTCGCCTTACAAGATGAAAGAGTGAATTGAAATCCTTTAGAATCTGCTCTTTTAAAGGATTATTCAATGGAATATCAAACAAAAGTCGATAAAAAGCCGGATAAAGATGAGCATATAAATCTTTTCTAAATTGAATGGAATCTCTAAATTCAATCCCTGTATAAGCTTTTACTTGATTGATAATCCGATCCATAATGAAAATCATTAACGGGTCTGGATTGTCTATCAAATCTCCTTGAATACATCCTGCCAACCGACTCATGATAAAATAACGTTTCTGCTCTAGCAAAGGATAAGAAACCACCAACTCTTTCACAAGTCTCCCTATGGAAGATTGTTCCATTTTCGATAAATATGGAGGTCCAATGACAGTCTGTTCTTCCCATTGTTGGCTAGCCAAAACTGCTAATAAGTAGCTCACTGCTTTGGTTTTTTCAAAAATAAAAACCAAATGATATTGACAGCCCAAATCATATAAGAAGTTATAAATCTCTTCAACATTTATTTGAAGCTGGCATTCATCCAGCACATATTTGATGACCCAACTGCCACTAGCTTTGGCTAAGATATTTTCTACCACTTGCTCAAGTAGAAGCATACGCTTTGTGTCGGTTGCACGTATAATGTAACCTTCTTGTCGAGTATAGACAAGTTGTCCCCCATATTTCTTTGCCTGCAATCTCGCTTTTTTTAAATCAGATAAAACCGAATTTTTACTCATCTGAAGTAAGCATTGCAAATGAGTATTAGAGACAAAATCAGTATTCAATAGAATATAAAGTATGATCATATCCAATCGCTCTTCAAAGAACAAATATTCACCTGAGTCTAATGACATCCGGGAAAATAGATCATTGAGAGAAATATCTGGCATTTGAATATACGATTCTTCTATTTGTATCCGTGGTAACCCCACACTAAACAATATATCATTGATTTTACGTATATCCGTCAGCACCATTTTTCTATTGGATTTCAGGAGAACAGCTAATTCTAATATAGAGGCATTCGGATAGCTAGAAAAGATTTGAAATTTTTCAATGAGCTCATTTGATAACACGATGATACCTCCTACAATTTTAGTATAATATAAAAAGTATCCGCTTTCAATTCAGATTCAGCCCAATTTATTACCCAGGTCATTAGCTTCGAATTGTGCTTTGGTTGAGAAATATATGAAAAAGCAGGGAAATTTCCCTGCTTTTTCATATACAAATTCTATCTAAACTCCCTTGATTTGTTCATATCAGTTGATTTTGAACACTTTATTTTGCTGACTGTTCTGCTAGTTCTTTTGCCCCCACTGTGCGATAAGACATATCACCAACATATTCAACTGTAAAGCGACCCTCTTCGTACTCAACAACCGTCACACTACCATTATCTAAACCATGCGGTCTTGTTTGGTCAATGAGATATACAAAAGTTCCAATAGTCATGCCGTGGCTAGCAATCAAAGCATTGCCACCACCAGAGGCTTCTATTTCTTTTGCAATGTCTAAAAATCCTGTCCAAATACGATTGCTCAATTTTTCCCAACTTTCAGCCCAACCAGCAGTATCCACTTCCACCAGACCTTCGGCCAACTCAGGATAACTCAATTGATGAACATGCTCTACATTGAAAACACGGGGCATCACTCCCATAAATAGCTCACCATCATAAGCTCCATCGAAACTACCAAAACACCATTCGCGAAGTCGTTTGTCTGTGCGATAAGGAATACGTCCGGTTAATCCGAGTTCCTCTAGCATAATTCCCATGGTTTGAATCGTCCGCCCGCTATCGCTAGAAAAAGCTTTTGCAAATTGCAGCCCCGACTCGCGAAGTCCAATTCCTAGCTCACGAATTCCACGTTCCCCCACAGCAGTCAAAGGCGTATCAGACCAGCCTTGCGCCCGACCGATTGTATTAAACATGGTTTTCCCATGGCGAACAATGTATAATCTTGTTTTTGCCATATTTTACCTCCGTTTTTCTTACTATATTATATCATTTTTTGCAGAAAGTCGTTTGAGAGATGAAAGAAAAATCGGGAGTAAGACAAAAGTCACCATTCGTAAAAAATAACTTTTCTCACATTCCCGTTTTTATGATTAGTTTTGTTTTTCCAGTATCTTAGCACCCACTTGGCGATAAGCCATGTCTCCTAACACTTCAATGGTGAATTTCCCATTTTCATATTCCACAACCGTTACACTGCCATTTTGCACACCAGGATTTAAAATGATAGACGGATCAATCAAACAAGCAAAGGCACCGATTGTCATACTATGACTGACGACAAGAGCATTGCCCCCGCCAGAAGCCTCTACATCTTTTGCAATGGCTGTAAAACCTTCTAAAATACGTCCACTCAATTGCTCCCAAGGTTCTGCCCAGCCAGCTGTATCCACTTCGACTAGACCATCTGCCAGTTCCTGCAAGGTTAGTTTCTTATAGTCTTCTACATCCAGCACTCGTGGAATCACGCCATGAAACAGATCGCCACCATAAGCACCGTCGAAACTGCCAAAACACCATTCACGAATCCGTTTGTCAAAGGTATAAGGAATTTTACCTGTTAAACAGAGCTCTTCAAGGACAATCCCCATGGTCTGAATCGTCCGCCCAGAATCGCTAGAAAAAGCCCTTGTAAATGCAAGCCCCGATTCTCGTAGACCGATTCCTAATTCATGGATGCCGCGTTCTCCTTCAGCCGTAAGCGGCGTATCACTCCAACCTTGCGCCCGACCAATCGTATTAAACATCGTTTTCCCATGACGAATAATGTATAATTTTGTTTTTGCCATTTTAATCTCCTTTTCAAAAGAAAAGGCCTGTCATACAGACCACATTTTAATTTTTAAAACTATGAATTGGTGCTGGAATTTGTCCACCACGCGCGATAAAATCAACAGATGACGCCTGATTAACTTTCATGACCGGAGCCGTTCCTAAAAGACCGCCAAATTCAATCATATCACCTTCCTTGCCTTTTGGAATAATCCGCACCGCTGTCGTTTTCTGATTGATAACCCCAATAGCGGCTTCGTCTGCAATCATGGCAGCAATGGTTTCAGAAGGTGTATCTGCTGGAATCGCAATCATATCCAAGCCTACTGAGCAGATAGCGGTCATGGCTTCTAATTTTTCTAAATTGAGAGATCCATTTTGAACTGCTGCAATCATCCCCTCGTCTTCTGAAACTGGAATGAAAGCACCAGACAAACCGCCGACTTGATTGCAAGCCATTACGCCACCTTTTTTTACTTGGTCATTAAGCAAAGCCAAAGCTGCCGTCGTTCCATGCGTACCGACCGTTTCCAATCCCATTTCTTCCAAAACACGAGCGACAGAATCCCCAACAGCTGGTGTTGGTGCCAAACTCAAATCAACAATCCCGAATTTAACTCCCAGCCGCTCACTGGCCATCTGCCCGACAAGCTGACCGATCCGAGTGATTTTAAAGGCTGTTTTCTTGACTGTTTCCGCCACTACATCAAAACTTTCGCCGCGAACTTTTTCAAGGGCACGTTTGACGACACCAGGACCAGAAACGCCTACATTGATGACGACATCAGCTTCGCCAACGCCATGAAAAGCACCCGCCATAAAAGGATTATCCTCGACCGCATTGGCAAAAACAACTAATTTCGCTGCCCCCATGTCAGAAAGTTCTGCAGTTTCCTTGATGACACGTCCCATATCTGCAACTGCTGTCATATTGATTCCTGACTTGGTGGATCCAATATTAACAGATGAGCAAACCTTATCAGTCTCCGCTAAAGCTCGCGGAATGGAACGGATAAGGATTTCATCCCCTTTTTGATAGCCCTTTTGCACCAGAGCAGAAAAACCACCGATAAAATCGACACCGATTTCTTTTGCTGCTCGATCCAGTGCTTTTGCCAAAGGCACATAGTCATCACTATCTGTCGCAGCACCAATCAAGGCGATCGGAGTCACCGAGACACGCTTGTTGACAATGGGAATACCCAGCTCCGCGGCTATTTCATCACCAACTGCCACCAAATCTTTAGCTTTCCTTGTAATCTTTTGATAGATTTTTTCTGCTGCTCGCTCAATATCCGTATCAATACAGTCGAGAAGTGAAATCCCCATGGTAATCGTCCGAATATCAAAATTTTGCTCCTCAATCATGGCAATCGTTTCAGTAACTTGCTTTATATCCATTTTTTCACCTCTGTTAGATATTGTACATGGCATCAAAAATTGCTGCACTTTGAATATTGATTTTAATATTGAGAGTTTTGCCAAAGGCTTCAAACTCCTCGCGCAAAACAGTGAAATCTTTCTTTTCATCACTAGAAACGACTGCCATCATCGTGAAAAATTCATCTAAAACCGTTTGTGAAATATCATCAATATTCAAACCAAGCTCTGCAATCTTGCTAGACACTCCTGCCACAATCCCCGTTCTATCCTTACCAACAACCGTAATAATCGCTTTCATTCTTTGCTCCAATCAACATACTTTTTCCTATTGTAGCATAAGTAAAGGAAATTTGCATAAACTGAAAGAGAAAAATCCGACTTTTAATCCTCAAGCCTTGCTTAATCGTTATCAATTGATTGTTGATTCTTTCCAATGAACACTACAATCCAGCACTTGCTGCTTTTCTTCCTGATGACGACCTTCAATCTGATCAATCAGAATTTTCGTTGCTTGCTGCCCTTCTTCAAAAGCTGGTTGGACAATTGTCGTGATGCTTGGTGAAGATAAGCTCGTCCATTCTGTATTATCAAAACCAATCAAGCCCACATTTGGTATATCAAAATCCAAGTCTTTCATAACGGTAAACACCAGTGGTAAAGCCCAGCAATTTGGTGCAAAAACTAAGGTTTTCTCTCCTGAATTGACTTCCTTTTGCAAAAATTCTTTCATTTTATCTAAGTCAGTGTGCTCATCCTCAATAATCAAACTTGTATATTCTAAGTTGGAATCTGCCAAAGCATCCATAAAGCCACTAGCTCGTTCAATCCGTGTACTCAATCGGCTAATATCTGCCGTGATGAGAATATATTTTTCATAACCTTTTGCAACACAAGCCTGTGTCACATCATAGACTGCATCGTAATTATTCGTTTTGACCCAACTTGTCCGATGTTCATACAATTGACTATCAAAAAAGACCATTCGCTTCTTTTTTTCCTCAATAATACGAGAATATTTTCTAAAGTTTGAAGTCGGCTGAATAATGAAACCATCCACTCCTAACAAAAGCATACTTTCGATATATTTGTCTTCACTTTCTTGGTTGTAATTGCTATTTCCAATCATAACCTGATAACCATTTTGATGTGCAATATCCTCAATTCCTTTGACAATCTGATTTGAAAAACTATTGGTAATGTCACCAATCAAAACGCCAATCAATTTGGTTCGCTTGGAGTTGAGGCTGCGCGCTACAATGCTAGGCTTATAATTAGTCTCTTCAATAACCTTTTTGATTTTCTCTCTGGTTTCCTGAGACATTTTTTCATATTTACCATTTAAGTAAAAGGAAACAGTCGTTTTTGAGGTCTGAGCAATTTCTGCAATATCTTTTATGGTCAATTTTTTTGCCAATTTAAGGTCCCTCCTAAGCACTCATATTATAACATATTTTATCACAAAACGATGGCTTCAAATCCCATAAAATCAGACTTTTCTAACTTTTTAGTCTGATTTTTGTACAAGTTTTTTTGTCATAGATAACACATTTTCCTCTCATTTTAATACCATTGACCACACATAATTTTTCTCCTTTGTAAATATCATCATTTAACACTAAGATCAGTTTATTTGTGCAGTCATTTTCTATTTCAAGTGCAAGTGCATTAGGAAGCCGGCGCCCATCTGTATGATAAACTGTATGATATTTTACAGCAAATGATTGATCCGTAATCAGAGTGGCATCAATGATTCGATCTGAAAATTCCTGTATTTTAACCAGTTTAGAACTCTCTTCTAATTCGTTGTATTTCTTCGAAATAAATGTTTTTTCTAACTCTAGCGGAATTTTACTCCAAAGCTTGAGGTTATTGACTTGACTTGGACTGTAGATAACTTGACTATCTAGTATAAATTGAGTTCGTAACTTATGATCTCCGGCACATCTAATATCGTCTATTACAAGCCAAACACCTTCTTCCAACATGATGATTTTCCGAGTATGCAAGTAAGAAGATGGATTTGAAGCAAGATAACTCCCCTCTACATAGTGAATAGCTGCGTTCTCTTGATATCCGCAAAACAAAGATTGTGGATAATTTTCGTAATCCCAAGAACCAGATACTATTTCAGGCGGTGTCTCATCAAGGATACATCCGGTGTGACTCCAAGCACTTTTTAGAACAGAACGTTCTCCTGTCTCTCTGTAGGTATAGCGACCAGAATCCACAAAAATTAGCTTGCCTTGATCCTGTAGGCAAAAGCTATTTTGATCACTGTGAGTATGGGCACTACCCATCGGTCCATTTTTGAAAAAGAAATGGCTCCGAGGCGTCTGAATACAAACCTGACCAGAATCCTTGAAAAAAGCAGTTCTTGTTCCTTGTTTTTGATCTTTTAATGTTGCTAAACGATCAGCACCTTTTCTCCCAACCAACAGCAAACTATATGGATCTAAGTATGGATTTTTTAATGAGAGTAATTGTTCATCTTCTAAAACGAGAGCAGATAAATTCAGAATATCCCACGTATCTGTACAGTCGCTATCACCAAAAGCAATTGTCTTTCCATCCAAGCCTGTCATCATCTGAATGTAGGTAGCCATTTTTCCTAACAAAGTCGCATACTTGTGCTTCAACTCTGGTAGCAAGATACACAATTCTAACAGAGCTTTATAAACTTCTACATGATACAAAATAGACTGCTCAAACTGGGTGCCATCTTCCAAAATTTGAATTTGTACCTGTTGCTGTAATTCTTCTATTGCAAACAGATATTCTTCTTCAATATCGAGCTGTTCTGAAAAGAAATGATAGATGGCAATCATTGGAATGGTCTGCAAAATCCCCCAATTACTGAGTGTATACTTATCACGATAACACCTTCTCATAAAGTGAATCTGAGTTTCAAGAGAGCGGTAAATGATTTGCGACTCCTTTTCTTCCAGCAAATCCAATTCCAGTAAAAACAGCAAAATTTTCAACCAAGTAAAACAGCGAATCCCTGTATCTAAGGTTCTAGTCGTCAAAGATTGCGGAGAAAATTCCTGTACTTGCTCTATCCAATCAAAAATGAAAAACTTCAATTTTTGAATATATCGCATGTCTCCCTCGACCAAGTAACCAATAACAAAGTTCAGTAAATACTCCTGCCGATTGAGCATGTACGTCCACTCTGGATCTTCTTCAAATAGCACTTCCCAATTCATCGGCTGAATCTGATGTTTTCTCGGGCACGGCTCCATATCCCAATTTCCATCAAACAAAAAATAATGGCTAAACATTCGTTCAAGGGAGTGCTGAATGCGGCTATATTCTTCCTTTTGATAGCGAAGAATATAATGTCGATAATACTCTATATCAAAATCTTCAAAAAAAATAGTTCGTTCTTGTTTCATATTTCCTTACCTAAAAAATGGTTGATACAGTTCTGCTTCTCTAGAAATCTGCCTTTTATCCTACCCTACAAAGCAGATTAGGTTCTCTCCATTCGCTTTTTTAAGTCTGGAAGAGAACCTAATCTGTCATCTAGTTGTTGATTTATTATACAGTACGCTTTGAGGTTAGAGATTTTTATCTCCAATCCATCATAAATAAAGCAAGCAGCATTCGTGTTACTAGATTATCAATTCAAATACCATATAATGCTACACCTTACCATTAATCAGAGGTTGGAAACTTCTGTCCTTGTTCCTTTGTCTTTCCCATTATGCTTTCTTTTTCCACATAAATCGTTACATTCTTAGCAATTTGCAAGGTCACCAACTCATCTTGAATGGAAATAATTTTACCATGAATTCCAGACAGTAATAGAACTTCATCACCAGCTGTTAAAGAAGCTAGATAAGTTTTTCGTTGCTCCATCTGTTCTTGAAGCATTTTTTGCTGACGGAAATGACTGATGCTTGACAGTATAATCGGAGTTCCTGCCAAAACAATCAATATTCCATAAAGTAAAGTCGTATTCATTATGCTAAAATCTTAAGCCAGCTGCCAATAATACCAATGATAACTGTCAAAATAACTAGTTTGTAGGTTGTCCATTTCTTTTCTTTGATCAAATAGTAAACCAAAAGAGTAAAGAGAGCTGGCAGAAGCGCTGGTGCTACTTTATCAAGCATACCTTGAATGCTCACGATACTTTGATTTGTACCTGCTTTTACTTTTCCAGCGGCAAATGTAATAGGCACTGTCATCTTAACAGAAGTAGCTGCTAGACCTGCAATAACCGTCACACCAATGATATTAGCAATCCGTGAAATAGTCGCCATTTGCTCACTTAGTTTGTCAATGACAGTTGTTCCCAACTTATAGCCATACAAACCAGTAGATAATTTAATCCCTGTCAAAATGGTATTCATAGCCAAGAAAAACAAGATTGGACCAATAATCAAACCATCTTTCGCAAAAGAAGCTGCGATTGTGGAGAAGAGTGGTGCCAAGCAGAATTGTGAAAGTGAATCTCCAATCCCGGCCAAAGGTCCCATCAATGCCATTTTAATGTTACGTGTTTCTTCTGTAGGACGATCATTTTCTAACATGACTAAGTGTAAACTCGTAATAAAGGGTAGAAAGTGAGGATTCGTATTGTAAAATTCACAATTTTCTTCTAATGCTTTGTAAAGACCTTCTTGATTATCACCATAGTGTTTTTTCAAAGCAGGATACATAACATTTGCATACCCTAGCCCTTGATAATTGCTGTAGTTAAAGCCATTTTGTAAAAAGAATGCCCGCAAAGATGTTTTGAGATAATCATTCTTGTTTAATTTAGATCCAGTCATCGTGTGCTCCCTCCTCTACCACATGATCTGCTGTTTTTGGTTTGTTGTAAAATTCGATTAAAGCAAAGATTGTACCTACAATAGCAATACCGATTGTCGGAATTTTTAGATAAGCCGCACAAACATAACCTAGTAATACAAACGGAATCAATTCTTTCTTAGCCATGACAGATAAGATCATTGCAAACCCAATAGCCGGAAGCATTTTACCAGCAACCGTTAAACCAGAAAGTAATACTGGCGGAATGTAGCCTACTAATTTCAGCAAAGTATCCATTGACAGAGCACCCAAGCATCCCAAAGCAAAGCCAATCACAGCAAACAACCAAATCGTCGCATTCAACGTAATTTTGAATTTCTTCATATCACGATTTTTCAAATGCTTCATAGCTGTTTCTGGCGCACCTGCACGTACCGTATATGCAAAAGTTTGTACAAATTGAATTGCAACGGCAATTGGAGTAGATAGAGCAAGTGCTGCTTCTGGCGTAACTTTTCCTGCACTTGTAATCGCCATCAACGTTCCAAAAATACCAGGTCCGATTGGATTTGGCGGAACCGTTCCTCCAGCACCAACACCAAATCCCATATAAGCCAATTCACCAATCGCTCCCATTGTTAAAGCAGTTGGCAGGTCTCCTAAAATAATCCCTACGCCAAATGACAAAATAATACATCTGTTCGTATAAATCCCTAACAGCATTCCACTAAAACAGAACGCTGTCCATAAACCAATTAAAATCGCTTGAAATAAATTAATTGACATCATGAATCTCCTTTTTTTAAATATAATCCAATATATTTACTTCTACAGCTCCATCATTACCACTTGGAGTTGTTTTTGTATTAAAAGTTACCTGATAAGACTGACTCAGTTCCTTAATCGCTGCCTTATCCTCTTCTCCAAGGAAAATAGAACGTGTAACCTGTTCTTTTCCTTCTGCATTGTGAATATTTCCAATATTGATTTCCTTAATTGGAACGCCACCTTTTACCAAAGTTAGTGCATCTTTCATATCTTTCAAAACAATAAATATCGTTTGAGCAGGATTTGCTTTGTGAATAATATCAATAACTTTTTGCAACGAGAAGAAGCGCATGGCAATAGAATCTGGTACAACCGCCTTCATCAATGTTTGTTGAATCTTATCAGTACTCACTTCGTCATTTGCCACGATAACTGTATTGCAGCCTAGATATTTCACCCATAACTGTCCTTGACCATGAATCAATCGTTCATCCACACGGGTCATAATAATATTTGGTGTTGTCATCTCTCTCCTCCTACCAATATAAATTCCAATCTTTATAGAAACGTATTAGAGCTTCCAAGTAATAATAATCGCCCCATATATTGCCTTCATCTACTCCTTTGCCAGAATGCCATGAGTACACTCCATGAAGAAGCGTCGTTCCTCCAGGCTTGTACTGATCACTAGCATAATCTTCTATCAGAGAGCGAAGCATAGCGTGCATCGCATGTTTGTAAATGTCTTTATCTTCATCTACTTCCGGCAAGTATTTCAGCATTTCATGAATCCCACAGACCGCAATAGCTGTCGCAGAAGAATCACGAGACTGTTCACTACCATCACTAAAGATTAAATCCCAATAGGAAACATGATCTTTTGGCAGGCGATTCAAGAAATAATTCGTTACACCTTTGAATAAATCAAAACAAGATTCATCTTTCAAATGGCGATAAGTCAATGGAATACCATACACACCCCAAGATTGTCCTCTTGCCCAGCAAGAATCATCGCTATAACCTTGTCTTGTTACACCTTTTAGAGGGTGACCTGTTTCAGGATCGAAGTAAAATGTGTGAAAAGATGAGGCATCATCACGAATGACATTATTGACAGAGGCATAAAAATGTTTTTCTGCAATCTCATAATATTTTTGCTCACCTGTTTCTTGATACGCAAAGAATAGCAACTGAATATTGAGCAAACAATCGATAATCAAACGATAATGTTCTTTCTTACCTAACTCACCCCAAGCCTGAATAAAGCCTCCTTTTTCTTGATAGCGTTCAATCAGCTTATCTGCTGCTTTTAAGGCAGCCTCTTTAGCATTTTGGTCACCATCCAACTTATATTCACTCATGCACGATGGAGTATAAAGAAAGCCTAAATCATGGTGATCTAGTTCTACTCTTTTATTGACCCGTTCCAAGAAAGACAAGACATTTTTATGAGCTATTTCTTTAAATTTTTCATCATGACTGTATTCATAAGCCAGACACAGTTCTCCCGTCCAAAAACCATTGGTCCATTCTGTATTATCCATAATTGGATAAACATTATCAAAGGTTGCGGGAGTCGGGAAGTCTTCCTTAAAATAATCAAGATTAATCTCTAACTGCCGAATGACTTTCTCAATTGCCTGTTCTACTTCATTTTTTGTCAAAAGCGGAACTTCTACAAATCGTTCAGGAGCGTTAATTTCTTCAATCGTAACTTTTTTAATCATTCCTTTTACCTTTTTAAATTCCTGACTCAAAATCTTCTTCTATTACTTCTGAATCATCTGAAAACAACTCTCTGCCATTGACAACACCGCCATGTGCTGCTGCAACTGCTTTTTTAGCAACTTCATCAAATGAAAGTGTCATTCTCGCAAAAACGGTTTCCAGCAACATAGCTAAATTCAAACCTGACAAAACATTCATTTTCAAATCTGGTCTATTTCCCATTATCGTGGATGCCACCTTAAACGGCGTTCCACCTAATAAATCACACAAGACTAAGACCTCTTCGTCGCTTGTAATAGCAGCTAGAATTTTTTCTTTTAGTTCGTTTGCGGACATGCCTTCCACAAAATCAATAGCATCTACTTTCTCTTGCTCGCCCGCAATCAATTTCAAAGAACTATGAATCCCTGTAGCGAAATTTCCATGTCCTATAACTATGATTTTCATACATTCTCCTCTCTTTTAAGTTTACCGGTTTACTTACATTTTCCATTGTAGCCTATTGTTTTTTACTTGTCAATACTTTTTTCAAAAAAATATTAGCGCTTACATCTCTTTTGAAATCTATATTTCTTTTTAACATTTAGTAGATTATCTTCAAAAATCCGAAAAGCAGATTTTTACAAAGGTTCCACTACTAAATATCAAAAAAACATTTTTTATCGTTGACAAAACCGGTTTACTAGAATATAATCTTGTTAGAATGAAATCTTATTAAACTGAAAGGAAATAAAATATGACAGAAAAAATTTTCTCCATAGAACAATTTTCTCTAAAGGGAAAAATCGCCCTTATCACTGGAGCTTCCTACGGAATAGGCTTTGCCATTGCCAAAGCCTACGCTGAAGCAGGAGCCACTATTGTTTTTAATGACATCAACCAAGAATTAGTTGACCGAGGTTTAACTGCTTATCATGAAGCAGGAATCTCAGCACATGGTTATGTTTGCGATGTTACTGACGAAGCTGGCATCCAAGCAATGGTTGAGCAAGTTGAGCGAGAAGTCGGCATTATTGATATTTTGGTCAATAATGCCGGCATCATTCGCAGAGTTCCTATGTGCGAAATGAGTGCGGCTGATTTTCGCAAAGTGATTGATATTGACTTAAACGCCCCGTTTATTGTTTCCAAAGCCGTCATTCCTTCGATGATTAAAAAAGGACACGGAAAAATCATCAACATTTGCTCTATGATGAGCGAGCTCGGTCGCGAAACAGTTAGTGCTTACGCCGCTGCTAAAGGTGGACTCAAAATGCTAACGCGTAACATCGCTTCAGAATACGGCAGTGCTAATATTCAGTGTAATGGTATTGGTCCTGGCTATATCGCCACTCCTCAAACAGCACCATTACGCGAATTACAAGAAGATGGCTCACGCCATCCATTTGACCAATTTATCATCTCTAAAACACCTGCGGCACGCTGGGGAAATCCAGAAGACCTCATGGGACCAGCTGTTTTTCTCGCTAGTGATGCTAGCGACTTTGTCAATGGACATATTCTCTACGTTGACGGTGGTATCCTAGCTTATATCGGAAAACAACCAGAATAGAAAGAAGGACTAAAAATGAAAATTGTTTTAATTAACGAAAATAGTCAAGCTGCTAAAAACCACATTATTTATGATGCCTTAAAAGAAACAACTGACAAAAAAGGATATGAACTGTACAACTACGGTATGTATGGAAAAGAAGGCGAAAGCCAATTAACTTATGTTCAAAATGGTTTACTAGCAGCCATTCTCTTAAATACAAAAGCTGCTGACTTTGTCATCACCGGTTGCGGTACTGGTGAAGGAGCGATGGTTGCTTTAAATAGTTTTCCTGGTGTGGTCTGTGGCTTGGCTGTCGAACCAACAGACGCCTACCTCTTCTCTCAAATAAATGGTGGCAATGCTCTTTCAATCCCTTATGCAAAAGGCTTTGGCTGGGGTGCAGAATTAAATCTAAAATTGATATTTGAACGACTTTTTGCTGAAGAAGTTGGTGGTGGCTATCCAAAGGAAAGAGCAATTCCTGAACAACGAAATGCTCGTATTTTAAACGAGGTTAAAAAGATTACCCATAACGACCTGCTAAGCGTTCTAAAAAACATCGACCAAGATTTCTTGAGAGAAACAATTGCAGGAGAACATTTCCAAGAATACTTCTTTGCGAACTGCCAAGATAATGAAATCGCAGCTTACTTAAAAGGACTTCTTGATGTATAAATCCATTTTGCAACCCGAAAGGAATTGACACATGACGACATTATTGCTATTTGGTGAGCCACTGATTCGAATTACGCCTGTAGACGTTTCTTCTCTTGGTGACCAAGTGGTCAGCACAACTTATTTTGGCGGATCGGAAGTCAATATCGCCTGTAATTTACAGGCCTTAGGAATTTGCACAAAACTTTTTACAGGATTGCCAGATAATGAAATTGGTAATCGATTCCTAACGTTTTTGAAACAGCATGACATCGACACTAGCACTATTTTCCGACTTGGTGACCGACTTGGGGTTTATTATCTGGAAAATGGATTTGGTTGCCGCCAAAGTGAAGTTTTTTACGACCGCAAGCATACCAGTATCAATCAGATTCGTCCTGAAATGCTGGATATGGACAGCTTGTTTAAAGGAATCAGCCATTTTCATTTCAGTGGCATCACAGTTGCCATTGATGAGCAAGTCCGCGAAGTGCTACTATGTCTTTTGAAAGAAGCAAAGCAAAGGAACATCACCATTTCTATGGATCTCAACTTGCGCACTAAAATGATTTCTGTATTAGAAGCCAAATATGAATTTTCAAAATTCGCTCGCTATGCCGACTATTGCTTTGGAATCGATCCAATTATGGCAGATGAAACAGATCTTGACATGTTTCCAAGAGAAACAGCAAGTTTGGCGGAGATTGAAAATCGCATGCGTCATTTAAAAGAAATCTATTCTTTTAAAGCCATTTTTCATACGTTCCGCTCCACTGATGCACAAGATAAAAATGTCTATCAGGCTTATGCGCTCAGTGATACATTTGAGCAATCTGTCCAGCTAAAAACTGCTGTCTATCAACGTGTTGGAAGCGGAGATGCTTTTGTTTCTGGCGCACTCTATCAATTACTCATGCAAGCTTCTTTAAAAGATACACTTGACTTTGCTGTTGCTAGTGCGACTATGAAGTGTACTCTTGCTGGCGACAGTATGAGCAAATCTGCTACAGCCATTGAAAAATTGCTAACAACCACCAAAGATATTATTCGTTAGGAGAATAGCATGACTAAGTCAGATATCATTATTGAATTAAAAACACAAAAAATTGTCGTTGTTGTTCGTGGAAAGACAAAAGAAGAAGGCCTCAAAGCATCTATCGCCTGTATCAAAGGTGGTATCAAAGCTATTGAAGTTGCTTATACCAATCAATACGCTGGCGAAATTTTAAAAGAGCTAAACCACCTATATCAAGATGATGCCAGTGTTTGTATCGGAGCTGGAACTGTACTGGATGCTGTAACCGCAAGAGATGCAATGCTAGCAGGTGCTCATTATATTGTTTCTCCTTCTTTCAACTCTGAAACTGCAAGAATCTGTAATCTCTACAGCATTCCCTATATTCCGGGTTGTATGACCTTAACAGAAATCACCACAGCACTGGAAGCTGGCAGTGAAATCATCAAACTCTTTCCAGGAAGTGCTCTAAGTCCAAAATATATCTCTTCCGTTAAAGCACCGATTCCTCAAGTAGCTATCATGGTGACAGGTGGCGTCAATTTGGATAATGTTTCAGATTGGTTTTCTGCTGGTGCGGACGCCATTGGTATTGGTGGAGAATTTAACAAACTTGCCAGCCAAGGTAATTACGAAGCGATTACAACAATTGCTAAACAATATACCGCACTGAAGTAAAAATCTAGTCCTTTTCTATTAAAAAAAAGAAAAACAAGAAATCTATTATTGAAAAATACAAGCTAAACAGGCTAGGAAAATCCTAGCCTGTTTTAACTATCTTACACTATCAAAATACCTATAGAGGACGATTTGTCAAACCAGATAACCCTACCTATTTTTTCGTTTTGCTAAGTAGATACTCCCGTTAAGAACTACCAACCCTACAACAATCAAGGCACCCATAACTGTCGTTCCTGTCCTTGGTAAAATCTTTTGTTTTGGTGCTGGCGGTTGAGATGGATCATATAAATTCTTCAATACAAAACCTGATGCTGCATCACCACTAATCTCTGAGCGATAAGAAGCAACAACCTCTTCAGTGATGGTATAATGAATTTCTTTTCCATTTTTATATTTTGGTTTATTGGTAAATTCTGCATGCCATTTACCGTTTTCATTTGGTTTAATCGTTTGAGATTCTATCTTTTTCCTGTCAGCCAGCAAATTCACTGTAATATGATTTGGACGTTTTCCAGCTTGATTATCTTTGTCATCCCAATGTTTCACAACCGAGATATTTATTCTTGCCTCATCAAACTGATCTGTAATATTTAATCTATCATTTTTGACAGTTGCCGTATTATTCTTAGCTTTAAGGATATTCACTTGTCCAGCTGTTGTTACCTCAAAAACAATGTCACTGACAGCTTTGTAGCCATTAGGAGCCGTTTCCTCATGAAAAGTATAAATTCCAGGATCTAAACTTAATTCATGTGTTTTTCCTAACTCTGATGTCCAAGAAGCAACGACCTCTCCCTGTGTTCCTTCTCCTTTGTAAACATGAAGTTTGGCACCTGAAATCATTTTACCATTTGGATTTAGCTTGCTGATTTTTATCTTCTTGTTCACTACTTTTTGATTGACAATCGTTCTCAAAACAGTTTGTTCTGTTCCAAAATCAGAAGGGGAAATCTTGAACTTTTCATCCCTTTTTTCATAACCATCTGGTGTCTTGCTCTCTTTCAAGGTGTATTCATCTTTCAAAAGATGTGACAATTCTCCCATACCATTGGCATCCGTTGTAATAGTCCCAACCACTTCTTTCGTACGATTGCGAATCACTTGAAACTCAGCATTTGAAAGAGGCTGACCGTTAGCATCAACTTTTTTAACCTTAATCGTGAAGTTTTGTCCATCAGCCTTCCCATTGGCTTTTACATATCGTGTCTCAACTTCTGTAGTTCTATCTACAGTATTGTCAGCTGTTAATTTGACCTTATTTATAAAAGCATCTCCAATCTTCGGCTCACCATTCAATTTAACTTTATAATTGATATAGTAGCCCTCATTTGAAGCAATGTCACCAATTTTGACAGTAGCTTTTCGCTTATTTACTATAATATTAGCCTTCAATTTAGCTGTCACATCTTCTGCTTGCTGCAATTCCCATTCGGAAGTTGTCGAATTATAAAGCCATACTCCCTTGATAATCTTGACAGAATCGGCTTCAATAACACCATTCCCCACAAACTCATCTTCAATAACAGCATTTTTAAAGGTTTCTTGTGTTCGGTTTATCGCTACATCATAGCCCAATCTCTCTGGATCATTGGTCAAAGGCCATCCGCCCTTTACAATTGCAAATTTTTCTGCTTCACCTGCACCAACAAAACCAGGTTTCCCTGCATTCGTTATCTTACCATCAATTTTAAATTCTAAATCAACTTTTCCGTTGACTTTATGCTCGCGATGATCAAAACGAACATGAAAATCAAATGTCCCTTTAATATCCGAATGTTTTTCAACATAATCCGTATAAGTAAGAACAATTTTTTTATTTGTTGCATCAATATTTGCTACTGCAACAATATCTCCCTGACTGCTTACAATATTGAAACTTTTATTAGGCGAGTTATAAACAAGCTGTTTGGGAAAATCAATTGTGGTCGTATCACCTGCTTCTACCGTATTATTTGGCAACGAGAAGGTTGCACTAACCTTGAAATCCTGCCATTTTTTAAGGTCACCTTGGAGAGGATTTCCGTCACTATCCGTCACCTTCATTGAAGTGATGACATTTGGAATCGTCTTAGCATGAATTACTTGCTTTACCGTTATGTGAAAACTAAAAAGGAGAGCTAGCAGAAATAGTGCACCTCTGATAATCTTATTTGTTCTTCTTTTTATTTTAAACATTTTATCCTCCTGTCAATAGATTATATTTATCATTTTTTAGAGATCATCCTTATTTATTATACCATATAATAAATAAATTTAGGAAATGATATACCTGTTCACACAACCACAAAGTATGATTGTCAAATTTACAAAAATCTTATTTTAAGATACTATATGTTGTGATTAGGATAAAGTGCTATATAGTTCCCTAAATTTAAAACGAGTATTGAACATATAATTCTATGCAAAAATTCTATTTTTTATTATCATGACTATGAATGAAGTAAAAACAAAAAGCCGAAAATCAAATCAATTGATTTTCAGCTTTTGGAGATTTATTTCAGCCGAAGAACAACGTAACCACTTCCCACCAATAATATGCCCAAAAGGGGTAAAACAGTGGCTCCTTCTCCCGTTTGAGGAAGAGTTTTCTTTTTTCCTTTAGGAAGTGCTGTCTCAGTCTCACTTTCTTTCATTTTCTTTCCCTTATTTTTTGATGAATTTTCATCAGTTGGTTTTGCTATTGCTAATTCTTTAAAGACCTCGTCTTTACTAGCAGAGCTTTTTGTTTCTGGATTATAGTACGAAACTTTGTATTCATTGTCTTCTTTTCTAATAGTGTACAACCCTCGTTTCCTTACTTGGAATCGGTCTGAAATAGTCGAAACAGAATCATCATATTTCACAATGCCCCAAACTTGTTGTTGAGCATCATAAACAGCTTGCAATTTATCATTATTTTTAAGGAGAGCGCCTTCCAAATCTTTCACCATTTGATTAAAGGTGGTACGATCTACATTGGGAATCATCATATAACTATAGCTATCACCATCTCCCTTATGAGTCTGACTAATGGTAATAAAGGTATTCTGCACTTTCGCATCGGATTGAGAAGCATTGATATCTTTCCAAGTCCCTTCTTGAATCCTCTTCATCATTGTAATGTCTGTCTTTTTAAAGAAGAAATAACCGATATTTTTATTTTTGTCGTTTGACTCTAGAAAGACACTCTTCGTCGCATTATACGGATTTTCTTTGTCCGCTAAACCTTCTTCTTTATCATTAACATATACTTTGTAAGGACTTTCTGGGTTTTCTTTTCTTTGCTCAATGGTGGTTGAGACTGTATCATTTGAACGGTTTTGAATGGCACTTCCAAGAAAAGCTATGTTACCATTTAACATAAACCAACTCTTATGTGCTGTCAATGTTTTGTTCCAATTTGTAAAATCCATAGCTGCTGTCGCATTTTTTTCATCTAGCTTGTTTGTCCCTACAAAACCAGATGGCAGCACGCCTTGACCAGAATCATCTTCTCTAGGAGCAGACGTTTCGGTCGTTCCTGGCAATTTATACGGATTAACAGTCGCCCAATAATGATTACTATAATGGCTCGAATCTCCATTATAAAGATAGAACATGCCATCTCCTGTATACCAACCTTTTCTGTTTTCCTTGTTCATTCCTTCATAATTTTTGGTTCGGCTGGAGAACATAGACAAGCCGAAGCCAAAATCTTTTTCAGCATGATACAAAGCTAATTTATCCATTGCATTAAAAGCTGATAAGTAACTCTCTCTTGAGATTGTTGCTACAGAGGCATCATTTAACAGATTTTCCATCAGGCTAATATCACGATATGTTTTCAAATTGTTAAATACATTATAGAACGTATCGGATTGGATAATCGTCTTAATAATTGATTTCAAATTTTGTTTTGTTGCTTCATCTGACATTTCTGCAATTCGATGAATGCCTCGAAGTACTTCAACTGCTGCCACATGGTCTTCACTATTAGCACGACTAATAGAACGTCCGCGACTCAAATCCATTAGCTCTCCATGAACAATCAAAGGCAAGAATGATTTGTCAATCCAATGATACATGGTCTTCATTTTTTCTGTTGCTATAGGAGTTGAAGTTTTTTGAATAATCGGCAACAATTGAGAAAGCCCATCAATTAAAACATTGCCATAAGCTCCTGTATAAGCAACATTGGTATGATCGATATAAGAACCGTCTGGATAGAAGCCCTCACCACTATTTACCAAAGCGAAAACTTGCTCAATGGAACGAATCGTAGCAGCAACTTCTTGCTTATCTTTGCGCAACAGGCCCGCAATGATTTTTACACGTCCCATATCTACTAAGTTACCACCTAAAGCTTTAAATGGCGTAGTTGTTTTCCGGAAATATTCTGGATCTGGTACGAATTTTTCAATAACATCAGTATACGTTTTTATTTCATCATTTGAAAAATATTCCTGCATCAAAGACAGTGTATTATTAATGGCTCTTGGTGTACCAATCTCGTAGTCCCACCAATTTCCAACGATATTTTTAGAGCTATTGTATACATTTTTATGAAGCCATTCCATAGCCTCTCGAACAGTACGGATAACGTTGGCATCTTGATAATAGCTAGAGTGAGGATTCGTGATCTGCTTTGCCATTTCTTCTAACTTGCGATAAGTTGCTGTCAAGTTAGAAGAAGTTTCATAGTTTGCTAATTTTTCCCATAAGTAAGTTCGATTTTCTTTAGATGAGATTGTTTTCAAGTTTTCTGTTACTTTGTCCTCTAATTCTTTGTTAAAAGTAGACATGTATGGATCTTTTGGATTGAAATAGCGATTACCTGCAATAATATCATTCCAATCTTCCAACAGTTGACTATATTGATCTTTAGCAGACCTCGTTACCGTTAAAGGAATTGTCTTTACGACTTTGCCGTCTTTTTCAACTTTAATATTCGTCAGACCTTCTTTTAGTGGTTCAACAATTCCATTTTTTACAGAGGCTATTGTACTATTTTCTATTGAATAATTATATTCCACTTTGTTTAAAACATATTTTTTCCCTAATGGAAGATCAATCTTATCTTCTATTCCCTTTTCTGTTTCCTGCGGTTTTTCTTCCACCTTATTTCCATTTTCTACTAATTCAACATCTTTAAAAGAAACTGAGCCCGTTCCTTTATCATAAAACAACTCTATTTTAATTTTTTTAGCAGCTGAAAGGGGAACATAATCTTTTTCCAACACTTTCCAATCGGTTGTTCCTGATATTTTTTCAGAATACCAAAGATTCTTCTGAGTCCCCTCGCCTTCAATGATACGAACATAAGCTGCACCAGTTTTATTTTCTGCTTTGATTTTAAAACGGAGTTTGTATTTTTTGCTGGCATCAACAGTTAGTTCCTGATGCACAACTGCTCGAAAAGGTTCCGAACTAGACAGCATAACAGCTTGATCAATCACTTCTATCTTTCTAGAAGGAGTATTGTCTTTGTAATTGTTATCTATCCAAGCTGTCCAACCAATAGCCTTTGTCCCTGTCCAATAACCTTGCTTATCTTCTAACTGACTAAAATCTCCATTTTTCAAAAGATTATAAATAGCTTGATTTACCATGCTCTGTTGGTTTGTCTCTTCTGTAATTTTCTCTATCTGAGTATCTGCTTGTGAAGTTACTCCAGAGTTCTGAGATGGATTAATTGTTGCTTCATCTGCTCTAACAATCGTCGAAGCATTCACCAATAAGATTCCAGATAAAAGCACAGATGAAATGGAAATAAGCAACTTTTTCGATACAAAATGATTTCTAATTTCTGAATTCATATTCAACTCCTATACATATAAATTTCAATCATTGAGAGGATTATTCAGTACATCTCTTTTTGTTAGTAAGCCGGTTTATATAAAGCATATCATTTTTACTGTTTTTTGTAAACGTTTTCTGTTACATTCATCATAATTTTTTGTTTCCACTCATATTCATTACATATCTGTCGTTTTATACATATTTCTGTTTTTTATCTATATTTTTTCTTGAAATCGTTTACATTTCCTAGTATACTACCTTTGTATACTTCAAATAATAAAGGAGGTTTCTTATGAAAAATTCATATAAGAAACGGTTGTACACAAATGTTCTCAGCTTATCAGCTGCCGTTCTTGTTACAGTTTTAACGCAAGGAAATGCTGCTGCAGATACGCAAGATAGCACGGAGAAGCCTATTACTAACAAGACAGAAACGGTAGTCCCTGCCGAAAAGTCAAGTGCGACAACAAACGCAACAGAAGCGACAGCAACGCCAGATTCTTCACCAGCTGAAGCTCAGCTTCCCACAACAACCAATCAAGAAGAAGCACAAAAATCAGAAAGCGCTCCTTCAATAGACAGTTCGACTTCTACTACAAACGAATCCAGAACAGAGACTCCTGCAACACCTGCAAAAACAGAAACACGAGCAGCTTGAACAGAAGAAAAAAAGGTTCAATTAGCTAATAGTACAGTCCATATGTCTGAAAAAGCCACCATTACTGAGACTGTGCAGGAACAGGGAGCTACAGCTGGTAAAATCTCTTGGAAATTAGATAACAAGCCAATCGCTGAATGGAAAACTTGGAATATGGAGAAAGGAGATTTTTCAGGAGATTCCTTTGTCACCATTTAGGAAACAACTAATGGTTCTGACCTCAAGCTTTCTCTCAAATTTAATGAATTATTTGGAAAGGATTTAAGTCTTCGGACACCAAACAATATCCGTAGAACTTATCGGCAATTTATCGGAAATCATGAGCTCGTTGGAACAGACGAAGCATCCGGTCTGACGATTCGAAAAACACTTGTTTTCCGACCGTATGAAAACTTCCATACTCACGAAGAAATGTTAGCGGCTATCGAAAAAAGTCGTCAAGAAGCTAAAAATGATCGGCTTGTTAAAATTGAAGACATTGGTACCAGCGCTCAAGGACGGAAAATTAAGTTAGGCATTATCAGTTCTGATCAAAAAAGCATTGATGATTACCTCAATTCAACCAATAAAATGGCGCTAACCAAACCTGCTGAAATGTTAGCAGCACTCAAAGACGGCAAATTAGACTACAAACTTCCTATCCTCATCAACAACACACATGCTGATGAGCAACCTGCTATTGATATTATTACCGGCTTGTTCAACTCTTTCGCAACCCAAGACCAAATCAGCTTTAAAACGACTCAAGCAGATGGAACACAAAAAATCGTAACCCTCTCCGTTAAAGACCTTCTCAAGAAATTCATCTTCCTCTTTGATTTCACAGAAAATCCTGACGGAGATGTTGCCAATACACGTGCACTTGCAAATGGTCTGGATCCTAACCGCGATACGAGCTATCAGACAAACCCTGAAACTCGCACGGTTGCTGGACTTATCAATAAATGGAATCCGATTGCCCTTTATGACATTCACGGATTTGTCAAAGATTTCCTTATCGAGCCAGCTACACCTCCGCACGATCCAAACTTTGAGTATGACCTTTTGGCAGACCTTATGCTAGAAAATGCTCATCACATGGGACGTGCTGGCGTTGCCAATTCTAACTATGATCACTACATCATTCCGAAGTTAGACTGGGGCGACGGTTGGGACGACTCTTTTTCTGGTTATACTGGTGTTTATGGCATGTATCATGGCATTCTAGGACACACTATTGAAATCCCTCAAGGAAATCAAGAATCTTACAAGGCTGGTTTCCACGCTGTTTTGGGCGGAATTGACTACTTATCTCAAAATCCTGATAAACTCATGGAAATGCGCCTCAACTTCTACCTTCGTGGCGTGAACAAAGTAGAAGATCCAAAAGCTGAAAATGAATTAGTTGGACCAGATGGTAAAGTGGTCGGTCGTATCAAACATGGACAAAAGAAATTCTTCCCTGACTACTACGTTATTCCAATGGGACTTGACAAATCCAACGACTCTCAACAAGCCTTCAATATGATTGAATACTTCAAGAGAAACGGAGTTGTCATTCAAGAATTGAAGGAAGACACTAGCGGTTATAAGAAGGGGGATTTGGTTGTTGACATGGCACAAGCTAAACGTGGCTATGCCAACCATATCCTCTACAAGGGCTCCAACGAATCTGCTTGGGCCGCTATGTATGCAGAATTGCTGGTTAATTTCCCAGATATGAGGGGATTCAAAGCAGTAGCAGTCTTTAAAGAAAAACTCTTTGACGGTAAACTCGGTGAAGTAACTGCTCTTCGTGCTATTCGGACTAGCGAAATTGACCACAAAGCACCATATTATGTCATTGCTAATACTTCAGAAAGTGCCGTTCGCGCTGTCAATCGTGCAATCCGAGACGGTAAGAAAGTTTATTTGACAGACGATGGCTACATCGTGGATACACCTACTTTTGCCAACCTGCTGAACAACTTTGCAATTTATGGAGATGCACTGTATAAAGTTCCTCAAGGTCAAGCCTTAAAAGCTTTAAAAGTTTATGCACCGCCTCATCAATACTATTGGGCTGGTGTGGATACTCCTGCTCATACCGCTCTTGCTTTGAAGAATTTAGGATTTGACATTGTCAATACCCCTGAAGAAGCTGATGTGATTGTTTTAGAAAGTGACAACTTTGACAAGTCTCTCCTTGGTCTGAAGCCAACCATTGTAGTTGGCGGAACTGCTATGCAACGCCTTGAAGAACTCGGTGCGGTTGACGGCTTTGACGCATAACAACTCAAAAATGGTAGTGATTATGAAGGCCTGATGAAAGCTATCATTGATGACAAAGATCCGTTGACTAGTGGTTACAATAAGAATGATCTCTTCTATTCTAATTCTAGAAACTGGATTGCTAAGGTACCTGCAAATTTCAAGACATTAGCTTCGATTGCTGGCAGTGATTATTATATCGCTGGTTGGTGGCTAGGTAATGAACAGTTAGCCAATAAGATTGTAGCTATTTCTGGTAGCTACAAAGAACAACCACTCTTTATTTATGCTGGCAACCCAACAAACCGTCTTCACACGATTCATTTCTACCGTTGGGTATCCAATGCTATCTTTGGCAGTCAATTAGCTCAACTGAAAGATCTTGAGAAAGAACAAAAACCTTCTACTGAAGTTGTTGAAATCATCAATCAAAAACCTCAGACTGGTCAAGCTACAACCCTACGCTACACTCCTCAACCTCAAATCATGAACGCTACTCGAAAAGCTCAACTTCCACAAACAGGAAGCAAAGAAAATCAAAGCAGCTTGGTTATTGCTAGCATGTTCATTCTTGTCAGTGGCTACTTGCTCCATTTAAAGAAAAAAGAAGAATAGAATACTCTACTAGTAAAAACGAGTCTGAGACAAAAATGTCCCAGACTCGTTTACTTTCTTCTAAAATAAAACTCAATATGCAGTAGTTAAGTAATCCCTAACTAATACCACCAACTCAACCCTACAGGGTGGGGCGACAAAATCAATTTCTTACGAAATACCAATTTGTGTCCACTTCTATTTAGTTTATAAAGCATCTAGTGCAACAAGGGTAATCATGGCTGCTTCGTAATAATTTTCCTTTGACAAATCTTGCATAAAAATATATTTATTTTGCTGAACCAGTTTTCGATATGCTGAATTTCGGCTGGCTGCATAGAAAATCGGAGCGCCAAAACTAGCAGACTGATAATGACTTAGAGCCTTGCCTTTTAACGTATAACCAGCATAAAGCACTTCTTGTTTCATAAAGAAATTCATCATTTTATTCAATATCTTTCGGCTTTGTTTATCCCAACTTTGCGCTAAATTATATGGCAAGCGACAAGCATTATAATAATAATCACCGTCATACTTAGAAGCAACAGCTTTTTTCTCAGCTGCCCGAACTGTATCTGCTTCCACCCAAAGGAAATCAGGAAGTAGACCTGTTTTTGATTTAGCACTCATCATTTCCAATTTAGATAGCATGTTTGATCTGATATTTAACCATTGCCTATTACCTGTCAACTTGTAAAAAGCTTGGAACTGAGCTGGAAGAACATCTGATGTTCGCATTAGACGATAGTATTTTGAGTCTGAAGTTGCCCAATTTCCAACCGTCAGCACTCCTGTTGTACTGTTATAATTATAAGTCAAAATATCCTTCAAGATTGCCTTGGCCTGCGCATTATAAACGGCAGCCTTCTGTGGCCATAATTTAGCTGCTTGAATCAGAGCATACGTAATATAAAGATCGCCATCTGTTGCATTATTGGTTTCGGCTGTAACGACACCATTCTTGACTGTTTGTCGCCATGACATCAGCTGCGTATTTTTCATACGATGTGCCAAATAATAATTGTACAAACGTTCAAAATCTTTCTGGCTGGCATACCCTTGCTTTGCCGCTTCAACCGCAGTCACCATTCCATAGCCCTGCGATTCAGACAGCACAACATCCTTTTTCTTATCGTTCGTTGTTTTGACGTAGGCCTTGTCTTTTTGCTGAACTACATAATTTTTTGACCATTGTTGGTAAATCTGATTCTTCAAATGACCTGTACTATTGAATCTAACATAAGTAAAAATAGTAATGATTGCCAATAAAATAGCAACTAACCAAACATATCTTAAATTTGTTCTTTTCACGTTTCCTCCTATCCTGCAAATCGCTTCGTTTTAACCCACTTGGTTCCGTCACGATGGAAGAGTTTATCCAAGGTCACAGAAGTTACAGCATCAATTGAAACAATGATGAATAGCTGCGAATAAGTAAAGTAAGAAATCAAAGCTAACCAAATCTGCTTAGAAGTCGCTTGACCAAATTGGGAAGCAAGAGAGATATTGATTTGTAAGAGATACAGCATAATCATCAAAAGCTAATTAAACAACATCAATTGCGCAATGTAAATATTACTTGAATCAAATGTAAAAGGAATATGAACACTTGGGACAAATAGATGAACAATAATAGCAATCACATTTGACAAAAGGACAATATCCGATAAAATAATCGCTGCATTAAACCAGAAGAAAACACAGGAATAATATGCAACTTCTAATTTCACACGCCAATTACTCTTATCAAATAGCAATTTTAAAAGGACTGCATTAACGTCTTTATTATTCACTTTTTCTTGCAATCTTTTTCTCTTTCCATTATACTAAAAAGAACAAGGAGTTGTTTTATATGGTAAAAGGTAGTCAACAAAAGATTTTGGATGCTTTCTATGACTTGGCAATGCAAAATCCTGATGAAGTCAATCTCTCAATGAGTGATATCGCTAAGAAAGCTGGTATTTCACGTCAAGCAATTTACAAACATCATTTCAATAGTGTTGACGACATCATTGAATCCATTCATGAGAGTATTGATAAGCCCATTTACGAAATGTTTTTAGAATATGATACTCTCGAAAATAAAGACCCATTTCTTTTCATTGCAGATAATATTTTCCCCATTCTTTATGAAAATCGAAAATGGCTAAAAATGCTGTATTCTAGCTCAACGGATCCTTATTGGACCAATTATTTAAAAAAGATTTACACAAAATGGGCACTTGAAAATATCAAACCGAATCAATCCCTTATTGATTTGCCAGATGATTTTATCATCTCCCTACTGGTTCATTATGTGATTGCCAACATTGAAGTATGGATAGCCCAAGAAAAGCCACTCCCACCACAAGTCTTCAAAGAAAAATTTTTAACCCTCGTTCATTCTTCTCTTGACCAATACATCTCACTAGACGAAGATAATCATATAGACTAGAAAAAAGAGCCCGAAAAATGTACTGCCCCCAAAAAGTTAGACAAAAAATATTAGTGAAAGGATTTAGTTCTGTACTGCACAGGACTAAGTCCTTTTAGTTTAGTTTTGCTCCGTTTATTGTTGTAATAAACAATATAAGTTGCAATAGCTTTCTCCAGCTCCTCAAGCGATTGATAACTCTTCTCATAACCGTAGAACATCTCCGATTTGAGGATGCCAAAGAAGGACTCCATCATCCCATTGTCTGGACTATTGCCCTTGCGAGACATAGATGGGACAATTCCTTTCGCTTCTAAGAATTGATGATAAGACTGGTGCTGATACTGCCAGCCTTGGTCACTGTGGAGAATGGTTCCCTTGTAGGTTTCAGCAGGAAAAGCCTTGGCTAACATTGTTCTGACCTGGTTCAAGTCAGGTGAACGTGACAAGGTAAAGGCAATGATTTCACTATTATACCCATCTAAAATAGGAGACAGGTAGAGCTTTCCATTGACGTTTGGTAAGGCAAATTCGGTTACATCTGTATAGCACTTCTCATAAGGCTTAGAAGCTTGAAATTGACGCTGAATGAGATTCTCAGCTTTCTTACCAATCTCCCCCTTGTAAGAAGAATACTTCCGTTGACGACGAATTCGAGCTTGTAGTCCCATCACTTGCATCAATCGCTGAACTTTCTTATGATTAACGTGAAAGCCACGATTTTTCAGTTCAAGATGAATCCGACGATAACCATAGTTTCCCTTGTGCTCATCATAAATCAATTGAATTTCAGCTTTTAACTCTTGATTCTTGTCTGGTTTGTCCAGCTGTTTTAGCTGGTAATAGTAAGTTGCACGAGAGAGTTTAGCTATGGCTAGTAGGAAACTTAATCGGAATCCTCCCTTGACCATCTCTCTAATTGTCTCTGCTTTTCGTGCTGTAAGGTTTTGTCCCTTAAGCGTAACTCCCTCAACTTTTTTAGATAGGCATTCTCCGTTCTAAGACGCTCGTTCTCTTCTTGAAGTCGCTCTAGTTCCGTCATTTCTTCCCAAGTTTTCTTTTTCTTACGTCCCATCTTTGGTGGTCTCCCTCTTTGTTTCTCAACAATAGTATAGCCGTTTTTCTTATATTGTGCCAGCCAATTTGGGAGAGTCCCCCTGTTAGGAAGGGCAAAATCGAGAGAGACTGACAATTGAGAACGCCCTTCAAGAAGAACTTGATGAAGGATTTTTTGCTTTAGTTCAGGAGAATAATAAGTCTTCTTACCTCTCTTGACAATGCCTACTCCATGCCTATCAATCAGCCGAATCAGATATTCGATCCCTGACTGATTGAAGTTAAACTGTTTTGATAATGACTTGAGAGTTGCGCCGCTTTTTCGCAAGTAATAGATTTGAACCTTGTCTTCATAACTTAATTTCATAAAAATAACACCCTAAAAGTTAGAGTTTTCTTGTCTAACTTTTGGGGTGCAGTTCAAAATCGAGTCTTTAGAATATAGTCATTTTTCCTAGCTGGTAATTTTTGACAGAATAGCCCATACAATCAATATGTTTGTAGAGGCTATTTTTGTATCTCTTTTTCCTTGGTTTGTAACAGCAACATTTAAACAGTGCTCTGACTTTCATATAATTTAGAATTAAGCAAAGAAAGAAATGATTTATCTACTTTTGAAGTGATTATCAGACTACAATTTACTACTTATATGACTGATGATGACAAACATTAGCGTAAAAATAGTGTGTAAAATAGGAAGCACTCTGGTAAAACTTCATAAATACGACTGCATAACTAAAAACTACATCAATACCTCTACCATCGTTCCAATGACCGTTGGAGAAATCGCCTACCGAAACCTAAAATAAATAATGGTGTGAAAAGTGGTGCTTTTTTACTAAAAATCGCAAAAAAAGCACCTCATGGTGTGAACCATGAAGTGTTGTAAATGCTGTATTGTAGCTGGTTCTTAACGTTTTGAGAATTGTGAAGCTTTACGAGCTTTCTTAAGACCTGTTTTTATAAATATGTATTTGAATAAATTTCAAAAAGCCTTTAAAATCAACGTTTTTAATAGTTTTCAATACTTGAAATTTCATTAAATTTCAACTAATTTCATCTGAATGGTGTGAATTTTACCCCAAAATTACAAAGAATTGAGTTGATTAATACCGAAAGTTCCCACTATTTCCTCGATGATTTTAGTCAATCAATAGTCCTCTGACTTGATGATATGATATAATAGAAAGGAATAGATAACAGGTATTCGCGTGAAATTCGCGTGATAGTTTAAAAAGAAATTATATAACCCCAATAAAATCAAGGATTTTGGTTCTCCGTTAAGAATTTTTTTCGCGTGATAATCATCAAATTAAGAAACGGAAAGGGAGATTCACCGTGACCCTTGATGTAAATAAAGAAGAGCTTACTATACTAGGAATTCCATTCAACAACTTTTCTGACTTTAATACCATTGGTTCATCAACGATTGAAATTTATGAACCAACTGTTCAAGATGTGATGGATTAAAAAGCTTACGTTATTAACAAATGAAAGGAATTAAATATTGACTAGAATTCAACTGGTATCTATATTATTTCGGATAATAAATAATCAGGTTTCGCGTGATATTCGCGCGGTAGTACAAAAAGAATGTGTGTGAATCCAATAAAATCAAGGATTTTGGTTCTCCGTTAAGAATTTTTTTCGCGTGATAATCGTCAAATAAAATATGTATTATAGAAAGGATAGAGATGGATTTTAAAATTGAAGGAGCGAATTTAGAATATAAAAAAGCTAAAAACAGCCTCCCAAACTCATTCTGGGAAACCTATTCGGCATTTGCGAATACAGATGGCGGAAAAATAATTCTCGGAATTGACGAAAAGAACACTGATCCCTATCAAGGAGTTGATGACCCTCAGAAAATTCGAGATAATTTACTAGCATTGGTTGCTAACAAGCAAAAAGTCAGCTGTAATCTACTTACCGATAATGATATCGAATATGTAAAAATCCCCAATAAAGATAAACACCTCATAGTAGTTACTGTAAGAGAAGCCAACCCTGGATTATCGTGAATCATACAAGAGATTAGGAGAGGGTGATGTCCACCTTGATAAAGAAGAACTAAAATATCTTATGGCTAGTTCTCATGATGACATTGATAGCGAATTACTTAATAACTTTGATGAAGACGACCTGAATGTAGATACCATAGCTAATTATAAAAACTTATTGATTGAACTTACTGGCAATGAAAAATATAACAAAATTTCTCTAAGAGATTTTCTAACGGAAATTGGTGTATTTAAAAAAGACCGCACAGATAATCAATATAAACTTACTGCAGGTGGTCTACTATTCTTCGGAAAGTACAATTCTATAATTTCTCGCTATCCTAAATTTCAGTTAGATTACTTTGAAAAAGACACCTCCCTTTCAACCAGATGGAATGATAGGATTTCAACAGGAGATATGATGTATCCTGATTTGAATATGTTCGATTTTTTCAATTTGGTCTACAAGAAATTAACCGCTACAACGAGCGATAAATTCGAGTTGGATGATGAATCTGCTCACCGTTTACCATTTAAGAAAGACCTATCTGAATCTATTCGTGAAGCTTTTATTAACTGCTTGATGCACGCTTACTATGATTTTGATTCACCTATAGTCATTACAGCATACCAAGATTATTATGAATTTAAAAATCCAGGTAAGATGAAAATTTCTATTCCTGAATTTATACATGGTGGCACTTCAAAAACACGAAATAGTACAATCTCTTCATTGTTCCGCAGAATTGGTTTATCAGAGAAAGCTGGTTCAGGTGGTCCAAAGATTTTTGATATTTCTGAAAAATATAAACTAAAAATTCCCGAAGTTAGAACTACTTTTGATAGCACTATCGTCACAATTTGGAAAGTAAATTTATTATCTTCCTACAAAGATATATCAGATGATGAAAAAACGATACTTAGATATATTATCGAAAATGGTCATATAACTAAAAATGATGTGCTTGAAAATTCTCTAATGACTGAGTATAAGTTCAGAGAAAATCTGAAATTACTACAAAATAAAAATTACATAGAAATAGAAGGCAAGGGACGCTCTACGAGATATATTCTTCCAAAAAGCTCAACTGAGCAGTACCACATTTTCAAGCAACAAATCAAAAACCTTGGTGATTTCATAGCTAATCACTAAAGATTCTTATAAATTACCATAAGTCTATTCTAATGAGAAGGAATTAACACCATAAAATAGACTAGCCCAATACTACATCTCACTCCTATAATGTATTGAAATAGCAGAGTCTTTTCAACACATTGTAGGAGTCCAAAAAGTAGACCTGTTACAGTCTGCTTTTCTATCGTTCATTTATGGCATATAAGAAGCAAACTCTCCAATCTGCTTTCTATCGTCTTCAATATCTTTAAACAACTGAATATCTTTCCCTACCTGCTCCAGATACCAACTGAGCAATTTCAAAGTATAGATAACCTTATTATGCTGAGTGGTTCGCTTGCTATTGATTTCTTGGCGCTCAGCTCATTCTATTAACATCCAACGGCTTCGTGTATGAGCATACTTTACAAATATTATTTAATGGTGGGAATTTCACTACAAAAATACACGAATTGAGCTAAAAATACCAAAAGTTCACACCATTTTTATCTTCGAATAATTAAAAAATAAAGCAAGTGATTTTTAGTAGTCACTTGCTTTTTGTATCAATGATTTTTTACAAAATCTAAAATATCTTCGTAGGTTAATTCTGATGCTGCTACACCTAATCCAAGATGAACTAACTCTTCATCAGTACAATCAAGCACAATATCGTTAATTTCTAGTAGCACAAGCATCGCAAAAATACCAATACGCTTGTTCCCGTCTAAAAAAGCATGGTTCTTAATCAAAGAATAACAAAGTCTAGCCGCCTTCTCTTCAATAGTTGGATATTGATCAACTCCAAAATAAGTATCAAAAACATTAGAAAGCGAGGACTCAACTAACCCCTTGTCTCGTACACCATCCATTCCTCCCGTAGATATAATCAATTGACTATGTAAGGCAACAACCTGTTCAACGGTTAATCGCTTCATTTGGCTAATTCCTTCAAGGCTTCTAGGTGGCGTGACAAGATAGAACTTGCCACCTCGTCAACACTAGCTTGATCTGCAACAACAGCTTCTGCCTCTTCTTCTTGAACCAAGGTATTATAGTCAACTAAAACATATTTAGGTTTATTGTTTTTCAAAATAACAGCTGTACCCTCACTATCAACCATACGAGCAACTTTAGAGAAATTCTGATTTGCCTCCGTGATTGAAATTAAATTTTCAAGATTAATTTGCATTGTCATCGCCTCCTTTTGTCTATCATACCATTTTTAAGCAACAAAATCAAAAATATAGGATGGATTTATCCTATTACATGATATAATAGAGACAATGTGATACAAGGAGGTGTGCCATGACACTTGATGTAAATAAAGAAGAATTAACAATTTTAGGGATTCCTTTTGATAACTTTTCAGATTTTGATACTGTCTGGTATGCTATCGGGTCATCAATGATTGAAAATTATGAACCTACTGTTCAAGATGTGATAGATTTAAAAGCTTATGTTATCAACAGACGAAAGGAATGGAACATTGGTTAAGAATCAATACGAAAGTTATGAGTACATTGTGCCTAATAACCAATGAGAATGCTAAAAATTTTTTCGATAGTTTAAAAGCTCTAGTATTTTTAGATACCAGAGCTTTTTCTGTATAGGAGATGACTAAAGAATGCTATCAACAACCCTCAAAAAAGACTTATACGTTAATATGATTGAGGCAATTTTAAAGAAATACTTTTTCTAGTACTGCCAACCAAAAGGTTTGTAGAGAGAAATACTCTTCATGCCACAACATGCCCCCTTGTGTTAAAACGGTACCGTTATTATAACAAGTCACCTTAAAACCTTCAGAATCATAAGATTTACCATTTGAGACATCTTGTTCATTATAAATTTTATCAGGCTTTGATTCTTTTAGGCGCTGAAAAGAATAACATATTACTTGACGGTTTGCTATTCCTGCTACAGCTAGCCATTTTGAAGAAAGTGCAATATTTTCTTTATTTTTAAAGACTTCTTTCTTTACCTTTAGGATAAATTCCTCGCCCTCTTTTGTGTCCGCAAGAAATAACATTTTATTTTCCTGATACTCTATAGTGATACTAATATTGTTTTCTCCTTGGAAAAAATAATGTGGATTTTCTCTAATTAAGCCGGCATCTGAAAATTTATAATCAGCATATTCAAAATTTTTAATCTTCTTATAGCAGTTTAGAAGTATAAAATGTAGAAAAGCAGGATCTAGCTGATAGGGAACTTCACAAAACACATCTCCCAAATAAAGAAAGTCTTCTAAATTTATAACATCTTCAACTTGTGTTTCTTCTAGTTCCCGTTCCTGATATTCAGATACAGCTCTATCATATGCTTCAGCAAGATTTTCTCCTTCGCACCCCAGTAAAGTTTCAAAATCATATCCCATTGTATTACCTCGTTTACATTGATTTGATGAACATATATAACCTTAGAATCTTAGTTTCTTCCCTGTTTTCTACGTACACCAAAGCTAAGACTTGCTAAGATTCCCATACCTATCAATGCCAGCCATGAACCTTTTTCTCCAGTTTGTGGGAGTTGTTTGTCAGCTCGGCTATAAATATAGCTTGAGTGAATGGTTGGGCGAATCTTTTTGCTTGTGGTCATTGGTTTGGCAGCTTGACGCATTGAAAGAGCTTGTGCTTTTTCTTCTGCTGCTTTCTTAGAAGCCAACCACTCCTCATAAGCCTTCTTCACCGCCTCATACTGGCTATTTGCATCCCGTTGGTCTTTCAACAGTTCCGCCAGTTTACTACGCGCTTCTAATGTTTTCGCAACGGCTTCCTTATGTTTCGCACTTGCTTCCAATTGTCTTGATACTGCTTCACTAAGCAACTTATCTGCATTCTTATACATGGTCAGCAAGTTTTGTTGGTCTTTCAACTTGCCTTCCAGCACTGCACGTTCCGCAGCCGATTTAGCTTCCACGGCTTTAGCATCGGCTACCGCTTGTTCAGCAGCTACCAATTTGGCATCTTCATTTGCTTTACTTGCTTTCAACACAGCCAAGTTGTTTTCAGCTGCCGTCAAGGCTTGTTCTGCGGTACGAAGCGCCGCTTGTTTTTCTTTGATAGATGCTTTGAGGTTGGCAACCGCTTTGTCTGCCGCATCTTTACGAGCTTGTGCATCCTTGCGCGCAGTCGTTGCTTTTTCAAGGGCTTCATTAGCCGCTGGTGTAGCGTCTTTCACCCCGGTAAGTGCTGCCAATTTGGCTTTGGTAGCGTTGAGCATCTGTTGCGCTTCTATTGCTTTGCTTTCTGCTTCACGAAGAGCGGTTGCAGCCTTTTGAGCCGCTTCTTCTTTGGCAACTAAGACCGCTTGTGCTTTGCGAAGCGCAGCTTGTTTTTCTTGAATGGATGCGTTGAGGTTGGTAACCGCTTTGTCTGCACTCGCTTTGCGGGTTTCTGCGCTAGTACGCGTTGCAACTGCTGCACGGTGTGCCATTTCAGCGCTAGGTGTTTGGAGCGCTTGGTTGCGTACAGTAGCCAATTCGCTTTGTGTCGTGCTCAATGCTTGATGAGCTGCATCAAAAGCAGCTTGTTTAGCAGTCAGAACCCCATTGGCTTCATTGAAGGCTGTGAGTGCGGCTTGAAAATCACTTTCGGCTTGAGCCAAGTCTTTTTCCAATTGCGTTGTGTCATATGGGTCTGGTAGGGCTTGACCGGCGTGTGCAGTTGGGAAACCAACATAATGCATGCGACCAAGACCGTTTGGGGTCACACTGGATGCGACACCGATAACGTCGTCGTAGTCAGAGCTACCAAGCATATTGTCCATATGACCAAAATTACTATGGTAGTCATCCACCATCATACCAATGATTGTACGAACGATAAATCGATACATTTCTGTCATGGTTGTAGTACTTGTACGAAGCGTACTGATATTTTCTGTATTCCATGTTAACTTAGAAGAATTAGTTTGACCTGCGTTCAATGCATCATGACTGTGACCAGATGACCATGGTTTGTTTTCTTTTGCATATGCTTCGGCAACTTTTTGCACATAGTCCATTGCTTCTTCGGTGGTGTAAGTCTTCACATTAGTACCCCAGATTTGGCGGCGAACTGCTGTAACTAAGTGTGCATAATATTGGGTTAAGGCTTTTGCTTGTTCACGGGTCATATGAGCTGGATCAACCGTTGATGGATCAATTGGTACATTTCCATAACGTTCAATGTCGTAAGCACCTTCCTCAATCCACTTGTTGAAGACATCTTGAAGCGCATCTTTATCGGCTTCTTCACGTTCAGAATCCAAATACTTCTTATACGCATCAATCACATATTGTGGTACGGTGATCGTCGATAACTTCTTCTTGTCGTCCAATTCTTTCTGCAACGCATCACGTTTGGCTTCGGCTGCTTCTTTGACTGCTTTCTTGGCTTCGTCCAATTTTTGAGCGGCTTCCACTTCTTTGGTTTTGGCGTCAGAAAGAGCCTTCTCAGCAGCTTTTTGTTCATCCAAGACCTTTTGGGCGCCGGTTCCATCGAGGGCTGCCTGAGCCGTTTCTACGTCCTTTTTAGCAGTGCTGACATCCGCTTTAGCAGCGCTATCCGCTGTCTTTTTCGCAGCCGCATCGGTTGCGGTGTCGGTTGCCGTTTTGCTTTGAGTGGCTGCTTGGTCTTTCAAGTCCTTGATTTGGGCATGACGGTCGGTATCTGCCTTTTTAGCGTCTACCAATTTTTGAGTGGCATCGCTTTCTGCCTTTTTGGCATCTTCTAAGCCTTTGTTGGCTGCTTTTTGTTCGTCAAGGGCTTTTTGTTCGCCTGTGCCATCGAGCGCTGCTTTGGCGGTATTGACACCTTTTTTAGCCGTATCAACTGCTTTTTGTCCAGCTTCTACCCCTTTTTGGGCTTGTTCTACCGCTTGTTTTTGGGTAGTCGCCGCGTCAGTCGCTTTTTGTGTGGTGGTTGCTGCGGTATCACTTGCTTTTTGATTTTGTGCAATTTCTTTTTGCGTATCAGTTACACTTTTTTCTGCTTGGGCAATCGCATCTGGTGTAGCGGCAGCCTTATTCTTCTCCGCTTCGGCTACCTTGGCATTGGCATCTTCTACCGCTTTTTGGCTGTTGGCTTCGGCTTGAGCACTTTCAGCCACTTTCCCGGCTTGGTCGGTCACCGCTTGGTCAGCCTGTTGCTTAATCCCATGCGCTTCCTCAACCGTCTTCTCTGTTGGGGTGGTAGTGACCACAGCGCTATCCTTCGTCAATAGAACACCGTCTAAGACTTTAATATTATGCGCCTTGGGTGCTGTTACATCAGAAGACAGAGTAGTTGACGGTTTGGTCAACTCTTCTGCCTGAACAGTTGCCCCACTAGCTACACCAAACGCAGCTAGTGCTATAGCCCCTGTTGCTGTACCTTTAATAACCTTGTTTCCCATAGTTCCTCCTGTTTTTTAACTTTTAGGAAGGCTTGACTACAAAGTCAAGCCTTGTTATATGTAGTATAACAAGCGTTTTTGTCAAGTATTTAGCACTTGTTTAGAACTATTTTAACACAAAATTAGTCTATAGACAATATATTTGATATTTTTAGTTTGTATGCTGGTTATGTTGTACTTGTAAACTCTGTATCATATTTTATATACGAGGTTATCATTATGACAAAATTTTATTTACGGCATTACATAGGAAAAAGAGTACGAACTTTACGAAAAATCAAATCAATGAGTCAGCAAACTTTAAGTGAAAAAGCAGATGTTGGAACAGACTATATTTCAAATTTAGAAACAAAAGGTTCTAACATCAAAATAGATACACTTGAAAAAATTTTAACTGCATTAGATTCTAATACGGTAGAATTTTTCGAAAGTCAGGTTAATACAGAAAATAAAGAACTTCAAAAATTAGTTGATGATTTGCTTGAATTACCCTCATCTGAACAAAAACAACTATTAATTGCTTTTCAAATTCTTATAGAAACTGTAAAAGACAAAGGAAAATCTTAATTTTTTATTTATTCCTTACTTTTATAATGACCTAATTAATAAAGATGAATTAAAATCCGATAAGTTTTTATGTGAACTTATCGGATTTTTTATATTGAATATATTTTTATGTTCGTTGTCTCTAAATTATCTTTTTGAATAAAGTAATTCATATTACTATCTTTTGAGTATGATTAGATAGAGATACTTTTTACTTCTCTAATATATATAATATGAGTAATCATTTAGCTGTTCATTAAGCTCATTTAACTTATCACCAGTGATATCATCAGATATAAGACTTAATCGTTTTTTTAAATCTTTTTCCAACTCATCTTCATAAAACTTTTTCTTAGTTGATTTTGTATAGTTAGCAAATAAACATTTAACTTGCAACTCTAACTTCTTAGCTTCAAGTTCTTTTTTTAAATAAATTTCTCTTGGTGTTTTATTAAAATATACTTCAGGACGATTAAACAAATTATTTTTAATATCACTAATCTCTTTTTCATAGTCTTTCTTACCAGTTTCAAAATTATTGTCACATAACTCGATTAATCTTTGTGAAACCCTATTTTCCGTATTGCTTACACAATATTCATACACATCAGATTTTAACTTTTTTCGATTCTCGCTTAATAGTTCAAAGGAATCTATTTGTTGCATAAATGCTATTTTCATTTGAAATAGAAATTCATCAAAATTCTGTCTAACATAATTATTAAACTGTTCTTCCACATCATTTAGGACCGAATCATTCAACTTCAAGTAACGCTTTTCACTATTAGATAAAGGATTATTTTTCCATCCCAAAAAATTCTTAATATCTTCTTCGTATAATTGATCATAGCGCTTTATATTACTATCTTTTGCCTTCTGTATCTCTGGTGGAATATAATTTTCATCTTTCTTCAACTCATTTATAGAATCAATGTCTAATATTATGTTCGTTTTCCTTTTAATATTATCTGTAAGAACTTGATAAAATAAATCTTCGTTAATATATTGTTTTCGTCCTCTTGTTTCACCTTTATTATTAGATATATTTTTTATCCACCTATTTACAGTTGATTTATGGACCGTAATACCAGTTAATCTCTTAAATATTTTTATTAAATCATCATTTGTATATTTTTTTATCATATCCCCTCCTTGAAAAACGCATTTTATTTTTTAAAAAGATAAATTGTAAAATATAGTGCAACAAAAAAACTCATAGCGTTTCATTGGTGTAAACTGTAAGTAACCACACAAACAGAATCCCGAGGAAAAACTATGAGCTACTTCCATCTTACCATAACCGACCGAATAAAGATAGAAACCTACTTGGAATTAGGTTTGAAACCTTGCCAAATTGCAAGTAAACTTGGCGTCCATAAGTCTACCATTTCAAGAGAGTTAAGACGATGCCAAAATGGTTACTCCGCAGCCCTAGCACAGGAACAGTATGACCACAGGGCTAAGCAAAAAGGTCGGAAGTCTCGTTTGACACCAACGTTGAAAAAGGAAATTGAGGACGGTTTAAAATCCTCCTGGTCGCCTGAACAGATTTGTGGCCGCTATCAGCTTGAACAAAGGCCGATGGTAGCTTTTAAAACAATCTATAACTGGCTCTATGCTGGTTTGATTGCTCTGGATTTGAGTGTCCTTCGTCGTAAAGGAAAAACTCGACAACCTAAAGAAACACGTGGAAGATTTAGGATTGGCACATCGATTGCCAAACGTCCTAAAGAGGTCAGGAATCGTGAGACCTTTGGTCACTGGGAGCTCGATACTGTGGTGTCTTCCAGAGGCAAAAGCAAGGGCTGTTTAGCGACCTTTCTGGAGCGAAAAACGCGCTTTTACTTAGCTTTCAAGATACCAGACAGAACAGCCAAATCCATGTTTTCAGCCATCGAACAACTTTATAAGCTATTTCCAAAAGAGGCTCTTAAAACCTTCACTTCAGATAGGGGAAAAGAGTTTGCCTGCTATCCTCTGGTAGAGAATTTAGGAATTTCCTTTTTCTTTGCGGACGCCTATTCATCCTGGCAGAGAGGAAGCAATGAAAACGCCAATGGCTTACTAAGAGAATATTTTCCAAAGAAAACAGATTTAGCCGCTATCTCTGATGAGGCTTTGAACAAGGCCTTATATGATATCAATCACCGACCACGAAAATGTTTAGCTTACAGAACTGCTTGTGAAGCTCTAGTGGATGAGTACGAGTAAATGTTGCACTTATTCTTGCAATTTATCAAAAACAAAAGAAAAACGCAATATATTCTATAAACAAATCATTGTTATATAGTTGTTTTATCTCTTTAAATATTATATCAAATAAACTGTAAAAACGCAATTTACGTTATATAATTAAAGCATATTAAACGAGAAAATCGTCTAATAAATAAAAGAAAGAAAGGCATTCAATACTAAAGTTATGAATAATAAAGTTACAAAATTTGTGATATGGATTCAAACTAAATCTAATTATAATGAATTTCAATATTTCGAAAAATTGTATCGATCGTATCGGACCATGTTAGTAGATTATAATAATTATGTCAAGTGTCAATATCTAACTGATAATCTGCCTTCCAAATGGCATTTCTTGGTTAATTATTTACAAACTTATGATACATATTTGTTTAATTCTCTAATAACAGTTTTAGAACAAGCAACACTGAAAGGGGGTGATGAAAGTGTCTAAAACAACTTGGATTAAAACTTTAGAGGAAGTTCTCAAGCAAAAAACACAATCTAAAGTAATGGTCAGTGAAAAAACTGGTAATAAATATACAACTGATGTTGTCCCTGTTCTCAACGTTCTTTCTACTGGTTCTATTGAAGAGGTGGGTAATAAATTTAAGTATTCAGTAGTTGATACTAACAATGATTTAGAATACACAATTAAAGCACCGAATCAAGTGGAAGTCAAATTTGGTACTGTTCTTCAATTCCGAAATGTCCGTGGTGGTGCAACCAATAACGGCATTGGTTGGTATTCGGCTGATTCCGTTAGCGTGGTTCAACGTAATGCGTAAATACAGAAGAATCAAACGACAATCAAACAGTAAATTTCAAGGTTATCAATTTTCTTTGATAAGTTTGATGTTTTCTGCTATGTGTTATCTTATTTGTATACTAGCTCTAAATTCTCATCTTTTTATTTCAAAATTCTTTGAGAAGCCATCATTATTTTTTTTGACTTGCACTCTATTATCAATCGTTTTATCTATCTATACATATCTTAAACGTGAAGAAGTGTCAACAATTTCTATACCTGCTATGTCTATTCAATCCCAAAAGCTAGCAAAAAAACTAAAGCGATTGTTTAACGACAAACAAATTACAGATGTACTCAAACTATCGAATTCAACACGTTTTGGCGATGAAATGCCTGAGATACATGTATGGGTTGATGAAGACCTATCAAATGGATATATCGCTATTGAAAACATTGCAAACTGGGAACGTGCTAACCGTGAAAAGTTCGAACAACGTGTATCTGGAATCTTAGCAGGTACATATCAAAGATTTGCAGTTGTGAGTTCTGAATTATCTGTCGGAGATAGTTTTATCATATTTTATTTTGAAGATGTGTTGACTTCTCAACGATTAACTGTCAGAAACAAGGACTCCTTGAACAGTCTGGTATGTGAAAACAAACACTCCATACGCTTATCTAAAGACCTTATTTGGCATTCTGACATTACACCTATGATATCTATAATTGCTCGTACTAGAGCAGGGAAATCTGTCTTGGCTGGTCGATACATAGCGCATCTAATGTCACTACAAGAATGGATAGTAGAATATAATTCAGCTAAATTCGACCGATATGTTAAAGAGTTTAAATGGCAATCAGACCCTATCAAAATTGTGGAGCGTGCAGAGTATTGGTGCACTGTAATGGACAAACGACTGGCTGAAATCAACGAAGCTAACAAAGAAAAGTATCTAGAAATGGAAAATATGCCTGATATAGGACTGTTCTTCGATGAACTAGGAAACCTAAACGCCTCTCTTGAGTCATTGGATAAAGTGGATAAAAGCCTTAAACTCACTTCACGCTGGAATACTGCTATCAACCGTCTATCTGCTACTGGTGGTTCTGCTGGAATACATATCATAGCTATTAGCCAATTTGCTACAAAAGAGGGATTTCTCCCCTCTCTAGCTCGCGTCAACTGCTCCGATGCGGTGATTATGTTGGGTGGCGCAGCTGATTCCGCTGATGAGCGTAAATATCTAATGTCTGGTTTCGCTGACATGCCGAAGCGTGCATATGGGAAAGGGCAAGGGCTGGCAAGGTTTGTCGGAAGTGGGCGTAAATGGGAAAACGAACCACATTTTTTTGAGACACCTTGGTTCGAAGAATAAAGTATATTTAATCTCTATTTAGATAAGATTAGCAAAGTTTACCTTATCTAAATAGGGACTCCTGACGCAGCCGACGGGTCACGAGGTCGGTCAGCTTGAAAAGCTGAAACAAATTTTAATTTCAACTATTCTTACGCCTGCCCGGCACTGGGCTTGTCGAGTGCCGGGCATATCAAAAAAACTAGCTAAATCAAGATTTTTTGAGAGTGTTTCAAAATCAAAAAACTTGATTTAGCAGTAGAATAGTTAGAAGAATAATTAGAAAGGAAAAATCCTTATTATGGTAAAAAAAGAAGCTAATCTCACAGCTATTATGCTTGTACAACAATTAGAGGATACATACTGGGAAACATGGGAAGATAAAACTCCTATTAAGCTAGCACGAGATGGGAACTGTAAACCTCTACTACAAGTTGTCGTTGATAAACTGAATAATGAAAATATAAGCGTAAAAGAAGCTTACGGTATCAAGCATGATAAAGATGAAATAACCGTGTGGAATCAAGACGAAATGAAAAATGTAACAGAGAAAAAAGCAGAACATATCCATTTTTTATTCAAATTCGAAAAAGGTGCTTCTCTCAGCAAAATCGCTCTTGCTATTGGTATAGAGCCACAATACTTGGAAAAATTGAAATCTGGACGATACGGTTATGACAACTGTTTAGCCTATCTAGTTCATGCTAAAGATGAAAGTAAGTTCCAATATTCTCCTGATGAAGTCGTAACCTTATTGGGGGAAGATTATCTTAGTGTCTACAATAGAAGTATGGAAACTTGGATGAAGGGGAGGGCAACTAAAAAAGCAAAAGAAACAGCTCTTAGCGTTGATTGGTTAATTGAAAAAATTCTTTCTGGTGAAATCACCAAAAGTAATATCATGCTAACAGATGAATATTACGCCATTTATGGACAACATAAGCGAAAAATAAACGAAGCACTGGATACATCTAGTGAACGAAAAAGCTATAAGACCATTTCAGAACTTGAAAATGGTGAGTTTAAAAAAACAGTCATTTTTATCACTGCTGATAGCGGTATTGGAAAAACAACAATAAGTAAACAGCTCATTCGAATTCTACAAAAAGTGTCTTTAAAATTTGGACAAAATTGGGATACTTGTGTAACAGCTTCCACAAATGCTTTTGATGAATATAACGGGCAGGATATTTTATTCTTAGATGATATCAGAGGAGATAGTTTAACGGTATCAGATTGGTTGAAATTACTAGACCCTTATATGATTAGCCCTATCTCTGCAAGATATCACAATAAGATGGGCTCAGCAAAAGTCATCATCATTACAAGTACTAAGAAACCAGTCAGCTTTTTCGAAGCTTCCAAAGGTAATATCGGCGAAGATTTAGGTCAATTTATTCGACGTATTGATTACTTATTGACTATCAATGATTCTTTTTGGTTGTCCTTACCCATAAAATCTAAAAAAACTGATACAACTTCTAGTAATCCTTGGTATGAACCTAGATATCATTCCTATTGTTTTTCAGAAGTAGAGCAATATACAAAAAACAATGCTCTAGACCATTTAGTCAAAACAGTAATCCGAAACATGCAATGGAATACAACAAAAAAGGTTATCAACGCTAGCGACCAAACCAACAATGATAACCAAAACATTCAACAAAAATAGTAACAACTACTTCTGTTGTTGCTATTATCTCAAAATACTAAATAATATACAAGAGGTGACAGCATGCAAGTCATTTTACCAGACGAGCAAATACATCAAATACAGCTTTTAATATCCGATTTAATCAAACAAGAAATTGAAAACAGACTAAACAATAGCAATCTCGAAAGTCCGTTTTTAAATAAACAACAAACTTGTATTTACTTAGGAATTTCTAACAATACTCTCGATAGTTGGATTCAAAAAGGATTACCAACAATTCGTATAGGAAAGACTGTTCGATTTGATAAAAATGAAATCAATCGTTGGATGCAAAAACAGTAGAAATTTTGCCGTGGTTTGTTTATAATAAAATCACGGTATTTTTCTAGCTCAATTCACGAGGAGAATACTATGTCAATTAAAAAAACCAAAAATGGAACTTATCGCTTACGAATCTATATTCCTGAAGAAGTCAAAACTTCTCTTGGAATTGATAAAAAAGCGATAGAAAAACGCTTCAAGTTAAGGAGTGAGGCTAAAAAATATGAACTCGAACTACAAAATAAAATAGATAAAATTCTAAGTGGCGATTCTACTTCACAACTTGAAAGAACTGGTTCTATACAATTCAAAGAGTTTTATCATCAAGTGTGGTGGGAATCCTACAAGGTAGGGCAGACAACCTCAACCTTAAAACCACCGTCACAAGCAACAATTGACGGAACAGAAATTGTCTTTAGAAAACATATCCTACCTATACTTGGAAATTATTCTATTGATTTTCTCAACCAGAACAAGCAAGTTGTTTTGAATCTATTAACCCAAAAAGCAGAAGAATATGCAAACTTCAAGGCCATTAGAAGCTATGTTAATTCTATCTTTGACTGGGCTTAAGAATTGGAATATATAGAAACTAACCGCATTTCAAAAACTATCAGACGAATCAAAGCAACTAAGAAAATCAAGCTACAAGAAGCCAAAAACGATGAAGACTTATACCTATCACAAGCAGAGCTACAGGCGTGGTTTACCGCATTTGAGGAAGACTTGGAAAACGGTAAACTCTTATTCAAAGACTACGTTCTATTCTTCACCACTTTCTTTTTAGGAGATAGAAAGTCTGAAAGCTACGCTCTTCAATGGAAACACATTGATATTAACAAACAAGAAATTCAGTTAATACAGGCCTTAGATAAATATAAAAATCCAAAATCCACCAAAGGAAACAAGAAAACAACTTTCCAAATCCCAACTGAATTAGCTGATTTACTTCTATCTTGGAAAAAACAACAAAAAACCGAACTAGCAAAATTTGGTATTATTCAATCTAATGAACAATATGTGTTTACCTATATTGACATGAAAGGGAATGTTAATAGCCCTTTACACGCTGATTACCTCAATAACAAGATGAAGTCTGTCAAACGCCGACACAAGGGGCTGACACACGCTACACCGCATAAGCTACGCCACACAGGAGCAACTTTAGCTAAACAAGCAGGAACATCATTAGAAGCCATCTCAGAAGCTCTAACACATAGCGACACCTTTACTACCAAAACTTATGTTAATACTTCAAATGTCGTTCCAATGGCTGTTGGAGAAATTGCCTATCGCAACCTTAAAAAATAATGGTGTGAATTTGGTGTGAAAAGTGGTGTGAATTTTGCTAAAAAACATCAAAAAAACACCCCATGGTGTGAACCATGAAGTGTTGTAAAGTCTGTATTGTAGCCGTTTCTTAACGTTTTGAGAACTGGCTAGCTTTACGAGCTTTCTTAAGACCTGGTTTCTTACGTTCTACCATACGGGCATCACGTGTAAGAAGACCAGCGCGTTTGAGTGAGTCGCGGAAGTCTGGGTCTACTTGAAGAAGGGCACGGGCGATACCGTGACGGATAGCTCCTGCTTGACCAGCGTAGCCACCACCGAGAACGTTTACGAGAACATCGTATTGACCAACAGTTGAAGTAACTGCGAATGGTTGGTTGATGACAAGGCGAAGATCAGCATGTGGGATATATTCTTCAACATCTTTTTTGTTTACAGTAATTTTACCAGTTCCTGGAACAAGGCGAACGCGTGCAACAGCGTTTTTACGACGTCCAGTACCTGCATATTGTGCTTGTGACATAGCTTATTTGTTCCTTTCCTTAGATAAGTCCTGAAATATCAAGAACTTCTGGTTGTTGTGCAGCATGAGTGTGCTCAGCACCTACAAATACTTTCAATTTCATACCTTGAGCACGGCCAAGAGTATTGTGTGGAAGCATACCCTTAACTGATTTCTCAATCAAGCGAACAGCGTTCTTAGAACGGAGTTCACCAGCAGTAATTGATTTCAATCCACCTGGATACATTGAGTGAGTGTAGTAAACTTTATCAGTTGCCTTTTTACCAGTTAATTTTACTTTTTCAGCATTGATAACAATCACAAAGTCACCTGTATCAGTATGAGGTGTGAAAGTTGGTTTATTTTTTCCACGAAGTACGCTTGCTACAACAGCAGAAAGGCGTCCAAGAGGTACATCAGTAGCGTCTACTACATACCATTTACGTTCAACTTCACCTGGCTTAGCCATGTATGTTGTTTTGTTCATGATTTCTCCTATATGAATATCGTTTTTGTTTACAAGGCGGATGTTCCGGTCCGCAAGTTATTTGGAAGGTTCCGGGGCCTTACAAATGGGGTAAACAATACCGTTTACTATCATACCAAATTTTAGGGGTAAAAGTCAATATATTTGATAAATTATTTATGAAAGAACGGTTTCATTTCGCTTAATCTTGATTTTCATAGGCAATACTGAATAGGCCCAAAGTTCCAGGACCAGTGTGGGTGGCAATAACGGGACCTAATGGCAAGATAAAAACATCATTGACTTGTTCGGAGGCAAGAAGCTGATCTTTGAGAGTTCGTGCTACTTCCTGACTATCTGATCCTGCATAGGCGATTACCACGCGCGGATCGGCAATATCTTCCAAGGTCATGCGCACCACTTCAGCATGAGCCTTTTTCTTTCCACGAACTTTAGCCACAGAATCCAGCCTACCATCGGCTTTCACAGCAATAATCGGCTTAATATTGACTAAACTTCCCATGAGAGCTGCGGTCTTTGAAATTCGTCCACCACGCATAAGATGGTTTAGGTCATCTACTAGAAAATACGTTTTTACTTTTGGCACTAAAGATTCTATCAAAGCAACTATCTGTTCCAAACTTTGACCGGCAGCTTTCGCTTCCACCGCTTTCATCACCAAAAGACCTTCTCCCATAGACGCAGCCTTGGTATCAATAATCCGGATAACCGCTTCTGGAAAATCTTCTAAAACCATATCCCGTGCCATGACCGCACTCTGATAAGTTCCTGACAAGACTGAAGCAAACGCAATATAAAGAACTGGCATACCGATTTCAGCGTAACCACGAAAGATATCTTCAAACTGACCGACATTGATTTGGCTGGTTGTTGGCTGGCTCCCTGCTTCCATTTTAGAGAGGAGCTGCTCACTCGTCAGTTTCTTATCCCCGACCGTTTCATAAGTTGTCCCGTCCAACTGAATAGTCAAGCCAAGGATTTGAACATCATTTTCCAAAGCCCAGCTTTCTGGAAGGTCTGCGGTTGAATCCGTTAAAATTTTAAAAGTCATCTTTCTTTTTCTCCATCATTTTCTGTAAATCGCGCAAGGTTGGATTGTCCATAGGACGCAAAGGTGGTTTTCCCATTTGAAGCTGTTGACTCATTTGATTCAGATCCGACTTTGTAACAGCTACTCGTTTTTCTAGTTCACGAGCCGAAACACGCAAAGCCCCTTGAGCAAAGACAGTCCACTGCTCATTTAAGTCGCTCGTTGCCACAGATACCTGATTTCTAGGATTGTTGAGATCAGTTGCCAAACGCTCAATGTAATCGTCTGCTGTTTCTTCTTCCTCAGTGAACACAACCGTAACATTAAACTCATCATAAGTCTGGCGAACTCCCGGCATATACTGCGCATCAAACACACAGATAATTTCCAATTGCTCAAAACTAGCGTAATTACTAAGTTTGTTGAGCAGAATGGTTCGTGCTACGTCTAATTCCCCTTTGTTAAATAAAGAACGAGTCTCTTGCCAAAAAGCTACCATATTGTAGCCATCTACTAATAAAATTTTCCGTTTCATAGGCGATTTCTAAACACTTCATACATGAGAATAGCCGCCGCCACACTAGCATTCAAGCTCTGCACATGTCCATTCATAGGAATGGTAAGCATTTCATCAACTTGCTTTTTAATATTAGCAGAAATGCCCTTGCCTTCATTGCCGATAATCAGAGCCAGTTTACCTGCCGTATTCCACTTAGTCGAAGGGGTGCCATTCATATCTGTGCCAAAAATCCAAAAACCTGCATGTTTTAGTTTATCCAGAGCTTGGCTGAGATTGGTCACACGAACAATAGGAATATGCTCCACCGCACCAGTAGAGGTCTTGGCGACGACCGGCGTGACACCAACCGCTCGATGCTTAGGAATAATGACACCTGTAACATTTGTCGCATCAGCCGTCCGTAAAATAGAGCCTAAATTATGCGGATCTGTTAGACCGTCTAAAATGAGCAACAGAGGATTGTCTTCCTGAGTTGCCATTTTCAACATCGCCTCAAAATCCGTATAAGCAAATTCTGAAACACGCAAAACAAAACCTTGATGAACGGCACCACCTGTCATTTCTTGTAATGTTTTTTTGGTAGTCCAAGAAATAGAAACCTTTTTTTCTGCTGCCAAATCTTTCATCTGAGCAACATTTTTCCCACGAAGATCATCTTGAATATAAAGTTTATTTCCCGTATTAGCCATCAAGGCCTCGGTTACAGCATGTACACCATAGACAATATCGTTATTTTCCATGACTTTAGTATAACATAAAATTTAAAATGCTTCTTCTTATTTATAAATCACTTTACCGTTAAATCCAAATTTTCTTCTATAAAAAATGCAGGAGTCTTGTATTAAAAACAAGGCATCCTGCATTCTCTTATTAGTTATTCTAAAGGCATTGTAAATTAATAAACTGTCTTTTCTGTTTCTGGATCAAAGAAGTGTGCTTTGTTCAAGTCAAAGCCAAGGTCAATACCTGCTCCAGCTTTGAGGTAATCACGAGCATCTACTTTAGCAATAAATTCATTGTCAGCCACTTGGCAATACAAATGAGATTCCGAACCAAGCAATTCGGATACAGAGATTTTAGCATGTACTACTGAATCTGGGAAGGTTTCAAGGAAAGCAGCTTCTGTATTGATGTCTTCTGGACGAATACCAAAAATGAGTTTCTTGCCTTCATAGCCTTTTTCACGAAGTACCTTCAAGGCACCTTCTGGTACTTTCAGAGAAAGGTCTTGTGCTACAATTTCATCACCTTTCAAAGTTACATTGATAAAGTTCATCGCTGGGCTTCCGATAAAGCCTGCAACAAATTTATTAACTGGGTTTTTGTAAACTTCTTGTGGGGTACCGATTTGTTCTATACGTCCAATTGTACCCGTTCCTGAAGGATTCTTTGTTGCAGACATGATAACGATACGATCAGCCAAAGTCATTGCTTCTGTTTGGTCATGGGTAACATAGATAGTGGTTGCCCCAATACGACGGTGGATTTTAGCAATTTCTGCTCGCATAGATACCCGCAATTTCGCATCCAAATTAGAAAGCGGTTCATCCATAAGAAATACTTTTGCATCACGAACAATAGCACGTCCCATCGCTACACGTTGGCGTTGACCACCTGAAAGGTCAGCTGGTTTACGATCTAAAAATTCTTTCAAGCCAAGAATCTCTGCTGCTTCATTTACACGTTTTTCAATATCATCCTTGCTGTATTTACGAAGTTTCAAACCAAAAGCCATATTGTCATGCACAGTCATGTGTGGATACAAAGCGTAGTTTTGGAAAACCATGGCAATGTCACGATCTTTTGGCGCAACATCATTGACCACGCGGCCATCAATTGAACATTCACCTTCCGTGATATCTTCAAGTCCAGCAATCATACGAAGTGTAGTAGATTTCCCACATCCTGAAGGACCAACGAAAACGATAAATTCCTTATCTTTTATATTCAAGTTGAAGTCTTCTACAGAGTAATGTTCGCTGTTTGGATATTTTTTGTAAATATTTTTTAAATTTAATTCTACCATAAAATGGAACTCCTTTGTTATTATGATTTTATTATATATGAAAACGCTTCATTATCCTATGGCAAAGTGAACAAAATAAAAAAAATGTTTTGTGCAGGATGCACAAAACATTACACTAAATCATTGATGACAATATGGTAACACAGGGTCAAATCTGTCAGGTCTTTTAGCTGTAAGCCCGTCAGTTCTTCCCATTTATCAATGTGATATTGCAATGTGTTCCGATGAATATACAACTGCTGGGCAGCTTTTGTCACAACCGCCGTATTTTCCCACAAAGCAGCGATAATATCAATGAGCTGTTCCTGACTTTCAATCAATTGGTGAAGTTTCTTTGTTAAAATTGGCAATATGAAATCGTTTTGGCTAATCCCCCACAAAAAGAGTTGAGAAAAAGAATGCACATTGGAATGCTGAGCCTGTTCCCACCACTTGGAAAAAAGGGTATTCTCTGCTTGAAATAGCTCAGGATAGTTTTCCTCAAAAATGCGAGTCCAAATCTGTCCGATTTGAATTGTCAGAGTTAAACTGAAGTCATATTCGATAGCCGATAAAGTATCACGAAGAACATCTTTTACAGGGACTAACTGCGTTTGATCCAGCACAAAGATGTAATCCTGATAGGATAGCTGAAAATCTGCTATTCTATTGGGCAATATGGTTCGCATCATTTCCAACCAAGACCCAATTGTTTCATTTTCATAATGGAATAAATGACAATGGACGAACTGTAGCTTTTGAACGTTTTGAGGCATTTTGCCACGGTTATGAACCAAATAATCATACCAAGGTCCACCATCAAATGCAGAGTCTTTCCCAGTCAGTAAAGAAATAAGTTCTTGCTCTCGCTCTGTCAGACTGCTTTTTTTTAATAACAACCATTGATTACTTGAAATGGGAATTGCCACTTCATCCTCTTTTGCATTTGGATTGGATTGAAGCCTCCCTTGAGGGAACCATTCTAAAAGATCAGTTTTTGTCATGATGTGCGCCCTCCACTCTCACAATACACCAATCAATCAGCTCTTCTAAACGCTTGATTTGATCGGTCATGTGTAAATATCCCAGAACGGCTTCAAAACCTGTCGACATGCGATAGGTTACAATATCTGCGTTTTTAGCTTTAGTATGGCTATTGGCATTGCGTCCACGCTTATAAATGTCTTCTTCCTTTTCTGTCAGAATTTTTTCTTCCAACATTTGCGAAATGAGATTAGCTTGCGCACGAGCTGACACATACTTGGTTGCTTCTCTGTGTAGCTGGTTCGGTTTTGTCAAGCCTTGGAAAATCAAGTGACGACGGATATAAGTTGAGTAGATAGCATCGCCTTCAAAAGCCAAGGCAATACCATTTATAAGATTGACATCAATCACGGATCCACCTCACTCCGTCCTTGGTATCTAAAAGCTTGATCCCTTTAGCTGCCAATTCATCACGGATTTTATCAGCTGTTGCAAAGTCCTTGGCAACACGCGCAGCTTGGCGCTGCTCAATCAAGGCTTCAATATCCGCATCCAGTACTTCTGCTGTAAAGACAATACCAAAAACTTGCAGAAGCTCAGCAAAAGCGCTTTTCACCTCTTGATTGTAATGACCGGAATTAATCCACTTAGCCAGTTCAAAAACAACTGTAATCCCATTTGCTGCATTGAAATCTTCGTCCATAGCAGCTGTAAATTTATCCAGAAAAACCTGCAATTCTGTCAAATTGACCGTTCCCGTAAAGGGTTGCTCGTAAGTATTTTTCAGATATTTTAGATTCACTTCCGCATCGTGAACGGCTTTTTCTGTAAAATTGATAGGCTTGCGGTAGTGCTGAGTCGCAAAAAAGAAACGCAAGACTTGTCCGTCAATGGTTTTAAGGGCATCGTGGACGGTAATGAAGTTCCCCAGAGACTTAGACATCTTGACATCATCAATATTGACAAAGCCATTGTGCATCCAGTAGTTGGCAAAAGTCTTTCCAGTTTTAGCTTCTGATTGAGCGATTTCATTGGTATGGTGCGGAAATTCTAAATCAGCTCCGCCACCGTGAATATCAATCGTATCTCCCAGAATTTCTGTCGCCATGACGGAACATTCGATATGCCAGCCTGGACGACCAGGCCCCCATGGGCTGTCCCAGAAAATCTCGCCCGGTTTAGCCGCCTTCCAGAGGGCAAAGTCCACTGGATTTTCCTTGCGGGTGGTCTCCTCATCTGTCCGACCAGAAGCGCCTAACTCTAAATCAGCCAAGGTTTTGTTGGCTAGTTTGGCATAATTGTGAGACTTTTCCACTCGGAAATAGACATCGCCTTCTGACTCATAGGCGTAGCCCTTATCCACCAAAGTCTGCACAAAATCAATGATGTCCATCATGTAGTCCACTACGCGCGGGTGCTGGGTAGCTGGTTGAACCCCCAGCGTCGTCACATCTTCCCGAAAAGCCGCAATGTACTTGTCTGCCACTTCCTGAGGTGTGATCCCCTCTTCCTTAGCTCGATTGATAATTTTATCATCCACATCGGTGAAATTGGATATGTAAGCCACCTCATACCCACGATACTCAAAATAACGACGAATTGTATCAAAGGCCACTGTTGAGCGAGCATTGCCGACGTGGATATAGTTATAAACCGTTGGCCCGCAGATATACATCTTGACCTTGCCTTCCTCCAGAGGGACAAAATCACGCAGACTGCGGGTCATGGTGTCATAGATTTTAATCATATTCTAATTCCTTTTCTATCTGTAAAGCAACATCAAAAAAAGTCATGGCATCTGCTTTTCTTTCTTCATGTCTTGCATCCCACTCATGATTGTGATGGTCAACATAGTCTGCTGTATAGAAAAACTGATAGACTTTCTTTTTTCGAAATTGGCTCCAGGCCATAATTGCCGAGGCTTCCATATCAACCACCTGAGCACCCGCTTTTAAACGGTGCTTGACCTTAGCTGGCGTTTCACGATAAAATGCATCCGTCGTCCAGGACTTGGATCGGATATGCTCTATGCCATGTTTGTCAAAGATATTCTCCATCTTGGTTAGCAAAGCTTCCTCATAGGCAATCTCATCGCTAGCCTGAGCATAATGATAGCTGATCCCTTCATCTCGAAGAGCAAATTCTGGCAAGATAATTTTATCTGCTGCTAGCGAGCCATCTAGAACCCCACAGGAGCCTAAGATGATGAAGTTTTTAAAGCCTCTGGCTGCCAACTCTTCTAGCTGACCAACAATCACTGGTGCTCCAATAAGAGCCAACATAACAGCAATTTTATTTTCCCCTTGTTCATATAGATACCAAGGCTGCTTACCATTTAAACTCTTTAAGTGACCACCGTCGCGAACTGTTCCCGTTTCGATCAAACGATTTACAATTTCACCATTAAAAGACAGGATAATGGTTTCACAGCTCTCATCTTGATCTTGTAGTCTATTCGTCGGCTCGATTACACCAGCTACATTTTCAAATTCTTCTAACAACACGATACGATATACCTTCTTCCCAGCCTACATTTCAACTACTTCCCATTACAACTTAGACGAATAATAACTTTCTTCGCGGATTTCTTCTAAATTCTTGATCGTTGGAACATCTTTTTGCCCGTGAACTCGGACAATTTTAGCTGGAATCCCAACAACAGTCACATCACTTGGCACATCTGCTACCACAACCGCACCCGCTCCGACTTTGGCATTTTCACCAATTTCAATCGGACCAATTAGCTGCGCATGAGCTGAAATAAGCGCACCTTGACGAACCGTCGGATGACGTTTCCCACAATCTTTCCCTGTGCCTCCAAGAGTGACACCATGATAGAGCATCACTCCTTTTTCTACAATGGCCGTCTCGCCAATCACTAAACCACTCCCGTGGTCAATAAAGACACCTGAAGCAATCTGTGCCCCCGGATGAATCTCAATCTGAGTCCAAAAGCGCCAAAATTGGCTATGCATCCGAGCTAAAAGTTTACATCCATGATTCCACAGAAAGTGAGAAAGTCGGTGAGCAGCCAAAGCCTTAATCCCAGGATAAGTCAACAGCACCTCAAGTGAAGAGCGAGCTGCCGGATCATTTTCTTTTACAATATCTATCGTCTCTTTCCACCAACCCATGATGACTCCTTTCTAGCTTTAGACTGAAGGCAAACACTTAGCAACCTGTCTAGTCTTGCGACTTTTCTTCTTGAACAGCTTTATGCTCTTTATGCGTTTTATGATGATGTTTTTTCTCCTTATCCTCTTTAGGAGGGCGCGGAAGCAATGCTTTCATAGAAGCATCCACACGACCTTTTTCATCAATCTTGATGATTTTGACATCTACTTCATCACCAAGTTGTACCAAATCTTCAACCTTATTAATACGCGTCCAAGCCATTTCTGAGATGTGCACCAAGGCATCTGTCTTGTCAAAGAGATTGACAAAAGCACCGAATTTCTCAATCCGAACCACTTTGGCATGATAAACTTCATCTACTTTTGCTTCACGCACAAGAGCTGCAATGATTTCTTTGGCACGGTTAATCGCATCTTGATCGCTAGAGTAAATAGAAACATTTCCTTCTTCGTCAATGTCAATCTTGACACCTGTTTCTGCGATAATCTTGTCAATCGTTTCACCGCCTTTACCGATGACAATCTTAATTTTATCAACATCAATCTTGATGGTATCAATTTTTGGAGCGGTTGGAGCGAGTTCTGGACGAGGAGCTGGAATTGTACGTTCAATCAAATCTAAAATTTCAAAACGTGCTTTTTTAGCTTGAGCCAATGCTTCTTGCAAGATTTCAGCAGTAATTCCTTCAATCTTGATATCCATTTGAAGAGCAGTAATTCCTTCACGTGTACCAGCCACCTTGAAATCCATATCTCCGAAATGATCTTCTAAGCCTTGAATATCTGTTAAAATCGTGTAATTGCTACCATCTGAAATGAGCCCCATAGCAATTCCGGCTACAGGTGCTTTAATTGGTACCCCACCGGCCATAAGAGCAAGTGTCCCAGCACAAATCGAGGCTTGTGAAGATGAACCATTTGACTCAAGAACTTCTGCTACCAAACGGATCGCATAAGGGAAATCTTCTAGGCTAGGAAGCACTTGCGCTAGTGCACGTTCACCAAGAGCTCCATGACCGATTTCCCGACGACCAGGTGCTCCATAGCGTCCCGTTTCTCCTACAGAATATTGTGGGAAATTATAATGATGCATAAAGCGTTTCTTGTATTCTGGATCTAAACCGTCAACGATTTGTGTTTCGCCCATCGGCGCCAAGGTCAAGACAGATAAAGCCTGCGTTTGCCCACGAGTAAAGAGACCAGAACCATGCACACGTGGTAGGTAGTCAATTTCAGCATCTAGTGGACGAATTTCATCTACCTTACGACCATCTGGACGAATCTTGTCCTCAGTAATTAAACGCCGTACTTCTGCATGTTCCATTTGCTCTAAAATTTCAGCCACATCACGCATGATACGGTCAAATTCTTCATGCTCAGCATATTTTTCTTTGTAAAGGGCTATAACTTCGTCTTTAACAGCTTGCGTTGCGGCTTCACGAGCTAATTTTTCTTCTACCTGAACGGCTTTTTGAAGATCGGCATTATAGCCTGCTACAATTTCTGTTTGCAATTCTTCATCCACACGAAGAAGCTCAACTTCTGCTTTTTCTTTTCCAACTACTGCCACGATTTCTTCTTGGAAAGCAATCAATTCCTTAACTGCTTCGTGACCTTTCAGAAGGGCTTCCAACATCAGCTCTTCTGACAATTCTTTGGCACCAGACTCAACCATGTTAATTGCTTCTTTGGTTCCTGCAACGGTTAATTCCAGTAAAGAAGCTTCTTTTTGCTCTTGACTTGGATTGATAACCAATTCTCCATTGACATAGCCGACCTGCACGCCAGCAATTGGACCGTTAAAAGGAATGTCTGAGATTGACAAAGCAAGAGATGAACCAAACATGGCTGCCATAGGTGCCGAAGCATCTGCATCATAAGAAAGAACCGTATTGATAACCTGCACTTCATTGCGGAAACCGTCCGCAAACATCGGACGAATTGGACGGTCAATCAAGCGAGCTGTCAAAGTCGCATCTGTCGAAGGACGACCTTCACGTTTGTTAAATCCGCCAGGGTATTTTCCAGCTGCATACATCTTTTCTTCATAATTGACTTGAAGTGGGAAGAAGTCACCAGTCGCCATTTTCTTTGACATAACGGCTGCTGTCAGAACGGTACTTTCACCATAGCGCACCACTACGCTGCCGTTTGCCTGTTTTGCCACTTGACCTGTTTCAACTACCAAGTCTTTACCAGCAAAAGTAGTTTTAAATACTTGCTTTGTCATATATATTCCTCTTTGAGCTTATGCTCAATTTCTAATTTTTTTATACGTCTTGCCTACAAAGATCAAGATACAAAGCATTAAAATTGATTGGTACTTAGTACCTAATCAGTTTACGCTAATCGCTAAATGCCTTGCTAAGTCAAAGCCTCTTGCCAAATAATACCGATTTAACAAGTTCCTGTCGCAAATCTCGTTAAACGCTCACAATGTTCATCTGCTATACTTTTGAAATAAACAAGGATTGTCCCTAATAAGCCTTTAAATCCTCATCTTTGTATCAAGCACGTATAAATCTTATTTTATCATATTTTCAACTAAAAGAAAAAGCCTTAAAACAGCTTTTTACCAAGAATTTTTGAGAATTTAGCGATAATTTTTGAAATGCCGTCTATTTATTGTGTTTTTCTGCTATACTAGAAGAAAGTTAATGACAAGGAGAAATAGATTTATGGTTGAACAAAAACAACGTTCTGAATTTCCAGAAAATGAACTGTGGGACTTAACAGCCCTCTATCAAGACCGAGAGGATTTCTTGCGTGCGATTGAAAAAACGCGTGAGGATATTAACCAATTCACACGTGATTATAAGGATAACCTCCATACTTTCGAGGATTTTGAAAAAGCCTTTGCTGAATTAGAACAAATCTACATTCAAAGAAGTCATATCGGCAACTACAGCTTTATGCCGCAAACAACGGACTACGGTGATGAAAACTTTGCACAGATTGCGCAAGCAGGTACAGATTTTGAAACAGAAGCCAGCGTTGCGCTTAGCTTCTTTGACGCAGCTTTGGTAAATGCTGATGAAAAAGTACTTGACCGTCTCGGACAACTACCGCATTTGACTGCTGCAATTCGTCAAGCAAAAATTCAAAAAGCTCACTATTTAGGTGCCGATGTCGAAAAGGCTCTGACAAATCTCAGTGAAGTTTTTTACAGCCCACAAGACATTTACACCAAAATGAGGGCAGGTGATTTTGCCATGGAGGATTTTGAAGTAGACGGAAAAGTTTATAAGAATAGCTTTATCAGCTACGAAAATTTCTACCAAAATCACGAAAATGCTCAAGTCCGTGAAAAGTCTTTCCGTTCTTTCTCAGCTGGACTTCGCAAACATCAACATACTACTGCTGCAGCTTATCTGGCTCAAGTGAAATCTGAAAAGCTGATTGCTGATATGCGGGGATATGACTCTGTCTTTGACTATCTTTTGGCTGAGCAAGAGGTAGACCATTCTATGTTTGACCGGCAGATTGACCTCATCATGACAGAATTCGCCCCTGTTGCACAAAAGTTCCTCAAACACGTTGCTAAAATCAACGGTCTTGAAAAAATGACCTTTGCAGATTGGAAATTGGACTTGGATAGCGCACTCAATCCTGATGTCACTATTGATGGCGCTTACGAACTAGTAATGAAATCCGTTGCTCCGCTTGGAGAAGAATACACGCGCGAAATTGCCAATTATCAAAAAGAGCGCTGGGTGGATTTTGCAGCTAATGCCGGCAAGGACTCCGGAGGCTATGCAACTGACCCTTATCGTGTGCACCCTTATGTGCTCATGAGCTGGACGGGTCGTATGAGTGATGTATATACTCTGATTCATGAAATTGGTCACTCTGGTCAATTTATCTTCTCAGACAACAGCCAAAGCTACTTTAATACCCACATGTCAACTTATTATGTAGAAGCTCCTTCTACCTTTAATGAGCTGCTGCTTAGCAACTATTTAGAGCATCAATTTGACAATCCGCGCCAAAAACGTTTTGCTCTTGCGCATCGTCTAACTGACACCTACTTCCATAACTTCATCACTCACCTTCTGGAAGCAGCTTTCCAACGCCGTGTTTACAATCTGATTGAAGCCGGTGAAACTTTTGGTGCTGCTAAACTGAACAGTATCATGAAAGAAGTTCTGACCGAATTCTGGGATGATGCGGTGGAAATTGATGACGATGCGGCGCTCACTTGGATGCGGCAAAGTCACTATTACATGGGACTGTATAGTTATACCTATTCTGCAGGTCTCGTTATCTCAACTGCTGGTTATCTCCATTTAAAAAACGATGAAAATGGAGCCCGCGATTGGCTCAATTTCCTCAAATCTGGTGGAAGCAAAACGCCTCTTGAATCAGCTCGCATCATTGGTGCGGATATCTCTACTGATAAACCACTCCGTGATACCATTCAATTCTTGTCAGACACAGTTGATCAGATTATTGCATACAGCGAAGAATTGGAAGAATAACAGGAACTACTCAAAAGGGAGTGGGACAAAAATCGGTAATTTCGAAGAAATTTGATTTTGTCGTCCCACCCCCACTCAACCACTGCGACTTGCAAGAAACTCATAAAAATCTGACGAGGTTAAGGGCTTTTGTCCCAGCCTCTTTTTTCGTCCGCAACTAATCCAAAGGTCTTTATCTTCATTTTTCCTCCAAGCCAAAGTCACTCGTCAGCTTGGCAATGATTTCTCTAAGTAAACTTTTATTTACATCATATTTCACATCTTTATGGTCACGGTTAAAAAGCAGGAGTTTTGCATTGATGAGCTTTTGAGTATGAAAAGAAACCGCTGCTCCAGTAATATCTAACTCTTCAGCAATCCGTTTGCTCTTAGCATACGGTTTAGCTAATTCTACCATAACATTATAGCGTGTGCTATCACTAAGTACCTTGAGAACTGCGGCAAACGTATCCATATCCAGTTCTTTTCCACTTTTAAGTAGTTGATCAATGCGGCAAGAAACGATAAAATAATGACTCTCTTTCGGTTCTGTTTCACTGAAGTAAGATGCAAACTGCACCACCCATGGGCTGACAACATAAAGCCTAATAAATTGATTTTCTTTAAAATTCCAATCAAAATGAGATAGACTAGCAGACTCTGCAATGGTATCCTCCAATGAAAAAGATGCCGCATAAGCTCTACGTTCGGCAGCACTTTTTTCCAAGTAAGGCTGGTAAAGCGGAATAAGTTCCCGAGACAGCTCTATTAACTCTTTCATAGCTTCAAGTGGCTTCCGATAAAATTGACTGAAATACCACTTAGTTTCTGATTTAATAGATGATGCTTCTAAATAATCCCAAAAATCTCCACTTTTAGCCATGTGCTCAGGATCTGTGTTTAAGAGATCTTTTAACTGTTCTCTTATCGCTTCGGTATCTAGCTGCAAACAGTAGGCATGTACCGCTTCAACCGATTTGGGCGTCAGCCCCTTATCTACCATCTCCAAATAGCAACTTTGCAGCAAGGTAATTCCATAACCAGTCAAATAATAGGTTTCCATTTTTTCCTTATAAGGTTGAAACAAAAGGCGAAGCTCTTCCATTACAGGAAAAACATCTTTAAAAAGCTCACGCTCTTTGCCACTAAAACTTTCGATAGTCTCTCTTCTATCCTGTATCAGAGTAGATAGAGAAAACTGCTCCATTAAATCACTTGCTTGTTCTGAATACTGTACTTCCACCATTATCTTTACTCCTTCTTTAGTGTTATCTTATCAAATTCACCCTAACAAGTAAACTGTTTGGAAAGCTATTGCATCACTTGTTTAGCATTTTTTCTGGGCACTTTCAGTGTATAAAAGAATAAAATTGATGATAATATTAAAAATAAGAAAGCAATTTGGGCTGATGACAAGAACGTTACCAAAACTGCTACTAGCATTTGACAAAGAACTAAGCCTAATGTGCAAAAACTACTAATCCCCGCACTGATTGTCGCCAAACGCTCCTCAGGAAGCGATGAAATGATAAAAGCATTCATCTTCGGCTGAAAAATGCCTACAATAACCATTGTCAAAAAATTCACCAAGAAAATAATATAAATACTGTGGAGTAAAAAACCAATAAAGAGAGCAGGAGGCATGAATACGGAAATCTTCAGCAAAAACTCCATACTTACTTTTTTTAATAAGGTCGTTACCAAAACACTCCCCAAAATATTTCCTATCAAAGTTACAACTGTAACGGTTGCTATAGTTGTGGCTGGATTGATAAATGCAAAACTGGGATTTTCTTTCATATTTAGGAGGAGCAGCGCATTTTCTGCTGCAAACACAGCATTTAAACCAGCAATAGTGAAAATAGAAGTCTTTAAGATGGAGATATTCTGAACAGTTTGATAAGCTTGCTGCAAACTATTCCATGTATTTTTAATAAAATATCTCTCTTCCTCACGATTCTCAACAGAAGAATGAATTGGATTGTCTTTGAGCAGTTTATTTAAACTAGGACGAAGTATCATCATTATCAAAGCACTAACTGCAAAAGTTCCAGCATTAAAAAATGCGAGGTATTGGTAACTCATCAGCCCAACTAAAATTGCTCCGCTGGATTGAAAGAGAATCTTTAGGATAGAGCTGGCTCCTTGACGAAAGGCATACATGGCTTCACGATCTTCCATTGGAATAATACGAAGGCTGAGTGGTATGTGCAGAGCATCTTCATATTGACCAGCTAGATCAGATAAAAGATTGACCAATACAGCTAAAATCACTACCCATAAAGCTGGCTGAAAGCCCATAGCCAGACCAATGAGCAGATACAGTCCTGTCCGAAACAGAAGCGTCACTAAAATCGTATCTACTTTCTTCTTAGTACGATCGCCCCACATGCCCATGAAAATCATCGTCAGAAAAGGCAAACTTTCAGATAAAGTCACTAAAGAGATTGCAAATTTTGCTTCTGGCAATAACAGAACATAATTCATTAAAGCCAAATAATAGAGTACATCTCCAAAATTAGACAACATATCCGAGATGAAAGTTCCCATAAACAGTTTATTTTGCAATATTCGTTTCATTTCATATCCACTTTCTTTTTGTTAAATGATTGCTTAATTTTTGTTGAGCATAATTATACACTTAATTTTAAATAAGTCAATACTTTATTTTGAGTTTTATTAGAATCCTCAAGAATCTCTTTTAAGTATCCTAGTGACTAAAAGTTTTCAGGCACCTAAAAATCCGCTTAAAAACTAAGCGGATTTTATGCTTTATCCTAATTCTGTCATGATTTGCTTGATTTGTGCTGCTGTATGTACCCCGGCGACTTGTTTCACAACCTGGCCGTCCTTTTTAAATAAGAGAGTCGGGATACTCATAATACCAAATTGTCGTGCGGTATTTGGATTTTCATCAACGTCTATCTTCACGATTTTCAATTCATCTTCTGGAATTTCTACGGAAAGTTTTTCTAGAATAGGAGCTTGCATACGACAAGGTCCACACCAAGTAGCCCAAAAGTCAATAAGAACAAGACCGTCCTTTGTTTCTGCTTCAAACGTTGCATCAGTAATAGCTTTTGTCATCATTTTACCTCACTTTTATTTGTATTGATTTAAATCTTGCTTCATTAGATAAAAGAAAACATCACCGTAAGTCCCTTGGTAATCCAATTCGTGTCCATTAACAAGCAGCTTTTGAACTGGATAATAATCTGCCACATTGATCAAGCAGGCTTGCTGCGATTGCTCAAATTCTTGATAGCTTTCAAACGTTATAACCCTCTCTTGCTTACTAGCATCTAAATAAGTGATTTCAATCATGATCATTCTCCTTTTTATCATTCGATTACGTTTGTAATTTATTTTTGCAAATGTATTGTATCAATAGTTGTTACAACAGTCAAAGGATATGCTTACTCTGCCACATTTCTATTTCTAATGGTAGAAAAAAAGTCTCTCATTTTCATGAGAGACTTTTAATTGAATTAACGACGAAGTCCTAATGAGTTGATCAATTCACGGTAACGGTTAACATCGTTCTTACGCAAATAGGCAAGAAGATTACGACGGCGACCGATTTTTTTCATCAAACCACGGTAAGTAGCGTGGTCTTTTTTGTGTACCTTGATGTGTTCGTTAAGGTGGTTAATTTCCCAAGTAAGAACAGCTACTTGTACTTCAACTGAACCTGTATCACCTTCGTGACGTGCATATTGTGCAATAATTTCATTTTTTTTCTCTTTTGAGATTGCCATGATAGACTCCTTTTCTTTACGCTTCATCCGAGTGTTAGGCTTGGCCCACCTAATACCAAGAAAAAGTTATTTGTCTTTAACGACATCCTTATTCTACCAAGAAGGAAAGGTTTTGTCAAATGGGACATTCCGGCTTAGAGTTCTACACCAAAAATAGTGAGTTTTTCTAATTCTTCTTTTGTCAAATGACGGAAAGCCCCTAATTCCAAACGCTCATCCAGCATAAGCGGTCCCATAGAAAGGCGTTCCAAATCTGTTACCGTTTTTCCGCAAGCCTGAACCATTCGCTTCACTTGGTGAAATTTTCCTTCAGAAATTATAATCTCCACCAGAGAAGTTTGCTGCTCTTCATTCACTTCTAATATGGTCAGTTTTGCAGGCTGACAGGTAAAGTCTTTGAGCTCTATCCCTGCTTCAAAACGCTCTGCATCTTTTTCAGTCATAATCCCATCTACCTTTGCACTGTAAACTTTTGCTACATGCTTTTTAGGAGACAGCATAGCGTGTGCCAAAGCTCCATTATTGGTTAATAACAAAAGACCATGAGTATCAATATCGAGCCGTCCAACTGGAAAGACTTCTTTCTGACGTGCATTTTCATCCAGCAAATCCAAAACCGTTCGATGCTTATCATCTTCGGTAGCAGAAATGACACCTTTGGGTTTATTTAAAAGATAATAGACAAATCTTTCATAGACTAGAACTCGGTTATTGACCGAAATTTCGTCCTGATTTTCATCTATTTGCACTTTCGCAGATGTTTCTATTTTTCCATTCACCAAAACTTGCTTCTTTTTCAATAGTTGCTTGACTTCTGTTCGTGAGCCAAAGCCCATTTCTACTAAAAACTTATCTAATCGCATCTTTTTCCTCATTTTGTTGATGAGTGACAAAAACAGCTAAAATGGATACTGCTATCATGAGAACTCCTAATACACTAAAAATAAAGGTTGGAACAGAAGAAATGATTCCAATCAAGGATAGGACGAATGTTGACACCGAAGCACCACTACTGCAACCCAAGACAACAATCGCTGTTGCGCGATTGACCAAATGGGCAGGAATTTTCTCTGATACAATATGAAATACAGCTGTTAGAGATACGCTATAAGCAAAACCAGCCAACAGAGCACTTAAACTTAAGAACCAAATGTGGCTCGAAAAACCAATCATCACTTGACTGAAACCAAAAACAATTCCCATTACTGTCAATAAGCGATTTTTCAACATACTCACTAAGCTGGCAAAGCTAACGCCAGCTAGAATCCCGACAAGCTGCATACAGCTGAGAATCAAGCTCGCTGTTTCAGCACTTCCCATTTTATTCTGTAAGACAAGACTTGGAATACGTAAATTGATAGCGACATTGGTACACACAATCATTCCAGCTATAAAAGCCAACAATATGCTTAAACGCACTTGTTTTGTGGTCATTTTTTGAGCAGACTTGAGATACTTATGTTTATCGACTTTGCTTTTTTCATAAGGAACAAACAAAAGATACAATGCTAAAACAATAAAGCCAACTGTATAAACCAGAAAAGTAGTTGTCCAACCAAAACGCAAGAGTTGCCCGACCGCTAAAGTCAGCAAAGCCATCCCAACAACTTCTGCTGACCCACGATAACCCAACATCTGCACACGCTCTCTCCCTTGGAATCGCTCACTAATAATCGCAATTGCTCGAGGGTTCATCATCCCTAGCCCTAAACCAAAAACAAATCGCGAAGCAAAAACGAGACCATAAGCTTGATTGAAAAATGGGATGAGGCCACAAATAGAAAACAACAATAGTCCTAGTATAATCATTTGCCGCTCAGATAAAAAACGCTCCAAAATACTATTAAAAATCAACAAAGACATAATCCCAATGGACGGCAAGGAGACTAATAACTCTACTTGACTAGAGGAATAACTCTTATAAAACTGAAACATTGCCGGCAAAGCGCTGGAAATTGAAAATGCTGTTGTTAACACAAATGATAAAGCCAGAATACTAGCCTTCTCCATGAATCTTTTCATCTTATCTTCTTTCTAAAATCACACTATCCCTATCATACAGTTTTTTATGAAAAGACGCAATCTGATTCTGACATAAAAACCAACGTCGTAAATAAGAATACAACGTTGGTTTGTTTAGGTTCAATCTTCATACAAGGTCAGCAATTTTTGTCTTTCCTGTCCTTTGTTAGCAAAATGAACAGCTGGTTTCTTGGTGAGAGGAGAAACAATTCCCAAAGCGATTTTGCATCCATTTCCTTCACCAGTCACGTTAGCAGTTGAAAGGGAAATTTGTACTTTTTGTTCTTTATTAGGTGAGATTTTTGTTAAATCAATCGGTACGGTTTTACTTTCAATAATGGCACCCATTCTGTCGAACACATAAATTTTCACTTTCCAATTACGATAAAAGGGAGCAACGCCTTTATTTGCAAACGTTATGGATAACTGAGTAAATTTCTTACTAGAAGTAAGTGTCATCTGTGGAATCCACAAACGATAACCCATATTTTTCAACAGCTCATTATAGCTACTATCATCATTGTCTATCATTTCAGCAATTTTGGGACCTAAAAAAGTAGTATGAGATTCCTGAAGTTCTTTGATGATCTGTTTCAGCTTTTTCCCCATGAGAGTTTTCATAGTAGCTGAACTGGTCAATTCACCACCAATAGGAGCAGTTTGCCAAGCATCTGGCATCGGGACTAAGCCATTTTTTGCATTTTCCTGGTCATAATCTCCGCCAGATTGAATCCAATTGAGCCAAACTTTTTTACTTTCTTCGTCTCCAACCACATCATTATAAAGACCAAATCCATACTTTTTAGCTGCTGCAAACGGACGCCGCATTAGAATATTAGCTTCAGGGAAAGCATCTATCCAAGGGGTAATGTATTTTTCACGAATAGCTGCTTCTGGCAATTTCCGAATATTGGCTTCGTCATTCACATGCCACTCTCCCCAATGCCCTAAAGCCCCTAGCTCAATAAAGGAAATTTGTCCCGAATTAGCCCAGCGCCGTCCCATCTCAGTAACGGCCTTTTCATAATAATGAATCAGCTTTTTATCCTCGTAATTCGGCGAAAAACCTTTTCCATAGGAAGAAATATAGCGATCCCCCGGATCCGACATTTCTTTGATTAACCAAGAAGGGATATCCTCATGAGAAATAGCTTGAGGATAATCTAGTACAAAGCGTAAAACAACATGCTTTCCCTCTTTTAACCAGCGTTTGAGCTGATTTTTTTCTTCTAAGATTTTCCAAGCATACACTCCTTTTTGAGGTTCCAGCTCTTTCCAAGTCACATCCATATAAACCAGCTGAATATCCCTGCTTACTTCTGACTCTCTGGCTGAAGGAGCATAACCCATCAAAGGATTGGATAATGCTTTATCAGAGTAGGTAAAATTCTGCTCCACTCGCTTCCTGCTTTTTTTAACAGGAGAGGAAAATGCTATGCAAATAAATAGGACTACTAAAACGACCAAACAAATTGGTATTATTTTATTCATTCTCATCATCCGTGGTATTCACCATTGTATTGGATTAGTGTTACGTCCGACACTTGTTCAATATTACGGATTTGCTCTACAAAAACAAAATTCTCTTTCTGACAAAAGACCTCTACTGCCATTTCGACAGTATCTCCTCGCATTGTTTTTGATTTAACAAAATATTTCATTTTCCCAAAAGCCTGAATAACTTTATCACCCGTTTCATCGCCTTGATAATGGATGACAGCAATATAGACTTTTCCTTGCCCTTGCATTTTGCTAAAAATGATTAACATGCCAAAAATGACAGCTGCCGTTACAATTGCCAAAATATACATGCCTGCTCCAACGGTAATCCCCGTTGTAATGGCCCAGAATAGATAAAGCAAATCCATCGGGTCTTTGACAGCTGTACGATAACGAACAATAGACAAAGCACCCACCATACCGAGAGAGATAACAATATTTGAGCTAATTGCCAGTGTTACCATAGCCGTCAAAATAGACATTCCGACCAAAGTCATGGCAAAGCTTCTAGAATAGACAACGCCGGTAAAAAATCGTTGATAAACAAAGTAAATAAAGGCTCCCAATGCAATGGCTAATAGCAAGGTTGCAATAATTTTTCCAATATTTTGGGTAGTAAAATTTTCTGATCGTAAAACAGATTTTTTAATGATATCTTGAACACTCATCTTTTTCTCCTCTACTAGTGGTCTGTATCATACCAATATCCAAAGTCATGTAAGTAAGCTGTTTTTTCGTAGCACAAGACATATTTGGATACAGCAAGAAACTCGGAAGCTTGCGGGGGAATAATATTTTTTATAATTTGCGGTAGTAATTCTGTATATTTTACTTCAAAAACCAGCTTGCCTGGTGCGAGAACAGGCAATGTTGGCAAGGTTTCATCAAATATATCATAACTACCAATAGCAGCACGAACATTGGAATCAAATGTCAATCGAACTGTCCCTGTGTCATAGACCCAAGGTTCTCGCTCATAGTCTACTATCACACGAGGACGCATCATATTTGTCACACATTCAACATAAAATTCTCGACACAAGGAATAAGGACTATGAAGAAGAAAATCATAATCTCCATCAATAATTTTCTCTGTTTCTTCTCGTGTCAAAGGTGCAGCTTCCTTATAGATATAATTTTCAAATTTCTTTTTGCGCTCTAACTTGATTCCTTTATCACTAAAATTATAGATTCGAATACGGTATTTTTTCCGCATCAAAATTCCCGCTTCTTTCTCCTCATAAGCGCTATTCCAGTAATCATCGAAATAAAGACTGCGAATGGTATAGCCACCATTTTGAGCATGTTTATCTAGTTTTAAAATGGATTGAAAGCGCTGAGTTAAAAGTTCTTTTTCTTTCAGACCAATCAGGTATTTTCCCTCATGCCGAAACTGTTCTTTTTTATTTTCTTTCATAGACATCCACTTTCACATTTCCATCTTCCAGCACGTAGAATCCCAGAACTCCAAAAAGTCTAGCATTTTCTGTCCGATAGTGCTCAAAGGCTGCTTGGGATTTACCTGATGAATTTGTTGCAATGACACGCACAAAGTATTGACCTTTTGGCAACTGTTTAGTACGAATGCTCGTCCCTTTTATTCCTTTTTCATCAAGAATTTTTTCTTTGAAATCTGGATCTTTCGCCAATTCTACATGATAGGTAATTTCTTGATTATCAAAATCATAAGATGACATCCATTTAAGCAGTAAGTCTTTGTCTTCTATTTTAGGTTTGTCAATGAAAAATGGTTGTGGTGATTTCAGACTCTCTTTGTAATCTTTATAATTTTTCTCAATATCATTTGGAAGAGCATTTAAAATTTGATCATATTGCCCATCTTTGAGCCGTACATGTTCCACATCTGGCATTCGCTCTAGATACGGTTTGACAATACTCGCATATTGCTTGCTCAACTCACCCATATTGTTAGGACTAAGCTGATTTTTATATAATTCATCGACTACTTTATCCAATCCCGTTCTAAATCTTTCAGACTTTAGCAATCGTTGGAATAGAACATTTCCCCAATAGTTACTGACACCGTAACGCCAACTATTTTGTCCCAGCGCACCTGGTCTACGAAGTTCTCGTTCGCCTTTCCGTAAGGAATCGTCCAAATCCCAAGGTAAAATGTACCAGCGAGTCCCATTTTGTGGGCTATAAAGGAACATATTCCGATTTTGACTATCAATGTTTCCCATTAAAATCTGAAAAGCTAACCAATATTGGATATTTTCGGCATCAAAGTATTTTTCTAACATCTCATCGCCTGTCGTGGAATTATCATTCAATTTATCCAACATATCAATAAGCTTCGTATGATCGTGATCTCCCTTAACTTCTAAAAGCTCTTCAAATTTTTTCTTATCAAACTTTGGATCATTTTCCTTCCGAATAGCGTCTGCTTTTCGGTAAAATTCAAAGTTGTTCACCTTATAAAGTTGTCCAGCTCTATCCAGTCCATGCGCTTCAAGAGCTGTTTTATTCAATTGCTCCACTTGTGTATATAGTCCATAATCCTCGAAATTCTTTGAACCAGAACCTGTCTCATCTTTCACATACAAATGGACAAATTGAGTACGGAGTCCAACAATTTGCGGAATGCCTTCCATTAATTTAAAAGCTAATTTATTTCGGAAACGCAGGTATTCATAGGGATGTTTATTTAGGTTGATTGTCCGCTGACCTTCCCAATTTCCCTTGCTCTTTTTTATCTCAATCTTATAATTTTTCTGGCTAGAACGACTGGAGCTTTGTCCTCGAATTTGAACAGTCGCATTTGGAACCTCTTCGTCAAATCCAAATTCACCCGCCACAGGACCTTTTTCATTTCCTACTTGCAAAAGACCTGCAACCTGATAACGTTTCACTCCCATTTTTTCATAATCGTAAGCTGAATATTGATTGATTTCTCGCCAAGAATGATTGGTATTTTCCGCATTATTTCCACGTCTCACCGTTAAATACATCGTAATCACATCAGGATTTTTTAGAGCATATAAAGATTCTTTATCACGGAGATGACGATCATTGATATTTGCTACTTTTTCTTTTTTTACATTTTTCGTAGTTGGTTGCTTTGGTTTATTTCCACTATTATCAGAAATGGCTAAAATAACAAATGCAAGTGCCATCAAACCGAAAATCAGTAAAAATTTGGTCCATTTATTATCCATTCTTTGATCTCACTTTCAAAGTAGTAACTAACTTCGTAAAGGAACCCTCTTCTTCACTAGAAAAGACTTCTTGACTTCCTAAAATACGATAGGGAAGATTTTTTGTGTACTCACTCAATCTAGAGCTTGTTGTCAAATAGATTACAAGAGAAGCCAACAAGAATCCGTACCCAATAAAAGAGCTATCCATAAATTGAGTACAAATACTAAAAATAACAGAGATTCCTGCAAACCATCTCGCACATTTCTTTGCACCTTCATAATCAACAAAGTAAAGCAACATTAACAAATTGACATGCCCCACAGCATAAAGTCCATAAGCTAAACAAAGCGTTTGAAAATAGCCTTTCATCTGACTATTAAAGCCAAGTGGCAAAACTGTCAACAGAACAATACCCACAAACATAGCTAATAATGTAGCTAAAAGCTGTTTCCATGATAAGTATTTCAATTCATTCCGAAGGAGATTCATCATTTCAGTTTCAGCTTGGCTAATTTTTTTAGCACTCCCTACTCCATCATACATATGGTAATATTCTCTAAATTTGGGATAAAACTTTACTTCAACAGATACTACAAAACTTACAGTAGATACCAATGTTACTAGATAAGCCAGCATAGCAGGGACATCATAAACTGGGGCGGTATGAAACAGCCCTCCGATTCCTTTGCTGAGTGGGCCAAACCAGTTGATGACGATATGTGAAAAAGTCCAATAAACATATAAAAGCCTACTTTAAAGAGTTCTAAATAGCGGTCAAACCAAATAAAAAACTCGAAATTAGCAGTATAATTTTTTGGAAAATGCCTATATAAAACACGAACCATTTGAAAAAGAATAAAGCCATAAGCGACACAAATACTCAATAACAAACCGTACGGAATCGCTAACACAACTGTTAGCAAACCAATCCCAAGCGTAATACCTATTGCCATGGCAAAAGTTTTTAGAATACTGCGGTAATCTCTTACAGCTGTCAAATAATTGACGGCATTCCAAATCATACATAACTCACTAAATAAGACCAAGTTTAAGAGAATCTCTAGCAAAGGAATTCCCGAAACAAAGAGGAAAATTCCATAAGTCACAAATCCCAAACCTAACATGACCGCCCCTAATGAAAAATAAGAAGATAAAATTTTTTCAAATTTTTTCTCATAGAGCATATCTGCTACATAGCGAGTCACAATCATTGAAAAGAGATTGATAATCGCTAAAGAAGCTAAGATAGAATATGAAATCAAGCCAAGTAAATGATCACGTTCAGCATTGCCCAGTCGCCCCAAAACACTTAGACCAACAAGTGCCAAAATAAGCAAGATTCCAAGAATCATTGGTCCAACATATACAACGCCTGCATAACCATAAGCCTTTTGTTTTGCAAGGAAGTTACCTTTATTATATACTTTTCGCAGTTCAAATCCCAGACCTGCCATTATCTTACATACTCCTTATATAATTGTCTATATTGTTCAATCATTTGATGATATTGGTAAAATTGCTCACTTCTTTTTTTAGCAATTTGTCCCATCTTTAGTCGTTTTTCCTCTGAACGTGCCATTACGATCATAGCATGTGCTAAACTCATTAAGTCTGTTGGCGGCACGCAGTAACCAGCTACTCCCAGTTCATCATCCTCGCGCCCCTCTAATAATTCTTTGCAACAGCCAACATCCGTTGTAACACAGGGCTTTCCAGCAGCCATTGATTCCAAAATAGACAATGGCTGACCTTCCGATATACTAGTTAAAATCATGAAATCCATCTTTCTTAGATATTCTTTGATATCTACACGACCAGTGAAAATCAAATTCTCTAATTTCAACTTACGTGCTAAAGCATAACATTCTTCTGCATAGGCTTTATCATCCACTCCGCCCATAATATATAGGCGAACATTCGGTATCTGGGCAGATACTTCATAAAAAGCATAAATCATCGTTTTGATATCTTTAATCGGCGCCATTCTGACAGCTGCCCCAATGTTAATCCAACTATCATCATCTTTTTCAAAAGGAATTTTAGAGAAACTTTCATAATCAATACCATTTGAAATCACGCGGCATTTGTTCGGCTCACAGCCAATCTCAATCTGTGTTTCCCGAGCTTTTGAAAAAAGACTTGTAATGCAGTCCGCCTTAGAATAAATCGCATCTGAAAGCATATAAAAGAAATCAATCCATTGTTTGCGCATAGAAGGCAAGATCCAGTCAGCCCGAAGAATTTCCTCCTCACGTTCCCGTGTATAAATACCATGTTCTGTCAGCAACAAGGGTTTGCCCATACGGTAGCTGGCCAACGTTGCTAAAATACCACCATAACCTGTACAAATTGCGTGGTAGGCGTCTGCGATTGGTATTTCACTGGTTAAAAGCATCAACAGAGGAAAAAGTATGGAGCGAATGGTATGAAATACATCGGACATAGGCTGTGCAGCATATTTTTCTTCACATAGGTCTTGAATCATCTGAAAGAAGGCTTCACTCACTAAAAAGTCATCTCGCTGAATTTTTCCTTCTTGTAGCAGATCAAATATAAGAGACCAATCAGGTTTTGCACAAAAAACTAATTGTTTTAAAGCATCATACTCTTCACGAGATAATTCTTCACTTTTTTTCTCTATTATTTTTGAGCTACCTAAGCTATCCAGAAATACTTCATGAACTTCTACGACATTCTCAGGAAATTCATAAACGAATGCCCCTTTCTTTTCTTCATTGGCTCCGATGACCCAGATGATAAATTCATGCTCTTTCATTTCTGTGATATATTGGTGCATCCAAGTAGACACACCACCATGTACATAGGGATAGGAACCCTCTAAAACCAAACAGATTCTCATTTTTATTTTCTCTTTTTACTTCACTTCAATCTCTATTTTTGCAGAAGTAGCCTGCAATAAATAAAGATTGCCAGTTAAATGTTTTAATTTTCCACCGGTTACTTTTCCTGGTGTTCCTTCATTTAGCCGAAGCATTACGTAAGCATTATCATGAAAGTTCCCAAGATTTAATTTCAAACCAGTATCGGTCTTTTGTTGCTGCACGCTTAAAATACCATAACGTTGAATGGCTCCTGCCATTTCAGAACCAGTCAAATCTCTGATATTCGGTGCCATTTTATCAAGCCATGCAACCTCATCGGTGAAATCTTTGTATAGTTTTGCCCAGCCTTGTTTCGCGCCTCTGTCCTCGTCCATTACGTCGTCTGGATGAAGAAAATGGGTCATTACATAATGCATATTTAACTCTGAAAAAACCGTTAATTTAGAATAATTATCCCAAGATGCTCCTGAAACAATTCGTGGTTGCTCAATCAAACCGTCATCCGCGACTTCAAATTCTTGCGAATAGGTGAACTTCCCTGGGAAATAATTACTGGCAATACTTTTAATTTCTGGAAACTTCTCTCTCAACACTTCTCTCCCTTCTTTTGAAAGGACATTTGAAGGTGGGATATAAATAGACTTTTCTCCTTTTGGAAAGAGAGACTTCGTAAATCGAATCAACTCACGAATAGAAGCTTCCATTGCTTTTTTATCTTTCCAAGTTTTATAAGTTGGAAATTCGTCTCCGTAATCAACATCTTTGGGAGAAAGTGGCTGGTGATTATAACCATGGTAACTAATCTCTCCACCATTTGCCAAAAGAGATTTTCCAAAATACTTAAAGCGTTCTATATCTTTTTGTGCCGTTACATGTCCTGATGTATCATCTTCATAATTTTCAATAACACCGCCAGTATATTTGATACCATATTTTTCAGATAACTTCAACAAGTCTGGCCACCAAATATTTGTATAAAAATCAGAAATACTCGTATTGTAATCTCGCTTAATGTAAGTAGCGTCTCCTGCGGGTACTGGTGAAGGAAAATTATCCAAATAGAATGTAGCACCATTAATAACTGGATAAGCTGTTGCTTCTGTCAACAAGCTATAAGAAGCTGCATAAATCCCCCGAACTGCTCTTTCATAAATTCCAAAATTATCTACAACAAACTTCCCCTTGCCATACTTTTTCTCCCAAACGAGAGGAATACGCGCTTCATTATCTGTCCAAGCGTGAACTTTGGTGTCTGATGAAAGCGAGACTGTCCAGGCCGATTCAAATCCTCCATCAATTGGATAACTTTTCCCGCCACCAATCATGAAGTCTTTATCAATATACATTTTGTTTACCACAGAATTTTCAGCACTGGAATTCGTTACTCCTAACTTTTGCTCAATAGCTGTAGATACATTATCCTTGACTAGCGCAACACCAAAAAGGACATTTCCTCCCTGCTCAACCCAGTCAACCATTTCCTGTGTTTTTTCCCCTAAAGTTTCCAAATCGCTCAAGAGTACGATAACCTTTTTATAATTTGAAAAACTAGGAAGAGAATCTTTTGAGATATCAACCAATTGGTAGCCTTGCTTCATGTCTTTAAGAATCTGCGAGAATTGATCTTTCGCACGTCTACTGGTACCATTGTTTTCGTCATAAAGCACAAGATTTTCTTTTGCCAAACTTTCAAAAACCGTTTTAGAAGAGGGAATATTCCCTTTTAAGTATGTATTTTTGTTGGTCGAAACGGTATAGTGCTCTCCGCTTTTTTGAATCCATAAAAATACAGATAGCAAAAGAAAGATGACCACCACTATCATTGATTCTTTTGAAGACATTAGTGTTCTTTTTTTCTTTTTCATTCTTTCCAACCTTTAGGAATGCCAAAAAGCTAAACGTTCTCGATTCTCTTTTGAAATGTAAATCGAATCTTTTTCTATAGCTTTTATCAATTCTTTTATCCTTTCTCCTTGTTTCGTTTCATAATAATATTGTAAATATAACATATAAATTTCTTCGCGTTGTGTCCACTTTTGTGAAATCAAGTCTAGATACTCTTTAGCGCGTTTATAATGCTTGAGTAATAACTCATTTTTAATGAAGCTCAGATAATCAGACAGCTCTTCCTTTTGTCGAATTTTTTTTGCCAAGAGATCTGAATAGTCTTTTCTAAGTAGTTTTTCTAATCGTTTCGTTACCAGTCCCTTTTGCAAATAACTTCCTAAAATAGTGCAGTATTCTGTTAAAACTTTGAAGTCACTAGGATTCTGATGATACTTTTTATTCAAATTCTGCAAACGAACATCGTACTGTCGTGACACCTCTGCAATAAGAGTTGTAGCATAATGTACAACTTCTGTATCTTTGTCCTTACGAGCCAAAAACAGCAGGTCAATAAAACGATCCGGGGTACGGCTAACCATTTCCATCAGCATCCACCTAGCTGTTTTTTTATCTTGCAAAAGTAGCGCTTCTTCTAATGGAATGAGCTTCTGTACATCTTCATAAGAATTCCCTAGTTCATTCTTATTTTCCACTCCACTTATTTCTGTCCAAACATCAGCCTCTTTCGCAAGAAGTGACACATTTGTTTTATCATCATGTGTGGAAAGTTTCAAAAGCCAAAGTAACAAATAGCCTAAAAATGGTATTGCAATGGGAAAAATAGTATAAAACAACGGTAATTTGATTTTTTTACATTTAAGCAAATAGTAAGAATGAATGCATAAAACTAAATCTAACATCACACAAAAAAGAGAGGTAATCAGTTCCATTTATTAACCTCCATATTTGATGCCATTAGGAGTAGTTCCTAAAACTGTAGTCTTTTTGAGGTTGACAAATGCTTGATGATAACCAGCTTTATCTAACATAGAAGCTGTTGCTCCACCAATCATTTGTAAGAAGTGCATGCGCGAAAGAGATAAATGACTATAAGAAACATCCTCAATCCACAAAAGGTAGCTTAACCCTGAAGCAGATTCTATTTTTAATGCATAAACTGGATAATCTGGAATCAAATTCTTATTGACCCAAACTTCATCATTTTTCAACTCTTCTGCTAATATCGGATACCTATTTAGGTTAAAGCCAGAAAACTCAGATAATGAATATATGTTGACACTATCTGTTTCTAGTTGCTCTGCAACAATTTTCTTTGTTTCATTTAAAACAGCTTCTACTGTTGGTTTATCTAATTGTTGAAAAATAGAAAACAGCTTGCTGGTACCAGTTTGATTACTTACAACTTGCTGAGCTAATTGTTCACGATCATAAACTGCATCCTCATATGAGATAGATAAGAGTTCATTTTTTTCATTTAGCAACTGATTCTCTTTTTCTAACATTTCCTTCTCATCTTGGTACTTCATCTGGATAATCCCACAAATAAGAGCAACAAACATATAAGCTGCAAAGGAAATCCATCTATCTGTGTTATAGACGATTGATTGCCAATTTCCCCCAGACAGAATAGTTGCCGCAAATAGACCAAGTATCGAAAGAAGTCCTGCAAAAATTCCATATATCGTTCCAAAAATAGTGCTAATCAAGGTAACAAAAAGCAAACGGATGTCAAGCATTTTTAATTGATTAAAATCATTCAGCATCATGCTTAAAGCCTCAGATAAGAAAAAAGCAAGTAAAATCTCAGCTATCTTTTGATAAGTCTTATGAGAACGCATCACATAGATTGCCGTTTTTAAATGCTTGAATTCCGGATGATTAGATTTCTTACTTTCTTTAATAAAATCTTTATACAAATCAGCTAAATCTTCTAAAAGTGAATAATGAATAAACCATCCATATCGTTGTCTTAAATTATTTTCATCTGTTGAGTGATAAAGACAAGGTGCAGTTGATTTTGAATCAATTTCTATTTTGCCGTTATCTTCTAATTTTGCTACAATATGCTGAAAAGTAATTTCAAAAGGATTATAAATGTTTAAAATTTCTGTTTGCTCATCCCAACTATCAAAAATTTTGCTGATTAGCTCTGCTAAATCTTCTAAATTGATAAAATTCGCAATTTCATCTGGGTGCTCTTCGACATGAACGATTGTGTCTTTTTGAAACTTATCAAATAAACGATAGAAATAATCTTCTGGCAATCTGGAAGAATACAAATAAGGGCTACGAACTATTTTAAGATACTGCCCATTTGTCTTAGCCCAATTGAGACAAATCCCCTCTGCTGCCCTTTCTAGCTCCTGAGGATCATTAAGCACCTCTGGGCCTGTCACATAAACAATCTTAGAGTGAGATAGCTCTTCGGTACAATTTAAAAAACTTTGCAGCCGTTCTAGCTCCCCTACTCGTTGATTCTTATAAGTTAATAAATTAGAAAGATAAAGAATTTGGTCAAATTGATAGGTTCTTAGAACTTCTACTAGAATGGCTTCTTTTGTTTTAGGAAAAACTGTCAATTTTAATTTTTTTGAACTTTTTAAATGTGTTTCTCCCAAAAGATAAACTGTATCCTTTGAAAAGGCTGTTTGTATAAACTCTTTGGTTACATATCCTGTATTTCCAAATAGTAGAATTTTCAATTTTTTGTCCCTCCTAAAAAGTAATTTATTTTGTTATTAATAATATTTTAGGTGTCCGACTAAACATCATACATATTTTTGCTAAAAATATCAAGCAAAATAGACTAATTTTTTACTAATTTATTTCGTGTTTTCTCCACATATTCATTACACGCTATTTCGATTCCTTTCTTTCTCCTTTATTTTGTGTTATATTTATCATATACAAAAAATTTCATTTGGAATAAAAATCCAATTTTAAAACAAAGGAGAGAATATGTCTGTTATTGAAAAATTAACAAAACCAGCTCATTCAATTGATATGAATGACATCATTCGTGAAGGAAATCCAACGCTTCGGGCGGTTGCCAAGGATGTTGCCTTTCCACTTACAGAGCAAGAAGTTATCTTGGGTGAAAAAATGCTCCAATTTTTGAGGAATTCACAAGATCCTGTGATGGCTGAAAAAATGGGACTTCGAGGCGGCGTTGGTCTAGCTGCACCTCAGCTAGATCTGTCAAAGCGGATTATTGCCGTATTGATCCCAAACCTGCCAGATAAAGAGGGCAATCCTCCTAAAGAAGCTTATGCTTTGCAAACGGTTATGTACAATGCTAAAGTAGTGGCACATTCTGTGCAAGATGCGGCACTTGCTGAAGGTGAGGGGTGCTTGTCAGTTGACCGTGAAGTGCCTGGTTATGTCGTGCGCCATGCGCGTGTCACCGTTGAATATTTTGACAAGGAGGGTGAAAAGCACCGTATCAAACTAAAAGGATATAATGCCATTGTCGTACAACACGAAATCGACCATACAAATGGCATTATGTTCTATGACCGCATCAATGAAAAAGATCCTTTCGCAGTCAAAGACGGTATGCTAGTGCTAGAATAAATAAGCTTACAGGCCTCAATAAAAAATACCTAGATGTATAAACGTCTAGGTATTTCTTTTCCTCTATTTTACGTGCCTCTATTCCAGAAAAGAGCTAAAAGGATAACAGCGCCCAGCACCGATGGAAGGATAGCTGTGTCCGCTAGCATCGGTCCCCAGTGCCCAAAAAGTAATTGACCAATCCAGGAACCAAACCAGCCCAGGAGGATTTTTCCGATACAACCCATACGCTCTCCACGGCTAGTAATAGCCCCGGCGATGAGGCCAATAATAAAACCGACAAACATACTACCAATCATTTAGTTTTCCTTCCTGATTATTTCATCATTCTCTCTTTTGCACCATTTTTATGCAAACAGCAGCCCTTCTTGTTTTTGGAAGAACAGGCATGTCTTGCAAATATGGCCAAACTAACCAACGCCACCGAGGCAAGTACTACCTTTCCAGAAAATTCAAGCGCATAATGAAAATCTCTTAGGGCTTTTTTATCTTCAGTTGAAATCATTAACTTCATAACGTATCCTTTCTATTTGTAAATAGCTTACAAGGAACAACAGTAATCTATAAATTTTGTAAAAAATTTTACAAGTAGTAATTTTGAGGCAGAACCTTTCAAAAAACAGCTAGCTACTCGCAATAAATCATTACCATGAAAGATTGCAAAATCAATAATATTTCGCAAATGAATAAGCAAAAATTCTAGTTTAGTGGCAGCTGCCGTTGATGAAATTCCTGTCTTTCATCAAAAAAAGAAGTTTTAGAATAAATCATCAAAGAGACTGAGCTGATTGTCTTCTGGCATATTGTCTAAAATCCCCATTTCATCCATTTTATCGACTAGAGTAGTGGACAAGCCGCCACGCTTGCGCAATTCGGTTTTTGAAAGAAATTCTCCTTCTGCACGCGCTTTAACCAATTGTTTTGCAACGTTGTCTCCCAAACCGTCCATAGCAGAAAATGGAGGAATTAAGCTATCTCCGTCAATAAGAAATTCTGTCGCATCACTCTTATACAGATTGAGTTTGCCAAATTTGAAACCTCTTTCCAGCATTTCATTGACAATTTCTAGAGTTGTATAAAGGTCAATTTCAACATTGGAAGCTTCATTATTTTTGCGTTTTTCAGAGATTTCGTTCATCTTGCGCTTCACTGCATCTAGTCCACTACTCATGACTTTGATGTCAAAGGCTTTGGCACGGATAGAAAAGTAGGCACAGTAGTAATAAATCGGATGATGCACCTTGAAGTAGGCCACCCGCAAGGCCATCATCACATAGGCAGCCGCGTGAGCTTTGGGAAACATGTACTTAATCTTTCCACAAGATTCAATGTACCACTCAGGCACATTATTTTCCTTCATAGCAGCGATGTAGCCATTTCTTTCCTCATCAGAAATTTTGAGCCACATGCCTTTCCGCACCCGCTCCATAATGGTAAAGGCCATTTTAGGCTCTAAGCCCTTATGCATCAGGTAAACCATAATGTCGTCCCGACAACCGATAACAGTAGACAAATCAGCAATCCCCTGCTTAATCAAATCTTGTGCATTGCCCAACCATACGTCAGTACCGTGAGACAATCCTGATAATTGAAGCAATTCCGCAAAGGTCGTTGGATGAGTCTCATCTACCATACCCCGCACGAAGTTGGTTCCAAACTCAGGAATCCCCAGCATACCGGTCGGCGTACCAATCTGCTCCTGCGTTACTCCGAGAACATCTGTCCCAGAAAAGAGAGCCATCACTTCTTGATCGTCCATTGGAATTTCATTGGGGTCAATGCCTGACAAATCCTGCAATTTCCGAATCATGGTCGGGTCATCATGACCGAGTACATCTAGTTTTAAGACATTTTCATCAATATCATGGAAGTTAAAGTGAGTTGTTTGCCATTCTGCCGTCAAATCATCCGCCGGATACTGAACTGGTGTGAAATCATAGACATCCATATAGTTTGGAATAACCACAATTCCTCCAGGGTGCTGTCCAGTCGTTCGTTTGACACCTGCTGCACCTTGCGCTAATCGTTCTACTTCTGCATTACGATAAAATTTATTATAATCCCGCTCATAACCTTTCACGAAGCCATAAGCCGTTTTGGCAGCGACTGTACCAACAGTCCCGGCACGAAAGGCATATTCTTCACCAAAAATGTCTCGAACATCCAAGTGAGCACTCGGTTGATCTTCACCAGAAAAGTTTAAGTCAATATCGGGCACTTTATCACCATCAAAGCCAAGGAAGGTTTCAAAGGGAATATCCTGTCCATTTTTACTCAACTTATGCCCACAATGCGGACAATCTTTATCTGGCATATCAAAGCCTGAACCGTAAGAACCGTCCGTGATAAATTCTGAATACTGGCATTTGCCACAAACATAGTGAGGAGACAAAGGATTCACCTCAGTAATCCCAATCATGGTCGCAACGAAACTAGAGCCGACCGAACCACGTGACCCCACCAGATAGCCACGCTCATTTGAGCGCTGTACCAGCATTTGCGAAGCTAGATAAATCACAGCAAATCCATTCCCCAAAATGGAGGATAATTCCCGCTCAATTCGTCGGTCTACAATATCTGGCAGTGGATTTCCATAAATTTCAAAGGCTTTAGCATAAGTCATTTCAGCGACTTGTTCCTCTGATTTGTCAATAAATGGTGTATAAAGGTCACCTTTCACCACTTCAATCGGCTCAAAGGTCGCCGCCAATTGATTTGGATTGTCAATAACCACCTTGTGAGCTAATTCGTCACCTAAGAAGGCAAACTCATCCAGCATTTCATTGGTCGTGCGGAAATGCGCTTTTGGAAGTGGTGCTGGTTGGGCATTTTCGCCATGCCCAATGGTACGGTTAATCATTGCCCCTTGCCCTAGACTGCGGACAATAATTTCCCGATAAATTTCTTCTTCAGGCTCGATATAATGCACATCACCTGTAGCAAGAACAGGCTTGTCTAATCGATTTCCCACTTCAATCAAATTTTTAATAATGGTGTGAAGCTCTTCGACATCCTTGACCTGCTCTTTGGCAATCAACGGTGCATAAATTGCTGGAGGCATGATTTCAATAAAATCGTAGTATTTTGCGACTTCCACTGCAGCATCAACGCCTTGCGAAACAACCGCGTCAAACACTTCTCCTTCCGAGCAGGCTGTTCCTAAAATCAAGCCTTCTCGGTGCGCATCCAAAACTGTTCGTGGAATCCGCGGTACGCCCTCAAAATACTTTGTATTAGACAAACTGACTAATTTAAAAATGTTCTTCAAACCCGTTTGATTTTTTACATAAATCGTAGCGTGTTTGACCCGCGCTTTTTTATAGGAGTTTTCATCCACCAAATCTGTGTTTAGCTTTTGAAGATTGGTGACACCTCGTTTTTCTGCCGCATCGTTAATGAAAATAAAGAGCAGGCGTCCTGTCGCTTCCGCGTCATAATTAGCCATGTGATGATGATCAAGCGATACTTGAAAACGCTTAGTCAATGGCCCCAAACCGTGGCGCTTGTATTCTGGGTAGAGATTACGGGCAAACTCCAAGGTATCAATGACTGGTTGCGTGATCTGTGGCAACCCATGCCGTTCATAATTGACATTCATAAATCCCACATCAAAGGTAGCATTGTGGGCAACGAGCACCGTATCTTGACAGAAGTCTTGAAATTCTTGCAAGACCTGCTCGAGTGGCTTTGCATTTTTGACATGCTCGTCTGTAATCCCCGTCAAATCTGTCGTAAAGGCACTCAAAGGATGTCCTGGATTGATAAACTCATCAAACTCGGCAATCACATTCCCCTTGTACATCTTACTTGCTGCGACCTGAATCAAGTCGTTATAAATAGCAGACAAACCAGTCGTTTCCACGTCAAAGACAACATAAGTGGCTTCTTTGAGCTCCATATCCACTTCGTTATAGGTAATAGGAACTCGGTCTTCCACGATATTAGCTTCCATGCCGTAAATCAGTTGAATACCAGCTTTTTTCGCGGCTTTATAACCATGCGGAAAGCTCTGTACATTGCCGTGGTCAGTAATCGCAACTGCCTTATGCCCCCATTTAGCGGCTGTCGCAATCAATTCTTCAACTTCTGGCAGAGCATCCATGGTTGACATATTTGTATGCGCATGAAACTCAATCCGCTTCTCACCTTCTGGCATCAAGTCTTTCCGCTCATAATGTACGACTTCCTGCACATCTTGAACATTCATGGTCAAGTCATGCGTGAAGTTGTTCATTTCAATATTTCCACGCACACGCAGCCAAGAATTTTTCTTAATCATGTCAAATTTCTTGGCTTCTTCTTCGTTTTTAAACCATTTCTGAAGCACGAAGCTGGAAGTATAGTCAGTCATCTTGAAGTTAATCAGCACACGTCCTGTGCGAGTAACTTTTTGCTCAAGATCAAAGACCATTCCTTCAAAGACAATGCGATTTTCCTCGGTCTGGATGTCAATCATCTGCGTAATCTCTGCCTTGTCCAACTTTGGTCGTGCGGCTGCTTTTCGTGCTTGAAAATCAGAGTAATTTGGTTTTTCCTCAGCTGGTGGTGGCGCCATTTGTTGCAGCGCTTCGATAGCTTTGAGAGCTTCATCGTTAGCCGCTTGCACAATCTTTTCTTTCTCAGCTTGGAAAGTTTCAACTTGCTGTTGAGTTAAGGCGTCACTTGCTTTGACCTGACATTGAAAATGCGGAAAACCAAACTTCACCAATTGTTTAGCCAAATTTGGCAAATGTGTCTTCCGAAAGTGCTCCGTATCAATACTTGAAGGACCTTCAATCAACAACTGACCACCCTCAGCATGCACCTTTAACTGTTGGTACATACTGCGAAAACCTTGACTGGCACAAGGTCCTTCTATAAATGCTTCTTTGTAATAAGCCTGCAACAGCTCCTCTGTAAAATCTTGATTGGCAACCTTAATTTCAAAAATAGCTTGGTTGCCCGTCTTAGAAAATTCTTCATTTAAACGTTTTTTTAATTCTTGAAACAACTCAATGGGTAAAATTTCTCCAAAAGCAAACTGAAATTCCCAAACATGACTGACGGTATGCACTAAAACTTGCTCAATTTCTGCATGTAAAAAGGCACTTGATTGTCTCATATCAAGTGGCATATCAATTTGATTCATTAAAATTTCAAACGTAGATGACATCTTTTTTCCTCGTATTGTAATGAAACTATTTTACCATAAAACAAATGAATTTTCGATTAAAAAATAGATAAGGAATATCCCTCATTGTTTTTAATATAAACCAATCATCTCATCAAGGACGTCAAATGCTAAGCTTTTGGTTTCTGGAACTTTGACAATTTTAAAACGAAAATTCTCATCGCTTTGAACATCAAAAAAGAGAGAACCAATCTGATTCTCTCTCGCACTTAGCGATAGGTTACCCACTACAGTTGACATTGAGTCTGTTTTCCTTTTTATTTTTTATATCCTTCTAATGCTTTTTGACGTTCTTCAGTTTGACCTTTCGCATCTAATTTTTTACCTTTATAAACAGTGCTTTCCCATGAACCGTACATTGGATTTGGGAAGATGATGAACTTTCCACCGAATTCGTTCTTTAATTCTTCTAATTTCTTACTACGTTCTTCTGCTGATGTTTTTGAGAAATCCGCAAAGTCAACGAGGTTATCACCTAAAAGCATGGCCAAATTCGTCGTTTCTTGTACTTTCTGACGGCGACCTTCTTTTGATTTCACACCTTTTTCTAAGAACATCAAATGGTCTTTCCCTTGTACTGGAATGCCTTCTTTTTCCAAATTCTTAATTGTCGCGTCTACCTGGCTCGCATCACGGTCAGAAACATAGTAGATTTGAACACCGTTTTGATGTGCATATTGGAGAAATTCTTTGGCACCAGGAACCGCCTTAGCTGAAGCCTTTTTCACCCATGCATCCCAATTTTTAGGATTAAAGGCCGTACCGTCTTTGACATTTTGAACTTGATAAGGACTGTTGTCTAATACTGTTTCATCTAAGTCAAGAACGATTGAGTAAGGCTTATCTGTCGGTTTTTGCAACAATTCTTTCAAACGATTCGTTGCGACATTATAACCTTGTAGGTACAGCGCTTTAGCTTCATCTGACTTTTGATACCAAAGAGTGGACATGGTATTTTCCCTTGACCGCAATTGGTCATAAGTCATGGTGACTTTACTGTCAGATGTGTTACTTTGCGCAGCCTTATTGTCTGTCGTCTTCGTTCCACAGCTGGTCAATAAAATAACCGAAGCAAGAGCAGAGAAAATTGTGATTGTGGCTTTAGATGATTTCATAAAACCAATCCTCCTAATATTAATCTATCAAAATTATAGCGCTTTCATAAAGACATTTCAAGATATCTGTCTAAATGTAGGAGAAAAATAGATTTACAGAAGACAGCTAACAAGTTCATCTAAAATAATGAGCTGTAAGGAGCTTAGAATCCCTACAGCTCACAAACCTTCAATCTTTATTTCTTTTTCTTAAGGACAACTACACTTGATAACAACAAGCCAATTCCTGCTAGCACGCCAGCAATGGAAATTGTCGTCCCTGTGGACGGTAAAGTCTTATCTGCTTTTCCAGCTCCTGCTTGCTGTTGCTGCGTCTGACTAGCTGAAGTATTTGACTGTGTTGACGAAGTCGTTGTTTGACCAGACTCTCCTTTCGGCGTAGAAGGCTTGGTTTGATTTTGTTCTTCTTTTGGTTTTTCTTGATTTGGTTTGCTATTTTTTTGAATGCGTAAAATCGTCGCTGTCAATGGTGCTAAGGTAACCCCGTCTGCTCCTAAGGCCACACCAGCTGGATTTGAAATAGCCGTTACTCCTGCGGTATTGCCATCTGCCACAACTTGAGCATTTGCCAAATGCCTGTAAGCTTCGCCAAAGTTAAACTTTCGCTTCTTGCTATCCGCATTAACAAAGACAGCGTAAATGTCTCCATTTGAAGCCACAACTTGGTATCCAAGAACCGTATCCTCTTTTTCAACCCCGTCTTTGCCTGGCTGAGTGATTAAAGTGACATTTTGATCGACTTCAGCTTTGGTCTTGCGTGTAAAGGCATCTGTTGACTTCCGCAAAGCAATCATCCCTTTCACATAGTCGCGACTCTTCGTATTTTCAGGGAATTTGTCACCGTTTGTTGCCTTTGTCCAGTCAAAATGATTGACCGCATCGCTCGAATCATAAGAGTCGTGGATAAAGTAAGGATATTCAAATGGTGTTCCGTCCGCATTGGTCAGCAGGTGTGATTTATTTGGTACTTTGTCTTCTGAAACCGTATATTTATAAGCTGGGTCACGGAATTGCTTGGTTCGTCCGTATTCTTGTCCAGAGTGAAGGAATGACGTCCCTTGAGAAGTAAGGATCATTAGATTGCCCAAACGCAGGCGACGGTGAATTTCTTGATTGTTCGCTGCGATAGCTGGATCTTTTTTAATAGATTGAGCAATCACATCAAAGAGGGTCAAATTATCATGCGCAGCAATGTACTGAATCACATCTCCCGGATCATCTGCTTCAAAATTCGTTGGTTGTGCTTTGATGTTTTTGAAAACATCTTCGACATTGCGTTTTCCACCTGTGATAAAGGCAGGTGCTCCTTCGTTCGGATAACCAGATTTCAAGGTATTTCGAATATCATCTGAGAATACACCGACTGTATCGGTAGATTTCATCCAAGATTGATCCGCTGGTTGGACTGGTTTATTTTCATCTCCAGCGTAAGTCTTCCACCCCTCACCTAGCATCACCAGATTTGGATTGAGCTTTTTAGCCTCCTCATACGCTTTTTGAATGGATTCTGCATCGTGATCTCCCATCATATCAAAACGGAAGCCATCCACTTTGTATTCGCTCGTCAAATATTTGATAGAATCCACCAAAACACGACGGCTCATGTAGTGCGTCGTTCCCAAACGTCCGCCACCAAAACTAGTTCTAGGAGTGCCGTCTGCATCCATAAAGTGATAGTAATTCGGCTCTAAATCTTCAAAAATAGAGGTCTTTGCCGTGTGATTATAAACCACATCCATAATCACACCCATTCCGCGCTTGTGAATTTCATGAACAAGATTTTTAAATTCTTCAATGCGCTTAGCTGGATCTGTCGGATTGGTTGAATACATTCCTGTCAAGGAGAAGTAGTTTTGTGGATCATAACCCCAGTTGTAGTTGCTATTGCTAGAAGCATACTTGTCCAATCTCTCGGCATTTTTCAATTCATTGACAAAATAATAACTTAAAACCGGCAGTAACTGAATATGAGTAACCCCAAGTTCTTTTAAATAGTCCAATTTTTCAACGAAAGCTGAGAATGTTCCAAATTGAGACTTCAAATCCTTAGAAATAGTTGCGTCAGAAGTAAAATCACGGACGTGCGTTTCGTAGATAACTGCATCCTCCCGACTCTTGAAGCCTGGAATGTTCGCATAGGTCAGATTTTTCGGACCAAGCTCACTTGGGTCAACAAAAGCTGCCTTTGCAATCTTGTAAGACTCACCTTTTTCGGCATCTTCGCTGTTCCAAGCTGCCAAAGATTTGGCATATGGATCCAAAGCTAGTACTTTTTTATCACCGCGCGTAATTTCATAATGATAGAAATAACCGCGATAATCCTTAATTTCTAGATTTGTTTGCGATGTCAATGTTGTCCTCCAAGTACCAGCTTCTCCTTTTGTCATCGCTACTTTACCAACTACTTTGTTCTGATCATTTTTATCATAAACAACCAAATCTACCTGATCCGCACTTGGTGACCAGAAGGTCACATCCACTTTCGTACCTTTTTGGCTAACACGCGCACCCAATTCACCATCATATTTGTAGAGACTATCCTTCAACTGCCAATTCATACTGGTTTTAAATTGGTCGTTGCCATACTTTACCGTATAAGGAGCTTGCGCTTGTCCAAAGTCTCCTATGATTTTTGCTTTCTTTGTTTTGGGATCAAGCACAATGTCTTTCACAACCACTTCTTTACTATCCTTGTCTGTAATTTTTAGATTTTTTAAAATATCTTCTTTTTTGGCATTTTCAAGAGTTGAAAAAGTTGCTTCAATCTCTGTCAAGCCGATATGTTGTGCTCCTGTCATACGAATATCATTAACAAAATAAGGATTGGTATAAATGTTCGGATCTGCATCTCGGAGGAAAATTTGACTGTTTTTCTTCAAATTTGTCAAATTATAATCCTGCGGTTGAATCTTCACATCGTCACCTGATTTGCTTTCATCTAAAAGCAGAAAACCAATTGCTTTTGCAGCATCTTTTAAAGGAACATCTACATAGCGACCATACTTGCCTGTTTTTTCGAAATCCACTCCGTCAGGCCAATTTTTGCTAGGATTTTCCACATCTCCCCAAAGCCAAAGAGACTTCTTGTCATAATTCCCGTCTGTCCGATAATAATTGATTCGTACCATGCCCTCTTTTAGAGGCTCATAGGTATGAAGATTGTAATCCTTATCAAACCAGACCTCGTTCATATTCGGGCTGAGCAATTCAATCGTCTTATCACCTGTTAGATTTGTACCTGCTGTATTATTGATTAAGAGACTAATCTTGCTCCGTTTTTGTGCCATTTTGATATCAAGATAATAGCCATAATCATCCTTTTTAGCCGTTGAAAAGCTGGTTGCTCCTGTTGGCCAGCTACCTTTTTGGCTGGAAGGTGTTTCCACATCATCCCAGGTCCACAAGCCAAGACTAGCTAAATTCTCCGACGGAAGTGTCTTAAAATGCAGACGAATGCTGCCCTCTTCAATTTTGTCTTCTTTAGCTGGCGTCGCAGCTGATGCAGCTTTCTCAACAGGCTTCGTTGCCGTTTTTTCTTCTGCTGCTTGTGCAGTTTCCTTTTTCGTTGCTTGAGCTTCCGTACTTGAATCTGTCGTTAAAGCTGGGGTATTTTCTCTTACGGAGTGAGCTTGGGTCAAGTCAAGTTTTTCTGATGAGCTTTCCTCAGTTAAAGCTGTACGTAAAGAATTGGCAACACTAGATGTTGACAAAAGCGAGCTGCTTGCTTGCTCTTGATTTTCCGACTTTTCCGAAACGACTGCTTGATGATTCGTCACTTCTACTTTATCAGACCGCTCACTTGTTGGTGATGTTGGTTGCACCGTTTCAATAGATATGTTTTCGACACTATTTGCTTCCTCTGCTTGCGCTAAGACATTCCCCGCCAAAAAAACACTAGCAGAAATAGCAATAGACGCTACCCCTACTTTTAATCTGCGGATTCCAAAATGCTGACGCTTCTCAGCTGTTCGAGATTGTAAACGATAAACTTTCTTCATAAAAAGAAAACTCCTTTATTTTTTAGTTGCACAAATATTTTTAGGCTAGTGCAAACGTTTTCTGTAGATATTATATACATTTATCAACAAAATGTAAAGGTTTTCAAACAAAAATCTCTGTTTTTTTGACAAAGGTTAAATGTATTTTCTATATTATAAGATAAATTGCAAGAATAAGTGCAACATTTACTCGTACTCATCCACTAGAGCTTCACAAGCAGTTCTGTAAGCTAAACATTTTCGTGGTCGGTGATTGATATCATATAAGGCCTTGTTCAAAGCCTCATCAGAGATAGCGGCTAAATCTGTTTTCTTTGGAAAATATTCTCTTAGTAAGCCATTGGCGTTTTCATTGCTTCCTCTCTGCCAGGATGAATAGGCGTCCGCAAAGAAAAAGGAAATTCCTAAATTCTCTACCAGAGGATAGCAGGCAAACTCTTTTCCCCTATCTGAAGTGAAGGTTTTAAGAGCCTCTTTTGGAAATAGCTTATAAAGTTGTTCGATGGCTGAAAACATGGATTTGGCTGTTCTGTCTGGTATCTTGAAAGCTAAGTAAAAGCGCGTTTTTCGCTCCAGAAAGGTCGCTAAACAGCCCTTGCTTTTGCCTCTGGAAGACACCACAGTATCGAGCTCCCAGTGACCAAAGGTCTCACGATTCCTGACCTCTTTAGGACGTTTGGCAATCGATGTGCCAATCCTAAATCTTCCACGTGTTTCTTTAGGTTGTCGAGTTTTTCCTTTACGACGAAGGACACTCAAATCCAGAGCAATCAAACCAGCATAGAGCCAGTTATAGATTGTTTTAAAAGCTACCATCGGCCTTTGTTCAAGCTGATAGCGGCCACAAATCTGTTCAGGCGACCAGGAGGATTTTAAACCGTCCTCAATTTCCTTTTTCAACGTTGGTGTCAAACGAGACTTCCGACCTTTTTGCTTAGCCCTGTGGTCATACTGTTCCTGTGCTAGGGCTGCGGAGTAACCATTTTGGCATCGTCTTAACTCTCTTGAAATGGTAGACTTATGGACGCCAAGTTTACTTGCAATTTGGCAAGGTTTCAAACCTAATTCCAAGTAGGTTTCTATCTTTATTCGGTCGGTTATGGTAAGATGGAAGTAGCTCATAGTTTTTCCTCGGGATTCTGTTTGTGTGGTTACTTACAGTTTACACCAATGAAACGCTATGAGTTTTTTTGTTGCACTATATTTTACAATTTATCAATAACAAAAATGGACAAATATCCTATGAAACAATGCAGCTGACTTCATACAAAAAAACCAGTCCGTAAAGACTGGCTGTCTGTAAAGTTAAATATTCAAGGTTTCAATAAAAGCACCTGCCGCTAACCTTTGCTCCAACTTGTTGATAGTAGATTTGTCTAGGTAAGAGCTTAACTCAGCAAAAGCTTGGCAAATTTTGAAAACCGTATCTGCCTCTTGCTGATGGTAGAATGGTAGATCCTTATGCTTTCTGAGCCACCACTCTGAATCATAGTTGAGATCTTCTCTTTGATAGTAGACAAGGTTCTTCTTGGGTGTCAGATAAATCGTTTGATAGATTATTTTTTCCTATCTTCAGAAAAACGGCTGTTACTATAAATCTTGATTCCTTTAAAATTTTTATACTCTCTGATTCCATGATCCACTAACCTGCATTCCACTTGCTTATATTCCATCATGACTCCTCCTTAAAATTTCAACTTCCATTATAGCAATTTTACGCAGGTTTTCAAGAAATGTTTCATAAGAAATGGACTGTTGAGTTAGTTTTCAGCTGTATCATACTATTTCTGCTTTGCAAACATTGTTATTTTAAATATGACGGGCCACTTGAGCAATGCTTTCTAAGAATTGCTGACGCTGCTCATCAGAGATTTTTTCAACGTTTGTTAATTGTGTTAGCTTAACCGGTGCGACAGCACAGATTTTTAAAATTTGATTTTTCAGAACTTTGCCGTAATCCTGAATAAAAGGCAGCACAAAGGACGGCGTATTATGGGTGGTGATAATCCAAGCAGATTTTCCTTGTAAGTGCCCTTCAAGACCGACTTTTTTATAAGAATAAGCGAAACCAGCTACAAATGCTCGGTCAATAAATCCTTTGAGAATAGCCGGCATACCGCTCCACCAAATCGGGAAAATAAAGATTAGGTGGTCTGCCCAAGTGACAAGATCACGGTATTTTTCCATTTCAGGAACCTTAGCCAAATCGCGGCGTTTTTGATTTTCATCAAATCGTAAGATTGAATCAAACTGTTCAGCATATAAATCTAAGGTTTTGACAGAATGCGCTTCAGAAAGATTGGTTTGGACTTGCTTGAGAATAGCACCGTCAAAACTTTGAGGGTTTGGATGAGTAAAAATAATTAAGATTTTCATGACTGTTCTCCTTTTATATAGATATCAAGCATCTGCTCAATGTTAGTCTGAATGGCTTTGTTGTCAAGGTCACGTCCAATGGGACTGTTCGCCAAAACAGCAAGACCTGAAATAAAACTCCAAAAATGAAACAGTGTTTCAGCTTCGCTGTTTGTAAAGCCTTCCTCCTTACGAAGCTCTAAAACAATCCGTTTAAATGCAGCGAATCCTGGCAAATCAGAATCCAGCGAAATAGTATCCTGAGTGACTTTCATATACTTAAAAGGAAATTTAATGAAGAGGGCCTCAAAGAAATAGGGGTAAGCCTTCGCAAAGATGATAAAGTTAAAGCCCATTTGGGCCAGTTGATTCCGCGCAGAAGCCTTCCAATCGATCTCTTTTTGGATTTCTTGGTTGAGAAAAACAGAAAGGCGCTTTAAAACAACTTTTAAATAGTTTTCCTTACTTTCAAAATGCCGGTAAGGGGTGCCGTGAGTAACACCGCAGGATTTAGCGACAGTCCTCAGTGATAGCTGGTCGATACCATGGCTCTCAATCTCTTCAATCCCCGTCTGGATCAGTCTTTCTTTTAACTCTGCCGTATTGCGTTTCATTTTCGTCCTCCAGCAAGTATACAACATCCTCTTCTTTTTTAGTATACACTGTCTACTTTTTCTTGTCAATATTTTCTGTTTAGAAAAATTTCAGTAAAAAAGGGGCTGGGACAAAAGTCCGACCTCAAGTATAAAAAGCGAACAAAACTAGTTTTCTGGTAATCAGAATTCTGCTTTGTTCGCTTTTCGCATTTAATTATAGATTTGAAGGGCTTAATAATTAAGATTTTTAAAAATTGAAATCTTTTTGTCCCAAACTCTTCTTCTTTATTAAATAAGTAAGCTAATTTGAAAAACAACAAGTCTCTTATCGCTGGATAAACTCTGATTTGAGCACAATGGTTTTTTTCTCTTCAGATAAAACCTGCTTGAAACTTTCCTGACCTAGCTGGTAGGATTTATTGTCAATGGTAGAAAGACCCAGAAGGCGTCCGGCCAGCATATTTTCTTGCCCCATAATGAAAGGCAGCTGTTTTCCAGCTTCCTCATAAGCCTGCATAAACCCTGCTGCCATGTCATCCCCATTTGAAAAAATACAGTCAATCTCCGGGTATTGCCAAAGTTCAGGAGCTTTCTGATAAGCATCCTCTTCTATCGCAACTCCTTCGAGAATCACCGGATCGTGCTCCGAGCCATAGACTTCATCATAAGCCTCTCTGACCATACGATAGGTGGAACTTCGCTTGTCTTTACGGGTGAAAATAAGGGCTAAATGTTGATAACCCAGTTCTTTCAACTAGCGAAAAGCTTCTCTACAAGCTGGTTTGCGATCCACATAGACACTACTCAGTTGAGAATGATTTACCGTTTCTAAGCAGACAATATTTCCGTACTTAGCATAGGAAGCAATGGTTTCCAAATCTATGCTTCGTGAGGTGAAAATCAAATGATCAAAAGCCTGACCTCGCAATTGTTCCAGGTACTGAAGCTCTAGTTCTTTGTCATACTGAGACGGCAAAAGCAGCAAATTATAGGCACTTCTCTGCGCTCAATCCAACATACCATTGATGAGCTTGGTAAATAAGTGTGACGCACATGAGGAATGACTACACCCACTTTATAAGTATTGCCCAAACTCAGTTCTTTTGCGACTAGATTTAGAGAATAGTCCAGTTCTCTGACAATTTGCAGGATTTTCCCCCGTGCCTCGTCTGACACATATGGGTGATTGTTGAGCACGCGCAACACACTGGACACCGAATAGCCACTCAACTTCGCTATTTCTCAAATATTGGTCATCGAGTTCCTTTCTGATTTTCAAGCTTAACTGACGAGATACCTGTGAATTCCGTAACCAACTCCGTCCTCATCGTTACTTTTGGTAATTTTAAAAGCATGTGCCTTCACATCTTTAAAGGCATTGGCCATGACAATCGGAAAACCAACCATTTCTAGCATCGGAATGTCATTGTGACCGTCACCAAAGGCAGCCGTTTCTTCTTTTTTTAGATTTTCTTTCCGACTAATGTAATCAATCCCTGATGATTTTCGAGCTTCTTTGCTAGTGATTTCTAAATAAAACCGACCAGAACGCAGAATTGTAACACTAGTTAGTCCTAGACTATTCAGATAAGTCTGCAAATCTTGCATTTCTTCCTCTTCAAAGCTAATCATCATGAACCTGAGTCGGTGCCTGATGAGTCAAGTCGTAATAACTGAGACTGACCTTCGGAAAATGCTGCCGCACAGCCTGTAAAATCGTTGCCGCGGTCTGCTTGAAAATAATCTTGGTGTGCAGCGGACGAATTTGATGATTGACAACCTCATAAATCAAACCACCATTAAAGCCCACTTGCGGACCTTGCAAACCCAACAATTCAATAGCCTCACGCATCTCCATTGGCGCACGCGCAGAGACCAACGTAATCGGAATATCTGCTCTGCGAATGCGTCTGGCATTCCTTTCGGAAACTTGCCCCTTTGAATTTAAAAGTGCCCCATCCATATCAGTAAAAATACGTTTAATCGTTCTTGTTTGCATGATTTTTCTCTCCTTTTCTTTATGGATTTGCGCTCTACTCCGAGTTCAAATCTTATTTCTTCGCTAGCTTGACTTCATTGTACAATCTGGAATGAGTTCCATGTCAAGAGGAAAATGAAAAAAAGTGAATTAAATTTTTTAGAGGTAGCAAAATGAAAATGACCTTTAAAAAGGGAAAAGTTCTGACTTAGTTTAATCGCTATAGTCTTTTAAGTAGGCTCTTAATTCTCGAATCATCGCTTGGCGACCCTTGAACCGTTCATCGGCTAGTAAGCACTCATACTGCTCTTGTTTCTCTGGACTCAGTTGAGCTTGATAGCTCTTTAGCTGGTCTCGGAGAATCACCAATTCATCCAGATATAGTTCTTTTAGGCTGAGCTTGTGACCAATCTCGCTCACTTCTTCATAAGCTTGACGATCAAGTTTGCGTTTTTGACTTTCCTGTTTACGGAGGATGTCTAGGATATGATTGCGGAACTTGGTCTTATAGTAAACATAGAGCTGATGATCTTCTTCTACTAGCTGCGGATAGCGACTCACCAACTGATAGAGCACCAACATCCCCTCTTGTTCCCAATCGCTTAATTCCCACAGGTGGACATAATATTCCCTCCGACACTTCAGCACAATTCCTCTTACCTTGCCATATAACTCCTTGAACTCCATTTCCTTCTCCTTCCTTTTACTTACCTTTTAAGGATAGCATGAAGGAGAACCCTTTGGTTTTCTTCTATCTATTTTTTATCTTATTGCATCTCTTCTGGGTCTCGTGAGCAGCATCCCTGTCACTTCAGAGGTTTTCTGAAGCTGTTTAGCGGATAAAATTGAAAAAGAGAGAACGAAGTTCGTCCTCTCAATCCTGTATTCATTTCTTCTTAAAATTTATTCTATAACAAATTTACTTAAAATACCATTGATAAACTTGCTCGATTTTTCATCTGAGAATTTTTTAGATAGCTCAATTGCTTCATTGATTGCGACTAGTTGAGGTGTATCAAACTCTGTCATCTCAAACAATCCCAAGCGAAGAATATTTTTTTCTATCAATGTAAGACGTTCCAAAGTCCAACCTTCTTTTAGGTACTGGCTAAGCTTGTCATCCAACTCGTTTTTAGACTGTTCAACACCCGTGACGAGGTTCAATAAAAAGGCTGGAATTTCCACATCAGAATCGTTTGTCATATCTTTATCATAGAGATATGCAAAACGACACGCTTCTACAATATCTTTTTCATATTCCAAACTCATTAATGCTTGAAATGCACGTTCACGTAGTTCTCTTCTTGCTTCCAGTTGTACATCAGTCATTGAGGAAATCCTCATCGAACAAATCTTTTAAATCTGGTTTTGGTGTTTTTTCAGGCACAATACCCGCTACATGGATGTTCACTGCGGATAATTCAACTTCTGCCATATCAGAAACAGCACTTTTAACGGCTTTTTGAATAGCAACAGCTACTGCTGGCACCCCTACACCGTATTCTAAGTATAAATAAATGTCAACAGTTACTTCGCCATCACTGGCGGTATGAAGATAGACGCCACGTCCTAAAGAACGTTTTGCAAGACTGTCAGACATGCTTTTATTTGCGAAAGAGTAAACGCCATCCACTTTAGCCGTTGCAATGGCAATAATTTTTTCTAAGACACGTGGTGCGATAACGATTTCGCCTAATTGTTCAGTTGCCATAACTTGTCCTTTCTTAAGACACAAAGACATTCAAGGAGTCTGCACAATATTTGTCAGGCTCTCAGTCTGAATTTGATAGTAATTTAAGAACTTCTAGTTCTTAGCATAAATTATGCACGAGAAATGTAAGTTCCTTCTTGCGTATTGATAATCAATTTTTGTCCAACTTCGATAAAGTCCGGTACGTTCACTACCAGACCTGTTTCAAGAGTAGCTGGCTTACCAGAACCTGTTACTGTTGCTCCTTTGATAGAAGGTTGTGTATCTGTTACGACTAATTCTACAGTCGTTGGAACTGTAACACCGATAACTTCGCTTCCGTAAAATTGAATTTTCACTTCTGAATTTTCAAGAATAAATTTCAATTCTTGCTCTACATTTGCTACTGGGATTTCATATTGTTCAAATGACTCTGTATCCATGAAATAAGCTGTGTCATCCATTTGGTATAAGTATTGTGCTGGGCGCGTTTCAATAATTGCTTGTTCAAATTTTTCTTCAGGACGGTAAGTTGTGTCAAAAGTCGAACCTGTGCGTACATCCCGTAATTTCATACGCATAACAGTATTCCCTTTACCTGGTTTATGGTGGCTTGCTTCAAGGACACGAATCAATTTTCCGTCCGTTGTTTCAAACGTCATACCAGCTTTCAGCTTACTTGCTTCAATCATTATTATTACCTCTTTTAAAATAGATTTCTCTTTATTTTATCATAAACATTGACAATTCTCAAATAACAATTAACTCTTTTGGTGCAAGTGTTAAAAGCTCACAACCTGTGTCTGTGATGAGAATGTCATCTTCAATCCGCACACCGTATTTTCCGTCCAAATAAATGCCCGGCTCATCCGTTAAGACCATACCTGCTTCAATCGGCTCAGAGGATTTCCCAAAATAAGGGATTTCATGAATATCAAGACCAATCCCATGCCCAATCCCGTGTGTGAAATATTGTCCGTAACCTGCATCGTTAATCACTTTTCGTGGCACTTGATCAAACTCAATGCGAGTCATACCAGCCTTCGCAGCCTCAATCAGAGTTTGGTTGCTCCGCAATACAATATCGTAAATTTCACGCTCTTCATCCGTCACATGACCAACATGAATAGTTCGTGTCATATCGCTAACATAGTGATTGTAATAACAACCAAAATCCATTGTCAAGGTTTCACCCGTTTGGATGACCTTTTCACTCGCCACTCCATGCGGCATGGCAGAGCGGTATCCTGAGGCGATGATGAAATCAAAAGACGCACCTGAAGCACCCAGTTTGCGCATGCGAGCATCTAAAAAGTTCATGACTTGTAGCTCCGTTGTTTGCCCCGGCTTGATAAAATCCAAGACATCTAGAAAGGCTTGGTCAGAAATTTGACAAGCTTTTCGAATCGTATCAATTTCTTCCGCATCTTTTATCATGCGCAGATTCTCGATGAAACTGCTCATAGGTATCAGTTCATAGGCTGCAAATACGCTTTTCAGCATCTTGAAATAGGCATAGGACACTTGATCATCAAAGCCAATTTTTTCTAATTTATCGTCCCCAATGATTTTAGCGATTTCCCCCAAAGCATCACGCGTTTCAATAATATCAAATCCTTTGACCACACCTTTGGCAATCAAGGCATAGCGGGAATCTGTCAAAAAAATCCGTCGCGTTTTGCTAATAAAAACCGTCGCTTCTGTCCCGCTAAAACCCGTCAGATAGTAAATATTCTTCAAATTGGTTACCAAGACAGCATCACACTCTGTCTGTTTTAAGGCTACTTCAAATTTTTCAACTCTTGATAACATGAGAAAACCTCCGTAAAATGATTCAATTTATTATAGCAAAAAAATACCGAAAATAATACAATCTATATAGTTAGGATTAGATGAAATTGACATTTGAATGCGCTAAATGCATAATTAATGTATAATTTTTGTTAAATAAGAAAGAATGAGGTAACGATATGAATAAAACTGAATTACTGTTACAAAGACTAGATGAGATTGGTCAGTCTCTAAAAGATTCGAAAGAAGCACTAGCTTTGCTGGCACTTGGTTCTTGCGGAACAGAAAGAGAACGATTGGATCAGTACTCAGATTTAGACTTCTTTGTTATTGTAAAAGATGGCTACAAGCAGACCTATATCCAAGACCTAACCTGGTTAAGTAAGCTAGAACCAATTGCATTTCACTACCAAAATACAGTGGACGGACATAAAGTTCTATTTGAAGATGATGTTTTTTGTGAATTTGCTGTCTTTGAAGCTCATGAACTAGTAAACATTCCCTTCGCTGAAAGCAAGATTATCTGGAAGGAGGTCGGTTTTGATGAAACAATCTGTCAGCCACAAAGACTGCCATCAAAAGAAAACAGAGACAGTGAATGGCTGTTGGGAGAAATTTCATGTAATCTATATTTAGGGCTAGGTCGCTATCAGCGAGGCGAAAAATTAGCTGCTTATGATTTGATCCAAAACAGATCCGTCAAGCTTTGGACTGAACTAATCAGTTTGGAAACAACTTCTAAATCTAATTTTATAGATGTCTTTAATACCAACAGACGATTTGAAGAAGGTTATCCCAAGGAAACCAAGCAATTGCCTTACTTTTTGCAAGGTTACGAACGCATTTCTGAGTCTGCTCAAGCACTCCTAGAATATCTGGATAAACACTATTCTCTTAACCCATTTATAAAAGAAAAAATTCGTAATTTATTATAAAAAAGACTCTGCCTAAAAAAGCAGAGTCTTTTAAATCTTATTTTAACTTTCCTTTTAGATACTGGCCAGTATAGCTAGCAGAGTTTGCAGCTACTTCTTCCGGTGTACCAGTTGCAATAATAGTACCTCCACCAATACCACCTTCTGGCCCAAGGTCAATAATGTGATCAGCCGTCTTAATAACGTCCAAATTATGCTCGATGACGAGAACCGTGTTGCCATCATCTACAAAACGTGATAGCACTTGGAGAAGTTTCGCAATATCCTCCGTGTGCAGACCTGTAGTTGGTTCATCCAGAATATAGAAAGACTTACCTGTTGAGCGCTTGTGAAGTTCGCTGGCTAGTTTCATCCGCTGCGCCTCCCCACCAGACAGAGTTGTGGCAGGTTGTCCTAACGTTACATATCCTAGTCCTACGTCTTTGATGGTCTGAAGTTTCCGCTCAATTTTAGGAATATGCTTAAAAAATTCCACTGCATCATTGACCGTCATATCCAAAACTTGTGCGATATTCTTATCCTTATAATGCACTTCCAGAGTTTCACTATTGTAGCGAGTGCCGTGGCAAACTTCACAAGGAACGTAGACATCTGGTAGAAAATGCATCTCAATCTTGATAATCCCATCCCCAGAGCAGGCCTCGCAGCGCCCCCCCTTCACATTGAAAGAGAAACGCCCTTTTTTATACCCATGAATCTTAGCTTCGTTGGTTTTAGCAAAGAGATCACGAATATCATCGAAAACCCCAGTATAGGTGGCAGGATTGGAGCGAGGAGTCCGTCCAATCGGGCTCTGGTCAATATCAATCAAACGATCGATATGCTCAATGCCTGAAATCTTTTTAAATTTTCCCGGTTTGTCTGAATTACGATTGAGTTTTTGAGCGATTGCTTTTTTGAGAATAGAATTAACCAGAGTAGACTTTCCGGAACCAGAAACACCTGTCACAGCAATGAATTTTCCTAGAGGGAAACGAGCTGTGATATTTTGCAAATTGTGCTCTCGCGCACCTGTTACTTCAATAAAGAGGCCGTTTCCTACGCGGCGCTCCAATGGCAGTGGAATTTCACGTTTGCCCGATAAATACTGACCTGTAATTGATTTCTTGTTTTTTGCAACTTGATCAGGTGTGCCTGCCGCAACAATTTCGCCACCGAAAACACCAGCTCCCGGTCCAACATCAATTAACCAATCCGCTTCACGCATGGTGTCCTCATCATGTTCAACCACAATGAGGGTATTACCCAAATCACGCATTTTTTTGAGACTGGCAATCAAGCGATTGTTATCCCGCTGATGAAGACCGATAGAAGGCTCATCTAAGATATAAAGAACACCGCTGAGATTAGAGCCGATTTGAGTCGCCAAGCGGATCCGCTGACTCTCCCCACCCGACAATGTTCCCGCAGACCGAGACAGAGTTAGATAATTAAGTCCGACATTATGAAGAAAAGTCAAGCGATCGCGAATTTCTTTAATAATCGGTGTTGCAATGGCCACTTCGTTTTCAGTCAATGTCAGATGAGAAATCAATTCTAAATGATCTGCAATAGACAAATCAGATACTTGGCCAATATTAAGACCACCTTCACCCCCCACTTTAACAGACAAGGCTTGTGGATTCAATCGATAACCATGGCAACTCGCACAAGTCAACTCATTCATATAAAGCCGCATCTGGGTACGGGTGAAATCACTATTGGTCTCATGGTAGCGACGGTTGATATTGGTCACGACGCCTTCAAAAGGAATGTCAATATCTCGCACACCACCAAATTCATTTTCATAATGGAAATGAAATTCTCGTCCTTCAGAGCCAAAGAAAATCAGCTGCCGCTCGTCTTCTGTCAGGTCCTCAAATGGCTTATCCATATCAATACCAAATTCCGTCATTGCCTGCTCTAGCATTTGAGGATAGTAATTTGAAGAAATAGGATTCCACGGAGCTAAGGCGCCTTCCCGCAAGGTTTTACTACTGTCAGGAACCACCATATCCAAGTCCACTTCCAACTTCACACCCAGACCGTCACAATCAGGACAAGAGCCGAATGGTGCATTAAAAGAAAAGAGGCGAGGCTCCAACTCAGGTACCGTAAAGCCACAGACTGGACAAGCATAATGCTCGGAAAAGAGTAATTCCTTGCCATCCATCGTATCGATCACCACGTAACCGTCCGCAATTCTTAAGGCTGCTTCAATCGAATCAAACAACCGACTGCGTACACCGTCCTTAATAACAATTCGGTCCACCACTACTTCGATATCGTGCTTTTTCGTTTTAGAAAGATCTGGGACTTCGGTTACATCATAAACGTCCCCGTCCGCGCGCACTCGCACATACCCATCTTTTTGGATTTTTTCAAAGATTGTCTTGTGCTGTCCTTTTTTCTTACGGATAACTGGCGCTAGAATTTGTAATCGCTGACGTTCGGGTAATTCCAAAACTTGATTGACGATTTGTTCCACAGCAGAAGCAGTAATAGCTCCATGCCCATTGATACAGTAAGGAGTACCCACACGCGCATAGAGCAAACGAAGGTAATCGTTGATTTCTGTTGCTGTTCCAACCGTTGACCGTGGATTCTTGCTGGTCGTTTTTTGGTCAATAGAAATAGCTGGACTAAGTCCGTCAATTGAATCCACATCTGGTTTTTCCATATTGCCCAAAAATTGACGGGCATAGGCAGACAAACTTTCTACATAGCGCCGTTGTCCTTCTGCATAGAGAGTGTCAAAAGCGAGGCTAGACTTTCCCGAACCAGACAAACCAGTCACGACAACCAGTTTGTCCCGCGGAATCGTGACATCAATATTTTTTAGATTATGAGCTCGCGCTCCATGAATGATAATTTTATCCTGCATTCTTACCACACTTTATTTTAAACTTCTTTCTATTATAACAAAATTTTCTGCAATCTTTTACCCAAAAACTCGGAAATTTATAGTATAATAGTACGGTGTGTAAATAACTGAAGGAGGAAAATATGAAACAAGTCTTTCTATCGACAACAACTGAATTTAAAGAAATTGATACGCTTGAGTCGGGGACTTGGATCAATTTAGTCAACCCTTCTCAAAGTGAGTCTACTGAAATTGCCAACGCCTTTGACATTGATATTACGGACTTACGAGCACCCCTTGACGCAGAGGAAATGTCTCGTGTTACCATCGAAGATGAATATACCTTGATTATTGTGGATGTTCCAATTACAGAGGAGCGAAATAATCAGACTTACTATGTAACCATCCCTCTAGGGATTATTATTACCGAAGAGGCGATTATTACCACCTGTTTGGAAAAACTCCCTTTATTGGATATTTTTATCAATCGACGACTGCGTAATTTCTATACTTTCATGCGTTCGCGCTTTATTTTCCAAATTCTTTACCGCAATGCCGAGCTTTATCTGACAGCGTTACGCTCTATTGACCGCAAGAGTGAGCAGATTGAAAGTCAACTGCACAAGTCCACTCGCAATGAAGAATTGATTGAACTCATGGAGCTTGAAAAAACGATTGTCTATTTCAAAGCTTCCTTGAAAACCAATGAGCGCGTGATTAAAAAATTGACCAGCGCTACAAGCAATATTAAGAAATATTTGGAAGATGAGGACTTGCTGGAAGATACACTCATCGAGACCCAGCAGGCGATTGAGATGGCAGATATTTATGGAAATATCTTGCACAGCATGACCGATACGTTTGCTTCTATCATTTCAAATAATCAAAATAACATCATGAAAGCTCTAGCTTTAGTGACGATTGTTATGTCCATTCCAACTATGATTTTTTCAGCCTATGGAATGAACTTCAAAAACAATGACTTACCGCTCAACGGGGAACCTCACGCTTTTTGGATTATTATTTTTATCGCCTTTGCGATAAGTGTTTCCCTGACTGTTTACCTTATTCACAAAAAATTATTCTAATTAAAAGGAGATCTTATGACACAAGTTTCTTTGGATAAACTCAGCAAAAAAAATCAAGAATTTGTCCGTATCGCAACCCACCAACTCATCAAAGATGGAAAGACAGACGAAGAAATCAAAGCCCTGCTAGAGGAAATCATCCCAACGATTCTTGAAAATCAAGCAAAAGGAATTACCGCTCGCGGACTTTATGGAGCACCTACTGTTTGGGCAGCGAATTTTTCAGAAGCAAAACAAAAAGAAGCTCAAACTATCAAAGAAAATACCAATCCGTATCTCATGATTATGGATGCTTTCTTATTTGTCTTTAGTTTATTTGCTATCTTAAATAGTAGTGTTAACTTATTCTCCAAAAACCCTAGCAATTATGGTATTGTGACGATTGTACTTGGTAGTGCGGTGGGGGCACTCGTATTTTACGGAATGTATTACTTTATTTACCGCTTTTATTATTCCGACCAAGACCAAAGTCAAAAGCCACCATTTTTCAAATCGCTCCTAATCATTTCAGCTGCTACGATATTATGGGCTATTGTTCTTTACGGAACAACCTTCCTGTTGCCAGCAGTTTTAAATCCAAAGCTGCCAAACTTATTTATTCTAGTGTTTGGCGGAGTAACTTTGGCACTTCGTTTCTATCTCAAAAAGAAATTCAATATCCGCAGTGCTTTAACCGCACCAAGACAACTTTAGTCATATTTTTATTTGAACATCCGCTTGTTTCAACAGGTGGATGTTTTAATAAGATCTAATAAGTATTTTTGACAACCGTTTCAAACAATTTTGAGCATAAAAAAAGCAACCTATTTAGTTGCTGATTGAGTTTTAAAAAATGAGCATGATTTTATGAAATTCATGCTCATTTTTATATTTTAGTCTTCGTTTACGAAAGGCATTAAAGCCATTACGCGAGCGCGTTTGATTGCTGTTGTTACTTTACGTTGGTTTTTAGCTGAAGTTCCTGTTACACGACGAGGAAGGATTTTCCCACGTTCTGAAACGAAACGGCTAAGAAGCTCAGTATCTTTGTAATCAACATATTCAATCTTGTTTGCTGCGATGTAATCAACTTTTTTACGGCGTTTAAATCCGCCACGACGTTGTTGAGCCATGTTCTTTCTCCTTTATATCATTATTCTGTTTGTCCATTAAAATGGTAGATCGTCATCTGAGATGTCCATTGGATTGGTATTACCAAATGGATTTTCATCACGAGAAAAGTTGGGTACTTGATTGGCAGAAGTTGAGTTCCCAAAGTTGGATGATGAATTTCCGAAATTATTAGAAGTGTAGCCACCAGAAGATTGACCTTCACGGCTGGCACGACTTTCTAGCAGTTGGAAATTGTCAGCTACCACTTCTGTCACATAGACACGTTGACCTTGCTGGTTTTCGTAGTTACGTGTCTGAATCCGACCAGTAATTCCGATGAGAGCTCCTTTTTTAGCCCAATTTGCAAGATTTTCTGCCTGCTGGCGCCAAATTACAACGTTAATGAAATCTGCTTCTCGCTCGCCACTTTGATTTTTAAAGTTGCGATTGACAGCAAGAGTAAAAGTTGCAACCGCTTGATTTTGCGGAGTATAGCGAAGTTCGGCATCTCGGGTCATCCGACCCACAAGTACAACGTTATTTATCATATGTAACCCTTCTTATGCGTCAAGTTTGACGATCATGTGACGAAGAATGTCAGCGTTGATTTTTGAAAGACGGTCAAATTCATTCAAAGCGACTGCGTCTTCAGCTTCAACGTTTACGATGTGGTAAAGTCCTTCACGGAAATCTTGGATTTCGTATGCAAGACGACGTTTTTCCCAGTCTTTTGATTCAACAACAGTTGCACCGTTGTCAGTCAAGATAGAGTCAAAGCGTGCTACCAAAGCGTTTTTTGCTTCTTCTTCAATGTTTGGACGAATAATATAAAGAATTTCGTATTTAGCCATTGATTTTTCCTCCTTTTGGTCTAATGACCCCCAGCTACTGAAAGGGGTAAGTGAGGGATACTCACGGACAACTATTATACTAAACTTTCTGGGAAATAGCAAGAAAAACCCGTATGTGTTTTTTGAAACGTTCTTTAATATCTTCTTTTTTAGTACATTTTCTTTACATTTCCTACTCCAAAACCTTAAAGAAAGCTGATATCAGTTAGCTTTAAGTTAGCATCTCTATACTAATGTGTATCTTTTCTATCATTCGTCTAAGAAAGGAGTACACACATGGATTTTTTAGTCATTCCTGCTTACAAACCTGACCTCAATCTCCTTCATCTTTTGCAAAAGGTGAAGGCAAAGAGTTCCTTTCACGTCGTTGTTGCTAATGACGGTAGCCCAGCTAGTTATAATTCGATTTTTCAAGAAGCTCAGAAATGTGCCACCATTTTATACTATCCAAGCAATCAAGGAAAAGGACAGGCATTGAAAAACGCTTTTACTTATATTGATACCTTAGGACAATATGGGACAGTAGTTACAGCTGATGCAGATGGTCAACACAACGTATGGGATATTTTTCGCGTGAGCAAAAAAGCTCAAGAAAACCCCAACCACTTAATTCTGGGAGTTCGTTCTTTTTCTGGGAAGGTCCCTTTACGATCGGCTTTTGGAAATAAAGTAACACGATTCCTGTTTCAGCGACAGACTGGTGTTTCTGTGACAGATACTCAGACCGGACTTCGTGGCTTTACAACCAATATGATTCCATTTATGTTGGAGATTGAAGGGCAGCGTTATGAATATGAAATGAATATGCTGTTATCTGCTTCTACAAAATATCCTATCAGCGAAGTTCCAATTGAAACCATTTATATCAATGACAATCAAGCTTCTCACTTTAGACCAATACGCGACGGTTTCATGATTTACAAAGATATGTTTAAATTTGCTCTTTCTTCAATTAGTAGTTTTTTGATTGACTATATCGTCTATGCTCTAGCCCTTTTGGTGCTTACTGCGGTGCCAACTAGTCTCAAAATTTTACTGGCAAATGGAGTAGCTCGTGTCACGAGCTCAATTGTCAATTATTCCACAAATAAAAAACTGGTCTTTAAAAATAAAGACAGTGTTGCCAAAACAGGGACTGGTTATTTCGGGCTAGCCTTGGGCTTGTTTATCCTCGACACCCTTTTGATCAGACTATTTTACGCCGTTTTCGGTCTCAATTTGCTGATTGTTAAAATCATTGTCGGATCACTGCTCTTTTGCCTATCCTGGCTCGTTCAAAAAAAAATTATTTTCAAAGAAAGGACGCATACTTTATCATGAAGTTTTTCAAAAAATCCTATGCTTATGCTAGTCTCTTTGGTATGTTGTTGACAGGGGCGTTTACCTACTCCATGTTAAAAACTTTTGTTCTGTCAGAGGCCATTACAACAGTCAAAAGTTCTTCTAACTCAACGAGCACAACAAATGCTAAAACAGCAACAAATGCGACAAAGACAAATACAAGCTATAAGGACGATAATGTTTGCATTAACCTAACTACAAAAAACGTCAGCAACACAAAAGTGTACATTGCAGATATTACGGTCAGCTCCCCCAAATATCTTAAAACTGCTCTAGCACAAAATACATATGGAAATAACGTAACCGCTAAGACTTCGGTTACAGCAGCCAATAACAATGCCATTCTGGCTATCAACGGTGATTTCTACGGAGCCAACACGACTGGCTATGTCATCCGTAACGGTGTCGTCTATCGAAATATCGTACGTGAAGATGCTAGCAATGGTGACTTAGCAATTTATAAAGATGGGAGTTTCGGAATTGTTTACGAAAATGATGTTTCTTCTGAAGACTTGGTTAAAAATGGTGTTGTAAACCTTCTTGCCTTTGGTCCGACTTTAGTTGAAAATGGTCAGATCGCAGTTTCAAGCAATTCGGAAGTAGGGCAATCCATGTCTTCCAATCCGCGTACAGCTATTGGAATGATTGACAAAAATCACTATATTATCGTTGTATCAGACGGTCGAACTTCAGAAAGCGCGGGACTTTCTCTCTATGAACTCGCAGAAGTTATGAAGTCTTACAGTGTGAAAACAGCCTACAATCTGGACGGCGGTGGTTCGTCTACTCTTTACTTCAATGGAAAAGTCGTCAATAAACCAACGACAAACGGAACGATTTCAGAAAGGGCTGTGAGTGACATTGTCTACATCGGTTACTAAAGCAAGCAAAAAACGGTTCAAAAAGACAGCCGTTGTCTATGCCTTAATCACAGTATTTTTCTTCATTTTCAGTCGTATTTATGAGCACTTCAGCTTTGGGAAGACTTCAGCCTATATACATTATCTCTTTGGAGTACCACTAATAGGAGGGATGGTGCTTCTGATTTTTCAAAAAATCATCCCTAATCTTTCACTGCTCAGTCTCAATCTTTGGAATTCTGCGGTTGCAACCATTGCTACGGGCGTTCTCTTTCGCGGCATTGTCAACCTGTCTGGACGCTCCACCACAATGGACCTCCCCTACTGGTACGTAGGAGTAGGACTTGCTGGATTCGCCCTACTCTCCATGATCTTCACCAGAAGCGTGTGGGTAACAGAAGAATAGCTTTTATAATATTGCAAATCTCGAAAAATTCTTCGAGATTTTTCGTAAAATATTTGAGTTCAGGATAGTTTACTAATGCAATCACCTGCAGAAAAAGGAAATTTGAGAAAATTACATATAAAAAGAAAGAAAATGATGGTTTTGGTCATCATTTTCTTTCTTTTATTCAACTATTAAACAGCCACTCTATACTATTTTCTCTATAAGAGATCAAGTGAAAACAAGTAAGTTGCCGTTACAAGTTATAGACTGTTTTAGCCAATGGGTCAATAACTTGTCGAAGCAGAAACTGGTCGTTTTCATATTGGTAATGACAAATCGCACAGTTACTGAAATAAATATTAGGATCAGGCAAATAGCCTACTTTTAGATAAAAAGCCCACATAGCGCCACCGTGACTGACGACCAATGTTGGATTCTCAACAGCAGGCGTTTTTTTCATGACTTCTGTCAGAGTGGTCAGCATGCGTTCTCCTACTTGAGTCACATCTTCACCCCCATAAGGCACGTATAAATCTTCAAAAGACACCGCACCAGTTCGAAACTTGGGCTGCAATCTTTCTGGCTGAGCTTCAAAAAGCCCAAAATTCCACTCTTTCACTCCTTTGAGACGGGTGTAGTCTGTTCGACCAGTCACAATTTCCAAGGTATCAGAAGCCCTCTCTTGAGTAGAAGAGTAGATACCCCAAAATTCAATGCCATTTTTCTCGAAAAAAGCTCGCGCTTGCTTGGCTTGCTCTATACCTAAATCAGTCAGCGGTGAGTCACATACTCCTTGCACCAGCCCTTCTTGATTGAAAAAAGTTTGACCATGCCGCATTAGATATAAATCTTTCATTTTTCCTCCCAGCCACTAAAGTCATGCCCAATCGCTTCTTCCAGATAAAATTGGTCATGTTCAAAAGTAAACTTCAAAATACCACAGTTGGTCATGTGACCTAGGTCATCCAGCCGCCAGTTGTCTTCCCAAGCACGTGCAAAATTGGCCATAGCACCACCGTGAGATACCATGAGAACAGACTTGCCTTTCGTTTCTTGCATGAGCTGTAGGATAGTCGCAGCCATGCGCTCTCGAACTTGATCTTGAGATTCTCCACCATAGGTCACAAAAAAATCTTCATATGGCAAAGGAGGATTGAGGTCCTCACTTTCTCCTTCAAAGGTTCCAAAATTCCATTCCTTGAGTCCTTTAACCCGCTGATAAGGAAGGCTACCATTTGTAACAATTTCTAAGGTATCGCAAGCCCGCTCAGATGTTGAGCTGTAAGCCGCATCAAACGTAATTCCTGCATTTTTAAATACTGCCCAGCCACCTGAGCCTGATACACTCCTAAGTCCGTCAAAGGGGCGTCACACCAACCTTGAATCCGATGCCGTTTATTGAATAAAGTTTGCCCGTGTCGCATCAAATAAAGTGTTTTTGTCATAAAATATTCCTCTAAAGAAGTTCTAATTTTTCAAAGGCATTGTAGAGACCGTCCTCGGCCACATCATCTGTCACCATATCCGCCATGGCTAATATTTCTGGGCCGCCATTACCCATAGAAACCCCAATTTGACAATATTCCAACATCGGAATGTCAATCTTGGCATCTCCAAAAGCAATTGTATCTTCTTTTTCCGCCCCCAAATGCTCTAGCAGTACATCAATCGCATGTGCCTTCGTAATATCCTTAACTCCTAGATCGCCAAAGAGAGCTTCCTCTCCACGACCACCCCATGTACCAGCCTTGAGCTATAGAAAAGCTTCCTTAGAGTCCAAGTGATCCTGATAAGAAGTGAGAATAAAGCTGATTTTATTTAGATCATCTCGGTAAAGCTCGCCACCAAAGACCATGCCGTGCATCACATCTTCAACCTCTTGATGTTCAACTTCCGCATCTGTTTTTCCTTTTTTCTTGGCATAAAGTTTCATGACCGGACGCGCTGCATCACGGAAATGCTCACTAGCAAAGAGACCGTTGTTACTTTCTAAATAAAATTCCAATCCTCTCTCATGCAGCCAGTCTACCACTCTCTTTTCCACCTCTAAAGGAATCAACTGATGCATGATGACCTGACCTTCATGCTCCACATAAGAACCATTCCCGCCAATCATACCGTCTAGACCGATAGCCCATATTTCCTGAGGCATTTCCGCCTTACTGCGCCCTGTACAAACATAGACTAAATGCCCATTTTCCCGCGCCTGACGAATAGCCTGGATAGCGGATTCTGGAATGCGATTGTCATAATCCACCAAAGTTCCGTCTACATCTAAAAAGATAATTTTTCTGATCATCTGTTGACCCTTCTATTCTTCTAAGGCTGCTGCCCCGTTTGTTTCAATCACTTTCTGGTACCAGAAGAAAGAGTCCTTGCGGGAGCGGTCATAGCTCCCATTTCCTTCATCATCTGCATCCACATAGATAAATCCATAGCGCTTGCTCATCTCAGAAGTGGAAGCAGAAACCAAGTCAATACAGCCCCAAGGCGTGTAACCCATAAGCTCCACTCCGTCCTCAATCGCTTCGTACATTTGCTTAATATGCGCCTTGAGGTAATCAATTCGGTAGCTGTCGTGGATAGAGCCGTCTGCTTCTACCTTATCCAATGCTCCCAGACTATTTTCCACGATGAAAAGTGGCACTTGATAGCGGTCATAGAGCTTATTGAGGGTAATGCGCAGACCCACCGGATCAATTTGCCAACCCCAATCAGAGACTTCTAGATAAGGATTTTTCTCTCCCATTGAGAAATTACCAGCAGTTCTTTCACCTTCTTCTGTTCCTTTAGCACGCGCTACAGAAGACATGTAATAGCTGAAGGACATAAAGTCCACCGAATACTGCGCTAGCAATTCTAAGTCCCCGTCTTCGATTTTCAACTCAATGCCATTTTGTTTGAAAAAGCGTTGAGCATAACTTGGATATTTTCCGCGCGCCTGTACATCGGAGAAGAAAAGATTTTCATGGTCCTGCTGAATTTCTTCCATAACATCCAAAGGATTGCAAGTTGCTGCATAAGCTTGCATACGAGCAAACATCATACCGACTTTGAAGTCTGGGGTGATTTCTCGCGCTGCTTTGACTGCTAAACTGCTAGCTACAAATTAATGATGTGCTGCTTGATACAAGTCTTGGAAATTTTGTTTTCCGTCTTCAAAAAGCAGTCCACCGCCAACATAACCAGAAATGCCCATAATGTTGATTTCATTAAATGTCAGCCAATATTTCACCTTATTTTTATAACGTTCAAAAACTGTCCGCACATAGCGCTCAAAAAAACCAATAACTCGGCGATCCTTCCAGCCACCGTATTCTAATGCCAAATGAATCGGTGTCTCATAGTGTGACAACATCACTAAAGGCTCAATGCCATATTTCAAGAGTTCGTCAAAGACCGCATCGTAAAAAGCCAGCCCTTCTTCATTAGGCTCTACATCGTCTCCATTAGGGAAAATTCGACTCCAAGCGATAGAGAGGCGGAAGGTTTTAAAGCCCATTTCTGCAAAAAGAGCAATATCTTCCTTGTAACGATGATAAAAGTCAGAGCCCCAGCGCTTAGGATAGAGTCCTTCCTTATCATTAAGAGCAGCTTCTACTTTTTCTCTGGTCATGGGTGCGGCAAAACCTTCCATATTTTGACGTTCCTCAGGGCGTACAGCTTTGGCTGTATCAGATGTAGCCGGACCACGACCACCTAAATCCCAGCCACCTTCATACTGATTGGCAGCAGTTGCACCGCCCTACAAAAACCATTCGGAAACTGTTTTTCTGTCATTTTATTCACCTCGTTCTTTCGTTACTTCTATTATACCCTTTTTTGTAACCCCTTTCTTGTAGAATAGCCATAAATGCTGATACTATTCTTTCATCACTTAATATTCCCTATCAATCAGAAAACCAAAAAGAGCGCATTTTCAGCACTCTTTTAAGGTTTCTAGCTGCAACTGCAGAACAACAAAGGTCAGGACATCCTTACTTATCAAAAAATGTATGCGTCGCTTGATAAATTTGATGAGCAGTATCGGAATTGTTCATTGTATATAAATGAACGCCTGCCACATCTTGAGTGACTAAGTCAACAATTTGGTCAATCGCATAAGCTAATCCTGCTGCTCTAAGTGACTCTGGATCGTGTTCATATTTATCTAGAATAGAGCAAAATTTTCGTGGTAAATAAATGTTTTCACAGGTTTTGAGCAAACGAAGAGCTTGATTTCGGTTTAAAATCGGCATAATCCCCGCATGAATCGGAACCTCAATCCCTGCTAAGATACATTTATCTTGAAAATCGTAAAAACTCTCATTGTCAAAGAAAAGTTGTGTTAAAAGGCTGGAACAGCCGGCATCCACCTTCTTTTTGAGATTTTGGATATCCGAGATTTGATTGGGCGAGTCTGGATGACCTTCTGGATAACAGGCACCCACAATCTCAAAGTGAGGAGCTTCTTTCTTAATATACTCAATCAAATCTGTTGCGTAGACGAAATCCTTTTGGGGCTCCACATCAGGGAGGATATCCCCTCTGAGTGCCAATACTTTATGAACACCTACCTTATCAAGTGCTGTCAGAGTTTCTGTAACCATTTCCTTAGTCAGATAAACCGCAGGCAGGTGAGCAATGGTCGGGATGTGCAGGTCATTGCGGATAAAGTCCGCCAGACGCACCGTCGTTTCTTCGATATTGAACTTATTATTACTCGCTGTGACACTGATAAAATGAGGCGCCAGGTCCTGCATTTCCTTCAGGGCCACCATAATCTTTTCATTGCCTACTGCTGGATTGGGAGGAAATATTTCAAAAGAGATAGACGGGCTTTGGCTAGACATGTTTCACAATTCCTTTACTAAGACAGCAAGGGCAGGGGCAGGCCCTCCCTTCTGTCAGCTCTTATTTTTTGATTAAAGTTTTTCACGCGCTGCCTTGGCTGCCTCTACCAGGCGGACTAGGCTGGCCTTGGTTTCAGTAATGCCACGCGTTTTCAGACCGCAGTCAGGATTGATCCAGACCTTGCGGCTCGGCACCTTGGTCAGGATGGCTTCGATGGTGTGGTCGATTTCCTCTTCATTTGGTACACGAGGAGAGTGGATATCGTAAACTCCAGGTCCCACTTCTGTCTGAAAGTTCTTGACCTTGAGCTCATCCAGGATTTCCAGGTTGGAGCGGCTGGCTTCAAAGGAGATAACATCCGCATCCATGTTGTCAATGGCCGGGATAATATCGGTAAACTCTGAGTAGCACATGTGGGTATGGATCTGCGTATCCGGTGCAACGGTAGAGTGGACCAGACGGAAGGCCGGAATAGCCCAGTCCAGATAGTCTTCATACCAGTCGCTGCGACGGAGCGGCAGCTTTTCACGCAGGGCAGCTTCATCGATTTGGATAATCTTAACGCCGGCAGCTTCCAGGTCCAGAACTTCGTCCTTGATGGCCAGGGCAATCTGCAGGGTAGAGTCCTTGATGGAAATATCTTCCCGTGGGAAGGACCAGTTGAGGATGGTTACAGGTCCCGTCAGCATTCCCTTAACCGGCTTGTCAGTCCGGCTTTGAGCATAGCTGGACCATTTAACAGTAATCGGGTTGAGGCGGGTTACATCTCCCCAGATAATCGGCGGTTTCACCCCACGCATACCGTAGGACTGCACCCAGCCGTTCTTGGAGAAGAGATAGCCGGACAGATTTTGACCGAAGTATTCTACCATGTCATTGCGCTCGAATTCCCCGTGAACCAGAACATCAAAACCGACTTCTTCCTGCCACTTGATCCATTCGTCGATCTGCTCAGCCAGGAACTTATCATAGTCTTCCTGAGAAAGCTCACCCTTGCGGAAGGCCAGGCGCTTGGCCCGAACTTCCTTGGTCTGAGGGAAGGAACCGATGGTTGTCGTCGGCAGGGCCGGAAGTTTGAAGGCTTCCTTCTGGATGGCTTCGCGTTCTGCGAAGGCCGGCAGGCGAGTGTAGTCGGCATCGGTCAATCCAGCGATACGAGTTGCCAATTCAGCATTTTGACCGACACGCTCAGTGGCAAAGAGTTCTTTATTCGCCACCAGGGCTTCTGCACCGCCACCATTGCGGATGGCATCCAGGTCCCGGATCTCATCCAGCTTTTCCACCGCAAAGGCAAAGTGCTTGAGGATGGCTTCTTCAAAGTCTTCATTGGTTGTGGTGAAAGGTACATGCAGCAGGGAGCAGGAGCTGGTCAGCACAAGCTTTTCAGCCGGAATCTGCTCCAGAACAGCCAGGCTCTTTTCATAATTATTGCGCCAGATATTCTTACCGTTGACAATCCCGGCATAAAGGGTCTTGTCGGCCGGGAAGCCGGACTTGACCAACTCTAGGGTTTTCTTGCCTTCGACGAAATCCAGACCGATGGCATCAACCGGCAGTTCGATCAAATCAGAGTAGATATCCCGAACATCGCCGAAGTAGGTTTGGATCAGGACTTCCAGGCCTTTTTTATCCACCAGGAGCTTCTTGTAAAGGGCCAGGAAGAGGGCCTTCTCTTCGGCAGACAGATCCTTGACCAGAGCAGGCTCATCCAGCTGGATGCAGCCGGCACCAAGGTTGGCCAATTTGGCAAAGACTTCCTGATAGGCCTTGGCCAGGGCATCCACAAACTGGGCAGGTTCTACCCCTTCTTCAAAGTCGGACAGCTGCAGGAGTGTGAAGGGACCTACCAGGACCGGACGGGTATCCAGACCCAGCTCCTTGGCTTCCTGGTATTCGTCAAAAATCTTGTGACCGACCAGTTTGACCTCAGTGTCTTTTTCAAATTTTGGAACGATGTAATGATAGTTGGTGTTGAACCACTTTTTCATCGGCAGGGCACGGACGTCACCTTTTTCTCCTTGGTAGCCGCGGGCCAGAGCAAAATAACGCTCCAGGTCCGTCAGGTCCAAACCTTGCACAGATGGCGGCACTACGTTGAAGAGGAAGGCAGCATCCAAAACGTTATCATAGTGAGAAAAATCGTTGGACGGCACTTCAGTAATCCCGTGCTCTTTGACGATATTCCAGTGTTTGGCGCGCAGGTCCTTGGCAGTAGCCAGGAGCTCTTGAGCTGAAATTTCATTCCTAAAGTACTTTTCAATGGTGAATTTTAATTCGCGGAATTCTCCCAAACGTGGGAAGCCGATAATCGTAGTTGACATAGTCATCCTCCAAAATTTCTTGTTGACACTATCTTAACAGAAAATCTAAGCTCTGTATAATTGGAATTTCCAGGAATTTGTTATAGTTAAAAACTATAGCTAGATTCCATATATATATATATATATATATTAAACGTTGATTTCATCGCGTGTCGTTTAACATTTTATGATTTAATATAGTTTAAGGCTATGACAGCCGTATACATCAAAATTTTTGAAAATCCTTTGCTTGCTATTTTTGAAAATAGATGTTAGAATAGCAACATAATAAAAAGCAAAGAACATTTGGGGTGCTGAGGCTGAGATTATACCCATGGAACCTGATGCAGTTAATGCTGCCGCAGGGAAATGTATAAGAAAGACCAAACCGTTCTAATCATTTATGTGATTAGATTTTATTTTGTTGCGCCAAAACTCCTCATCTGCTTTGTTAGAAGGAGTTTTTTATGTTTGAAAAATGGAGTTTACGAGATGTTATCCTCTTAGCTCTTTTAGCTATTCTTTTCGGTGGGATTTTTGTTGGTTCTGGTTTTCTTTACAACATTTTAACAGCTATTTTAGCACCAGCAGGTTTGGAGCCTTTCGCCAATGAAGTCTTGTTCGGACTTTGGTGCATGGCTGCTCCTATGTCAGCTATGCTCATTCGCAAAGCTGGTAGCGCCACGATTGGAGAAGCGCTTGCAGCCCTCGCAGAGGTACTATATGGTAGCCAATTTGGCATGAGCACTTTGATTTCTGGGCTCATTCAAGGCTTTGGTAGTGAGCTTGGTTTTGCGGCGACGCGATACAAATGCTACGACTGGTTAGCTCTGACTTATAGCGCCATTGGTACGACCTTTTTGAGCTTTGCCTATGAATATTTTAAAATTGGTTATTATGCTTTCAAACCCGAGTTTGTTTTAGCATTGTTTGTTGTTCGTTTTCTTTCGGTATTCTTCTTCTGTGCTGTTCTGGTTAAAATCATTATGAATCTTTACGACAAGATTAACCAAGCTGCTGGTAAATAAGATGAAACTAGCATTAGAGCACATTTATTTTAGAGATGTCTTTAAAAATTTAACCTTCGCCTTTGAAACAGGCAAAATGACACTCTTAATTGGCGATACCGGTGCTGGCAAATCAACCCTTTTTCGGATTTTAACGAATTTCAACGAACTAGACTTCTCTGGAGAGGTCAAACTAGGTGATACACTACTATCTCATTTACCTATTCATAAACGAGTCACCTACCTCAGCATGATGTTTCAAAATCCAAGCCGTCAATTCACCATGCCAACTCTTTATGAAGAATTGATTTTTACCTTGGAAAATCTCCAGACACCCGCTGACCAGATTGATGAAAAAATCCAGCATGCGATTGCACTTGGCAAAGTAGAGCACCTGCTTCATCGAGACTTTCTGACCTTATCTGGTGGAGAAAAGCAACAAGTCTCTCTGGCGGTTCTGTTGGCTATGGATTCGCAGATTATTCTATTGGACGAGCCCTTTGCTTCTGTCGATCAAATAGCACGCAAGCGCTTGATTCATTTACTAGCAGATTTGACAAAAATGGGGAAGACTGTTATTTTATGTGACCATGATCGTAGCCTCTATGCTGACTATGTCGACTGCCTTGTTGAATTAAAAAATGGGGAAATTTTTGAACGAGATGTAGCTCTTTTAAAAAAGGAACTCCCAAGCTATCAGCTGGCACGCGAAAATACCCAGCGAAACCCTCTCTTACAATTACAGCATGTTTCCTGTCAATTTGACAAAAAAATACTTTTTACAATTGAGGACTTTACTTTTCAACAAGGTATTACAACTCTCATCGGAGCTAACGGTGTCGGCAAGTCCACTCTCTTTCGTGCCATTTTGCAATTGCAAAAATACAAAGGTAGCATGCGTTATCAGGGCCGAAAAATTAAGAAGAACAAGAAGTTATATCGCCATATTACTGCCGTTGTTCAAGATGCTGAAAAGCAATTCATTCGGACGACCCCCGCAGAGGAATTAAACCTGCCCTTTCTTTCCAGTGAAAACCAAGCAAAGGTACAAGAAGCCCTGGATTTATTTGGCTTAGAGGACAAAATGGATTCTGGTCTTTTCCACTTGAGCGGCGGACAGAAAAAAATCATTCAATTATTGGCTATCCTGACCTTGGAAAACCCTGTCATACTCATGGACGAGCCTTTTACTGGTTTAGATAAAAAAGCCTGTGATTTTTTTGCTAATTGGATTAAGGAAAAAGCTGCACAACAGAGCTTTATTATCATTTCTCATCGCTTAGAGCCATTAGACGGCATTAGTGATCATTTGGTAGAGCTGACGTCTCACGGGCTGACAGAAAGGAGAGCGCTATGAAAAAAGAAGAAACAAATGTCCTAGCACTCTTGCTCCTTCTCATTGTATTGACGCTAGAAATTTCCTTTGTCCGATTAACATGGCTCAACTGCACTATTGTCGCAGGAACACTTACCTACCTTATTTATATTAGGAAATGGTGGGGCATTCTCTGGGTGTTCCTTCTGCCATTACTTCCGGCGTTAGCAAATTTCTGGGCTATTCAGCTTCACGGTGACAAAAGTCAAGCGATTGTTCTTTTTACACGTTCTTTTGCTTTAGCGGCTCTGGGAATGACCTTTTTATACGGCGTCAATCTCAATCAACTCTTGCGCTACTGGCATCAAAAAGGACTTCCGAGTCATTTTACCTACGGGCTGCTCGTTGTCTTAAACGCTATTCCAGTTATTCAAAAAGAAATCCAAGCTGTTCGCGAAGCTAGTCTCTTGCGAGATAAAACCTTGCATTTCTGGTCACCAATCTTTTATATCAAAGCAATTTTTATCGCTTTCAACTGGCGAGATTCCTATGTGGAAGCTATGTACGCCCACGGATTTGATGAGACTGTCAAGCGAAGCTATTACCGACATTTTAAAACACCAAAAAGTGCAAGCCTTGTCTGTTTCTTGACTTTCCTCATCATCAATTTAACCCTTTTTATCCCAAAGTAAGAATTTGATACAAAAACACTGCGATCAATTTTATTTTTTAGAAGATCTTTTTATCCATTTAAAGTAGGTCATCGTCTAATTCTATCGCAACACAAACACCTTCTTTATGCTATAATGATATCAGGTAATCCAATTTATGATAGATTTTAATAGGTTTACTCTTACAATCGTTCCCATCTCTTTTGTTGAAAATAAAAAGGAATCACTCATGAAAATCATTTTTTTACACGGTCTTGGACAGGATAAACACTCTTGGGATAAAGTCCGTGAACTTCTGCCACAATATGACACCGAGGCTTTAGACCTCTTTTACACAAATAACAACATCATTACAGTCTCTCAGCTAGAACAACACCTTTGTCAGGAACTTCAAGCCATCAACGAACCATTTGTTCTAGTTGGATTGTCTCTCGGTGGAACTCTTGCCTTAAAGGTGGGCCAACAATTTCCTCAGCTCCAAGCACTCGTTTTATCAGGAACTCAATATAAACTAAGCTCCAATCTACTCTATAAACTCCAGCTGCTTATCTTCTCTTGCCTACCAGACTCCCTATTCAAAAAAGAGGGGCTTCATAAAAAATCTTTTGTTGGCCTGTTAAAAGACTTGAAAAATTTAGATTTATCAAGTCAACTAAGTGCAATACAACTTCCCAGCCTCATCATCTGTGGCAGCAAAGATTGGCCTAACCTGCCTTCCTCTAAAAAATTAGCTACAGCTTTACCACAAGCAGATTTTGTGACACTTTCAGGTGGAAATCATACACTTAACACAGACCATCCTCAAGAAATGGCCGCTATGATTGAAAGATTTATCCTACAAAATTGTGAAATCTGAGGTTTTCTCAGATTTTTTAAATTTTAGAAATATTTGAGAATTGCTTGAGACTTATTTGACAAGCATTTTGTATACTAATTCTTGAAGAGAGGAGAAACTCTACGATAGAAAAAATGGAGGTCATGTTATGGAAACTGTTGTAAATGTGAAACACATCAGCAAGAGATTTGGACAACAACTCGCTTTGAATGATGTCAGTCTCACCGTGAAGCAAGGAGAAATTTACGGGCTAATTGGGAAAAATGGAGCTGGTAAGACAACGCTTATCAAAGTGATTACCCAGCTGATTCAGCCCAATAGCGGTACGGTCGCTCTCTTTGGCTCTTCTAATAACTCCGAATGGACGCACGCTCTCAAGCGAGTTGGTTCTGTCATTGAAGCACCCGCTGCTTACAATCACTTGACGGCCTATGAAAACTTAAACTATTGTTGCAAGATACGGCATATCCCAAATACGGATAAGGTTATCCAAGAAACTCTCTCTTACGTGGGCTTGACCAATACTGGCAAGAAAAAATTCCGAGATTTTTCTCTTGGCATGAAACAGCGTTTGGGCATTGCCATTGCTCTTCTGTCAAAACCTGATTTAATGATTTTGGATGAACCGATTAACGGGCTTGACCCTGTCGGAATCAAAGAATTCCGCCAGTTGGTGCAACGCCTCAATGAAGAATTGAATATGACCTTCATCATTTCCAGTCATATTTTAAGTGAACTATACTTGGTCGCTACAAAATTCGGCATCATTGAAAATGGTCATCTCATCAAAGAAATTACGAAAGTAGAATTTGAAGAAGATAATGAAGATTATATCGTTTTGAAAACAAATAATCTTGCTGAAGCAAGCAAAATTCTTCACGATCAACTAGGCTACCGCCTCAAAGTTGTAAATGCAACAGACGAGCTGCATATTTTCACTCACTCGCACGAAATCAACAAGATTGTTCAAACGCTAGGGGCAGAGAATGTTACCATTAACGAAATTTACTATGCTCGCCAAGATTTAGAAAAATACTTTACAGATTTGGTAGAATAGGGAGGTTTATCATGTTCCACACAATTCAAGCAGACTTTTATCGTTTCTTTCGCTCAAAGGGTTTTTGGATTACGGAGTTCTTCTTTATCATCACACTATTATCCGGTGTGCTCTATGGTGTTATGGGGAATGTAGGGGTACATACAGACACAAAAGCTTTAAACGCATTGGAGAAGAAGAGTAGTTGGACTGGTTTTGAAGCTATCACTAAAACTTCTGGTAATTTTAGTAATACTATTATTTTTATTATCATCCTTGTTGTTTTATTAATTGGAATTGATCTTACTCAAAAATTATATAAAAATTCTATTACTAGCGGTATCTCACGAACAGAATTCTATTTGTCTAAGTTATTTGTTCTGGCAAGTCTCATCGTACTTCAATTGATTCTAACCTATTCCTCATTTATTCCTGCTACACTCATCAATGGCATGGGAACCGCACCCAAACATTTCCTTTCTAATTTTCTCATTACGATAGGGGTTCAATTTATTTGTACCCTAGCTTGGGTTAGCCTTGTTTCTTTCGTACTGTATGCTACAAATTCTATTATAGCTGCTATTTTCACCTATTTTGTCGGTGTTTCCCTGCTAAGTCTACCAACTGCCTTTTACCCAGATATTGACTGGTTGAAATACTTGAACATGCAATTCTATTTTGACATGGTTTCTAAACAGGATATGGTATTCAAAACCATAATAATTGCTCTTCTCATCACACTTCTTTTTACATTTAGTGGTTTGCAAGTGTTTAAAAGAAAAGATTTATAACAAAAGAAAACAGCTAGTCAAATGATTAGTTGTTTTTCTGTATAAAATATTCACAAACGGATAAGCAATTCAAACCATTCTCCTTTAGCTTTCATGGTTAAATCACCGCCAAGAATATCTACCAGTTGTTGAGTGATATAAAGTCCCAAACCAGAAGATTCTTCCGTGTTAGAGAGGTTTTCAGAATAAAAACGATTGGTCAATTTTTCCAAATGTTGAATGGGCTGACGGACAATGTTTTTTACACTTAAATGAATAGCCGCATCTTTTCGGATTAAAGACAGCTGGGCAGTTTCCTTTCCATGCTTGAGGACATTACTCAGCATATTTTGGACAATCCGCTCCAAAATTTCTGGATCTGTCTTTATTACTAACCCCTCCTGCAAATTTACTTGCAATTCAATTCCTTGCTTTTGAAAGGCATCATAAAAAGAAAGCATTTGCTTTGCAACCAGTTTGGAAATATCTATTTGTCGAAACTGCGGTCGAACAGCCCCTTCCATAAGACGACGATATTCCATGAGCGCTTCCAAACGATTGGAAACAACGGACAGATTGGTCGCAATTTTCAACAGCTGTTCATTTTCTTCTTTTCCCTTTATAAGCTGTTGGGTACAGCCACTAGCAATGGTCAAGGGTGTGCGAATATCATGAGCAATATTGCTAATCGCCATATCCAAGGTTTTCTTTTCCTGACGAGCGATAAAACTTGTCTGCTCTATTTCTTGAAAGAGCTTTTCAACTTCATTTGCCAACTCAACAATCGTTTGGGTGTGGTTTTGAGGTGCCAAACGAATTTGACTACCAGTTTCTCGTTTCTCACGAATCTGCTGTGAAAAATTACGGACCGCAACATGATAACGCACGAGCAAGAACCCAAGCAGACCGATGAACATAATTAGTATAAATTCAAGCATTCTCAGTCCTCCTTAAGTCGTACACCCAGTCCCCAAATCGTTTCGATATATTCTTCCGAATCATCTACTTGTGCCAATTTCTTGCGAAGATTGCTGAGATGAGTGTTGAGCGTGTTGTCTCCTGGCAAATATGCCTCTTCCCAAATCAACTCAAACAGTTCTTCCTTTGTGTAAATCTTCTTAGGGTGACAAAGCAAGGTTTGAAATATCTGATACTCCTTCTTCCCCAAACGAACCCGTTTCTCGCCATTGACCACTTCAAATGTATCTGGTGAAAGACGGATATTTTTTATTCTTTGAATTTCCGTCGATTGCTCTTGTGAAAGGTGGTTGCGAAGCTGCACGGTCACACGTGCAAAAAGCTCGTCCAGATCGAATGGTTTGACAATATAGTCATTGGCACCATCTAGCAGATATTGACTAACCAGCGGTTTCTCACCCAAAGCTGTCAGCATGACCACTGGAATCTGACTGCTTTTGCGAATTTCTGCCAAGACCTGATCACCGTTTTTCCCTGGCAGCATAATGTCCAGCAGCACCAAATCAATCTTTTCCTGCGCAAAAACAAGCAGTCCTTCCGTTCCAGAATAAGCTGAGAAAACTCTGTGTTCAGTTTCAAACAAATCTTTTAACAATTCATGAATATCGTTATTATCTTCGATGATTAAAATAGTAGCCATATTACGTCCATTTCCAACAAAATCTCTTATCCCTAGTCAAGGAAAAAGACGGAAGTCAACGGAAAGCAAAAAAGAGAGTGGGATGACGAAATCACTGATTTCTGTCCCACTCTCACCAAATTATTGTAATAAAAGAGATGATTAAAATGATTGTAAATCCTGTCTCACGCCCCAATTGCTCTATCTCACACTTGCCCCATTAGTCGCAATGACTTCCTTATACCAATTGAACGATTTTTTCTTGAAGCGTTTGAGTGTGCCGTTTCCATCGTTGTCACGGTCTACATAGATGAAACCATAGCGTTTTTTCATTTCACCAGTTCCAGCGGAAACGAGGTCAATGCAGCCCCAAGTGGTGTATCCTAAAAGTTCTACACCGTCTACATTAATCGCATCGCGCATAGCCTTGATATGGGCTGCTAGATAGTCAATACGGTAGTCATCTTCGACATAGCCATTTTCATCTGGCGTATCAACTGCTCCCAGCCCGTTTTCCACGATAAACATCGGCTTTTGATAGCGATCCCAGATGACGTTAAGGGTAATTCGCAAGCCCAGCGGGTCAATCTGCCAGCCCCACTCAGAAGCTTCTAGGTAAGGATTCTTAAGCGAGGCAAAAATATTTCCGGCAGTTTTTTCATTGACCTTTGGATCACCAGAAGCCACACGGCTAGAATAATAAGAGAAGGAAATAAAATCCACCGTATAGGTCTTGAGCAAGTCTAGGTCTTCTTTTATCATTTCAACCTCAATACCCAAACGCTCCCATTTCTTCTTGGCATAGTTTGGATATTCTCCTCTGGACTGGACATCGATGAAGAAATAGCTTTCTCGATCTTCCTGCAAAGCTGCCCAGTAATCTGCCGGATTGGCTGTATTTGGATAATACTGACCAGCTGCCAGCATGCAGCCAACCTTGTTTTCAGGGTCGATCTCGTGTGCCAATTTCGTCGCAATAGCTGAGGCTACCAATTCATGATGAGCTGCTTGGTATTTGACCTGCTCTTCATTTTCCCCTTCTTCAAAGTAAAGTCCTGCTCCCATAAAAGGCGCATGGAGAATCATGTTGATTTCATTGAAAGTCAGCCAGTATTTGACTAGCCCCTTGTAGCGGGTAAAAAGAGTGCGGCAGAGACGCTCGTAAAATTCCAGCATTTTGCGGCTGCGCCAGCTCCCGTATTCCTCAATCAAGTGCATCGGACAGTCAAAATGGGTGATGGTCACCAGAGGCTCGATGTCATACTTGTGGCATTCCTTAAAGAGATCTTCGTAAAATTTCAAGCCTGCTTCGTTAGGTTCTAGCTCATCTCCCTTTGGAAAAATCCGAGACCAAGCAATGGAGAGCCGATAAGTCTTAAAGCCCATTTCGCCAAAAAGCGCAATATCTTCTTTAAAATGGTGGTACATATCAATGGACTCTTTTGCCGGATAGAAATAGCCATCCTCAAAGTCAAACATCTTTTTCTTACCAGCAATAATCGGGAAACGATCCGCACCAATCGGCACCACATCGACATTTGCAAGACCTCTACCATCAACATCATAGGCCCCTTCACATTGGTTCGCAGCGGTCGCTCCGCCCCATAAAAATCCATCTGGAAAAGTCAATTTTTCTGTCATATCTTCCTCCTTATAATATAAAATGTTTTCTACACTTTATATTATAACAAACAAAGAAGAAGTTTTCTTATAAAATACTGTCAAATAGTGATACTATTCTATTTTCCAAGTACATTAACGACTTTTGCTAACTTTTGTCATTTAGAACTGAACATTTTTATTAAAATCGGATATCTGACTTCATTTCTCTATCGCTTAGCATAACAAAACTCCCTTTGAAACGCCAAAGAGAGTCGGATGATAATTTATCCATTTTAGTACAATTTCAAATCCCGTAGGTCTACTGGGAAAGTTGGATTATAAGGATTATGACGAAGTTTGAAGTGTTTTACTTCTTCAATCGTTTGGGTACCAGATAATTGCATCACTGTTTTTAATTCATCATTGATATGCTCAAAGACTTGGCGGACACCAACACTACCACCAAGAGCTAGGCCATAAATCACAGGTCGCCCAATAGCCACTAAATCTGCCCCAGAAGCGAGCGCCTTAAAGACATGCTGACCACGACGGACACCTGAATCAAAGACAATTGGTACACGTTTATCAACTGTTTTAGCCACTTCTTGCAATGAATCGAAAGCTGCCGGGCCGCCGTCAATTTGCCGTCCACCGTGGTTGGTTACCCAAATACCAGAAGCACCGGCATCAAGCGAGCGCTCTACATCTTCACGGCATTGTGGACCTTTGACATAGACAGGGAGATCTGAGTAAGATGCGATAAATTCCACATCACGAGGGGATAATTTTTGCTTAGCTGATTTGTAAACGAAGTCCATTGTCTTGCCTGCACCATCAGGAAGGTATTCTTCTACAATCGGCATGCCAACTGGAAAAACAAAGCCATTGCGTTTGTCCACTTCACGATTGCCCCCAACAGTCGCATCCGCTGTCAAAACAATTGCTTTATACCCTTCTGCTTTAACCCGATCCATGATATGACGGTTAATGCCATCATCTTTACTAAAGTAGAACTGGAACCAATGTGGTGTTCCTTGAAGAGCTTGCGAAATTTCTGGAAGATCGACCGTTGAATAAGAGCTTGTGGTATAGAGAGAACCAAATTCATGCACACCTTTTGCTGAAGCCACTTCTCCTTGTACATTCGCCAGCTTATGAGCCGCTACCGGAGCTAGAATAATTGGAGACGATAGTTTATCTCCGTCAAATTCAATCTCTGTACTTGGATTTTCCACATTTCGAAGCGTATGAGGCACAATTAGCTTATGGTTAAAGGCACGAATATTTTCCCGCAGAGTAAAAGTATCTTCGGCTCCACTTGCGATATAGCCAAATGCAGCTTTGGGAATGACCTTCTGAGCCATGGACTCTAAATCATAAGTGTTAATGAAATCAACTGGACCTTCAGCACTACTAGTTTGGTAAGACATAATGTTTCCTCCTGTCTAATGCATATCTGCAGAGAAAGGCAGATTGAACTTTCGATAAGCAAGCGCTTTCATTTTTTCGAAACAAAAAATTCAATCAGTCTATCTAACAGATCAGAATAATAAGAATTTGTATAAAATTTATACCAATTTAATGAAGTGAAACAGCTTCTGCAATTTATAGTAGAGTTAGAGAGGGATGGCCTCCCGCTCTAACTCTACTATAAACAGTCATAAAAATTAAGATAAGCTGTGGCTCACGTTATGGCTTGACACCATATTCTTTGAAATAAGCTGTAATAGGTCGCAGCTCTTGCCCATCATAAGCCGCAAAGAATTCTTCTGGACTCATTTGACCATGTGTTTCTTGATAACCAGCAGAAATTTTTTCTACAAAGTCACCATCAACAATATCCAATTCCAACTCTTCCACAGGGATACCACGTTTGTCTGTGATTTTAGCATCAATCAGAACAGGCTTCCCAGATTTTGAAACTTCAAGTGCGCGGTCAAATGCAGCTGGCAATTCCTCTAAAGTTTTAACTGTTATTCCCTCTACTCCCATTCCTTCTGCAACTTTCGCAAAATCTACTTCGTAGAGATCTACGCCTGAAAAGTTCATGACCAGATCTTCCTGTTCAGACTTGATAAAGTTGAGTGAATTGTTAGAAGTGATAATATTAATAATTGGCAACTGGTATTTGACTTGGGTCGTCAGATCCTGCATCACCATTGAAAATGCACCGTCCCCAGCAATATTGAAAACTTGGCGATTCGGAAAAGCAAATTGACCTGCGATAGAAGCTGGTAAGCCATACCCCATCGTAGCAAAGAGAGCGGAAATTGTCCATTTCTTCTCTGGTATAAAGTTTAAGAAGCGGAAGCTATTGATAATATTGTCCCCAACATCAATACCATAGACAGCATTGGCATCTGAAATGCGGTTGATTTCGCGATAAACTTGTTCAAACTCTAGTGGTCCGTCTGCTTTTTGCATTAAACGTGCCAGATAAGCTTTCCAATCTTTCATGGCTGCCACACTTGCTTGATAAAATGGTTGCGGAGCGACCGCTTCACTACGTTCCAAGGCTTTTTTCAGAAAACTTCCAGAATCTGATAAAATTCCTAAATCCAAGTAGTGATGACGACCAAAATTAGCAGCATCAATATCAATAGAAACAAACTTAAAATCATGAGAACGATAAACTAAGTTGGCAAATGGGAAGTTTGTCCCAAGAGCAATCACCAGATCAGCCGCCGCAAAAGCTTCATCACCAACCTTAGAAGCAGCACGATTCAATGTTCCTAAGTTGGCTTCAAAGTCATCTGGAATTTTGCCCTTAGCCAGACCCGCTACAGCAATCGGAATTTGCAATTTTTGAGACAGTTCTATCAATAACTGGGCATTGTTCCCGATACCAGAACCTACATGAAAAATAGGACGCTTAGCTGCTTTTACTAGTTCAAGAAATTGATCCACTTCGGCATCCGTTGCTTGGGGCAGCGGTAAGTTTTTTTCTGCTGTATGAGAAGCATAATCTACATCTGGAATTTCTACATAACCAAAGTTATTTGGCATGATAACAACAGCTACACCATTATGTTTATAAGCCTCACGAATCGCTTTATCAACAACATAAGGGAGACTTTCTGGTGTCATAACCACTCGGTTGTAAACCGCAACATCACTAAACATCGGTAATTCAGAAAACTCTTGGAAATAATCATAATTCATATTTGTGCTAGGAACTTGACCGACCAAAGCCAAAACCGGAGCATGATCTTCCCGCGCATCGTACAAGCCATTTAAAAGATTGACAGCACCAGGGCCAGCAGATCCAAGAGTTACGCCTATTTTTCCAGTCAATTTAGCATGAGCTGCAGCTGCAAGAGCTCCAACTTGTTCGTGACGAACTTGAACAAAGTGAATGTTTTCCTTTTCCAGATCTAGCGCATTCATAGTTGAATTGACAGAACCACCAGGGTAACCGTAAACATTTTCCACACCCCATGCTTCCAATACACGAAGCATAGCAACAGCAGCGGGCACTGTTTTCACATTAGACATAATAATCCTCCATCTCAGAGAATGGAATTGCAATTTCAAAATCTGTTTTTTAGTTACGGTAATATCATAATACTTTTTGAATTCGTTTACAAAAAATTTGCTCACAGATTTTCACAATCTCAGAAAATATCAAAAAAGCCTATACACAACAGCATTTCCTTTTATGCTTTATCTAAGTTTGTGAAACGATAAACAATGTTTTTCAAATATAAAAAAACACCTACGGATTGAACCGTAGATGTTGTAAAGTTTGAATTAAGCAATAGCAATATACCGTCTCTTTCCGCTAAAAGCAATGTAAGAAATCCATGTCGCACCATCTGCATTCAAAACCTTATCATAAGTGACCGATTGCCCGGCATCATAATAAGCCAATTCAGGGGCTGACATTCTAGCTTCTGCTTTGATAGAGGAGCATTTTGTAAAACGATAGACACCTTGAGCAGGGATAGAGGGTGTTTGGGGAGACGGAGTTGTTGGTTTTGACGGGATTACTGATGAAGCGTAATCTCCACCTTCAAAGCCATAATATTCCTCTAAACTCAAACCAGAATGGTAAACTTCATCAGCTTCCTTACCGATATAACGAATATGCCATGCTTCTGGCATATATCCTGTCGAAGCTTCTTTCCCTGGTTGGTAACGGACTACAAAACCGTAGCGATATGCATTGTTCTTCAACCAATTACTTGCAGCAGTATCCTCTAAAAGATTGCCCGCTTTATCCGTTAAATCAAAGACAAGACCTGTTTGGTGCTCATTATAACCCGGACGTGCAGAGTAACGATCCGCAGCAGCTTGACCATCTTTGTTCACATAATTTTGATACAGAACTTTTTGATAATCATAACTTCTAAATCCGCTGTAAGCATAACCAACATTATAGCCTTGAGCAATCATATCATTTCTTAATCGAAGAAAAGCAGCTTTTGCAGTTGGATTTTCACCAGGATTGTAGTTAGCAGCCATCGGATGCTTTTTGTTTGCCACTACAATTTCATCATATTTACCTTGGATAAAGTAGTAAGAACCATTATATTGTACTTCTTTTGCACCTGTTTGAGGGCCTTCCACCTTAGTTGTCGTACCCGTCACACCTTGCAAACTGCCGTCTGACTGAACGTAATACATGTGAATGTTGTATTCGCCTCGATTATTTTTATGACGACGAATATCCACACTCAACTTGTAGGTGCCGTCTGTTTGCTTGACTGCATCATACCAAATCACATCATCTTGACCGCCTTGACTAGACCAAATAGGCAACTTCACTGTCTTCACACCCTTGGTCGAGCTGACATTCGTCACCACCACATCAAAGCCTTGCGAAGTTTTATTCTCAATGTGAATCGTGCCAGTCACGCTGTATTTGGGTTCTTCCACCTTAGTCGTGGTACCCGTTACACCTTGCAAGCTACCATCCGACTGAACGTAATACATGTGAATGTTGTATTCGCCTCGATTATTTTTATGGCGACGAATATCCACACTCAACTTATAGGTGCCATCTGTTTGCTTGGCTGCATCGTACCAGATGATGTCATCTTGACCGCCTTGACTGGACCAAACAGGCAGCTTCACTGTCTTCACACCCTTGGTCGAGCTGACATTCGTCACCACCACATCAAAACCTTGCGAAGTCTTATTTTCAATGTGAATCGTGCCGGTCACACTATATTTAGGTTCTTCCACCTTAGTCGTGGTACCCGTCACACCTTGCAAGCTGCCGTCTGACTGAACGTAATACATGTGCACATTATAGTCACCGTAGTTATTCTTATGACGACGAATGTCCACACTCAATTTATAAGTGCCGTCATTTTGCTTAGTGGCATCGTACCAGATGATGTCATCTTGACCGCCTTGGCTAGACCAAATAGGCAACTTCACCGTCTTCACACCCTTGGTCGAGTTGACATTCGTCACCACCACATCAAAGCCTTGCGAGGTCTTATTTTCAATGTGAATCGTACCTGTCACTTGACTTTGAGCTGGTCTTTGAGGTGCTGGCTGAGCTAACTTTGTAACAGCTGCATAACGACGCATTCCACTATAAGAAATATAGCTAATCCATTGATAACCATCATTTTCCAGCACTTTATCATAGTTAACGCTATCGCCTCTATTAAAAGTAAATTGTGTCGGAGCTGACAATTTGGCTTCATTCTTAACCTCTGTCGTTCCAGAGAAAATATATCTTCCTCTAGAAGGGAAAGTTCCTGTTGAAGAAGGTGTTTGCTTTGCTGGCTGTTGAGGTTCAGATTGAATCAGCTTGTTAATAGCCGCATAGCGACGAACACCACTATAAGAGCGGTAACTTAGCCATTGGTATCCATCTGCAATCAAAACTTGGTCGTAAAAAACACGATCCCCCGCATTTACATAAAATTGCAATGCTGCACTTGCTTTCGGTTCATTTTTCACTTCCGTACGTTTCGTATAAGTGTAATAGCCCTGACTTGGTAAAGAAGGTACACTTTGCGTTACTTTGGATTCTGCAAGACGAGCTTGTTGTGCTGGTTGCGTTTTATCCATCAATTTCGCAACATCAGCTTCTTCTTTCCCTGCTTCTTTTTCGACAGGACTCTTTTCAACTTTTACAGTTGTTGAAGGGGTAGCTGTGTCTGTTGTTGCATCAACAGATGAATTTGTTGTTTCGTCTTCTGTCTGTGTCGCTGCATCAACAGTCGTTGGTTGAGAAGGTGTCGTCTCTGTAGCTACAGAAACAGCTTTATCTGCCGTTATCGTCTTTTGAGTATTTTCAGAAGACGTTTTAGCAACACCCGTGTCTGCTGATGAGCTAGCTGGCGCAGTTGTTGTTACAGCAGTTTCTTTTTGAGTTGCTGCTGATTGAGAAGACACATCAATTGATTCAGTTGTGTTTTGAGTCTTATTTGCTGTGCCAACTTGAGCTGCTTCAGGTACTGTTCCTGTCGTGGCTTGTTCATCAGCTGACACGGTTTGACCGCCCATAAAGAGGACACATCCAATCAAAACAGAAGCCGCACCACACGAATATTTACGAATGGAAAAACGTTGTTCTTTGTGATCAAACATTTTTTTCATCACTTGTCCTACTTTCTAATTTATTTCTATAATCTTAATTTCTGTAGAAAGGATGTGTATTGGCATTTTCATCTTGCCCACTCAAAATCCGGTCTGTATTAGAAACCTGTCCCGTAACAGGATCAGCTACACCAGCAGGAACCACAATAAAAGCAGCACCACCTACTTGAGCGTCTTTAGGATAAATCGTTCCCCAAAATGTGTTCGCGACTATTTTTTCAGAAGTAAGACCATACTCTCTTTTCTCACCTGCAAAAGCAGCTTGACCATTAGAATTAATGGTAATACTTTTTCCCAAGTCATTACTCCAAGTTCCTGAAATTGTTGAAAAATCACCACTAGCAAGAGCGTTTACGTCAACTGTAGACTTTGCTTCTGCTGCAGGAGAAGTATTACTATCGGCGTTAGTTGCACTTGAAGAGGGTTGAGTAGTTGATGATTGAGCAGGTGACATCTGTTCACTAGCAGCAGATTGAGTACTGTCCCCTGCTTTTTTATTACTACTCGCGTTAGCAGTCATCTTTTTCTTAGCTTTAGATGATTTTGCTTTTTTAGAACTACTTTGTGCAGTCTTTACTGTCGAATGGTCATTCGAATCACTTTTTGTTTCATTTTTATGGCAAGCGCTCAGTAAAAGCAAAGAGCACAACATAGTTATACTTGCTAATTTATATGAATTTTTCATTGTATTTCCTTTCTTTTTCAGGAATCCTTAAATTCCAAAATCATTATACAACTTTGTTTTGTAAAAATTAACACATTTTATAAATGTTTGTAATTTATTTGTAATATTTCTCTTGTCCAAGAAAAAAGGTTAACAATATCTTTAATGTTTTACATCTGAATAGGCTATGTAGTAACGCTTAGACTCTGTTCCATTAGAAACTACAAAACTATACCAATTTTCACCGTTTTCAAAAACATACTGATCCCAATCAACATTTCCTTTAGGATAAGTATAGGCAACTTCGCTTGATTTATCTGGTGAAGCATAAACTGGCGTGTCTTGGTACAGTTCAAGAGTTCCAGAGGTTACTTGAGTACCTCCTCCTTGAGATTGAACAATTGAAGGAGTAGAAGATTGCTGACTACTTGCACTATTTTGGCTATTTGAATTACTAATCTCTGATGATTGAGCATTTGTAACCGAATTGTCTTGCTCTTTATCAGTTGTTTTATTATCATTAGTAGACGTTTTGTTATTTTGAGAAGCTTTTGTCTTTTTAGAGCTACTACTTTTTGTTGTTTTCGTTGTTTTTACTGAATGTCCATTTGTCCCACTTTTGACTTCGTGTTTATGACAAGCACCAAGTAAGAGCATAGAGCACAACATGGTTACACTTGCTAATTTATATGATTTTTTCATTGTATTTCCTTTCTTTTTCAGGAATCTTTAAATTCCAAAGTCATTATATAACTTTGTTTTGTAAAAATCAACATATTTTAGAAATATTTGTAATTTATTTGTAACATATGTGTATTTCCTATTTTCTGCCTTTAGAAAATTAGGCAATGCTGATATATCGACGATTGCCTGAGAAGGAAAGGTAACTAATCCAATAATGTCCATCTGCAAATAGAACTTTATCATAATTAACTGTATTTCCAGCTTCATAATAAGCTAATTCAGGAGAAGAAATTTTAGGCTCTGCTTTAATACTAAATCGTCCTGTAAAAGTATAAACTCCTCTGTCAGGTATAGCAGGTTTTGTGATAAAGTGTACGTCTGTTTTTGTACCAGTAACACCAACTAATTTACCATCGTTTTGGACATAATATAAATGGATATTGTACTCTCCTTGGTAATTTTTATGATCACTTGCACGAACTGAAACTTTATAAGTGCCATCGTTTTGTTTAGTGGCTCTATACCAAATAATATCATCTTGACCATTTTGACTTGCCCAAATAGGTACTTTAACTTCTTTTACACCATTCGGACTAGCAACATTTGAAATAACTACATCAAATGTCCCTGTTTGATTATTCTTATTTTGTATGTTAATAGTTCCTGTAAGAGTAACTGCTGGAGTTTGTACTTCTGCAATTGTCGTTTTGGTGCCACCTACACCTATTTGTTTACCATTGTCTATAACGTAATAAAGATGGATATTATATTCCCCACGATTATTTTTATGATCGTGAATATTTACAGAAACTTTATAAGTGCCATCATTTTGTTTAGTAGCTCTATACCAAATAATATCATCTTGACCATTCTGAGTAGACCAAGTTGGAACTTGTACTTCTTTTAAACCACTATTACTTGATACATTTGTGATTACAACATCAAAAGTTCCTGCTTGATCATTTTTATTTTGTATGTTAATTGTCCCTTTGACAACTGGAGTGGTTGGTGTTGCAATTTTATTTATAGCAATATAACGACGGTTCCCTGAGTAAGATACATACGAAATCCATTCATAATTATCAGCAATTAAAGTCTTATCATAAGTTACACTATAACCATTATCATAATAAGCAAGGTCTGGACTAGATATTTTAGGTTCTGCTTTGATTCCTTTACGGTCTGTAAAATGATAGGTTCCTGAAGAAGGTAATGTACCTCCTGTATTAGGTTTTGTAGGTTCACTAGGAGTTGAACCACCAGCAAGATCTTTAAAATGGATATAACCACTAAATGCCGTTTTAGAAACCGTTCGAATGTGATAATTATGTGTATATCCATAGTTATATTCTTCAATTTCTACATTATTTCCAATAACATTTGATACCCAAGCAACATGACCATAGGAGCCATCATCTAGCCAAGCAACCGAACCCTTTGCAGGATTCATATCAACTCTGTAGCCCTCTCGTCTTGCACGTCCGCCCCATTGTCCTCCATTACCATAGGCTCCAGGAAGTTCAAAATGATTTACTGAGCTAAGACGATAAGCAGTAAAAGAGGTACATTCTCTTGTGTATAATCTCCACTTATCAATGTGTCTATTATTAGGATCTACACTATCATGTTTCCATGGATAATCATCACCTCTTGCCACCGAACCATTATTTATAGCTAGAGCATGTCGTACTATTTTGGGAGTAAAGGTAGGCTTTGTTACCATTTCTTTTATTTCACCCGAATTTTCATCAACAAGACTATCATCCTTTGAGATGCGAATATCTTTTTTCTGAATAGAAGAGGTAGTACTTGATGATATATCTTTGTTAGAATCATCAGTCTCTTTGACTTTAGTACTTGACATAGAGGTTGTTGAATTATTTTTAGACTCTACACTGTCATTAGGTGTAGAAGTTGAAGATAATACCTCATTTTTTGATATCGAGACATTTTCAACTGGTTTAGTTTGAATTGTGCCAGCTTTTTCCTCATTTTTAGATTGAGTATTATCAATTACAGAAGTTGTATCTGAGTTATTCCTATCTACTACCGAATTATTGTTAGTGCTATTTTCGGAATTAGAAGTCATTGTTTTCCCATAATGAGAAGACATAATCTCTGTGGTAGTCGAAATGGTAGCCGTTGAGTTCTCATCGGCTGAAACATTAGTGATACCAAACAGAAAACATCCTAATAATACAGATGCAACACCAAATGAATATTTTCGGATTGAAAAGCGTTGAACTTCTTTATTACAATTTTGATTCTTCATAATTACTATTTCTCCTTTATATGGTTAGATTCAATATTTATCACTAATATGGACTTGATCGATTCTGATACACTTTTATTGCCTTCATTTACATTTTATAAACTGATTGTAGCTTAACTTCACTCATTTGAAAGAAATTTGTCAAAGTCTGTCATTATTTTGTCATATTCTGTAATAGTTCTAGGAATTTATTTACCAGTTATGACAAAATACAAGCCAATTGTGACAATGGTCTTCTATTTTCTTTAAATTTCGATAGAATAAATACAAGGAGGTGGATTTCTTATGAATGCAATTGATTGGTGGAAACTTTTAAATGGGAGACATTAATCATCTGTTATTTACCTATTCTCACTAAAATAAAAATACTTACAACTAAGTATGTAAGTATTTTTATTTCCTAATAATTTATCTCATTTCAATTGTCTGTCTAAAATGAAAATCCTTGCTTTGCGTAATAATGGATACATTAGGATATTTTTTCAATATATTTGCTACATTATATAAACCAATTCCCCGATCTTTGCCTTTTGAAGAAAAACCACATAAAAAGATATCTGATGTATCAATCTTTGCAACATCCGTAGTATTTTCTATAATCAAGACATTTGTATTACCACTATTAAAAAGAGCTACCGTTATTTCCGAACTCTGTGCTAACTGAGCTCCTTCAATGGCATTGTCCATTAATATTGAGAGAATTGTAACAAAATCCAACAATTCCATTTGTGACTCACTGAAATCTTTTTCTGCTTCAACGCTAATGTTTATTCCTTTACTTTGTGCTTCAAGTAACTTTGCGGATAAAATGCTTTTAACTGCTTCATTTTTTACTTTTATTAAATTGGTAATATTATATTTTGGATTTTGAAACTGCTCCGTGGTTTTTGACAAGACTGAATTATAGACGCTAGATATAATATCAATATCGCGATTATCAATCCCTGTTTTTATACTACTTAAAATATTTATATAGTCATGCCGAAAATTCCTTAGTTCATTATAAAGCGATTCTATTTGTCGATTATAATTTGCTAAATCTTCTAATTGCCTATTCTTTTGATAAATAATCTCCTCCTCTAATCTATCTTTAAAAGTTGTATTTATATAAATCAACATTATTAAAAACAAAATAGTATAAATACCAATTAAATATTGTCGATAAAAAATCGCAGAATTGATAACATCTTCAAAAATTAACAATATTTGCAAAAGAATAAAATATACAATCATTGTCAAATTAATTAAACATAAAAAACGATTTAAGTATTGCTTTTTAAAACCTTGTTGTAAATTTTTAAAATCAATCTTTAAGGATTTTATAAGATAAATTGCAAGAATAAGTGCAACATTTACTCGTACTCATCCACTAGAGCTTCACAAGCAGTTCTGTAAGCTAAACATTTTCGTGGTCGGTGATTGATATCATATAAGGCCTTGTTCAAAGCCTCATCAGAGATAGCGGCTAAATCTGTTTTCTTTGGAAAATATTCTCTTAGTAAGCCATTGGCGTTTTCATTGCTTCCTCTCTGCCAGGATGAATAGGCGTCCGCAAAGAAAAAGGAAATTCCTAAATTCTCTACCAGAGGATAGCAGGCAAACTCTTTTCCCCTATCTGAAGTGAAGGTTTTAAGAGCCTCTTTTGGAAATAGCTTATAAAGTTGTTCGATGGCTGAAAACATGGATTTGGCTGTTCTGTCTGGTATCTTGAAAGCTAAGTAAAAGCGCGTTTTTCGCTCCAGAAAGGTCGCTAAACAGCCCTTGCTTTTGCCTCTGGAAGACACCACAGTATCGAGCTCCCAGTGACCAAAGGTCTCACGATTCCTGACCTCTTTAGGACGTTTGGCAATCGATGTGCCAATCCTAAATCTTCCACGTGTTTCTTTAGGTTGTCGAGTTTTTCCTTTACGACGAAGGACACTCAAATCCAGAGCAATCAAACCAGCATAGAGCCAGTTATAGATTGTTTTAAAAGCTACCATCGGCCTTTGTTCAAGCTGATAGCGGCCACAAATCTGTTCAGGCGACCAGGAGGATTTTAAACCGTCCTCAATTTCCTTTTTCAACGTTGGTGTCAAACGAGACTTCCGACCTTTTTGCTTAGCCCTGTGGTCATACTGTTCCTGTGCTAGGGCTGCGGAGTAACCATTTTGGCATCGTCTTAACTCTCTTGAAATGGTAGACTTATGGACGCCAAGTTTACTTGCAATTTGGCAAGGTTTCAAACCTAATTCCAAGTAGGTTTCTATCTTTATTCGGTCGGTTATGGTAAGATGGAAGTAGCTCATAGTTTTTCCTCGGGATTCTGTTTGTGTGGTTACTTACAGTTTACACCAATGAAACGCTATGAGTTTTTTTGTTGCACTATATTTTACAATTTATCATAAGAAAATAGTAAGTTGGGAAAATCAATAATTCAATTAATAATGAGAAATATCCACTACTAGCTGTTTCTCTCATACTAACTCCCAATAATGGAAAAACAAAAAATGTTAATATTCTGTTAAAAAGACTTTCTACAACAACAGGATATAAGCCATAAAAGATATCTAACATCCTATTGTGAAAATCATTTCGATACAAAGAATATAACACCAAAAAAAGTAACGTTACAAAATAAGCAATCACAGGTGCAATAAAAAACAGAAAACGAAGTAATAATGGTGCAAAAATAAACCACTTTTTACTCAGATTTACTCCACTCACTTGATGAAAAATCAATAATAGAATCACAATATGAATGAAAAATGTAATATTATATAATACTTCTCCCATAATCTCTCCAACTTTATCAAGCTATTGAAGTTTTTTTATTCTATCTATCAACCCTTTTAATCTCATCCTTGATACTAAACAATATTCATTATCTTCAAAATATACTTTACCATTTTCTTTATCCACTTTTAAAATATTTTCAAGATTTACCACATAAGATTGATGACATTTATAAAGTCTTTTATCTACTTTTTCAATTTCTGAAATACGAGCATAAAACTCCATTCTCTCATTTTTTGTATGTAAAATAACTTTATGAATCGTTGGCGATGTTTCAAAATATAAAATATTATGAAACGGCACTTGGACCATAGCTAATGAAGTTTCAAAATTAAATGAATCTTCAATAACTGTACGACCTTGCTTTTCTATCACAGTATTGATAGCTTCTTCAACATGTCTAGAAAACGCTCTTTCATCTAATCCTTTATCAATAAAGTCGAGAGCCGCAACTTTATACTGAAAAATTATAGGCATAAATTCTGAATGGGTTGTTACAAATACAATTGTTGCATTTGGATCTTTTCTTCGAATTTCTTCTGCAATCTCAAACCCTCTTTTTGATTCATTTTTTATTTGAATATCTAAAAAGAAAAGTTGATGTGAACCTCTTTCTGTAATAGATTCAAGTAGTTGATTGGGTTTCCCATAAATATGAATACGACGATATTTCCAAGAATTTTTCTTCATAACCTCTTTTATCGTCCTCTCCATTCTAGATTGTTGTACAAAATCATCTTCTAGTACAAAAATAGTTATCATTTCTCTCTCCTTATTAATTCTAATGTATAAAATAATCAGATAAAGACATTATAATATAAATAAAAAACGAATAAACTAAAATGTCATAGCTGGTTGTTATAATGTCTCATTTGGATAGAGTAATGTTTAGGTTATATTAAGTTTTTATTTTGTAAGTAGCCTGCCAACACTTGGTATCCCGCAACGGTCAAATGCAGTCCATCAGTGGTGAATGCTTCTTTTAATTGTCCTGCTTCATTCAGCAGATTGTCATAGACATTCACAAAGGTCACACTCATATAAGCAGAAGCTAACTCTTGATAAGCATGATTGAGGGCTTGAATTTTTTGATTGCTTCTTCGATGAACGCGCTTTTTATAAGTAGCGGTTTCATTGACTGGTAGGACAGATAAAAGACAAACTTCTGCAAGAGGATAATTCCTAGCAATCGTTTGGATGATACTTTCCACATTTTTTACTGTTTCTTGCTGGGGGATTTCCTTGCCAATATCATTGGTACCGATAAGGAGAAAGACCTTATCAACTGCCTGCCCAAATAAAAGAGATCCTAAATGCTCTAGCAACAAATCGGATCGATAACCTCGAATTCCACGGTTTATTAGCGTTTTTGACGTTTTTAACAACTCATGTAATGGAAAATACTCTACGATAGAATCTCCCAGAAAAAGTACATCGGGATCTTTGACGGATATACGATTCAAATCTTGGTACTTTTGTCTGACCTGCTCTTGCTCATTCAAAAGCCATTCATCTAATAATTGGACAGCCATTAACTCTCTCCTTTGCTCAAATAGCTCTCTAATACTGTCAGGACACCCGCCTCTGTATTTGCTGGTGCAAGGTGATTGGCAACTGCCTTGGTTTTAGGATCTGCATTCTCCATAGCATAGGAAATGCCTGCTAATTGTAGCATTTCAATGTCATTTTCACTATCTCCAAAGGCCATGATTTCCTGCTCTTGAATTTCCCATTTTTGCATCAATTGCTCTAACCCCCAAGCTTTATGGATTCCTTTTTGCAAAATGTCAATCGCTCCATAGCCGCTTGTGACTGCATTTAATGTGTCTGCGAAATCCTGATTGAGCTGTTGAGTAGCCTGAACTGCTACTTGCTCGTTTACCACCATACTCATTTTCAGAACTTGTGGAAAATCGTCTGAATGCAATGTTTCGACAAAGTTTATCTTTTGATAAAATTCTTGCGCCATTTCTGCTGTCATGACTTTTTCAATCATAGGAAAAGTTGTCCCCGTTTTGACAAAGGCACCATTTTCAGCTGTAACAACTAAGTGTACATCGCGTTCTCTCCCTTCAAAATAAGACAAAACCTGTTCCACCAAGTCCGGAGACCAACATGTGCCTAACAATATCTCGTTTTTATCAAAAATCCGCGCACCGTTTGCGGCAATCAAGGTCACGCGCTCCAGCAAATCACCAAATAACAAGCGCATTCGGTGAATTTCATTGCCCGTTGCCACCACAAACCGCATCTCCCGCTTGTCCAGCTCATCCAATATATTTTTCAACCGACCTCGATCGAATTCCCCTTTTTCATCTAAGAGCGTTCCGTCCATATCGGTCACAACCATCTTAATTGTCATGTTATCACCTTTAACAATCATTCATTTCAAATTCAAATCCCAACGTTCATTTATTTCATGATGTACAACTATCCTTTTACCATTTCTGTAATTCCGCTTGGATAATGCAGGACAGGATTGGCTACATTTACATCCTATTCAAAAGGATTATAGCACATTTAAAAAATATCAAAATAGTAAACAAACCTTTTTCTTCTATTTTACCAAAAAAGAGGGGTGAAGAGGAAACAATTGTATTCAAGCAAGGACTGGTCTTTTCGGGTATAGTTTTAAACTATATCCCTTCCTCTAAATTAACTATTTTTCAAAAGTGCTTAGCTTGTGTACAATAAAAAGTAAGAAATTTAGAAAGAGGCTTTTGACATGACACAATCAAAATTCCAACTCGTTGGCTCCTTACTCCGCCCAGCCAACCTACTTGCCTACAAAAATAAAATCGAACATCGTGATGATATTCAGTATCCTTTTTATGATAGTTTTCCGGGTTATCGTGAAACAGAAACAGCAGAGATTAAAAAGGTCATTGCTGATGAAAAGGCAAATGGTATTGATATTTTGACAGATGGTGAATATTCTAAGTCCATGTGGCATTTAGATTTTATTTGGGGACTTAAAGGTATTGAACGTTACATTGCAGACCACGGCTACACTTTTAAAGAACATGATGGCGGACAGTACGAAACACGTAAAGACATCGGTATTCGCATTACCCAGCCACTTTCAGGTAAAAATCATCATTTTTTAGATATTTACAAACTGCTCAAGGAAGAAGCTGGTGATACGCAAACAAAATTAACGATTTGGGGACCTGCGCATGCTTATACTGAACTGACTATCTTTGATAAACTTGCTGGTGAAGGGCAAGTTTACAAAACCAATGACGAATTAAAAGCTGGTCTTATCAAGGCCTACAAGGAATTCTTGACAGAATACAAAGAAGCTGGCGGTGAGATTATTCAGTTTGATGACTGCCTTTGGGAACTTTTCGACGAATCAAATCCTGCTTCGTTTTTTGCTGATGGCAATGCTGCGCTGGCTGATTTAGCTGATGAATTCATTGAGATCAATAACGAAGTAGCTGATTACGGTCATCAATTAGGACTGAAAGTTTGGACACACAACTGCCGTGGAAATTATGAAAGCCGTTCGGCATCAGGCGGAACTTATGAAGCCATTGCGGAAAAATTCTTGCGTGATCAACACTATGACCGCTTTTTCTTAGAATGGGACAGTGATGTATCTGGTGATTTGAAGGCTCTTGCTTCTCTTAAAGATAAAGATGCTGAAGTTGTTCTTGGACTTCTTTCTAGTAAGACAACTGATCTAGATGATGAAGAACGTGTACTTCGTTTATTAGAACAAGCCAGCACCATCCTTCCTAAGGAACGTTTGCTGCTGTCACATCAATGCGGTTTTGCTTCCTGCGATTCAGGCAATGAACTAGCTATTCCACAACAATGGGCTAAAATCAAACAAGGTCAAGAAATCGCTAAGAAGTTTTGGGGTTAAGTTGTACGCGACGACAGCTCTTGTGACTATTTAGTGATCCCTTATAAAACGTGAGACAAACTTCTTTTTGAGGTTTGTCTTTTTTGACCTTTGGCAATAAATACGACTGAAAAGGAGGAAAATCAAAGCGATTTCTCTATTTGGAAAATTTTTAAGGTAAAAATAACAGAGAACTGCACTTGCATATTTTCTTTCTAATAATGTCTATGTTACAACTTTCAGTTCATTTGTTTAACACAAAAAAGGAGGTTGAAACAAAAATTCCCAGCCTCATGTATTTTATCGTTCAGCTTGCAAAACGCAGTGGTTAGTTGGATAACCTTATCCCTGACTATACCGGCGATAGTGGCTACCCTAACCATCTGTGCGGAGGTGGGAGTAAAACAGTCCAGTGAACTGTTTTAGGTCAGCAACTAGAAACTAGGACTTGCTGAAAAATCAAATTCTTCGAATAATTGATTTCTGTCCCACTCTCTATTTATAAGGAGCAAATTATCAATTATACGGTCAACTCAATCTGATTGCCTTCTAAACCCAGAATGCAGCTTTCATAGTAACCATCACCTGTCAGGCGTGGACCGCTTAAAAGTTGATAACCATCTGCTTGGAGCCTAACTGTCAATTCATCTACCTTTTCCTTGCTTCCTAGACTGAAAGCTAAATGATGATAGCCCAAAAAGAGAAGTTCTTGGTTGTTCTCTGCTAAACCTTCCTTTCGAGTCATGATTTCCAATCTCGCCCCTTCGTCAAAGCTGAGGAAGTAAGACTGAAAACCTGTTTTTTGATTATGGTAAAGCTGATTACTTTTCGCTTCAAAATAGGTTTCAAAGAAGCGTTTAGTCCCTTCTAAATCTCGAACATAAAGGGCTGCGTGCTCAATCTTCATAGAGTTTTCCTCCGTTCGTTGCAATGACTTCTTTGTACCAGTCAAATGATTTCTTCTTGTAGCGAGCCAAAGTCCCTGTTCCATCGTCGTTTCGGTCAACATAGATAAATCCGTAACGCTTGCTCATCTGAGCTGTTGAAGCAGACACGAGGTCAATACAGCCCCAAGTGGTATAGCCCCAGAGCTCAACACCATCTTCAATCGCTTCGCCGACCTGTTGCAAATGTTGTTTAAGATAATCAATACGATAATCATCTTCAACAGTTGGACCATTAGGACCATCTACCAAGACATCTTTAGCACCGAGACCATTTTCTACGATAAAGAGTGGCAACTGGTAGCGGTCATAGAAAGCATTGAGAACTAGACGCAGACCAATTGGGTCAACTTGCCAACCCCATTCAGAACTTGCCAGATAAGGGTTTTGCAGACCACCTAGAACATTTCCACGACCAGAAGAATAACTTTCTGGGTCATGAGCTTGAACCACACTCATATAATAAGAGAAGGAGATGAAGTCCACGGTATGTTCTGCCATCAATTTCTTATCACCCGGCGCAAATTGAATCTTGATTCCATTTTCCTTGAAAAAACGGTTCATATATGCTGGATATTTACCACGCGCATGAATATCTGAAAAGAGATAATTCTGATTTTCAAACTCACGGGCAGCCAGTACATCCTCTGGTTTTGGCGTCATCGGATAAGTCGGCATAGCTAGCACCATACACCCAATCTTAAAATCTGGATTGATTTCATGCCCAATTTTAGTTGCAAGAGCTGATGCCACTAGTTCGTGATGAACAGCTTGATAAAGATCTTGTTTGGACAATTCTTCTACTGGAGTTGCAATCCCTCCACTCATAAACGGCGCATGTAAAACAGAGTTGATTTCATTAAAGGTCAACCAATAGTTCACCTTGTCTTTGTAACGAGTAAAGACGGTACGAACATAGCGCTCATAAAAGCCAATCAAATCACGATTTGCCCAACCATTATACTGACGCGCCAAATGCAAAGGTGTTTCATAATGTGACAAAGTCACCAAAGGTTCAATGTTATATTTGGCCAATTCATCAAAAAGGTCGTCATAAAACTTTAGACCTGCTTCATTTGGCTCCGTTTCATCACCATTTGGAAAAATCCGTGACCAAGCAATAGAAGTACGATAAACCTTGAAGCCCATTTCTGCAAAAAGGGCAATATCTTCTTTGTAACGATGATAAAAGTCAATTCCTTCCAATTTTAGGTTATCAGCTGTTGGCTTATCTGTAATCAAAGGATTGAGATCACCTGCATTAGCTGGTATGCCACCTTTTGGCGTCACATCTTGAACCGAAAGACCTTTACCGTCCACATCGTAAGCACCCTCGTATTGATTGGCAGCTGTTGCACCACCCCAAAGAAAATCTGCTGGAAATTTACCCATGGCTTCTACCTCTTTTATTTTTTACTCAATTATATTATAATCTTAAGAAAGAATATTTTCTAACACAATTCTTCTATAAATTGGTATTATTCTACGAAAGAGGCAACACTTATGGATCTGGGAACATTACATAAAGATATCGTTTACAAAAACCAAGGTACTCCGTACTCTCTCACACGAACCATTACCCGAAATGGTCAACCAGACATTCTCTTTCATTGGCATACGGATATTGAACTGATTTACGTCCATGAGGGGACAGCACAGTTTCACATTGATTATGATTACTTTAATAGTGAAGCAGGTGATATTATCCTTATTCGTCCCAATGCCCTTCACTCGATTCACCCGATTGAAAATCGCCGCCATTACATGGATGCTCTCAACTTTCATTTGGATTTGATGGGCTATTCTACTATGGATCAAGCCAGTATTGACTATTTGCAGCCACTTTACAATGGACAATTAGATTTTGTACACGTCATCAAGCCCAATCAACCAGCCTATACAGACATTCGGCAATGTTTACTTGATGCTATGAAAATAGGCTATTATCGTACAAAATATTTTGAATTTCAACTCAAAGCCCAGCTCAATCAACTCTTTTATCTTTTATTTGAAAATGGTTATGTCATTTCAAAAGAGCAAACCTTAGAAGGCTATCGCAAGGAAGAAAAAATCCGTACCATTATTGACTATATCAGCGCTCATTATCAAGAAGAGATCACTATTGACCAACTTGCCAAAATTTGTGGTTATAGCGATACGCATTTCATGAATTTCTTTAAAAAACATTTGGGGGTGTCTTGTATAGAATATGTGATTCAATTTCGCTTGCGAAAAGCGGCTGAACTCTTGCAGCATTCTACCTTACCCATCTTAGAAATTGCTACACAGTCTGGCTTTAACAATCTCTCTAACTTCAATCGGCAGTTTAAAAAGTATTACCAACTAACTCCTAGTCAATATCGTAAAAAATAACAAAGAAGCATTCAATGAAAGATACTATCTGGTTGTTTCCGATGCTGTTCATTTTTCATGATTTAGAAGAAATCATCGGCTTCATGCCGTGGATAGAGCGGAATGAAAAACTGCTGGAGAAAAAAGCTGCCTTCATTCTAAATACCCACAAAGGCTTATCCACAGAAGGTTTCGCGCTAGCTGTGGCAGAGGAATTTGTCGTGGTATCCCTCATTTCTTTCTTTGCTCTTTTTTACCACACCCGCCTACTTTATCTCATCTGGCTGGGAGGATTTGTGGCTTTTGCTCTTCATTTGGTGACTCATATCCTGCAAGCTATCTGGCTTAGGCGCTATATCCCAGCTCTTGCGACCTCTATCCTATGCTTACCAGTTAGCAGTATTATCATTTGGAAAACCACCACTTTACTTCATATCAACACAATTGAACTTCTTGTTTTCAGTCTCATTGGCGTTCTCATCATTATCAGCAATCTCTTTTTTGCACTCTGGTTAGGTAAACAGTTTTCCAAGCGGATGAGCTAGAACCACTTTAAAATATTCAAAAACGCTTAAACGTCGTCTACAGCAAGACTCATTTAAGCGCTTTTTATTTTAATCTCAACTATTCGTCCCATTTCAAATTTACATGCTCCTTCATTTCCTGATAAGCTGTGTCAATTCGTTCTTTGGTGGCTTGATCTAATTTATCACGGTATTTTCCACCTTCAATGAAATCTTCTAAAATATAGGTCTGATAGGTGTAGAGAGGATAGCCTTCTGGTGAATACGTTCCTTTCGCCACACGACTCACCCAACTCGGATGTGCCTGTACATCCTTGATAATCGTCCCTTTCTTTGATTTTTCAACCGTCACGTCCATAAGCACGCCGCGCTCTGTCCATTTCTTATTTTCCACACCGTCCATCGTCTCAATTCGCTGATTGGAGATGAAATTACCCATAGAATAGATAATGAATTTCTTTTGTCCATTTTGTGTGACGACTTCTGACGGCTCAACGACATGCGGATGCCCGCCGAAAATAATATCCGCTCCCCACTCAATCATCTTATGATAAAGAGTTTTTTGCTCCTGTGTCGGTTCCAATTGATATTCAACCCCCATCTGAGGCATGACAATGGTAATGTCTGCCTCTTTTTCGGCTCGCTCAATTTCTTTTTTCATCTTTTCTTCATTTAAATCTGACAAATGATGATTGTAGTCTGCCTGAGAGAGGTTTTCTTCCAAACCATTAAATCCATAAGAATAAGCTAGAAGTGCAATTTTAATCCCATTTACTTTTTTAATGACAAGTGATGATTTATCCCGATTTTTATGAGTATAGACCCCAATCGGTGTAATTCCGTGCTGCTCAAATGCTTTTGCCGTTGAAAAAACACCTTCCAATTGAGAATCCAAAATATGATTGTGTGCCAAATCCACCACTTGATAACCAGCATCTTTGATAGCGGATACCACCGACTCTGGCGCATTGAACAGCGGATAGCCTGCCAAAGGATAATTTGGTCGAATCGTCCCCTCGAAGTCTCCTAATACCAAGTCCGCTTTTTTCAGCCAAGGTTTGACATATTGATAGTTTTCTGTGAAATCATACGTTCCGTCTGACTGTAAAGCACTCATATATAGAAGGTCATGATACAGCAAATCTCCATTTGCCATGATACGAGCCGTCTGTACACCGTTTTGGGAAGAAGACGTTTTTTCCTTTTGTACAATACTTGTTTTTGTCGGCTTTGCCTTAATCTTCATGCTATCGTTTATTTTTTCAGCTAATAAAATCACACCTGCTACTAAAAACACTACGCAAAGCAAGCCTAAAATAAACTGCCAATTAGTTGCTGACTGTATTTTTCGTTCTGATCTTTTCATGTTCCATTCTCCTCTATCTACATTGTAGCACAAAGAAGCAAACATGACGCAGGAAATGATAAATAATAAAAAGGACAAAGCATGCTTGTAGTAGCTCTAGTTGATTTTTTCGACCAACTGTTTTGGAACTCTACAAATTTTGCTTGTCCTTTTCTTAGATTATTTACTTACTTTCAGCAAATCATCGCCTAGTTTCACATCGCCGCCAGCTAATGCTTCAACTGTCTTATAATCAGCTGTATTGGTTACAATGATTGGAGTTGTAACAGGATAACCTGCTTTTTTGATAGCATCTATATCAAAGCTTAGCAATAATTGACCCGCCTTGACCTTTGAGCCTTGAGTAACATGTGCCATAAAGCCTTCTCCTTCAAGAGCGACTGTATCCATACCTACGTGAATCAAGATTTCAGCGCCATCATCAGTCGCTAAACCAATCGCATGGTTGGTTGGGAAAAGCAGACGAATCACACCGTCAGCAGGAGCGACAACTTCACCAACGCTAGGTTCAATTGCTACACCTTGACCCATTGCGCCACTTGCAAAAACAGCATCAGGTGTGTCTTCAAGTGCGACCACTTTCCCACTAAGCGGAGCTGTGATAACCTGTTCAGGAGCAATCTCTTCAACTGGCTGATTGATTTCTTCAGCAGCGACTTCTTGTGCCCCATCATAAAGAGTTGGAATTTTTGTAAGTTGGGTCAATACAAATCCAAGAACAAAACTGATTGCAATTGCTACAAGGAAGTGAATGAGTAATAGTGAATCTTTTGGATCAATGAAAGACGGAATCGCAAAGAGCCCCATTCCACCCATTACTTGCATTTTGGCATTAAAGAAAGCGAGATAAGCCCCTTGAACCGCACCAGCAATACAAGTCACAATAAATGGTGTTCGCATTGGCAAGGTAATCCCGTAAATAGCTGGTTCTGTTACCCCAAACAAAGCTGAGATAAAGGCTGGAATAGCCAACTGTTTGACTTTTTCTTCTTTTGTACGCAAGAAGATATTGAGCAATGCTCCTGCTTGCGCAAAGCAAATAGCAATGGAAGCTACAAGAATGACACCTGGTCCTTTTTGTAATTCCAAAATTGCAAGCGGCACCAATCCCCAGTGGAGACCGAACATAACCAGCACTTGCCACAAAGCACCCAGAATAATTCCATAAATAATTGGGCTGAAGCTATAAATACCTGTGAAAATAGCACCGACTATATCAGAAGCTCATGTCATGACTGGTCCAATGACAAGAAATGATAACGGTACCGTGATTAAGATAACAAAGAATGGAACAACAAAGACTTTGACAACATCTGGAATAATTCGTTTAAAGAATTTTTCAATTTTTGAGCCGACCCAAATTGCTAGAATGATTGGTAATACAGTTGATAGATAACTAGAAGCAGGGAAGATAATCGGCAAACCTAAGAAAGTTGCGTAGATTTTTGACTCAATAAAAGTTCCTGCAAATAGCGTGTAGAGTGGTTTAGCAGCTGTAAAGCTAGCTGCGATATTGGGATAAACCAAGGCAAAGCCAATCGCAAGCGCTGTGAATTTTTCCATTTTAAACCGCTTAGCAGCAGTCAAAGCCAGAATCAATGGTAAGAATTGGAAGAATCCGTCACCAGCGGCATTTAAGATGACATAAGCACCGTCTGTCGACTTAACACCACAAGCTGCCATAATGGCAACTACACCTTTGATCATACCAGCTGCAGAAAGAGCTCCCAGCATTGGTTGGAAAAGTCCTGACACCAAAGCGATAAATCGGTCAAAGAGATTGCCTTGCGGAACATCTCCCTCATCCACATCAATACTTCCCTCACCAGAAATACCTGCTTCCTTAATGACTGCCGCATACACATCTGGCACGTGGTTCCCAATCACCACTTGGTATTGTCCACCAGCTTTTACAACCGTTACAATACCGTCTCTATTTTTCAAGTATTCCGTATCTGCCTTGCTCTCATCTTTCAGAGAAAAACGCAAACGCGTCACACAGTGCACTAACTTGATGATATTTTCCTTACCACCAACGTGAGCAACAATATCCTGAGCTAAGTCAGTATAATCTTTTGCCATAATGGACCTCCTTTATTTTTTAGGTCAGCTGTGTTGTTGCACATATAAATATAGAACAACGGTAACAAAAAACCTAAACACATACCAAATAGAAAGCAGTTCCCCTACTTCATATCTCGTATTTGTCTAGGTTTTGCCTGCATGACCAGTAACAATCCGTAAATTAGGTATAGCACAAATTTATTTTATTGCAAGCGGTTTCTAAAGTTTTTTTAAATAATTATCAGGTGATAAATAAAATAATCGTCTGTTAATTATTTAAAAAAACTTTGACAAGTCGTTCAACCTATCAAAGTTCTTAAAGAGAATGATGTTAGATTATTTAGCCACTTGGTTTAGTCGTTCATATACTGCAACGACTTCTTTTGCCAAGTCAATAAAAGTCAAACTTGTCATCAAATGATCCTGAGCATGCACCATCAAAAGACTAAGCTCAATCTTTTCACCTTGAGCTTCCTGTGTCAGCATTTCGGTTTGAGATTTATGAGCCGATATTAAATCCTTGTTAGCTAATTTTAATTTTTCACGTGCTTCTTCAAAACAGCCTTTTTTAGCTTTTTGAATCGCTTCAAAGGCATTGCTCTTTGCCTCGCCACCATACATAATGAGGGACATGATACTTTCTAAATTTGAATTTTCCATATCGAACCTCTAGCCTTCGATCAGTTCCTCAGCTAATGCCAATACCTTTGAACCGTTCATCATGCCATAATCCACCATTGGGATAACTCCAGTTGGAATGTTTTTATCTTTCAATTTTTCCGTAAATTGCTCTAATAGATACCGAACTTGCGGTCCTAATAGCAAAACATCTACTTTTTTCTCCAAAATTATATCGTCCACTTCTTGAGCTGGGACTGCAAAAATCTCTGCATCTAATCCTTTTTCATCGGCTGCAGCTTGCATTTTTGTAACAAGCAAGCTGGTACTCATACCCGCAGCACATGCTAACATAATGGTTGTTTTAGCCATGTTTACTCCTTCTATTTTATCAAATAATTACTCTCTACCGATTAACGGATCTTGCTAAACGTGACACAGTATGTCGAACACCACGAATAGTATTGCTCAGTGCATAAATATTATCCACTACTGCCAAACCACCATAGCCTGCATCCCCAATATGTTGAATATCCACACCACAAATTTTATTACGAAGTGCGATTTGTTTAATCGTATCCACATCTGATGTCTCTTGACTAGTCCCAATAGCGCTTAAGACTAAACCTCTTTTACTATGTACTAGATCTACGACAGCTCTCATTTCTTCATCGTTGAAAGCAGGAACCGTTCCAACGGCTGGCACCAAAATCACATCTGCACCCGCTTCTAATAATTGTTCAGCTGTCTGAAGATCTGCAACCGGCTCAGACACTCCTGCACCGTGCATTTTCCCAGCTATAATCAAACCTGAGAAATATTGTTTAGCCAATTTCACCGCAGCAACAATTTCTTTATTGCTAACTCCTGTACCGGGATTTCCTGTCAAACAAACAAAATCAAAACCTAATTTTTCGATTTGCTCAAAAGAAGCTTGACTGGCTTGTCGACCAGCAGCAATCACTTGCACTTCTTCCAACATATCTGCTTGCAAATCAACAGGTTCTAGATTGACCCCGATTGGTGCTCCGACTAAGCGATGGAGCTCTCGAACCACTTGACTGTCTTCACAGTCCAATCCAAAGATCTTTGGATTAAAAACATCTAAACAATTCAGTAAAATCATATCTGCGCCGAAAGCTCTTGCAATTTCAGCATTGGTGATATCTCCGACAAAGGTTTCACGAATGACAACATTTTCGGATAAAACAACTCGCCCTTCACTCGCTTGAATGCTTTGCTTGAGCTCTTGGGCTGTCATATTCAAAATTTCCGAAGGATTTGCACTAATTAATCGTTTCATATTCTCATCTCCCTACTGATTTTCTTCTGCTTTAAAGCGTTTTTCAATAGTAATTACAAATGGAATATAGATTAAAATATCAATCACAATAAGAACAGCTTGTAAAATAGACGCTTTAAAACTTCCCGTTGCCAGCAAGCCACTAATAATCGGAGGAGTTGTCCAACCTGGGTCAGTATATGTTAACGGTACAAGACCACTTGCCATGGATGACCATGCAACGATGAGATTCGCAATCGGTGCCAAAATGAATGGGAACAGAAGCAAGATATTTAAGACAATTGGAACACCAAACATCGTTGGCTCATTGATATTGAACAAACCTGAAACCACTGTAATAGGTGCCAGTGTTTTGATCTGCTTGCTTGATTTTCTCTTTTTCGCCAAATAACCAATCGCTAATACCAAGCCAATAGTTGCGCCGCCACCGCCAATGAAGACGAAATTATCCATAAAGACACTGGTAAAGATATGCGGTAGTTTTTCCCCTGCTTGATAAGCAACTTTATTGGCATCGAGATTCGAAAGCCACAATGGTTTCATAACCGCATTGACAACATTTCCTCCATGAAGTCCAACAAACCAGAATGAACTATTTAAAGCAACTAGAATTATCAAACCAAATAAATTATTGCCAAGCAAACCTAACGGTTTTCCTAAGACAGTCTGTGCTACAGCATGTAGGTTTGGCAGTTTTAGACTAGCTAAGAGGGCATAAACCAACAACCAGCCTGTGATAATCACTGCACCTGGAATAATGGCGCTGAAACTTTTTGAAACTGCCGGTGGAACACCATCAGGCATTTTAATTTGGACATTATGATTGATGAACCATTGATAGATATAACCATTCACTAAACCAAGAATGATTGCTACAAAAAGGCCTTGTGAAGCTAAAAATGCTGTAGGAACACCGTTTCCTGTTTTAGTAGCAAGGAATGGTGTCACTGTGATAAAGGCAGCAAGCGATATAATCCCAGAAGGAATCCCATCCACTTTGTATTGGCGGCTCATATAGTAAGCAATCCCAAAACTGGCTACCAAACCAATCAGACCAAAACTACTATCCACGCCTTTCCATAGATAGGCAGAAACCCCAATTTTTGTCAAATAAGCTTCCCATCCTGGAACAGGAAAACTAGCAATGACCATAAACAAAGAACCAATCAACAGTAATGGCACTGCAAGCGTAATGCCATCCCGAATTGCTACTAAGCCTTTATTGTTCCCCAACTTAATAGCAATAGGCATTAGTTTTGCTTGTAAAAATTTATCCATCTTTACAATCTCCTTTGATTATAATATATTATTAAATAGCAGACAAAATCAACTTTATCTCGCTTTTTAATTATATTTTAAAACAATTATTCCAAAAAGTCAAGCGCTTTCACTTATATTTGATAATTTTTTATAATCAATATATAATAGATGCAGGGAAGGATGGTAGATAATGAATCAAACGAAAAAACAAGCTGAATTACGAACAATTATTTTAGATAAAATTTACGCCAAGGGGCCAATTTCTCGCATTGATATTTCAAAAGAGACGGGCATTACTCCCGCTACAGTTAGTGCGATTACAGGAAGTTTGATCCAAGAAAAACTGCTGTATGAGCTGGGGGAAGATGAAGAACACGCAAAAGTCGGACGCAAGAAAATCCTCTTGGGTATAAAAAAACAGCACTCTTATTTCATCGGCTGTGAACTGTCTGAAAAATACTTTTCTTTTGTGTTGAGTGATAATACGGGAAATGTGATTGATAAAGAGAAAGCAACTGTCAGCTTGGAAAAAATTCTAGCAGAAGGCGCTGATTTATTTTGTCATTTACTTGAACAATTCATTTTTCGGAACAATTCCTATACAATTCAAGCCGTGGGAGTTGCTATCCCTGGACGCTATTTGCACAATGATTTGATTACAACAAACAATCAAACATGGAAACAATTTGATCTAGCGAAGATTAAAAACGAGTTTTCTTTTCCAATTTACTTTTCTAATAATGTCAATTGCATGGCACTAGCAAAGCGCCTTTTTTCTGCTTACCAACTGGATGAGAATTTTATCTATTTTCATTTTGCACGGGGTATGCACTGCTCTTATATGTACAATGGCAAAATCTACGGCAAAAGCAATATTGTCATCGGCGAAATTGGTCATACCGTCGTTTGTCCTGACGGAGAAGTCTGTGGTTGTGGACGCAGAGGCTGTTTGCAGACTTATGCTAGTGAAAGCTGGCTGATAAAAAAAGCAAAAATCATCTTTAAAACTGCCGAGTTGACACATTTAAAATCACTTGTCACAGATAAAGAAGAGATCACGGTTCAAACTATCCTCACAGCATATAACTTAGGAGACCAAGCTATTCTCAATCTCCTGCATTTGGCATTTAAGTATTTGGCACAATCCCTGCTAAACCTTAGCATGATGATTGATGCAAAGAAAATTTATCTGCACAGTCCCATCTTGACTGATGACAAAGTCATTGCAGCTTTCTATCAAGAAATCTCCCAACAACCAAAACTACTCTTCAAAGACTTGCCTGAACTCATTATCGAGCCTTACAATGACTTCACTGGTGCAACAGCTGGCGTTGCGCTTTGTCTGCAAAAGGAATTTTTATCCATTTAGCTTCATTATGGCTCATAAGCTTGTTATACTTATTACAAAAATTAGAGGTTAGAACAATTGTTACGAACCTCTAATTTTTACTATACAATACAAGATGGACTTACTAATTTGTCTGAAATATTTATAAAGAAAGAACCTCTATTGTGTCAAAGAGGTTCTTCAAAGATTCCTTTAGAACTTTCATTTTTACATAACTACATCCATCGTCAGGACTTGTCCGTCTTTTACAACTTGCTCACCTGCTATATAGACATCTTTAACATCATTTCCCTTGACAGCATAGATGAGATGGGAAAGCATCTTTTCTTCTGGATACAAGTGTACTTTACCTTTTGGCTGAATGATTAAAAAATCTGCTTGTTTGCCAACTTCTAGGCTGCCGATTTGATCATCCATGCCGAGTGCTTTGGCACCTTCAATTGTCATTGTTTTCAAAACCTGCTCAATAGTAAATTGAGTGGCGTCACCTGTGCGCATTTTTTGTAAAAGAGCAGCGGTACGACTTTCTTCAAACATATCCAAATTATTGTTGGAAGCGACCGAGTCCGTTGCAAGTCCGACTGTCACGCCAGCTTGAATCAAGTCTGTTACGGGAGCAATGCCAGATGCTAATTTGAGATTGCTGATGGGATTGTGGGCGATATGAATCTTAGAGGCTGTTAGTTCTTCAATTTCTCGCTCATTTAATTCCACACCGTGGGCAAAAATCCCCTCATGTTCCAGATAGCCTAATTCTTTCAAGAAAGCAAGTGGGCGTTTTCCATAGCGCTCTAAAATTATGCCATTTTCTGCTTGTGTTTCTGCCACATGGATATGCAATTTCAGCTGTAATTCACGCGCCAGCTCCAAGCTTCCTTTTAGCAAATCCTTACTGCAACTATATGGCGCATGTGGTGCTACCATTACTTTAAAGCGATCATCGTTGTAGGACAGAATTTCCTCAATAATAGTCCGAGTACGCGCTAAGGTTTCTTCTGCCGTCTCCATATCGGAGCTAAACAAAGTCGGTGAAAAATAACAACGCATTTTAGAGCGTTCCACCACTTCATGAATCTGCCCAATTTCAACACCGTTGGGATTGTACATATCATTAAAAGTCGTCGTCCCAGTCTGAAGCATTTCTGTAAGTGCCAGCTTGACAGCTTTTGTTGTCACCTCTGGTGTAAACTCGCTTTCTGCCGGCCAGATATAATCTTCTAGCCATTCATGGAGATTGCTGTCGTCTCGAATGCCACGAAGGGTGGTCATAGCAGAGTGGGTATGGCAATTGACTAGACTAGGCATAAGCCAGGCTCCCTCACAATCTACCGTCTCATCTGCCCGCGCTTCCCAAGTGGCATCCTCATTCCCACAATAAACAATCTTGTCCTCGTTTACCACCAACAGCCCATTCCGATAGACATGAAAATCTGCGTCACATGTCACCAAATTCACTTGTTTAAATGCTTTCATCGCTTCTCCTTTAAACAAGAGCCATAAGATGATGTTCAATTACTGTGCATCGTTAGCAGCAATCGCAAAAACAAAAGCCGTATGGATACTCATTTCACATTCACCTTATGCTCTATTTGTATTTGACAACATAACTAAGGACAAAGCCACGCTTATTTACGGTAAGACGGTAGAAACTCTCCAACCCTATTATGGAGATTATATGTTTTCATTGAATTTTTTAGTTATTGTAGCAAAATCCACACCAAATAGCAAGCTTTAAAAAATAGGAAAAACATTGAAATTTACTCCGCAAATCCTATCTGCAATACTTTGAGCAATCAATCACTACAACATTTGTTTCGTACATAATTAGTTTTGAAACTGGCGATTGTTGTCTCAGCCCTGTATTTATAAGTGATTGTGAAGCAACCAAGACTGTCTAGCTTACACTGTGCGTTTATTGACTTTACTTCATATATGAAAGCAAATAGCCATATCCTGCAGTTCTCATATCTTCTTTTTTAATGAAGCGCAGTGCTGCGGAATTGATACAATAGCGAAGTCCGCCTTGTTCCTGTGGACCGTCTGTGAAAACGTGGCCTAAGTGTGCATTTCCTGAACGCGACCGCACCTCAATCCGCTCCATACCATGACTTTTATCTTGATAATACTTAATCACATCTTTGGCAATTGGTCTTGTAAAACTCGGCCAACCACAACCAGAATCAAATTTATCACCGGCAAAGAAAAGCGGTTCTCCCGTTGTCACATCCACATAAATGCCTTCTTCAAACGTTGCAAAATATTCGTTATGAAATGGTCGTTCGGTTGCAGCATGTTGAGTGACCTGATAGGCTTCCTCGGACAAGTTTTCCTTTAAAGCATTTTCACTCGGTTTCTCATACTGTCCCGGATCCACTAAAGGCTGATAGGCGTCATTAACATTGATATGGCAATAACCACCAGGATTTTTCTTGAGGTAATCTTGATGATAATCCTCTGCCAATACATAATGGCGCAGCGGTTCTACTTCCACTGCAATCTTCTGACCGAATTGACGCTCTTGCTCTTTCACGACTTCGTTAATAACTGATACATCAATATCTTTTGTATAATAAATCCCTGTGCGGTATTGACGTCCGACATCATTTCCTTGCTTATTGATAGACAGCGGATCAATCACACGGAAATAGTAGAGCAGAATTTCTCGCAAGCTAACCAGATTTTCATCATAAATCACCTGAACGGTTTCAGCATGGTCAGTTTGATGAATCAGCTGATAATTAGTGGATTCTACCTGCCCATTGGCATAGCCGACAGTCGTATCAGTCACACCTGTGATACAGGAAAAATATTCTTCCAAGCCCCAAAAGCAGCCACCTGCTAGATAAATTTCAGCCATAAAAACACCTCATTTCTTTGTTCTTATTTTCTCACAAATTCCTAAAATGTTATAAGAATTTGATTAGAACTTTCTTGAGAATGATATGGCAATGAACTGTTAAATACCACTCTGGTTTAATCCAGATAGTGCAACTTCCCACGGAAATCTTCTATGCTTTCATAGCCTTTTTCTAACATGATTGCTTTCAGCTCCTCAGTAATACGCTCAAAAACTCCTACACCTTCTTTATGCAGCGTTGTTCCGACTTGCACCATACTGGCTCCGCAAAGAATGTGCTCAAAAGCGTCCCGCCCTGTCAATACACCGCCCGTACCGATGATTTGAATCGAAGGATTAAGTCGTTGATAAAAAGCATGAACATTAGCAAGTGCAGTTGGTTTGATGTATTCACCACCAATACCACCAAAGCCTTTTTTCGGACGAATGACAACTGTTTCAGCGTTAATATACAGCCCGTTACCAATTGAATTGACACAGTTGACAAAGCAAAGAGGAAATTTGTTAAAAATAGCTGCCGCTTGATCAAAATGTGCCATATCAAAATATGGTGGCAATTTAATGCCTAGTGGCTTGGTGAAATAGTCAAACACTTCACTCAAGATCTTTTCCGTCGTCTCAAAATCATAAGCGATCTGTGGTTTGCCGGGAACATTGGGACAAGATAGATTGAGCTCGGTTAAGCCTTTAAAATCACTATCTTGCACCTTTTTCAAAAGAGCATGGGTTTCTTCGGAAGATAGCCCCACAAGAGATAAAAAGAAGGTTCGATTGGGCTCTGTTTTTTGTAATTCTAACAAATACTCCAGATAATAATCCAATCCATGATTGGGTAGCCCCATTGAATTGATCGAGCCAAGCGGCACATCTTGGTAGCGAGGTTCGGGATTTCCTGCTCGCGCTTGCAAAGTAGCTGTTTTGGTGACAAAGGTTCCCGCAGCTGAGTCTTTGACTTCTTCTAACTCTTCAATCGTCATGCAGGCCACTCCAGCCGCATTCATCAGGCAGTTGTCAAAAGAAAAACCAGCGATTTGTGTTTGAGTTGATGACATGAAATACTCCTTTCATTTTTTCTATTGTACCATTAAAAGCAAAAATCTGACTCTTTTAACGGAATAGAAGGAAAAAATGTTCGGGATAAGCAAATGAATTTTTGTTGAGCAAGAGTTTGTTGTAAAGTTATATGTTGGAATTTTCAGAAAATTCAACTTTTTTTCTTTACAGCACAAAAAATTTCTGCTATAATGACACACGTAACAAAATATAATATACACTGAACTCAGGCGAAAGTCTGGCAAAAAAGATAGGCTCCCTTGTGTTCATCGAACACGGCGTCAGCCTCCTATTTTTGTACGACTTTTAACCGTCCTCGTATCTTATTTAAGGAGAAGTCTATGACAACTGCTAAAGAATATATCCAAAACACTTTTGAAGCTGTGAAAGCTCGCAATGCTCACGAAGCAGAATTTCTGCAAGCGGTGGAAGAATTTTTAAACACACTTGAGCCCGTTTTTGAAAAACATCCTGAATACATCGAAGAAAACATTTTGGCACGCATTACCGAGCCAGAACGTGTGATTAGCTTCCGCGTCCCTTGGGTTGATCGCGACGGCAAGGTTCAAGTCAATCGCGGTTACCGCGTGCAATTTAATTCCGCAGTTGGACCATATAAGGGCGGTCTTCGTTTCCACCCAACGGTTAATCAAGGGATTTTGAAATTTCTCGGATTTGAACAAATCTTTAAAAATGTTTTGACTGGACTACCAATCGGAGGTGGTAAAGGTGGGTCTGACTTTGATCCGAAAGGCAAGACAGATGCTGAAGTGATGCGTTTCTGCCAAAGCTTCATGACAGAATTGCAAAAATACATTGGCCCTTCTCTTGACGTTCCTGCTGGTGATATTGGGGTCGGTGGACGCGAGATTGGCTATCTTTACGGACAATACAAACGCCTACGCCAATTTGATGCTGGTGTCTTGACTGGTAAACCACTTGGATTTGGAGGTTCTCTAATCCGCCCAGAAGCAACTGGTTACGGTCTTGTTTACTATACGCAAGAAATGCTCAAAGCAAACGGTGAAAGTTTTGACGGAAAGACTGTTGTCGTATCTGGTGCCGGAAATGTAGCTCAATATGCTGTGCAAAAAGCAACCGCCCTCGGTGCTAAAGTCATTTCTGTGTCTGATTCAAATGGCTATATCATTGACAAGGACGGAGTTGACTTTGATCTTCTGGTAGATGTGAAAGTAAAACGCCGTGCTCGCCTGACAGAATACGCTGCTGAAAGAGCAAGTGCTACTTATTACGAAGGCTCTGTCTGGACTTACGAAGGTGCATTCGACATTGCCTTGCCATGTGCTACTCAAAATGAAATCAACGGTGAAGCAGCAAAACGCTTGGTTGCTCAAGGAGTTCGCTGTGTATCAGAAGGTGCTAACATGCCAAGTAATCTTGACGCCATTGCTGTTTACAAAGAACATAATCTCCTTTATGGTCCTGCTAAAGCCTCCAATGCTGGTGGAGTTGCTGTATCTGCACTCGAAATGAGCCAAAATAGTCTCCGTCTCTCATGGACGCGTGAAGAAGTAGACACTCGTCTGAAAGACATTATGACCAACATCTTCAACACTGCTAAAACAACTGCTGAAAACTACAATCTTGGCAAAGACTATCTAGCAGGAGCAAACATCGCTGCTTTTGAAAATGTCGCCAATGCTATGATTGCTCAAGGGATTGTTTAAACGAACATGCATGATAAAAGGCTGTGGACAGATTCGTCCACAGCCTTTTACTGTTCTTCTGCTGAAATAAGCAATCAATCGCTATTTCTAAAACTTCACGCTTTTGGTTTCTCCCCACCTGACATTGTCATAAGCGAGAGTATAGGGCTGCTGCGAGCCGTCCTCACCGTCATACATCAGCTTCCATTCCACCTTTTCGCCCGCCGCAAGTTCCTCTTTTATGTTGGCAGTGTCAAAAGTAGCGTCATCCAAAACATAGGATTCTCCCATTTCGTCTTGTAAATCAAAATCATAGACATTGAGAGGGAGAGATTCGCTAGAGGTATTTTCGATAATGACCTTGGCGGTAATCGTTGTTCCTGTTGCTTGCCCTTTCATCCGCTCTTTGGAGTCCACATGAATGTATTGAACAGTGATTTTCATTCCATTTTTAAAACGCACGCTGTCTCCCAGACGGTGATGTTTATAACTATCTTGATAAACTGCAGTTCGAGCACCATGCCCTAGAAAGGCAAAGTTAAAAATACTTAAACCAGCCACCACGAGGGTCATGAATACAAGCATGACACAGCTAACGATGGTCGTCCAAAACAAAGGCTGCTTATACAGGGGCTGTTTCAAGCGATAGACGTGACCGGCAGGGGTCGTTATTTCATGCGGTACTTGTTCTTCCATAATAATCTCCTTTCTGCTTACGCTGGTGCATAAATGGTTGGCAAATCAATTCCTTCCTTTAATAAAGCGTCATGATACAGCCTGTAAAATTGATGGTAAACGGTGCTTTGGCTACCACTTTGGACGGTGATACTAATACGAAAATAAAATTGACCATTTTCGCTAACTTGCGGACCTAAAATCGTCGGTTCCTGCAAAATTTCTACTTGATCGCCCGCATATTCTTGATTGACCTGCTGGATAATCCGAGTGACCTTCTCCAAATCCGTCTGAGCGTATAATGGAATATCAATGAGCGCTCGCATATTGCCGCGTGAGAGATTGCTGACGACGGTAATGTTGCGATTAGGAACGTAATGCAAAGTGCCATCTGCATCGCGCACTTGTGTCGTCCGAATTCCGATGCTCACAACCGTTCCTGCGATTTTAATCGAGCCATTGGTCAGGCGAACGCTGTCTCCGACATCCAACTGCCGCTCCAACAAAATAAAGAAACCATTGACTAAATCAGACAAGAAGCCTTGCGCTCCCATCCCGATTGCCACCCCAGCAATCCCAGCTCCTGCTAGTAAACTAGACACCGGCAAGCCTAAAATCGCCAATATCCAATAGATCAAGAAAAAGTAAAGGGTGTAATTCAGCAAATTTTCAATCAAACGAGTGAGGGTCTTTTGCCGCCCTTCGTCTTGACTGGAGAGTTTCAAAGAGGGTGAGATAATCTTTCTTACGAGTACATGTACCAACTTTTTAGCGAGGTAAAAGAGAGCTAGCAATAGCACGAGTGAGACGAGCTTGCTAAAGACGTCATCTAACAAATTAGACCAGTTGAATTTTTCAAAGTAGCGAGAGAATACATTCTTGTTCGCAAATAACATAGGTCACCTCCTGCTTATTTCTATTATACCATATCTAAGCCTAATTGAATCAGGGGAATGCGAACTCCCCCCAGTGTATTCTATCTAAAACAGATTGATTTTTCAGAATATTCATACTATAATGGGAGACATTATGATCATGAAGGGATTATATGATATGAAAAGAATAGTTTTGGCTTGGAAAAAATCTAGTTTGATTAAGCGTATTGCTATCGGGATTGCATTAGGGGCTGTCCTCGGCTTGACCTGTCCTAAGGTGTCAGCAATTGGCTTATTGGGAGATATATTTGTTGGTGGCTTAAAGGGCATTGCTCCACTGTTGGTTTTTGCTTTGGTGACCAATGCTCTATCACAACATCGAAAAGGGCAAGAAACCAACATGAAAACTATCATTATCTTGTATCTTTTGGGAACATTCTCAGCAGCTTTAGTCGCAGTGCTAGCTCACTACCTTTTTCCTTTACATATCACACTCACAGCGTCAAAGACCAAGATTACACCACCAGATGGGATTGGGCAAGTCCTCAGTAATTTATTGCTCAAAGTAGTGGACAATCCAGTCAATGCTCTCATCACCGCAAACTATATTGGAATATTATCTTGGGCTGTGGTATTTGGACTTGCCATGCGTGAAGCCAGCAAAAGCAGTAAAGAGCTTTTGCAAACTATGGCAAGTGTAACCTCTAAGGTCGTTGAATGGATTATCAATCTGGCTCTTTTTGGAATTCTTGGTTTGGTCTTTAAGACGATTTCTGACAAAGGGTTGGCGGTGTTGGCTAACTATGGCAGCTTATTAGCAGTTTTAATCGCTATCATGCTTTTTGTAGCTCTGGTCGTCAACCCTTTCATTGCCTTTGTTCTGATGAGAAAAAATCCCTACCCACTTGTTTTGCGGTGTTTAAAAGTCAGTGGTGTGACAGCTTTCTTCACACGTAGTTCAGCTGCTAATATTCCTGTCAACATGAAACTTTGTGAAGAACTAGGACTCAACAAAGATACTTATTCCGTTTCTATTCCTCTTGGTGCCACTATTAACATGGCTGGAGCAGCTATTACCATCAATGTGCTCACCCTTGCTGCAGTCAATACATTAGGCATTTCGATTGACTTTGCGACAGCATTAATCCTCAGTATTGTCGCCGCTATCTCTGCTTATGGTGCTTCCGGGGTGGCAGGTGGTTCTCTTTTGCTCATTCCTGTTGCTTGTAGTCTCTTCGGTATTTCAAATGATGTTGCCATGCAAGTCGTTGGGGTAGGATTCATCAACTTGCTTATCATTGTCCAAACTTATATTTAAATCTTCATCAATGATAGGAAGCTTAAAAGTAATTGATTTTAGCCACTGTCCATTCGGTTGCTTTTCTTCGTAAATTTGAATTTCAGAAATCAAAGCTGTAATTAACTGTCTACGCTCTACATCATTCATTACATTGTAGAGTTTATCAAAATAAATCAGAACTTTATATATATTATCTCCTGTAAGTTTTTCAGCTTCAATAGCTTGTTTTTTTGCTTTCGCATCAATTAACAATGATTCTAATTCTTCAATTTTGTCATACATACGATAGAGTCTATCGTCTAAATCCTGTTTTCTTCGCTTATAGTGTTTATCATCAACATTCAAATTGTCAATTTCTTCTATAAGCTTAAATTTTATCGAATGACTTTTCCTTAATTCCTTTTGGTAATTATCAATTTCTTTTTCTATTTCAGAGGTATCCACCTTCATGTTGATTTTTTCTTGCATTATAGAAGCAAATTTTGGGTTGCTTACTATCTTTATAATTAACTCAGCAACTGCATCATCTAACAATTCTTCTCTGATTTGCTTACTGAAAGTACACTTATGACCTCTTATCATCTGCCTATGTTTACAGCCATAGTAATAAAAATCTTTATACTTTGTTCCATCTTTCTTTTTCTTGATACACTTGTTTCCAAACATTCCCACTCCACATATCGGACATTTTACAATTCCTGATAACAAATGGGTTCTAACATCTTTTCCCTTATTCACATGCTCATATTTTTTTGCTTGAGATTTTAACTTAACCTGAGCAGCTTGCCACAACTCATCAGAAATTATAGCTTCATGAATACCTTCAGCTATTAAATATTCATCTTGTTCAACTTGCTTATATTCATTTCTTGTACCATGAACTTTTTCTAAAGTTCTTCTTCCAAAAGCTATCTTTCCTTTATATACAGGATTCTTTAATATCTTTCTTATAAGCCCCGCATCGAATAATGGATTTTTTCCATTCTGTCTTGGAATTTTCCTTATTCCATGATTCTCTAAATATTTAGAAAGTCCGTTTGCTCCAATGGTTGTATTCACATATTGTTCAAAAATAGTTCTTATTGCAACTGCTTCTTCCTCATTGATCAACAACTTACCATCGACAAGTTTATATCCATACGGAGCAAAGCCTCCGTTCCATTTTCCCTCTCTTGCCTTTTGAATACGACCTTCCATTGTTTGGACACGAATGTTTTCTCTTTCTATTTCAGCCACTGCTGACAAAACAGAGATCATCAATTTACCAGCATCTTTAGATGAATCAATCCCATCCTCAACACAAATCAAATTGACTCCGAAATCTTGCATCGTTTGTAGAGTTGATAAAACATCAGCAGCATTTCTTGCAAATCTCGATAATTTAAATACAAGAACGAAAGACACTCCATCCTTTCCGGATTTTATATCTTCCATCATACGAGTAAACTGAGCTCTACCTTCTATAGATTTTCCAGACTTACCTGCATCTTCGTATTCACCAACAATCTCATAATCATTATAAAGGGCGAAAGCCTTCATTCTTGTTTTTTGCGCCTCTAAAGAATAGCCATCTATCTGTATTGATGTAGATACTCTTGTGTAGAGGTATACTTTTATTTTCTCTTTTGACATAGCATTAACCTCAATATATTTCTCTATATCTTTATATTCCCAAAAAAGTTTGGACTTATATATCAAGTATATTATATCACTTTTATTCATTTTTATCAATCTGTGTTTTTGCCATATCAAAAATATTTTCATTTTCAATGTTATTATCTACTGGCATTGGATCTGGCAGATTATCCAAATCTAAAACACCAGCATACTTTGTAATTAGATTCGCAAACAAATCAGCCAGTCCATTCCAGTCATTATCCACATACATCCCCCCTTTTTTCTTCAAACTCTTATATAATCAATCTATAACTTTCTAATCTAACTAAGTTTCATGACATTGACGGGTGCTTAGGATCAGCAACATTGGAATCTCACCACCGCCCCTGTTAAGATGAGCCGGCTTTCACTAAAGAAGTATCATTATCATTACTTAGGTCATGGCTCACAAAGTTATCCTTGTCCTTTATTTTTTAAAAAATTATTTGTCGCTCGTTTCCTTCTATCCTTGTCTTTGACAGTATTCATTTAAACCGAATTTCTTCAGCAGGAAAGTTATGGCGTAAATTTTCTTTCGCTCACTAAATAATTAAAAGTCCCGTCTTGGTCTATTCAGTTGTCAAAGAACAATTACCTAATGGTTCTAAGAGAGATTGCCTTTCAAATACCTTGAATTTACAATTCCTGTTTTCCACAAATTAAAGCGGGCAGATCTCCCTTCACTTTATAAAGGAAAATCTGCCCTCATCTACAAGGTGATTATCTAAATATTTCTTCCAAAAACTTTTTTAATTTCTTAAGTATATTGGATTTCCTCCACTGAATAGCTTGATAGCTCACTTCCTTTTCCGATGCAATACTTGATATAGTTTCATCATTGAAATACAAACGCTCAATAATTTCTTTTTCTTCATCGTTTAACTTTGATATAGATGATCTTAATACCCAAATCATCATCTGTGTTTCTACAATTTTTTCTACATCAACGCTTTCGTCGACAATGTTATCTATAAAGTGTCCATCATGATCCAATGATGAAAAAAAGAGCAAGTGGTTTTTCTTGTCCACCTGCTCTAAATACTTTTCGTGTTCCTTTTCTCGCTAGTAGACTTTATATATCTGCTCGCTAACCTTTACCTTTTTCCCGTTGACATAAAGATAGTATTCTTTTGACATAAAGTTTCCTCCATTTCTTCTTTTGTCTGCGTTTTTAGGCAAAAAAAGGAGGACTTCTGCATTTAGGCATAATAAGTCCTCTAAAATGAAAGAAATCTATTCTTTCTCTAAAAATATTTAATTTGACATCACGAGGTAAACAACTGAAAATAGGAAAAAGGCTGGGTACTTCTATACTTAACTATTATATAATTAAAGACTCCCTTCCCCATAACATTCTCCCCGCTGAGTTTGCATTATCCTATCGTAAGTTACATAAAATTAAATCTTCGTTCTTATATCATCATTATATTTTTCGTTTGCATCTACTACTGATGATAAGAAGAGGGCTTTCTGTATTTTCTACAATCACTGCCCCCTTCTATTAACGACTAACTATTTATGTTATCCAATATGTGCAAGACAATATCTGTCTTATTGTTCCAAATAGCTCTTATCATCAGTGAAAAAATACCTACGCCTTCTACTTCGCATGATTTCTGCGTCTGTATCCTATAAGCACTAATAATGTTCCTGATGTTAACATAAGCCATGCATATAGAGATATGTTTGTACCTTCTCCAGTTTTCGGCAAAGTTTTGTTAGTGTTTGTATTTGGTGGTGGAAGTTCTTTCAACTTATCTACCATCACTATCGTATTTCCTGTTACTTCTATACCTTTCACTATCGCTTTTCCATTTTTTACTTCAAATGTTATTGCTGTTGCTACTTGGTATTTAGCTGGTGCCGATATTTCTGTGAAGGTGTACTTCCCGTCTTTTAATTCAAACTCTTTTACCGTTCCATCTGTTACCCATTCTTTGACTAAGCTTCCATCTTCTTTCGTCAATCTGATGGTTGCTCCTTTTAGTTCTTCTCCATTCTCTGTTAATGCTTTCTTAGAAAACTTAACTTTTGTTGATGGCGTTGATGGTGGTGGCGGCGGAAGTTCTCTCAGCTTATCTACCATCACTATCGTATTTCCTGTTACTTCTATACCTTTCACTATTGCTTTTCCATTTTTTACTTCAAATGTTATTGCTGTTGCTACTTGGTATTTAGCTGGTGCCGATATTTCTGTGAAGGTGTACTTCCCGTCTTTTAATTCAAACTCTTTTACCGTTCCATCTGTTACCCATTCTTTGACTAAGCTTCCATCTTCTTTCGTCAATCTGATGGTTGCTCCTTTTAGTTCTTCTCCATTCTCTGTTAATGCTTTCTTAGAAAACTTAACTTTTGTTGATGGCGTTGATGGTGGTGGCGGCGGTAGTTCTCTCAGCTTATCTACCATCACTATCGTATTTCCTGTTACCTCTATACCTTTTACTATCGCTTTTCCATTTTTTACTTCAAATGTTATTGCTGTTGCTACTTGGTATTTAGCTGGTGCCGATATTTCTGTGAAGGTGTACTTCCCGTCTTTTAATTCAAACTCTTTTACCGTTCCATCTGTTACCCATTCTTTGACTAAGCTTCCATCTTCTTTCGTCAATCTGATGGTTGCTCCTTTTAGTTCTTCTCCATTCTCTGTTAATGCTTTCTTAGAAAACTTAACTTTTGTTGGTGGAGTTGATGGTGGTGGCACTTCTTTTGTATTAACAACTTTTCCACCTGCATAAGTAACCTTATATTCTTTTCCCTCAAGCACTACCTTACCATCTTTTTCTCCAGATTCTACAATAGTATAAATATTGGCTTTCTTATCCCTAATATTATCTACCACCTTAAGATCTTTAAACTCGCCTTTCCAGTTATTACCATTATTTAGCTTGATGGATTGATCTGTCTTTATACCATTCTTAACAAGATAGACTGTTATCTCCGGTGCGTCCTTCGAATCAATTCCTTGCCACTTTTTTTCTACTTTTAGGCTTGTCTTAGCAGGTTCAAGTGGGGTGGGCGGTGGAAGTTCTTTTAACTTCGCGCTAATTAAATTTTGCATCAATGGGTTCTTTGCTTTATAAATAAAAACTTCCATTTTGCTATTAATCTCATCATCATGAGAAGAATCCTCAGCAAAAGTTCTTAACTCTTGTTTTTGCTTGTTCAATTGTGGATTGTTACTATAATTTGTATCATAATTTTTATTTGTTTTATTGTCTTGCTGATAGTAATATTCATTTTGTAAGACTGTATAATTAAGTTCAGGATGTTTTAATTTATAAAATAGCATCCTTTTGATTTTCTGAAAATCTCCTTTCCCACCGTTACTAGTATACGTATTTCCCGTAGCATTTTCGTTTTTTGAATAATTCCCTGTGGCTTCACCGGTTTTTCCTGGAGATTGTTTATGATGATCCATACATAAGGACCATTCTGAATCTGTTGCTCCATTTTTACTTATAACTTTTCTATGTTGACTAGCATCATACGCCTTATAAGTCTTATCAATTTCACTTGCACTCACATTTAATGAAACCATGCTTATAAGCATGGTCGCCGCCAGTAATAGGCTCATCCATTTTTTTATTATTCTTCCTGTCACATTTATTCTCCTTGTATTTTCAAATATCTCTTTTATCCCTCGGTTATAACATTTATATATACAGTCTTATACAGTTAACAATATATGTTAATGGCAACTATATCAGACTTTCTTTTCCAAATATGATATAATGTTAAACGTGTTGTTGTGTGTAAAAATCAAGGAGGATATATATGTATAAAGCATGAATTTTTACTGTAAATAAAAGTCTACCTTTTTTGACACATAATATGTTCTTATAAATTTCAAATCTTTTAAAAGTCTCTTTTTTTTATTATCTTTCATATATCCTTTTTCTTTTATCCAATTAGAAAAAGTAGTGTGACTTACATTAAGTTGCTTTGCTCCATTTCTTAAACTAATTTTATTATTACGCCATTGCTCTGCTACATCATCAAATTCTTTCGGAATTTCTTTTTTGCTTCTTCCAAATTTAATACCTTTTTTCTTCGCTTCTCTTATTCCTTCCATCTGTCTCTGCTTAATGTTTTCTCTTTCTATTTGAGCCACGTAGGATAATATCTGTAAAACAATATCAGCAATAAATTTGCCTGTTATATCACTTACTTTTGTTCTTGTATCAAGTAATGGAAAATCAAGTACTATAATCTCAGCATTTTTCTCTTTGGTAATTAGATTCCATTCTTTTATGATTTCGTCGTAGTTACGCCCTAGTCTGTCTATAGATTTAATATATAACTCATCACCTGATTTTATTTTTTTCATGAGCTTTCTATACTGTTTTCGATTAAAATTTTTTCCACTCGCCTTATCAATATAAATTTTGTTCATTTCAATATCCTCTTTCAAAATAGCACTTAATTGCCTGTCTATATTTTGTTCCTTTGTCGACACACGTATGTATCCATATTTCATTTTTTCACCTCATAATATAACTATAATTTTTTTCATAAATATGGTATAATTTATGGTAAATAATAAACTTAATATCCGCTTAACGCTTGCTTATTCTTTTGTAGCAAGCACAGTAAGTGTACGGACACTTACGAAAAAATTGATGAAGCAGCCCTTTGGGATCTGCTTCTTTTTTTATCAATTTTTAACTTGTACCCTCGCCTAATAGTTTCTACAATTTGAGCAAGCTCTCTTTGGAAACTATTGGCTGGGGCAAACTTTTAGGGAGAACCCTAAGACCCCGAAATACATTCAAAGGAGGAACTATTTATGGCAAATAGAATACGAAATGAAAGACTTGAAATTAAGTTGACTAAGGAAGAAAAGGCTCTTTTTGAGGAGAAAAGAAAACTTGCGAAATGCAGAAATATGAGCCATTTCATTCGCAAGTGCATTTTAGAAAAGGAAATATATCAAGTTGATTTAGAGCCGTTTAGAGATTTACAGGGTTTACTCTCCAACGCTACAAGCAACATCAATCAGATTGCAAAGCGAGTAAATTCAACAAGAGTGATCTACAAAGAAAAGAGGACATAGGCGATATGAAAAAAGAGATTGAACATTTTTCAAAAGAACTGTGGCAAATTCATTCCTTGCTTCTAAACAAGACTTCTGGAGGTGATTAGTTTTTATGGCAATCACAAAAATACACCCAATAAAATCTACCCTTAATCTTGCCATTTCATATATTATTAATGGAGAAAAAACAGATAAGCAAATCTTAGTAAGCACTCATAAATGCCATCAGGAAACTGCTCATACCCAGTTTTTAAGGACAAGAGAAAACGTAGGAACAAAAGGAGCCGTTCTTGCAAGACATCTCACTCAATCCTTTTTACCGGGAGAAACTACGCCTGAAATTGCACACCAAATAGGTATGGAGCTGTGTAAAAAGATACTCAAAGATGAGTATGAATTTGTCTTATCTACCCACATAGATAAGGGGCATATCCACAATCACATCATCTTCAATAATGTAAATATGGTAACAGGCAGGTGCTACCAGTCTAACAAGAAAAGCTACCACCAAATCCGTTATCAGAGCGATAAGTTATGCAAAGAAAATAACCTATCCGTTATTGACGAGTTTTACGAAAGCTATAAGAAAAAATACAAGACTAACGGTAAATCTTGGTATGAAAATGAACAAGCAAAGCATGGCACTTCTTGGAAAAGCAGGCTTCAATTTGACATTGACAGAATGGTAAAACAGTCTAAGGATTGGGAAGAATTCCTAAAGAAGATGGCGGAGCTTGGCTATGAAATTAAACATGGAAAACATATAGCCTTTAAACCGAAAGATAAGCCGAAATTTACAAGTTCCAAAATGTTATGAAAATCATTTATTCGCATTTTTACCTCCTTCTTTTTTACATGAAAAAGACGATAGATGTTCTCTACCGTCTATGTCCAAAATTATATTTATTTATTTTTTATAACACCATTCAACTCTTTCTCGTATTCCTTAAGAGTCTCAATGATTTTATCAAATGGTATCTTTTCTCCAAACAACATATTTTTCATGCTGTCATAGTCTTTTGAAAAAATTTCTAATCCTTCCTTTGATGGTATTAACTTTAAATTACCATTCATGATGTCATCATATTTCGCCCAATTACTTGCGTAGAATTTTTTCTTAAAGTGAATAACTATTTTTAATAATTCGATGTTTTCAAAACTCTTTTCTCTAATATCCGTTAGTATCATTTTATAAACATCGTAAAAATGTCTTGAATATCTTGTCGGATAATTTCCATTCACTCGATTTGCTTCTCTATGAAGTATAGTAATCTTTTCAAAAAAGGTTCGTAAACTGTCTACCGCCACAACTTCTATATTTTCATCAAATACTTCCGGATACGCTTCTTCGATATAAGTTTTTATTTTTTGATTGCTTGCAGGAATTGGTTCTGCTAAGCTTCCAATTTCCAATCTTATCACTTGTAGAATCGAGCTATCTTTATGATTTTTAGGATAGTCAAAACATATTGTCTGTCTGTCAAACTCATCGATATAAAAATTATATATTTTGTGCTTTAGTATTTCTTTAAAATCATTTTGTAGAGTGGGTAGGAATTCATCACGCAGAAATACTTTTGTATCATCATTTATTTTATCGTTGAATTTTAGTTGCTTGGTATTACTTCTATCTTCATAAGGTTCTATTTTTCCGTATCCTAAAACTTTCCAATCTAACGCAAGGTCTATATCTTCTGAAAATCTTTCAATCAACTTATAAACTTTAGATAGACTTGTTCCACCTTTAAAAACAATAGCATCCCTGTACTTAAACCTACTAAACAGATATTTTAAAATCACACATACCCACAAATCTTTTTCTACAATAGCTTTCGACATATTGAGTTTGTCTGCGGTGTTTTGTATAACAAGCTCTAATTCTTCGCTTGATATTTCTAATAATTTACTCATAGTTGATCTCCTGTATCTTTTCTAAAACTTCCTGTATCCAAAAAGGAAGTTTTAAAGTATCTTCTTTCAAATTCTCTTTAATTCTTTTGGTAAATACAGCAAGCTTTTTTATATCTTCTTCACTGATGTTGTCTTTGCCTAATGCCTTAATTGCCTGTATTAAAATGGACAATTCTTTGGAATAAGATGTTATGTTTCTATTTGTTGTGTGTTTAAAGATAATCTTTTTATCCCTATACAAATATTCTCTATATGCCCCATCTGAAATATAAATATACTCATTAGGAATTTGAGTGGACAATCCTGTATAGTTTAGAGCTGTATCTCCTGTGGGAGCTATTGTCCAAGAAAATTTATCTGCAAGTTTTTCAGCAACTTCACTTGCATCCGGATAGGAATATTCTTTTAAAATTTCGCTATATTTTGGTTTTATATATAATCCATCAATGAGCCTCGTAATCTGATTTTCTTCATTTAATCTATATAAGACAGATTTAATTGTGTTTTTTGTTCCAAGATTGTAGAAATCATTAATAGAAAAAATTTTTCCTTGATTTTCTGACATAATTTTTTCAATTTGATTCGTTATAGGAATCATATAAACCACCTCCTTGCACCTAAAATTATATACTTTTGGGTGCAAAAAGTCAATGCTAAAACTTTTCTAAAAGTTTCCTATTTGTATTGTTTTATCGTAATATTTATTTTTTCCTCAATTTTTTTCAGAAAATCTTCTTTATTTTCCTTGCCTTTTGCAATATCCGATAGCTCCATTTCCCACTTTGCAGTCGTTTCTGCTGACTTAAAGGTATCAGATACTATTGTTACAAGACTAATTCCTTTATGCGTGGCTACAAGATTTTTCTTATCCCTTTCTACAAAGCCTTTATAAATTAAGTTCTCTATAATCCCTGCCCTTGTTGCAGGTGTTCCAAGCCCTTTTCTTTCAACCTCCACACCATTTTCTAAAGCATCATTTCCTGCAACCTCCATCGCCTTTAAAAGTGTATCTTCAGTAAAGTGTTTCTGAGGTTGGGTGAATTTCTCTTTAATCTCTTTATTTTCTACTTCAAATACATCGCCTACTTTTACATCAGGAAGCTCTATATCTTCATTTTTCTTAGACTTGTAATCTTTAAGATATTTTGTAAAGCCGTCATCTTTAACAACCTTGCCGGCACTTGTAAACTCAAAGCCGTCAAATAAAACTACAATCTTTGTTGTATTTTCAATAAGTGGATAGCCTACACTTGCATGGAGTTTATTAGAAATAAGCCTATATACCTTTGCTTCACTCTCAGGAATATTCGATAAATCCTCACTTAGCGAGCTTACTGTCGGAATAATAGCGTGATGATCTGTAACCTTTTTAGAATCAAATACTACCTTAATACGCTCTGTATCAAAGTCATTTTTACCCAAAATGTTATTGACCGTACTTACAATCATATCCTCTGTTAAACATCTGCTGTCTGTTCTTGGATAGGTAATCAGTTTCTTTTCATACAGGCTTTGAGCATAATCAAGTGTCTGTTTAGCACTGTATCCGAAATACTTATTACACTCTCTTTGCAGCGTTGTAAGATCAAATGGCAAGTCAGGCTTTGTAATTTTCTCCTTCTGAATAATATCAGTAATTTCAATCTTATCGTCTACTAAATTGATTAACTGTTCAGTAGCAACTTCATCATCAATTCTGTCTGTGGAGAGTGTAAATCCGTTTGTTGACAGCTCTACTGTATAGTATTTTTCCTTTTTAAAGTTTGCTATCTCATCATCTCTTTTTACAATCATGGTAAGAATAGGTGTCTGCACTCTGCCAACACTGTAATTTTGCTGATACAGGCAAGAGTAGAGCCTACTAATATTCATTCCGACTAACCAATCCGCAATCGCCCTTGCCTGTGCCGATTCAAAGAGATTGTCATAGTCCTTTCCATCTTTTAGATTTTCAAAGCCCTCTTTAATAGCACTATCTTCCATAGATGAAATCCAAAGGCGTTTCATCTTCTTTTTGCATTTAGCTTCGTTATATACAAGTCTAAAAATGCTTTCTCCCTCACGACCTGCGTCGCATGCATTGATAACAGAATCTATTTCTTTATCATTCATCAGCTTTTTAAGGATATTAAACTGTTTCCTCGTGGATTTTGCTATCTCATACCTATAGTTCTTTGGAACAATCGGTAAATCTGTAATATTCCATTTAGCATATTTTTCATCATAAACGTCCGGATTTACCATTTGAATTAGGTGTCCAACGCACCAGCTCACCCTATATCCGTTTCCTTCATAATATCCGTCTTTCTTTTTATTTGCTCCAATAACCTTTGCAATGGAAATTGCAACACTTGGTTTTTCTGCAATAACTAACTTCATCTGTATTTTCCTCCTATTATAAATCAAAATAGGGCGAAAGATTTTATTCTCCGCCCTGTGTCTATCTATTCATATAGTTGTTGCTATTTACTTCCTTTTATACAACCCATAAGCAATCATTCCAGCCAATGATAAACAAAGTATTCCTACATAGAAATACATATTTGATGACTCACCAGTCTTTGGAATAGAGCCTTGCTTTATATTTTCTCTCGGCTTATCTTCTTTTTGCGGCGGATTTTCCTTTTTAGGTGTCTGTGGCTTTTCCTTTATGTGAACTGTTTGGTTCTTGTCATTAATATCCTTGTGTTCTGCCACCTTTTTCCAACTTCCGTCTTCATCCTTTTCATAAAATTCCTCAAAGGCAACAAGGTTTTTACCTAGTAGCTCACTTGCATCAAAGGTAAATTTCATATTGTGAACTTCTTTGGCATCTTCGGCAGTAAATTCTTTTTCACTTTGCACTAATCTCTGATTGACCTTAAGTTCCACATTATCTTCTTTAATCATCTGAAAACCCTTTAGCTTATATGTTTTACCCTTTTCTAAGCCATCCAGTTCTACCTTGTCCTTTAAGATAAGTTCTTTTTTACTATCCAGCTCTTTTTCGCCATTTTCTCCGGTCGATACGGTTTTGATAGTGATTTTCTTAGATTGTGTTTTCCCCCTTTCTTTCACTAAAATTGTCTGCTCCTCACTATTTAAATCTTTATGCGCTGCAACTTTTATCCATTCACCATTTTCTTTCTGTTCATATAATTCTTCAAAAGTTACCAAACTCTTTCCTGAAAGTTCGCTACTATCAAATTCAAAATACATTGTTTTCTTGCTGTCCGCATCTTTTGCGATAAACTCTTTCGTAGTTTCAACTCTCTTTTCATTTACAACAAGTTCTTTATGATCTTCCTTTACCATCTGCCAGCCCTTCAGCTGATATTTGATTCCTTCTTTCAATCCTTTTAACTTAACAGTGTCTACGATAATGGCTTTTTTATCTGCAAACATTGTCTTTTCACCATTTTTTCCTGTAGCTGTTGTATGAATAGACACTTCCTCCTTATACGCATCAGTAAGAGTCCCCAAATGAACTGTATGATTGTCCTTAGATACCACAACTTCAAATGCCGGAATCAATTCAAAAGCTTGATTATTTTTGCATCTCATCTCTTCGATTGTATAGGTGTCATAAGGCAGGGCGCCCTTACTATCATCTGGTTCAGATATTCCGAACCAAATTCCATCTTCACTACTCTTTCCCTCATTGGTATGATTCTTGTGAGAGTTCCATTTAGATGAAGTTGAAAATTGTCCGTTACGATCCGTCAATACAATATGACTTTCTCCTGTGCTTTTACTTGTGATTTTAAAAGGAATATTTGCCAATCGCTTATGCATCTTTTCTCCTATCTTAACTCCCTCAATATCTCCACGCTTAACCTGATTATAGATAGAATGGTCCTTATCAGTTAAATCAACCATTTTTTCGTCTTCTGTAATTGAAAATTCTATTTCTTTTGCCCCGTTTGTTAAATAACCCTCAGGCGGTGTTTTTTCTGAAAGTTTATATTTCCCATGTGGAAGTAAATCTGGAGATGTAGAAGCAATTCCGTTAATATCCGTATGGATGGTCTTTACTACTTCATTCTTCTTATAAAGTTTTCCTAAAACCAGAACACTGTTTTCATTTAAAGAAATGATATTAAAAGAAGCATCCTTTAAAGCAGCGCCCCCCTGTGGTTTTGTATCTCCTGTTTCCAAATCTCGTTTCTGAATCTTTACTCCGCCACGAATGACTTTATCCGATACAACCGCCTGATTACTTCCCGTCAATACTGCAAAATCACCTTCTTCCATAATTTGTGCAACATAAAGTCCCTTGATTTGCTCTCCGCTATTTCCTACTTGTATATAAGAACCTTTCAATAAATAGCCGTTCGGAGATTTTGTTTCTTCAACTGTTAATGTTCCAATCGGCAAAACAATCTTCCCGTCCTGCATATAAAAACGATCTCCTGATACCTTATGTTCATCTGATAATTTTGTAATATAACGAATTGTGCCATCACTTTTCTTTTCAGAAACAGTCTTTGTAACCCATGTACAGGTTGCTTCTTTCGGAAGATTTTCTTTATTATAAATGCCCTCATAATACTTCCATGTAAATTCTGCTCCTTCTAACAAGGCGTTTCCTTGTGGGTTTAATACCTGCGTTTCCATATCTATTTTAAAAATTTCAACAAAGCAATCTGTAACTTTAGGCATATCAGAAACTTTCAAAATTACTGTTTTGTCCGTTTCAATTTTAATAGGATGGACTGCCGGATCAATTTTATATCCAGGCGGTGCAGACAGTTCTTTAATATAAGCGATCCCAATTTTCATTTCTATAATTTCCGTCTCGCCTTTTTCATTTGTTGTAAGAGTTGCGACCTGGTTGCTACAATCTTCATCTGAAAATACCCCGTATTTTGCATTGGCAAGCGAATAATTGCCATTTCCATATGTCACATCACTATTCCCGGATTTTTTTTGAAGCGTCACTTTCCCAACATTAAGTTTTGCCCAAAATTGCCCCAAATCCTGACCCTCACCGGAATATACATATCCTCCACATTCATATCGTTCCCTATTCTCTTTCACAAATTTTTTCGCACCGATGAATACTTCCTCCTGTATATTTTTATCTATCTCATTATAGGAAGCTCTGACGTTATCACAGTTCCAGCCTAAATGCGTGCTTAATCGTTGCCAAACAACAAGCTGTCTTAAAAGATAAGCATGATTTTCACTTATTCCCCCATGGCTTTTAGTATATTGTTTTACATATTCAATGGATAACGCAATATCACTTATCTGTTCAGGCCTCATACGAGTACTTGCATCTTCTCTTACTTTATATCCACTTCTAAAGTTCGTATTGATGTCAATACAATAAGCATCTTCTCCTCCAACAGTTAAATATCCTTCATTAAATGTAGAGGTAATAGACCCGTCATTCATTACTTTTTCAACCATTCCTACTCTTGTCTTTGATTCTGTCCAGTATTGCAAACCTTCCGTCGCATATACTGGATTAAATGCCATCCCCATCGTTGCTAATAACACGGCAAATAGCAATAATAGACATTTCTGAATTTTTCTCATTCTGTATATCTCCTTTCCGTTTTAACTAAAATAGGGCGAAAGATGTTACTCTCCCGCCCTAACTTTGCACCCAAAATCATATGTTTTTAGATGCGTTTATTCTTCATCTTCTACTTCATCTGCATCATTTATTTCTTCCTCGCTTTCAGCTTCAGAAAAGAAATCATCATCTTCCTCCTCTAAAGCTTCAAGTTCTTTATCTTCTTTCTTTTTCACAACTTTAAAATAGTAGCCTGCTCCTAATGCACCACCTACTACAAGAAGCAAAATAATATAGGTTCCTAAATTACTCTTTTCGTCCTTCTTCTCAGACTTTACTTCTTCCTTAACAGGTTCTTCTTTTACTACTTCCCGTTTTGATGTTTCTTTTTTCTCTACCATATTCAGTAAATCATCTTCGGATACTTCTGTAAGAAGCATTACATTTTCTTGTGTCTCATCATGGTTGATGATTAAATAAAAAGTCTTTCCATTTTTAGTTTGGAAGGTAATAAACTGCCTTGCATCTGCTGTATACTGATCTGTTTTTTTATTATCACTGCCATCTCCATGATGAATCGGATAGTCCTTATTTGCATTATCTTTATTTTCCGTAACGGACGCTCTTGCCTTTGATGGCGATGAAGCTACTCCTTTGTTGGTGTTTACACTCTTACTTGCAGACCCCATTGATGAATCCTGACTGTTATTCGCAGGAGCTTTTGCCGTCAACTTATTGGGATAGCGAACTTCCTTTTCTTTCTCCTTTACTTCCGTTTTGCCTTTACCGGTATCCTTTGTAGTATTACCTGAGCTTACCGAATCCGATGAACCTTTACCAGTACTACTTATAGAAGTCTGTGGTGTTTGAGGAGAAATACCTGAACTTGACTTAATACCAGAAATTGGACTAATCGGTGTAACTGACTGCGATGTTATATGGGCTTTATTTGTTTCCGCAGCCTTTTTCTCAAGTTCTTTGACCTTTTCAGTCAGCTTATCTATTTCCTTTTTCATATCTACTGATAAGTCTTTATTTCCCTTGTCCTTTTTTACTTTTCCTTTTAGGCTCTCAATCTCATCTTCAAGGTCTTTGATTTTTTCCTTTTGCTTATCACTTAATTTGTCTTTGTCCTTAAGTTCGCAATTTAACTTATCAAGTTTATCCTGAAGCTCTTTTGCCTCTTTTTCCATTTTGGAAATATCGTCTTTAGAAAGTTCTGTCTGTGTTTCCCCATTTCCCGTCTGACTTTCTTTATCCTTGATTTTTGTCCTTTCTACCTTACGGCTAATCTCATCTTTTCCATCTCCCTTCACTTCATAAAACAGAAATTCATCAATAAATTTCATATCATCGGAAAGCTCTGGAAGATCTCCGCTATCAAGCAGCTGCCCTTTCTTAGCTTTTATCTTTTCTTCTTTAAAAATCATTTCATTCTCAAAAATGTATTTTACTTTTACTTCTGCTCCTGTTTGAACAGCATTGTCACTTGTAGGTGCTTCTGTTGGACTTATAAATGTTGGAAGTAAGCCACCTTGTGCAAATACAATCCTACTACTTGCAAACATTCCAACAACTATGGCTGTAACTATAAGCAAAATCCCAAGTCCTGCTCCAAATAATTTCTTATTCTTTTTCAAATTGGTTTTCATTTATTTTCTCCTTTTTCAGTTCTGCTTTTTGTCTGTTTACCTTTGCCATTAAATCCATGATTGTGATGTTGTTCTTTCTACAAATGGCAATAATTTCTTCATTTTCAAGTTCTTCTTCACGAATAAATAAAGACTCCAATTCTTCATCAATCAGAGCCTTTTTATCATTTAACTTCTTTATTCTGTTTTTAACTACTGTTAGTTCTTTTTTCACATTGTTACCTCCTATTTCTTTACATTTGGCGGAAAACCGAACCCTACTGGATGATGTTTACAAAATGTTGCTATCCAATCATCTAAGGTAGTTACTCTTATTCGACCTATGTTATCAATCACTTTCCCATCTCCTATATAAATACCGACATGACCATAAGTAAGTCCGGCTGTACCACCACTACTACTGCTCTCAACTGCAACAAGCATTCCCACTTTTAGCTTTGACCTGTCTGATGTAAAGGTATAATTTCGGTACATATCACAGGCGTTCCCGCCTATATATCCAAGTCCTGCATTTTGATAGACCTGTGATACCCACATGGCACACCAGCCTGCACCCGGAGATGGCGTAATGTATGCAGCATTAACAATCTTCTTTTGTACTTCCGTAGATGCCTCATACTCTTTTCCACCGCCGATACCTCCATTTGCACTGATAAGGTCAGAATTACCAAAGGCTTCTCCCATATTGCCTTGTGCAAGGAACAAGGCTTCATAGTGCTTTAGATTATCGGGGTAGTTTGCAAAGACCTTTCGGATAATGCTGTTCATCTCTTTTTTATGAAGCGTTACGATGAGTTTTTTATACTCATAAGGTTCTTCATGGCTTTCGGTATGCTCATGTCCATCTTCATCGGTATAGGTTTCTGTAACCGTCCTGTATCTGATTTCAATTTCTTTCCTATACTCAAGGTCATACATGAACTCAAATAATTCTTTTAATATGGATTCTACTTCCGATACACTCTTTACCTCTCCGCACCTTGATGTAATGTAGGATAAAAGCTCATGGACATTATGACCGATGTATTCTGTATTATTTAAGATGTATTCATCATATCCGGGATAATTTTCTTTCACATGGTCAACTTCACTTTGAAGCTCACCCTCCATATCTGAAAATTTCTGATTGATTTCACTTAGGACATTTGGCTTTGATAAATAGCTTGTTGTAAGCACAGAGCTTGTAGAGTTCATAAAGCCTGTCATTCCCGTTCCTGCAAAGTTAATCACAAAAGTCCCTAAGATAATGATGCCTATGAAAATAAGCATTAGTCCTTTTGCTTTTCGGATAATCATATCCTTTGAGCTTTTTAATGTTCCGATAAGTCCCTCTTTAATTCGGTCTCTAAGCCTTGCCTTATTCTCACGAGAAATTACTGCCTTTACCTGATTTTTCTTTTGAAATCTTTTATATGCACTTGCTCTTTTATACTCATCCGTCTTTTTCAGTTTCTTTTTGGCATCATGAAATTCCAACTTTGACTTACGCTTTCTGATTTTATAGTCCTTATTTGTAAGGTCATAGCCTCTTTTAGCTCTTTTCTTATCAGAATACTTCTTTATGCCATGAATGAGCTTGGAGCTTGTATCTGCTGTCTTTTCTCCTGCTTCCACTCCTTGATTTTCATCACTTCCATGAGACAAGTAATCTCTTACAGTTTCACTTCCTTTGGCAAGCCCTGAAAGGGCAGATACTTTTACCATATCTTTCTTTAGCTTTTTCTTCTGCTCTTTATAAATACTGCTATGAACTTTTTTGCTTGCAGTATCTTTTCCAGTCTTTTTATCTTCAGGATTATTCTCCTTTAACACATCATCCTTTTTCCTTGTATAAAGGCTTTCGGTATAGTTTTTTCTCTTATAATTTTTCTTTTGAGCTTTTTGGCTTTTTGAGAAGCTATTTGTATTTTCTGCTTTATGATGAAGATTATCCTCGACATCATAGGTTGACTCAAAATAATCGCTATCCCTAAAGTCATTATCATACCTGTCTATGATTCCATCATTATCAAGGTCTTGTCCCAAAGGATTATAGATTTTCCCGTTCTTTACCTCAGTATCATAATCGGTTTTCCCAGTTTCATTTGAAGAATTTACGCTTCCTTTATCGGAAACCCTATACTTTGCATTTCTTTTAAATACACCTCCATTTGGCTCAATTTCTGCATTTCTCTTACTGACCTTTTCATGCACCTTATCTTGAAATCTGTCTTTGTCATGGACAATTTTTCCTCTGTAATCATCGGTATCCTTTAGCTTACTTTCTTCAGGTATAATGTTTGTTTCACTATGGAGCATTTCTTTTTCAATGCTTGCCTTGTGCCTTTCCTTAAAGTCCTTTTTCAGTTTCTTTCCCATAGGCTACCTCACTTCTTCCGGCTTGGTAGTCATCTTCTGATAAAGGATTGTATCTTTCGGAAACTTATCAAGGAAAGGCACAATGGTATTCCCAAAGAACAGTAGTCCCTCGCCTTCATTTGAATTAGTAACATATCTGAGCTGTGGAAGTGAGATTTTAAGTTTTCTTGCAAGTATCTCTCTATCTCCTGAAGCCTGATTTAACATTAAGACAAAGTCCGTATTATCAAAGATATTTTCAATTTCCTTACTCATAAGTAGGTCTTTGACATTTTGCGTGATACCTGTCGGGATACCTCCCCATTTTCTAAAACGCTTCCAAATCTCAACCGAATACGATGCTGTCTGCTCATCTTTTAAAAGTAAATGAAACTCGTCGATATAGTACCTTGTAGACTTGTTTCCTCTGTTTTGTGACACCTTATTCCACACCTGATCCTGAATAACAAGCATACCGATTTTCTTTAGCTGACTTCCGAGTTCTTTAATATCAAAACAAAGGAGCTTCTTATTCAAATCCACATTTGACCTGTGATTAAAGACATTAAGAGAACCTGATACATAGATTTCCATCTCTGTTGCCAGCTTCTTACCAACCTTTTCCTCCTGTCCTTTTAACATATCGTATAGGTCTTGCAGTATTGGCATATTACAAGGCTCTGGGTTTTCAAAATACTTTTCATAAATTTTAGGCAGGCATCTATCTATAACGGACTTTTCTTCTGCCGTAAGACCACTACCGCCTACTACAAGCTCAAGCATACTCATGATAAAGTTTGCCTTGTCTTTCAGCGGTGCATCCCCATCACCGTAGTTCATATTTATATCAAGGGGATTCAGGTAATCCTTTGACTTACTGCTGACCTTAATGACTTCTCCCTTAAACTGCCTTACGAGGTTTCCATACTCTCCTTCCGGATCGCAGATAATCACATCATCATCTGTTACTAAAATCGCATTTGCCATTTCTCTTTTGGCACTAAAGGATTTACCGCTACCCGGAGTTCCGAGGATTAGACCGTTTGGGTTCTTTAATTTCTTTCTATCTGCCATAATCAGGTTATGGCTTAGGGCATTTAGTCCGTAGTAAAGACTATTACTTGAATTGATAAAAAGCTCCTCTGTGGTAAATGGCATAAATACTGCCGTTGATGAGCTTGTCAGTCCTCTATCTATCTCAATCTTATTTACACCAAGAGGCAGCACGCTCACTAAACCTTGTTCCTGAGAATGGTCAAGTCTTTTCAGCTTACAGTTATGCTTATTTGCAATGGAGCTTATTTGAGTAATTGTGTTATCGAGCTTTTGCACTGTCCTTGCAAAGTTCATAAAGACAATACTTACCACAAACATTCTCTCATCTCTTGTCTGCAAGTCTTTTAATAGGCTCTTTACATCTTCTCCGTAAGTAATTAAATCACTTGGAAGAATGTCCATGTCATATCCTGACCTTACAGCCTTTTTGTTTTCTTCAATCCTCATCTTATCAATATCAGTGTTTTTTCGTTTTACCATCTTAATGGCTTCCGATTGGTCGATTGCCCTAATATGAAAGGAAATATTGATGTTATCGTCAATATCCAAAAACTCGGATAACATCCTATCTGAAAGCTCACTGGCAAGGATTTGAAAATGACTCGTTGCTCCGATGAATTTGCCGAACTTAAAGTATCTACTCGGTGTAAAGTTAAACTCATCAGGCACAATATATGTCTTTGTGCTTTCTCTTTTCTTTAGGTCTTTGTAGGAAAATTCAAAGGTCTTATTCGGATTTAAAACATCGTGGAGTATCTTTAGCCTTTCTTCTCCGTTTAGGCTTTCTGCTCTCACACTCATGCTCTTTAGATTAGATAATATATCTATCTCCAGTCTTTCAAGTTTTGATGTTGCCTGCTCTAAATTATCCGCTTCCACTGTAAAGGTTACATACTTTGATTTTTTAAGTCCGTTATTCCCCTTTACAATCTGGCTTTTAAGCATCTCTCTAAATTCAAAGCGTATATCGTCAAAACCGTCCTTTTTATCCGGTATCTGAATTGCCGACTTCATTTCTTCGTTTCGTCCGAGCTGATTGATATATGAAAACTCAATGCTGATGCTTGGATCGAAAGAGTTTAGGAAGTTTGCAAACTGATTAAAAATCAAGTCCCGATCTTCATCTAAAGCAAGCTGATAGTTAATGTCCTGAAAGGCTATACTTTTACTGAAGTGCTTTTCATCAAGCTGACATATTCCGCTTTTTAAAAGCCTTAGATAGGGAATGGTATCTTCTACCGTATATCTTTTCGGTTCTTTCTTAAAGATAAGGTCAAGGATTCCTACCTTATCTTTTTTTGACTTGCAATTACTTTTCTTTAAGTCCCGCTTTTGACTTCTCAATGCCTTTTCGTTTTGCATGAGTTTTATTTGCTGAATTTTTCTTTTCCTGTTCAAGGTAAACCTCCTTTCTCACTCTCTTTTGCGGTTGATAAAACTTATGAAGATAAATGTGCTTAAAGTATTTCTCAAATGTCAGTCCGTCCTTTTCAAAGAGAGTGATGAAAAATATGGGAAGCGTTGACACAATGAGAAATATAACGGCTATATCATTGGGAACTACCTTTCGCATAAATAAATAGACCGGTATTCCAACCAGTCCTGCAAGTGTGAAGCCTATGAGCTGCCTTTTCGTTAAATTAAAAGCAACTTTTGTCTTTACCCTATTTAAGTCTTTAGGGATTGGTACATATGCCATATCTTACCTCCCATCTTCTTTACCCTTTGACAGCTCCTCAAAGTGTTCATATACAGAGCCGATTTCTTCCTGAATATTTTCAATCTGCTCATCTATGCTTTTATTGTATCTTTGCTGCATTAGGTAAAAATCGTTATGGCAGCAACCAATGTCCTCTGTTTTTTCTTCCAATTCTTCCACCTTATTATGAAGCCTGATTCTATCCATCACCGCCAAAATACCTGTTCCAACTGCTACTGCTATAAATACTGTTTTTCTTTTGTTCATATTGCCCTTCCTTTCTTTTAGTGTGCATTTAATACGCTTTTGGCCAGTGTTCCGCTCTTTAGCATCATTAACCCCAGCAAAACCGCATATCCAAGTATAGTAAAGGTACTTGTGTGTATATCTGTTATTTGTATTGTCTTAACTAATACTGCGTATATTCCAAGACAAACCATTAAAAAGAGGCCTTGTAATCCAAGTGCAAATAGTCCTTTGATGTAGTTTGTTCCAATCTGTCCCCACTCTTTGTTTCCCATTGTGGCAAATGGAATGGCTGAAACCGATGAGTAAACATAAATCTCAAACATTCTTCCGTAAACTACAAGCATAATCACAACGGATATTACCTGTATAGCAACCTTGATGAGTGAGGTTTCAAAGAGAATCATGACAAGTTCTCCAAGCCCCTTTTCTTTTAGGGTATCCATCATTGCCACTATCTGATCTCCGGAAACGGTGGCAGAGGTATTTATCACCCCTGCCGCCTTATTTACCATGTGCTGTGCCACATCAAAAACTGCCATTGAAAACTCAAAGGCATGGGATACTAACCATACAGCAATCCACATCTTGATGATGTACTTGAAAAATTCAAAGGTATCTGTATCGTGCATATTGTTCTTTTGCATTACCATATTGATAAGCTCGATACAAAGAACTGCTGTGATGATTAGTCCCGCTATTGGAATGATAACGGAATCGTTAATGCTTTTGATAAAGGCAAATACATCTCCGTTCCACCCCATAGGCGTTTTACCTACATCTGTTGCAACCGCACCAACTTTATCGTTGATGTCAAGAAACATGGACTCTAAGTTCGCTTGGATACCGCCCAGTAGAAGTTCCTTAAAGAATTCTTCTATCTTGTCGAATATTCCAAACATAGGCTATCTCCTTACTTTAAGACATTGGCAAGAAGTGGGATAAGTTTAAGCCCAATAATGACAATACCTCCACCTGCCATCAGCTGCTTTATTCCTTGCGATTTTGCTCCGGATAGTGATAGGTAATCCTTTGATGTTATCTCCGGATTTTCCCCCACTTCACACCGTGCATGCGACTTTCACCGCACACGGCGTTCCATCACAAGAAAGATTTTCACGTTTCAGCTAAGACTTACACACTTCGTAACAAATTATTTTTTCTCTAAATTAGTGGCAATTCTGCCATTTTTCTAAGCTTATTACATTTCTCAATCTGCTTGTTTGTCAAGCCAAGCTCTTTTATATATTTTTGGATTGTATCTTCTTTTGTTGCATGGATGAGTATATGAACTGCTTCTGTAACAAGAATTAAGTTGCTGTAACTGTCTGTACCGCCTTGTTCAAGCGGTATCTTGTGATGGCAATGTATATCGTTTGGTGTAAGTTTTATACCTGTTACTCCACATCTGCCATATTGAGCTGCAAAGAGCGAGATTCTGTTGTCTGCAAACTCTATACTTTTATCAAGCACAGGGTGTTTCATCAGCCAGACAAGTGTATCTACATCAATTTGTAGATTTTTATGAATGAAAGCTCTACCCTTTACAGTGTATTTATTTACAACCTTTTTCTTGTGTTTTGCGTCCTTTGTCCTGATATATCCCACTGGAATTAGCGGATGTCCATTAAGGAAGCGAAGCTGTTTACTTTTTCCATATTTTTCTTTGATAAATCCTTTGTTTAGTGTTCCACTGGTTTTAATATCAAGTCTATTGTTCATCTGCTTTTTAATGTGAAAGGCTATTTTAGTAAAGTCCAAACTCACGTTTGTTGCTATTTGGTAATAATTATGCAAGCCTGAAACAGTGGCATTATACTTGGCTATTGCTTCGTACTGCTCCTTTTCATTTGCAGGTCTTTTTATATCCGCAACACATTTAGAAATGTCTTCTTTTGCATTTTTCAGTGCCTTATCACTTATATGCGACTGTACAACAAACTTTTTGCCTTTTGGTTTAACCTTAAGCTTGAAGCCTAAGAACTCCGAGTACCTTTGTTTTAGATTTGTTATTTTAGATTTTTCTTCACTTACATTTAGTTTTAATCTGTCTTGCAACCATTTTGTAACTGCCTGATAGGTTCTTTTTGCATCGTAGTAATTACGGCAAAATATCTTGAAATCATCGGCATACCTTACAATGTATATTTCTTTTAGGTTGCTTGTTCTTAAAGCTCTGTAGGTATGGCTTTTTATCTCTGTTCCTTGACTGTTCGTTCTCTGTTTATATGGATAATGAGTGGGCATTGTCAGCCACTGGGAGGACACCCACCAATCTAATTCGTTCAAGACTACATTAGATAGTAGCGGTGATAATATTCCGCCTTGTGGTGTTCCCTTTGTTGGTGTAATTACCTCTTTATCGGGCATAACAATATCTGCTTTCAGCATTTCCTTAATGATACAAAGTAACTTTTTGTCTTGGATTCCCAAATTCCAAAGCTGCCTTATGAGCTTTGCATGATATACGTTATCGAAAAATCCTTGTATATCAATATCAACCACATAGTGTAAGTGCTGTATCTGCATTAGTCTTGCACATTCTGCGATTGCATGTTCCGTACTCCTGTTAGGTCGAAACCCATAGGAACTGTCATGAAACTTGGCTTCACATATCGGCTCCAATATTTGCAAGATACATTGTTGTACAATTCTGTCTACAATAGTCGGTATTCCTAAAGGTCTTATTTTCCCATTAGGCTTTAGTATCTCCACTCTCTTTACAGGGCGTGGTTTATACCAATGAAACTGTTTTTGTATGAGAGAAATGTATTCTTCTTCATTTAGCCTTGATAGATGTTTTATTGTTCTGCCATCTACTCCGGCTGTATGACTGCCTTTGTTCCCTTTGATACTACGATAAGCGAGTTTAATATTTTCTCTTGAAGTTATCAGCTCCATTAAATTTGAAAATACTTTATTCTTACTGCTATCTTCATATAAATCATCAAGGACTTTTTGCAAGTCATAGTATTCCGTATAACGGATTTTGCTTTGTTTCAGTGTTTGTTTCGAAGTGGACACAGTCACCATCTCCTTTCGGATTTGATTTTCTTTGTCATACTCGAAGCTGTGTTTGTCTTAATTTCAGTTCTTGTACTTTCCTGTGACTGGTGGCTATCCCTCCACGAACTTATTATTTTCGCTTCATAGGTACTGTGCCACCGCTTTCACCAAGATAAAGAACGGTTATATGCTGTTTTTACAGTCATTTTCCCATTCAACACTTCATTAGCATTAGACTGCTTCCATGTTCCCAGTTTACCACGTTCCGACAATCTTATCTTTGAATACGTTTAGGTTCTTCCTCTAAGCCTGTGTTTAGCTTTCGCCATATCGCCTGTAACGATATATGGATTTTCATAACAACCATTCTTACTCATCCACAAACACCCCATCTTTGATGGGAATTGCCGTTAGGCAAATTCAAACGTTTAGACCTGTACATTCGGAAGTACGTCAGTGCTTTGGTATACACATTCTCACCATGCGTATTCGACACCCGGCATATAGGCAGCACCGTCCACCTCTGGACAGCTTTCGTGTCTGATGTTATTATCAGTCTTACGGCTGCTCTCTGCCGACTTCACCGAGCTTTTGACAATGAAACAGTCTAATATTCATTGCCAATCGGAGTATCAGTGTAGGCATTTCAGGGCGTTACCCCGTCATTCTACCTATCAGATTGTCAGTTCTCCTAAGTTTTGAACTTTTAGTCCTTCGACTTAGTGCATAAGCTTTTCACTTATGAACGTGTCGCACGATTGTCGTTACCGTAACCTTCCATAAGATTGATGACGCCCCATGCTCCAAGTCCTGCACCTACTGCCATAACCAAAATCTTTAATACATTAACTGCCTGTGTAAAAAATGCCATAAGTTATTCCTCCTCGTTTTCTTCTTTCTTTTCAATCTTGTTATATGACTTCACTACAAAGTTTTTGTAAGTCTTTCCCTCTTTTTCACGCTTCTTAAAGTAGCCGAAGATATGAATCAAATCGCCTTTCTCAAAGGCTTTTGCCTTCTCTGCTTTTTCTCCATAGGCTGCACAGTTGATGTACTCCTTTCCCTTTCCGTACTTTTTTACAAGCGTGAAGTTTGCAACTTCTACCATTTCTCCATCTTTTTCAAAGTTTGAAAAAGTTGGTTCCGCCACTAAGTTGGCGTTGATGTTAATCATTTCTTGTTTCATCTTTTTAAATTTCTCCTTTTCATTTCAATAAAAAAAGCGACCAGAAGTATTACTTTTCCAATCGCTGATACTCTTACTATTTAGTTTTCGTTTAAGTGGGACTTCTGATCCTTATCATCTTGCCTCCTGATTTTGAATAAAAAAACAGCAAATCTTTTTAAGACTTACTGCATTCTTGTAATAACCGTTTCTCTATTTAATTTTGCTTTTCCTTTTCGCTTCATATAGCTTTCTATGTCAAACAAATTCTTCTTGTCATAATCCTCAAGGAGCTTATAATTCTTGTGCTTTGTAATATCGAATTTGTCTGATAGAAATGGTCTGACACCTCTAAGCTGAAAGATACATTTACCACCGTCCATTACAGTAATCTCATCTTGACTCATCAGTTCCTTACCAGTCTTTTGATAGTTTAAACCAAAGCTCTTTTGATTTGACCTTGTTTCCGACGTGTTATACAGATCGATAGTTTCTTTTCCCAGTGTTTCAGACAATTCTTTTAGCGTAGTTTTCTCCTTGCCACCAAGAAACAAGGTACTATCACAGTTACCTACGATTGTATCAGCATTGTCCTTATATATTGCCTTTAGCTGCGACTGAGTCTGTAAGATAATACTTGCTGAAATTTCTCTACTTCTGATGGTTGCAATTAACTTCTCAAACTTTGGGATTAAACCAATATTTGCAAACTCATCAAGGAGGCATCTTACATGAACAGGAAGTCTACCGCCATACACATCATCCGCCTTATCACACAAGAGATTAAATAACTGAGAATACATAATGGACACTACAAAGTTAAAGGTATCATCGGTATCGGAGATAATAACAAAGAGTGCTGTCTTTCTATCCCCCAGTGTATCAAGCTCAAGTTCATCTTCTTTCATCAATTCCCGAAGTTCCTGAATATCAAAGGGAGCAAGCCTTGCACCACAAGAAATAAGAATAGATTTTGCTGTTTTTCCTGTTGCTACTTGTCAAGGACTTTTTAATCAAAATCATCTTTTTTTTCGTCCGATTTTCTCCGAAATTCCCTCAACATTATCCTTTTTAGTTTATCCTGCATAGTTTCACTGCTTTTATCATTAAAATGGACAATCACCTCATAAGTGGTCTTTCCAATCTTCTTTATCGTCTTTGTTCCTGTAGTTTGTTCATTTCTTTTTTCTTGCATATTCTCTCCTTTGCAATAAAAAATGACGATTAGTGATTTTTTCCAATCGTCATTAGCCAATATTTATTCATTTTTTTGATGTTTTTAATTATCCGTATCTATTTCTTTGATCTTTTTCTCTATTTCTTCAATACTCGGCAAACTGCTCTTATATTCTGCTTCAAGTAATTTAGTAATCTCATATTTGCTTATACCTATAGGTTGCGATATTTGTTCTAATGAATATTCACAAACGACATCGTTTTTATCTTTGCAAATAAGAAGTCCAATCGTAGCATTATCTCTATCAGTTTTTAGCTCTCTATTCACTGCTGTTACATAGAAATTAAGCTGTCCTAAATGTTCCGGCTTAAACTTCTCCGCTTTCAGTTCTATAACAATGTAAGAATGGAGTTTCAAATTGTAAAACAGTAAATCAATATAAAAATCATCCCCATTTATATTTATGTGATATTCTTTGCCTATGTAGGCAAATCCCTCGCCAAGTTCAAGTAAAAAATCAGAAATCTTATCAACCAGTTCTTTTTGAAGTTCCCTTTCATCATATCCTTCACGAATGGTAAGAAAATCAAAATTATATGGATCTTTTAATGTCTGTCTTGCAAGATCTGATTGCAAAGCGGGTAACCTTTTTTCAAAGTTTGTTATAGATTTTCCTTCCCTGCCATATAATCCACTTTCAATTTGATGTACAAGTACATTCCTACTCCATCCGTTCTCAATAGTTTTATCAACATAATAGATGGCTTCATCAATGGTCTTGCACTTATTTATTATCCTTTGATTATGTCCCCAAGGTATCTGTTTAATATGGTTGATAACTCTTTCATCAAATTGGGCTACAGGCTGTAGTCCTTTTGAATTTCTGTCGTTATTTTCTATTTTGGCTACACCTTGTAGCCCTTTTATATAAAATGAATACCATCTTCTGATATACTTAATATTTGTTTCAGAAAAACCTTTCATATCAGGAAATTCTTTTTGTAAATCTTTAGCTAACGATTTTATAAAGGCATCTCCCCATGAATGTTGTTCTTTATTTTTTACAATGTATTCTCCCAAAGTCCAATATAAATCTAACAACTCATAATTTACCTTTATTGCAGCTTTAAGTTGGCTACTTCTTACTTTCTCTTTTAACTCTGACAATAGCTTTTTATACTCACTATCACTTGTGATAGACAGCTCTTTATTATCCAAAGGTCATACCTCCTCACTCATAATAATATTTAATTATACCAAACCTATCAATATTTTTCATCTGCTAATTTCCTTCAAGTTGAGTTTTAAAGCTTAATTTTTATCTTAGGTACACTTTGATACCTCTTTTAGTCTTAACGCTCTAAAAATGCCTTTACACCGCCTTGTATGATAGCTATAAATGTTCCCCCTTGTCATAATCTTCAAAAGTTGGAATCTTGCCGGTCTTTTTCTGTGATAGTTTTTCTTTATCCTGTTCATACCAATTAAGGATAGTTACATAGTGGTCTTGATATGTCTTTCCGGTACTCTTGATATACCTTGACAGTTTTTCAATCATCGTGTCGGTATGACTTTGTAGCTTTTCTTGTAATGCCTTATATTGTTCGTCTGTAAGGATAATGTTTTGATATTCTCCATATTTTTTTGAATTAGGGGGCGGGGTGCTTTCTTCTCTCCCCTTATCTATACTAACCTTATCTAATCTACCCTTATCTATACTGGGTTGACCACTTGTCAACCTTTGGTCAACCAAATGACAACCAACCTCTTTGATATACATTCCGTTTTTAGTTTGGGATAGGCTCTGCACCTCGTTTTCATATAAGGTCGGTTTATATCTGTCTTTACGGATAAAGTTGTTGATTTTCCAATGGGTAATGACGATAATTCCTTGTTCAAAGACAATCACAAAGCCTTTGGCAATAAGTATTTTCAGGTCATCTTCATTCGCTCCGATAATTTTGATGATTTTCTTGGGGTTATTTACAAAGCCGTCATCATCTGCTCTCATTGACAAGTGAAAGTACAGGCATTGGCTACTGAGGGGCATATCTAAAAATAAATCGCTATCTACTATCTTTAGTGAAAACATTCTTTTATCTGCCATTTTTCTCTCCTTTCGTTCCTCTTATGCACCGAAACAGTGCGTCTGCTTATCCTATTTACGATGTTATCCCATTTCGGGACTTCATCTTTCGTCCTTCCTGTAATAGTCCTTTGTCCTTTCCTTTCGTTTTTCGTAGGCTTCTTGTTGCTCCTGATATTTCTTAATCTGTGCAATGACACTTGGTTTTTCTCCTCTCTTAATTGCCTTGTCAATCTCAATGGATAGGTCTATGCCATAATCCTCATTGACCGTTTTGACTGCATACTTGATATGGTTGATACTTTCGTACTCTTCTTTGATTGATTGTGATTGTCTGTTGAGTTTCGATATTTCACTTTCAAGGCTTTGGATTTCTTTTTTCCAGTCCTTTATCTTGATAGCCGATGAACCTGTTATCTTTTCAAGGATTGCCCTTGCTCTTTTGTATTTATCTATCTCATCTTTATGGGAATTGTAAAAGCTGTCTTTGAATAGGGATTTACTGTTCCATTCCTCAAAGACTTGTTTGTTATCCTTGATGATGTCTGCATAGATAAAGCATTTATTTAAGTTTTCTATTCTTGTGGTTTTCGCCTTGATGTCTTGACTAATCTTCTTATTTTGGGATTGTAACGTGCTTATCTTTTCTTGTAGGTCGGCTATGGTTTTAAGATTGTTGTCTTTCAGATATATCCTTGCCTTTGAAAATCGTCTTAGGTCTGCTCCTATCTTTTTGTTGCTTGCATAGGGGTTTAACTTTCTTGCTTTTTCTCCCTGTAAGTCATAATAAATACTGATGTACTCATAGAGATTAAAGAGTTCCGCTTTGTTCTCATATTCTTCTTTCTTCTCCTGTTTGTACTGCTCATATTTTACTTGCAGACTTCCAAGTAACGAACCTATCCAAGATGTAAGTTTGGATAGCTCCTCTTTTAATTTCTTAAATTCTAAATTCAAGGCAATGATTTTTCTGTTTTGGTTTCCTCTTTCTGTCTGTATGCCTTTTTTCTCCATTTGGTAACTGCTTGTTCCTAAATGGATTTGCGGAAGTTCTTCTCTGCCTTGTTCTTCAAAGGTGCGTGGATCTATCCTTTTATCTATGTTGTTCCTTGCTAAATATTCGTTTGCTTTCTTTGAAAAGTTTTCTCTCCACTCTTTTGCTTTGTCAGGTTCGTTCCAATCATTCAGATTTACTTTTCTTGATTTATAGTTTCCGCTTTTCAGTTTTATCTTTTCTCCATTTTCATCAAGGATATATTCTTTTCTGCATTTCGGTTTCCATTTTCCCTCCCTATCCATTTCTCTTAGGGTAAGTAAGATATGGGCGTGTGGTTGTTCTTCATGATCGCTTGCCGGCGGATTATGAATATTACAGTCTGCTATCATACCTTTAGAAGTAAAGTTTTCTTCTATAAACTCACTGATGAGTTTTATTCTATCTTCTTCATTTAATTCTCTTGGCAGTTCAAAGAGTAGATTTCTTGCAAGTTGTGAATTTTTACTTTTTTCGATTTTCTCAACTTCATTCCATAGGTATTCTCTATTAGAAAACTCTTTTGGGATATGTTCCGGCAAGAATATTTTTGAGAATACAAGGTCTGTTTTTTTAGAATAGTCATGTGTTTTTCCATAGTATTCATCTTGTAGCTTATCTCTTGCATTATATGCAGCTTTTGCAATCACGCTTGCTCCTTTTGACCTTGCCACAATATCTACATGGGTATGCAAACTTTTGATTTCCATTGTCTTTTTCTCCTTTGTCTGTTTTCAATTTTGGAATTTTGCTATCCTAATGTTCAGGTGGTATCTTCGCTCCCTTTTTCAAAGGGCGCAAAGATACACCGACTACATTCGGTGCTTTGCGTTCCTGCGGAAAGCTATTAGCTCCGCTAAGGAAACAAAAACGCTAAAGCATTTTTATTTGTTCAAGGGGGCTACTCCCCCTTAGTCCCCTGTGAACTTTGCTTTTTGTAGATTTTCAAATCCACAAAAAAGCAAAGTGTTAAACTATTTCTCACTCTGCCATATCCCAATTTCCATATTCATTTTTATATCTTACCTATTCTTCATCTGTAATTTCTTCAAAATCATCTTCTATATTTTCATCTTCAATATTTAAGTTTTCTTCAAAGACACTCCCTTTTTCTCTTAAATGAATTTCTGTAAGTTCTTTTAGCTTTTCTCTATTTCGATTATCGGAAAGCACATAATCTAAAAAGGCATAGATTAAATCATTATTTGTTTCTTCCTGCATACCTGTAATTTCTCTTTCAAAGGCTTCAAATACTCCACCTTTTTGTACCTTTCTTTTTGTTTCAGCATTCCTTTTAAGTTTGTTTATCTTTTGATTGAGTAACTTTGCTCTGTTTTGTGCCTTTTCTATTTTGTCGTTTTCTTTTTTCAATTGATCAATCGCTTTTTCTAACTCTTTCATTTTAATTTCCTCCATTTCAATATTGTTGCGTTCCAAACAAAGAAAGGCTAAGCACCTTTCTTTGATACTTAACCTTTCAGCATTTTTTAGAATTTATCTTCTAAAAGTTTTCTTAATTTCTCTAAAATCTTATCCCTCCTTTTTCCGATTGCCTGATAGCTTCTGTTTTTTCTTTCTCCGATAGACCGTAAACTCTCCTCTCTGAAAAATATGGCAGTAATGATGTCCCTTTCTTCTTCTGTAAGAGAATTTAATGCCTTATTCAGTTCTTCGATTTGCATTTTTACTTCTACAATTTTTTCAATATCAATGCTTTCATCTACGATGTTATCTATAAAATGTCCGTCATAATCAAATACAGAAAAGGGAAGTACATTATACTTCCAATCTTTTCTTTGGAGATATTTTTCATGCTCTGTTATCTTCCAATAGGCTTTGTAGACTTCTTCACTTACAGGTACAGCTTTCCCTCTAACATAGATGTAATATTCTTTTTTACCCATTGTGCTATCCTCCTTTTTCTGCTCTCTGTTTTTGCTTTTTGAGAATAAAAAAAGGAGGACTTCTACACTTTGGCGTAAAATGTCCTCTGAATTGAAAAGAGTTTACCTTTTCTTTAGATGTATTTAATTGTTTGAGAGAATAGACAACTATAAGGCAAATAGAAATTTTTATTATTTATTTCTTTTGTATATAAAGATTTTTTCATCTTAATCACCCATCCCTTATAGTTAAATAATGTTCATACATCAAACCTTTCTCATTTTTTCTTTTGTCTTTTGAGCTACCTAACTTTTTGTAATTTGTTGTTTTCCCATTTTCCTAAGTTCATTAAGCATTAAAAACAGCCCAAACATAATCATACTAAAGTCTACGATAGGTTCTGTCCACCAAACTGCTGACGCTCCAAATGCCTTTGGAAATAGTAATATTGCAGGAATAAATAAAACTAACTGTCTAAGCATTACAATCATGCCTGCTTTTTTCCCATCTCCTATGGATTGGAAAAATGTAAGTGTCATAATCATAATTCCATATAAGATGAATGTAGAATAAAACATCTTAAAATTTACAACACCAACTTCAATAATCTCCCTTCTCACACTGAATAATGATAGTAATTTTTCTGAGCAAAACATTGATGGTATCCATGAAGCTGCTGCAAGAATTGTTGCACCATACATAAAAATCTTCATCGTATCTTTTACTCTTCCGTATTGTTTTGCTCCGAAATTAGCTCCAATAACAGGTTGTAAGCCTTGACTCATACCCCACAGTGGAATAAAGGAAAACATATATAATCGCATTGTAGCAGACATCAAAATTCCCCAATCATCTCCTCCATACGCAAAGGCTTGCTTAAACAAAAATGTTTGCTGTACTGCAAATAAAATTTGCATCATCATTGCTGAACTTCCTATACTGAACATTTCGCTATAAATTGCCTTGTATTTTTGAATTTTATGGATCCCTACAAAAGCACTTTTCTTTGAAAAATAGTGGAATGTCAATATTGCTTGTACAATTTGAGATATTACAGTTGCAATAGCTGCACCTTCAATCGCATATTCACCCATCAACTTCATAAAAATAGGATCTAAAATAATGTTTAATATAGCTCCCGCTCCCATAATCATCATTGATTGCTTTAATGCACCTTCGCCACGCATTGTCATATTTCCCGCTTGAGCAAAATTCACAAATATAGAGCCAAAGAAAACTATTCTTAAATATCTCACACCAAGTTCTTTAATATTTCCTTTAGCTCCTACCAAATCTAAAAAATGAGGTGCAAAAACCAAACCCAATATCGTGATAATTACAGAAAAAAATATTACCCAGTAACAAAAATTCCCGAATATTTTATCTGTCGTTTCTTTATCGCCCTTTCCGATTGCTCTTGATAGTATTGAGGCACTGCCGACTCCAATCAATGCCGATATTCCTCCATTTATAATCGTTAAGGACATAGATACACTAATGGCTGACATAGCATAATCACCAATGAGCCATCCTGCAAACACACCATCCATAAATGGATACAATCCTATGACAATCATCCCGATTATTCCGGGAATTGCCAACTTAAATAACAGTTCTTTAGGACTTTTGGTTAATAGTTGTGTTTTCATATCTTCTTTCATCGTATCATTCTCCTTTACCTATATTTATTTCACAAACTCATATACTTTTCCGTTACATCTATCTATAAATTCATAATCGTGTGTGATTATGATAATTATCTTTCCTTGTTCGGTCATTTTATTAAGAAATCCAATCAAAATATCCATCTGCCTTTTACATAATCCACTTGTCGGTTCATCGAAAATTATGATGGGCTTCCTGCTCAGCATTGACATAGCAAGTAATAATCGTTGCTTTTCACCTCCTGATAATGAATTTGGGTGCATTTCTTTTTTATCAAATAAGTCTACCATCCTCAAAATTTCATTTTTTAATTCATCCTCTTTAGTAATAGTTGAAATTTCTTGCCATACAGATTCTGTAAAAAGTTGATAATTAACATCTTGCATAATCGCAAAAATATTTTCACATCGTTTTTTTACTTTTACTCCGTTATAAAACACCTCTCCTATTCCTCTTGTCAGCCCCATCAACAAATTGATAAAAGTGCTTTTCCCAACACCATTTTGACCAATGATGAAATTAATACCGGATTCAAAGGCAATACTGAAGTCAAAGATTTCCTTTCTTTCATATTTTTTTTTGAAATTCAAACAAGACAATGCTTTACAATCAAGATCTGAAGAATTTTTCTTTAACACTTCTACTTGCTTATATTTCCTGCTTAAAAAATTGTTTTTAGAAATCGCATTAAAACTCCTTAGATTGTGTTTTTCAGAAACCTGTTCAAAGAAATCATCACAAAACTGCTCTTTTGTGTATTCTTTATAAGTTCCATTTTCTATCACACACAATTTATCAAGCATATCTTTCAGATAAAACAATCTATGCTCCACAATGATGATAATTTTCTTTCTTTTTTTCAGTTCCATAATGGCATTCTGTAAATGCTCTATTGCAACCTGATCTAAGGAAGATGAGGGTTCATCCAACAAGATAATTTCATTTTCAGAAATCCCGCAAGCTGTTACTGCAATCAACTGCTTTTCGCCTCCGGATAATTCAAAAATATTTCTGTCCAATAATTCTTTTGTACCTAAAACCTCTGAATAATACTGAATTTTATCTAAAATCAAACCTTTGCTTATGTTTCTATTTTCTAACTGAAAAGCCAGTTCATCGGTTGAATTGATACAATAAAATTGTGTTTTAGGATTTTGAAACACTGTGGATATAAATTTAGATCGTTCCAATATCGTCAAGCCAAACAGTGATTTTCCGTTAAATACAATATCTCCTTCTAATTCTGCATTATTGTATTCCGGAATAATTCCATTAATAACTTTTAGTAAGCTACTTTTTCCTGTTCCTGAATGTCCTGTAATGACGGTTACTTCACCGGGTTTGAAAATCATATTTATATTTTTCAATATGCTTTCACCGTCAAAACTCACTGTTAAATTTTGTAATTCAAGCATATTTCCCCCTCATATACAGATAGATTATCCATACCATTATTGAGAAAAATATATAATCCATAAGTCCCATATATGTTTCACTAATACTTGTCCTCTTTTGATTTACAGCCAACCCTTTCGTCATAGCTGATACCGTCAAATCATCTGCTGCTTTTGACAGGCACATCAATAATGGCACAAATCTATATTCAAATAATAAAATCGGACTCTTTATTAACTTTTTAAGCGTCAATCCTCTCAAACGCATAGCTTTTTTTATATGACTATAATCAATCCTTGCAGCATAAAAGAAACGTACCATTACCGTCAAGGGAATGGCTATTTCATCAGGACATTTCATTTTTTTTAATGAGTAAATGCTTTCTCCAACATTTGATGTAAGTATGGTATATCTCCCCATCAAAAATGCGGGGAGAATTTTTTTAATAACCATCACTATTATCAATAAAATTGCAACCACAGGATTGTAATTAAGCCCTATCAGAAATTTATCAGCAGCATAAACAAACAAAAGAGTAGCCACTCCAATAATAGCTACTCTTATATATTTTGCGTTAATTAAAAGTATTATCGGAATTGTGGATATTAAAATGGCTTGCACGAAATACTTTGTTTGAATATTGCCTAATACCATCACATATGAAAGAACTATCGTCATAAAAAGTTTTGTACGAAAATCAAGTTTGATTATCATCCTAACTCTCCATGAAATCTTATTTTTCCATACCGGTTTTTTTGAAGTGTTTTTTTAGAAATGCCATTCCAATGCTACAACCTATATATGCACCGATAATTCCTACTATTGCCATTACAACAATAATCCAATTTGGCATAACACTAAGCATCTTATCAATGAACTCTTGATCGTATCCTTGTTCTAACATTTGCTTAATATATTCATTTCTTGATATAAAAATTGGAAGCCAATTTCCTAACGTGCAAAGAGGAGCAATTGAAAATGCCAATCTTGCTTTCTTTACATTGGTATATTCTCCTGATTTCAAAATTATTTCAGCAATAATACCGGCGATAACAGCCGTTAATAATGCCCAAGGTCCATGTCCCATAGCAACATATATCAATGCAATCAATAATGATTGAATAAAAATCATTCCTCTTTTTTTAATCTTGGTAGAATATAGCATATTTACAGGACCTACCAAAACTCCCTGTGCAAATGGGACAACCGGCATTAAAACCGGAACCATTGCTAAAAATGATCCAATCATCATAAATATGAATCCTAATACGGAAAATAATCCTATATTGATTAAATCCTTTACCTCTAATCGTTTGCTCATTTGAAACCTCCTAATTGTTTTAATTTTTCTTTTCTACATCAACAATATAATTTATCATTGTATCTTTTATATATCGTTTATGCTCGCTATAAGACTTTCTCGCACCTAAAATTTCTGAACTTAATATCAATCCATTGATATAATTCACTAAAAAACCGTCACCAAATATATCTGCTTTAATTCCAAGCTGCTTGGCGATTAAATTCAGCTCATTAGTCGTATTAAGTTTCAATTCTTGATACAACTTTTCCAAATCCTCATTATATTTTTTTGCCTGTAAAAGGAGCGTATATAATCTCATCAAATCTGTATCAGCCAGTGACTTATCAACCAAAATATCACCCATTTTCTGATATTTATCTTTGCCTCGATTATTTTCCAAATACTCATTTATCAAGCTATTTCTATAATCATTACCATCAAGCATTAAGTCTTTAAGCATTTCATTTGTACTTGCATAATGATGATAAACACCCCCTCTACTCATACCTATCTCTGTAATAACATCTTCCATCGTTGTGCTTTGAAAGCCTTTTGTTAAAAAACATTTTTTTGCAGCTTCTCTAATTTTCTTTTTTTTGATTTGTCCTACTTTTTGTTTTTCTTCTTTCAAGCTAAAGACCTCTTTTCTACTCAACAAATAAAAACCGACAATGTCGTCGGTTTTTATTATATACTATATGATAGTTAATGTCAACTAACTATTGTATATCATTTTTGTTTTTTAAATATTTTTCTATACTCACTTACTGGTATCCCTGTTCTTTTCAAACTCTTTAGCTTTTCCTGTTTTTTCTCCTCTCGCCTTGCCTTATATCTGTCCTCATATTATTTTTGCTTGCCGTTTGCTTTACGTTTCAAGTAGTTTTGATGAAGCCTGTCTTTTCTTGCCCGTTCTTTTTCTTCCTCCTCCCTTAATTTCTGCATTTCTTCTTCGGATAATTCTTCTTTCGGCGGTTCATAGTTCCCGATAAAGTTGAAGTAGATTTCTACTTTCTGATTGGCGGTTTGACTGCCTTTTCGATCTCGTTCGTGGACTAAGATTTTTTCTACAAACTCGTTGATGATGGTCGGTGTCAGTTCATCAAAGTTATCATAGCGTTCAATCAACCGGATAAACTTTTTGGCTCTGTTGGTTTCTTTTTCGTATCGCTTGATGGCTTTTTCCAACCCATCGATTTCTTTGCTGAGTTCTCTTTGCTCTGTTTCATACTGATTATTTAAGATTTCATATCGGGTATTCGGTATCTTCTCCAATATCATATCTTCGTATATCCGACACATTAAACGTTCCAGTTCCTGAAGCCTGTTTGTACTATCTGTGAGCCTTGTCCTTTTCTTTTCCATTTCTATTTTTTCGCTTTCTTCCATTTCGTTTTGAATGGAATGGAGAAAGGCTTCGTTATCTTCATCAAGGCTTTTCTTAATGTCTTGTAGGGTGCTTTGAATGAGCTTTAAGACTACTTCCGCTTTTATCCTGTGAGCGGAGGGACAAAGCGTTCCGCAAGGTATTTTTGTGTAGGCACTGCAAGTATAATAGGGGATATTCTTGTAGTTGCTCGTTCTGTGAACATACATTTTACTGCCACAATCGGCACAATACATCAGTCCTGTAAGGGGGTGGTATTCGCCCCAACCGTCAGGATACCGTTTGACATTTCCTCGTATTCTCTGCACATTATCAAAGGTTTCTTGGTCGATAATCGGTTCGTGGGTGTTTTCAAAGATGAGCCAGTTATCTTCGGATACATATTTACTTTTCTTGTCTTTGAAATGCTTTCTGGTTTTGAAGTTGACGGTATGCCCTAAGTATTCTTGTTTCTTTAAGATACTTGCAATCGTGGAACTGCACCAACGATACGGATATTCAAAGACTTTGCTTTGATGTAGTCCATATCCCAATTTCTGCTGATGATAGGCGGGTATGTCTATCTTGTCGGCTTCTAATATCCTTGCAATGGCATAGGGTCCTTTTCCGTCCATTGTCAGATGAAATATTCTTCGGACAACCTCTGCCGCTTTTTCGTCGATAATCCACTGATTTTTATCGTCCTTGTCTTTGATATATCCATAGGGTGGACTGCTTCCTGTATGCTTTCCGCTTTCGCCTTTGGCTTTGAATGTGGACTTGATTTTCCTTGAGGTATCTCTCGCATACCACTCATTCATAATGTTTCGAAAAGGAGTAAAATCATCGTCTTTGTAAAAGCTGTCTACATTGTCGTTTATGGCAATGAGTCTTACTCCCTTTTGTCTTAATATCTCCATACATTGACCGACTTTGAGGTAATCTCTGCCAAGTCTTGACATATCCTTTACGATGATACAACCGATATTTCCTTGATTAACTCCGTTCATCATTGCCATAAATCCCGGTCTGTCAAACTGTGTTCCGCTGATTCCATCATCGGTAAAATGAATGCTGTTGAATAGATTATTTTTGCTTGCATATTCTTCAAGGATTTTCTTCTGATTGACGATCGAATTGCTCTCGCCTTGTAGTTCATCATCTCGGCTTAACCTCTCATACAAAGCGGTTATTTTCTCATAATTTCTCACGATTACCTCCTTTCGCTCAAATTCTTCAATAAAAAAAGAATTAAGCAAAACATCTTTCACTAAAATTGTGATGAAGTGTTCTTCTTAATTCTATTACTCCGGCAGCAAGTTTATATTTTTTATATTGCTTCACCGCAAAGTGCGTAGGCTCTCTTTTTTCTAAGGCTTCAAAGAGTCTATCTATTGGATTCATATAGGTTTCATCATCTTCTCTAACTTCTGAAGCATCTATCATATCAAGGAGTGTTGCAAAATTCTTTTCTTCCTTTGGAGCTTCATAGAAGATATATCCAATCAGAGCTGTATAGTAGAGTTTTTCGGCTTTGACCCAAAAATCTTCCCCCGCTTTTTCACCCTCTCCCTTAGTGTTTGCGATGATTGTCTGTACTAATTTGAGTATATCTTTTTCACTTCTGAGATAAGCGAATGGATTGTACTTCATGCTCTTTTTGAAGTTAATGGTATTTAAGATTTTTATCTCATAGCCGTTATCTTCAAGCATCTTTCCACATTCAAGGACTATCGTTCCTTTCGGATCGGTTACGCAATATGACGAGTGCATCTGCATTAAGTTAGGTTTGACATAAAATCGGGTTTTTCCACTTCCTGAACCACCGATTACAAGTACATTTTTATTTCTTGCATACTTTGGATTTGCCGGTCTGCCATTCATGGTTAATCGTTCTGTTTGCGTAAGTAGGATATTGTTTTGAAACTTTTCATCCATATATGGCTCTATATCTTTTTTCGTTCCCCATCTTGCCGATCCATACTCTTTTCCCTGCCTAAACTTTTTAGCGTTTTTTCCTTTTGTATAGACAATGAATTTGATTAAAGCAGCCACTCCTATACCTATTAAAATATCCGCCGGATGAATACTCGGAAGAAAGCTCATTGTGTTAAGCTCTAATATCCCCTGAAATATTTTATCTATCACATCTCCTCCAACATAGCTTCTTACATGATGGGAAAAGATATTTCCTAAATAGAAAAATGCAAGATAGGGAATGTTTTGCTTTGCAAATTTCGCCTTATCCTGCACCTTAAATAAGCCTCTGATGTCCTTTAATATCTTATCTATCATAGGCTCTGCTCCTTTTGTTTATTCTTGATTTTATCCTTTGAAACAGAGTTCTTTGCCATCTCTTTGAACTTCTCAATATTCTTATGAATGGACTCTTTCCTTTCCGTTTTCTTTTCCGATTCTGAGAGGGCGTGTTTAAAGGCTTTCTCCATAACCTTCATATCTTTAGCTTGAAAGAATACAGAGTTTTTACCTGTCTCTTTATTTTTCATCACTGAAAATTTAACACCGTATCTATTCAACTCTTTTTTAAGTTCTTTAAGCTCAGCTTCTTCCACTGGAATTTCTTCAAGCTGTCCCTTTTTAATCATATCTTTTAGCTTTACTTCATTTCCGTTAGCATTAACCAGCTTTTCAAGTCCTCCAAGTTTCTCTGCTTCTTTCATCAATTTTTTTAATAAGTTTAATAGAACTTTTCCAGTAACTTTACCAGCATTTATCTCCATATTTAAGGTCTTTCTTGCTATTTCTTCATTGATCAACTTCTCTCACCTCCATTCAATAGTCTGTCTTTATTACGGTTAAGCTTATCCTTTTGAATAGCCTTTCTAAAATCTTCTCCTACAACCATAACAGGAATACACATCTCTATAATTCGTGAATAAATCCTCTGATACTCCACACTTTCTGTACAATTTACAATTGTGTCGTAAGAAAGGTTTGTGGTGAAAATAGTCGGTTTCTGTTTTAAATACCTGTTATTCACAATGTTATATACCTGCTCTTTAGCATAGCTTGTATCTCTTTCAATTCCTAAATCATCCAAGATAAGAACAGACGTATTCACAAGCGATTCTATATATGCGTTCTTGTCAAAATCAAATCCTCCCTTTTGCAGTTCATTGATAATCTGTGAAAAATTTCTTATTTTAATGCTTATTCGATACTGTTCAATAAGGCTATTTGCAATGGAGCAGGCAAGATAGGTCTTTCCGCTACCTACTGAGCCATAAAAAAGGAGTCCGATATTTTCTTTTTTCATTTCCTCATATTTTTTTACAAAGTTCTTTGCAATGATCAAGCTTTGATTTTCTTCTCCCTGATAATTTTCAAATGTGTATGACCACTGAATAATCGAGTTAAAGCAGCTACTCTTTAATCGTTCAATCTCCATCTGCTTTTGTCTTTCTTTTTCTCTTGCATCTCTATCTCTATCGCATTTGCAAGAAATCTTAAATATCATCTTGTTATCAAAGAACTCCATCACTTTTCCGTCTTTTCTTTCATGACAAACTTTACAAAATGCGTGTCCGTCCTTGATATATTCTTTTTCAGGATCATAAGAATACTCTACATCCTCTAGCATTACTTTTTCTAATTCTGTCATCATAGGTGTTCTCCTTTATCATATTCTTCCCATGTCGGGATATTTGATGTTTTCACTTCTTTGCTTTTCCCCTGATCTTTATAGAACCAAGAAAGGATTGTCGCTTTATGATCTTTATAGGTCTTTCCGGTGCTTTTGATATATGCAGATAATCTTTCAATGTAATTATCAAGCTGTGAGTTCATTATGATTTGTAAATCGGATATATCTTCTGCCGTTAAAAATACATTTTGAAATGTTCCAAGCCCGTTTTCACCAAAACTATATTCTCTCTTACTATACTTACTCTTATTATTCTCTATATAGTTAGAGTCAAGATTTTGAACTTCCTGAAGTTCATTTTCTTTACTTCTGAGGTTAAAATCTTTTACTTCTGAAGTTAAGTTTTCTGACTTCTGAAAGTCATTTTCTTTTACCGCTAATATGCTCATAAAGTCTTTAACATATATGACATTCGGCTTACCAAGCCCAAGCCTTACTCTTTCAATCAGTCCGATTCCTTTTTTCATATCGAGTTCATCTAATGTTTTTATAGCTGTCGGCTTTGAGATATTTCTTCTTCTCATAATTTCTTCAACAGTAAAATAGATAAATACTCTGCCTTCCTTGTCCACCCAATTATTCTTAAAGGACATTCCTGTTCGTTTCAAAAGCATAGAATAAAGGATAATTGCTTCAGCAGACAGTCCCTTAAATTCTTCTCCGTCTACCAATATTTCAGGTACTTTTAGAAAGTTAAATCTTTCTGCTTCTCTATTATAGAAATAGTCAAAGTCCATCGCCTCACCTCCTCTCCTTAAAAATTTGCAAAGAAAAAGACGATAGTTTTTTCTTCTATCGCCTTTGGTAACCATTTTTATGAAATTTTTTAAGGTTAAAAATATAATTTATAATACTATCTTCTTCCATTTTCTGATTTTAGTTCTGAAAGTTCCAAAAGGTGCAACCGTATTTACATGAATAAACTTATACACTTCCCAAGTCGCTGTTTTAGTCGCTTCATCAGCCCACTTTCTCATATGCGGTTCAAATAATTCTTCCTCACTCAACGAATCAATCATTGCAGAGATAGAATTAATATTTTCATTTAATTTTGCTTTCAACTCTTGCAGAGATAAATGAGCGTAGGTATCCGTGAACCACTGATATAATTCACCAAGTTGATTCCATTTAAATTTATCCGATGGTGTTTTTACTTGAAGCCCATTTCTTTCATCTTCTTTCCATTTAAGAACCAAGTTGGTCCAGCCAACCTGATAAGCAAGGTTTTCTGCTGGAGTTCTATCAACTTCATCAGCTCTCTTATCTTTTAAATTTTCTGGAATATTATCAAATTCTGAAATATATTTCTCAAATGTTTTCTCTATCTCAGCTTTTAGTTCTTCTTAATTTTCGTATGTTCGCAAAAAATCACCTTCTTTCTGATTTATCAATCCTTTGATTTAAACTGACCTTATTTTTCTATTTATACCTTCTAAGAACGCTATAACTGCTGCTCCAACCATCGGTATTCCGTATGGGCTTAATAAAAAACTTAATACCAAAGCTTCTATACCAAGTGATACATCTTTTTGTATAAATGAGCCTATCGCAGCAACTATACACATCAGCATCAAAAGATAAAGAATAGTTGTTCCTATGCCGAGCAGGAATGTTAGAAATGATGTGAAGATACTTAACACCAAACTAATTGGAAACAAGATTATTTTTATTATCCATCTCATAAATACCCTCCTTTTCTATTATATCATTTTAAAATGCTTTAAAGCATCCATGATAGCTTCCTCTTTTTCCGGTGTGCATTGTGGAATAACCTGTTTCTCTTTTTTTGATTTATTATAATTCTCCCTAAGTGCAATTCCACACTTCTTTTTAATCTGTGCAATATAAAGTGTCGAAACCTTTAAATTAAATTTTTCCAATATATACTCTTTGATTTGTGCATAGGTCGCCTTACTTTCAGCACTTGTCAAATCAAGCTCATCCAGCTTAATTTCAACATCTATATGCTTATAAACATTAAGTTTGGACAATAGCGCTACCGTCTCATTGGAGTTATCCAAGATTCCTGTGAAACGGCGCTCAATTCCTCAACGGATGCGCTCTTTACTGCAGTTGCAGAAAAAAGCGTTTGGGGAAAAAGGAAAAAAGCGTAATACAATGAGGTTGGAAAAGTCCCAACCTCATTTTTTAATTAACCCAATTCTGCTTTAGGCTCTTTGCCCTTGCGACGGGCAAGGATATCCGCATAGTGCTTGCGGCTGTTATTGAGCACGGAAAGGAAGATTACTAAGTTTAAGTCCAATGAGCTTTTCTTGCTTCATAAATTCCTTCTTTCCTTTTTTACTTGTCACTTAAAGCGACTGTTTCAATGACTTCTCCTTTTTCCGTCAGCGCGGCGGTGACCTCAACTACTTTTTGTTTGCTTCGTCTGCCCGGCGGAAAGTCTCCCTTACTTTTGGTTTACTCCGTCCGCCCGGCTGACAGCATGAATCAAAAGTAGTTTATCTCGTCCGCCGGGCGGACGGAGTGAACGACAATCAGTTTGCCTTGTCAGCCACGCGGACGAAATGAAATTGTCTCGTTTGTAATTATTCCTACTTAACTTCTAACTTTATTTTTTGAAGATAACTTTGAAAAGAAGATAGATACAAATGAATCAGAGTACAACAATGGCGAATATAGCTACTATTCCAAATGTTCCCATGATTTAATCGCCCTTTCTGATTGAAACAATCTTTCTTCATTCTCATTATAGCACCGATTAGTGTATTGATCTATTAGCAAAAAGGTAGTGACTGATGAAAACGAATTTTCGTCAAAAGTACTCTTCTAATCTTGAAAAGAGAAAAGGCTTGAAACTTTCGTTCAAGCCTTTTCTTTTTTAGCTCAATTCCGCTACAATAGCTTTTAATTGTTCTTTGGTGTGAACACCGACAACTTGCTTCACCACTTGCCCGTCTTTTTTGAAGATGAGGGTCGGGATTGACATGATTCCAAATTCACTTGGTGTATTTGGGTTGGCGTCCACGTCCATTTTGAAGATTTTCAATTCGTCTTCATGCACTTCTTCGGCTAATTTTTCCAAAATCGGTGCCTGCATGCGGCAAGGACCACACCATGCTGCCCAAAAGTCAATGAGGACAAGTCCGTCTTTTGTTTTTTCTGCAAAGTTTGCATCTGTAACTGCTGCTACCATATTATTCTCCTCTGACGATGACCGATGTCATCGCTCTATTTCATTTCTTGACATCATTCTACACTAAAAGGAAGCATTTGCAAAATATTTGCTACGGAGCGAAAAGCTCCTCCGCAGATTAGCGTTCAATCATTCCAAAAATAAACTTCTATCCGTTGGAAATTGCTTGATACAAATCTTTTGTAGGTGCAGAATTTACTACGAAGCAAAAGTTCTTCTGCGGAGTTAGTCGCTCAAAGAAAAATGATTGGTCATCAGATTGCTGGCGTCTAGCAAGATTTTATTCAGAAGTTGGTCCGTTGCTTCTTGAATCTTATCGCTTAGGGCTTGATTTTCTGCTTCAAAGTCAACTATTTCTCCCTTTTCCAAGGCACAATCCACGCGCCCCAGCATTTCATGCCCCAGAGCCATGGTTGTTTCTTGGTAATCATCCAAATCTCCCAGATGACTAGAAAAATGAGCATCAGCCAAAGCAGCAATTAAGCGATTGGTCCAGTAGAAGGAATCCGTCGAAACCTTGTCCGTCGTGTTGGCAAAGTAGGCTGGTGTTGTAGAGACTTGGGTAAAGAAAGGCACCGCCGTATTGTAAGGCATAGAGCCATAGGACAACCATTGAATGCCCGTCGTTTCCTGCGGTGTATTGGGTCTCAACTGTAAGATAGATGTTTGACCCGTACGGTTAATCCCAATCGTGCGGAAGGTCCGCCGACTGTGAGGAGTGCCTTCTAAGCCATAAGGATCATAAGGAGAGTCTTGGTAATGGCTGCTAAGGACATACTTGACATCTTCAACCGTGATTTTGCGGTAGGGTTTTTGGCACCAAGGAAGGAAAAAGGAGCGCGGGTCTTGCTCGATTTCTGGATTGAGAAAACGTTGAATATCCCAAGCACGCGGTGTATTGTAATGGCGGTCTTTATCACGCTGGCTACCAAAAGCATAGCGCGGATTGAAAGATTCCCCGTCATAGTTGAGATTCAAATTATTGCGACGAATAAAGTCTTTCAAATCAGGATCACAGAGGAAATATTCTGGATTGTCAAACTCAAAATAATCCATTCCCAGCTGATTTGGATTAGTCACATAGGCGTCATCTGGCACACGGCGAGCTAGCCAATGATGTCCGCCAATTGTCTCCAACCACCAGATTTCATCCACGTCAGAAAAGGCAATCCCGTTTGACTCATAGGTGCCGTATTCTTCAAGAATCTTCCCTAAACGCAACACACCCTCACGCGCCGTTTTGATATAAGGCAACACCAAGGTCAGCATGTCTTCTTCTCCGATACCAGTCACCACCAAAGGATCTGCTCCCAGCACTCGGCTATTCGTGGTAATCGTCTCTGTCTCGCTCATGGCTACATTGTAAACATTGATACCAGCTTCACCCCAAATCCCGTCTTTTGCAAGAGCGTCCGGTACACTGGTGTAGCGAACTGGATTGTCCGGCAAATCTATCTCAAAGCTTGATAGTACAGACTTGTAATGCCGCGGCTGATCTTCTGGGTTAACAACAATAAATTTCTTGGGCGTAAATACACCATTTTGTGAATCTTCTGTACGTGCAATCATAGTTGAACCGTCATAACTCGCTTTTTTCCCAACCAGAATCGTTGTACAAGAATCTTGTATTCCTTTTTGTCTCATAAATATTTCCTCTTTTCAATCTTTCTTCTTTATCATGAACAGTTTTGTTCACCAACTCTGCATTACTTAAACACCACAATAGTTGCTCCGCTGCCCCCAGCATTTTGCGGTGCATAGCCGAAACTCTTGACATGCTTATTGCGGCGGAGATATTTGGTGACGCCTTCGCGAATGACGCCCGTCCCGATCCCGTGGATAATGTCTACCTGCGCCATATTGTTGAGCAAGGCTTGGTCAATAAAGGCATCCAGCTCTTGCATGGCTTCTTCGTAGCGCTTGCCTCGCAAGTCCAATCTGGCTCTTGGTCCGCTTGTTGTCGTCCGTTTCACCACATTGACCTGCTTTTTCTTAGGCTGTTCTTTTTCAGCTTTGAGCAGGTTAAACTCTGCTTCCTCCAAGGTCATCTTGATGAGTCCCACCTGTGCTTCCCAGCGACCGTCTTTGAGCTGATTGACAAGCGTGCCTCTCTGACCGTAGCTAATCACCAGAATATCGTCTCCCACCTTTGGTTTCCGTGCTTTTTTAGCTTGTTTCAGCACTTTATTCTGTGACAAGTCCACCGTTTCCGGAGCTAATTTTTTCAGCTGGCTTTTGGCTTCAATAATTTCGTGCGGTTTGAGACTGGACTTAGCATGTAGATTTTTGAGAATCGTATCACTCTCGGTCAGCGCCACATCAATGATTTCCTGCGCTTCCAGCCTTGCCTTATTTAGCTCAGTTTCTTTTTCCCGATTGAACTCGTTGTAGAGCTTTTTAAGAGCGCGGTTAAATTTGAGATTTTCTTGCTCCACCTCTCGGATATTATCCAACCGCTTGCGGCTTTCCAAGGTCTGCTCTTCCAAGCGCTCAATAACGCGATTAACATCGCTGTCCGTATCGGTCAATTCTTGAGCATCCTTGACCACTCTAACAGACAGGCCTAAACGCCTTGCGATCTCAAAAGCATTGGAGCGACCCGGCACTCCCTGCATAAAACGATAAGTCGGTCTTAGGCTATCTGTATCAAACTCCATGCTAGCATTTTGCACTCCCTCAGTCTCAATCCCATAGGCTTTGAGCTCTGGGTAGTGGGTCGTCGCCATTGTCTTGACCTGTCGTAGCCGCAAGTCCTCAAGAATTGCCATAGCAAGTGCTGCTCCTTCCTGCGGGTCAGTTCCTGCTCCCAGCTCGTCCAAAAGCACCAAGGCATTCTCATCAGCCTGCTCTAAAATAGAGACAATATTCGTCATGTGGCTGGAGAAGGTCGACAAACTCTGCTCAATAGACTGCTCATCTCCAATGTCCGCAAAGATTTGGTCAAAAATCCCCACTTGACTCCCTTCATCTGCCAAAATAGGCAGACCGGACTGCGCCATAAGCTGAGCCAAGCCTAGGGTTTTGAGCATAATCGTCTTTCCGCCTGTATTGGGTCCCGTGATGACAATCTCAGTCAAATCCGCCGCAAAGTACAGGTCATTGGCTACTGCATTTTCTATCAGGGGATGAGCAACATGGAGCAGTCGAATATCCTGACGGTCAGACAGCTTGGGCACTACCGCTCCTCTCTCCTGCATAAAACGCACCTTAGCTCGAACAAAGTCCAAATGTCCGATAATCCAAGCATTATTGGCAATTTCAGCAGCATGCGGACGAATGCGGTTAGACAATTCTTGTAAAATCCGCAAAATCTCATAGCGCTCGTCTGCCCGCGCATTGGTGATTTCTTCATTGAGATTGACCACCGCCCGCGGCTCGATATACACCGTGTTTCCACTAGCAGAAATATCATGCACCACGCCTGAGATACGATGGCGGAATGTATTTTTGACCGGCAAAACATTGCGACCGTTTCGACTGGCTACTACTTGATCTGCTAGCATATCGCCCTTGGTTTTGAGGATATCTTGCAAAATATCTCTCACTTGAACTTCATTTTCTTGAATTTTCCGGCGAATGCGAGCTAAATTGTCACTCGCAAAACTTTCAACAAATCCGCCCTCATTGATAGCCTGCAACGCTCCTTGCAAGCTCGGAAAAGAAACCAAATTTTCAAAAAGCCGATTCAATCTTTGCAACTCAACATTTTCCAAATCCTCATAAAAATCAGTCAATTCTTGCGTGACAGCCAAAACCCGCTTCAGAGCGAGAAATTCTTCAATGTTTAAGTCGCCTTCCAGCTCCAAGCGCTTGGTCAAGCCCGTAATGTCTTGGGTCGCAGCCAGACTGAAGTGAGGACGCTGTACAAAAATCTGCTGCATGTCCGTCATTTCTAAGAATGCTGTCTCCAGCCTTTCTTGTTTATTGGATGGAAATAGCTGCTGCAATTCCAAGCGCCCTTGTTCTGTCAGAAGATAGGGTTCAAAGAGCGCCTTGATTTTCCCAAATTCTAATGTTTCTAAAATTTTTCTATTCATATTCTTATCTTTCCTGATGAAAAAGAAACTCAGCTAGCACCACCAACTGAGTCTTTGTATTTATCCGATGATTTTGGTCACCCAGAGTTGTTTCAACATTCCTGAAGTAATTGGTGTGTGACTGATGATAAATCGAGCTAAACCACTGGCATTGAGATGATTTTGAACAAGTGGTAAGGGAATCGTCGCCAAAACGGTTAGGAACATTTGAATTCCAAACAAAGTGACACAAACAGCCAAAGCACCGCTAGCAACATTGTACCAACGCTCATTGGCTTTCTTGTTTGGCACCAAGTGAATAAAAATTCCAATAAAACGGGCTATGCTATAAACAATCGTATAAACTGCTAAATAAGCCAAACCGGCATAAAAAACCTTGTCCAACTGGAACAATTGGCTGCTGGGAAAGAAATAGGTAAATGTTCCTTCCTGTGCACTGGCGTAGGGAACTAAAAGATTGATTTGTTCACCTAGAGATTGGTACATTTGCCCCGCAATAATAGCTGAAACGACTGCCGAAATAGTATAATAAATTTGCAATACAATTCCGCGCGAGTAGCCAATGTAAAAACTCCAAGCCAAAATCAGCAAAATTACTAATGAAATCATAGGGTCCCCTCTTGCTCACTAACCTTTTGCTTGTTGGCTTCTAACACTTTTTTACGAAGTTCTTCCAGCTCTTGCTCCTTGTCATCGAACTCAATCTCACGTGACAATTGCGTCGCTAAACTATTGACTGCCAGCAAAATAGCTAATGTTTCATCATCTGCCGCAGGCATCTTCTCTTTAATTGCGTGATATTTTTCTGTTGCAACCTTTTCAACTTCTTCCATGAATAAATTACCGTGTTCTGTTGTTAAGGTTACACTCTTCTTTCCGAAAGTAAATTTGTATCGATTTAAGTTTGCCATAAAATCACCTCAAAATATTATACCAAAAGGAAGCCATTTTGTCAGTTTTTAAAGAAATTTATCACTTTTATGGTACAATAACAATATGGAAAGTATTACCTTGCAACCCAGTGAGAGACAAATTCAAGATTTTGTCGCCTATTATCAGGCACAGCTTGTCGCTAGCAAAAATCCCTACATTCGCTATCTTTTTAAGCTTGACAAGGTGACTGTCTCTATCTACACTTCAGGAAAAGTCCTCTTTCAAGGAGAAAAAGCCGAGCAGGTAGCAGAATTTTTTGGCTATCAAGCGTCCAAAGAAAAAACGACACCTCATTGGCAGAATTGTCCTCTGATTGGAACAGATGAGGTGGGAAATGGCTCTTATTTTGGCGGACTCGCTGTTGTGGCTTCTTTTGTCACACCAGAGCAGCATTATTTTTTACGAAAGCTAGGAGTTGGCGATTCTAAAACTCTGACAGACCAAAAAATCAGGCAAATCGTTCCTTTGTTAAAGGAAAAGATTCAGCACCAAGCTCTGTTACTGTCTCCAAAAAAATACAATCAAGTCATTGCTGCTGGCTATAATGCAGTCTCTGTCAAAGTTGCTCTTCACAATCAAGCCATTTATCTGCTCTTGCAAACGGGAGTGCAGCCAGAAAAAATTGTTATTGATGCCTTCACAAGTGACAAAAATTATCAGAAATACGTCAAACAGGAACGCAATCATTTCTCAAATCCTCTCACTTTAGAGGAAAAAGCGGAAGGAAAATACTTAGCCGTAGCAGTCAGCTCCATGATTGCCCGTGACCTCTTTTTAGAAAATCTTGAAAATTTAAGTCAAGAGCTCGGCTATGAATTGCCCAGTGGAGCAGGAGCAAAGTCCGATAAAATCGCAAGTCAGCTTCTTCAAGCCTACGGCATAAAAGGCTTAGAAGCGAGTGCAAAACTGCATTTTAAAAATACTGAAAAAGCGAAGAAACTTCTAGAAAGGTAAGTTATGCAAACAAAATCAACTACTTTTTCAAAATTTATGAAAGAATGGGGATTGTTTATCCTCTTCATGGCCGTTCTTTTCTTATCACGCGCCTTTCTTTGGGTTCCTGTCAAGGTAGACGGGCATTCAATGGATCCAACCTTAGCTAATGGAGAATATCTATTTGTTGTCAAACATCTGCCTGTCAATCGCTTTGATATTGTCGTTGCAAGTGAAAAAGACGAAGATGGAAAAACCAAACAAATTGTCAAGCGGGTGATCGGTCTTCCTGGAGACACTATCCGCTACGAAAACGACCAACTATATGTAAATGGCAAAAAGACCAACGAACCTTATCTTAAAAATTACCTCGCGAAGTTTAAAGATGATAAATTGCAGGCAACCTATTCCTATAACAGTTTCTTTCAGTCTTTAGCAGATAAAGCTCAAGCCTTTACGCAGGATGCAAATGGGAACACTAGCTTTACCATTGAAGTTCCAAAAGGCGAATACCTGCTCTTAGGAGACGACCGTCTTGTCTCAAAAGATAGCCGTCAGGTGGGAACCTTTAAAGCCAATCAATTGCAGGGCGAAGCAAAATTCCGTTTCTGGCCTTTGAATAGAATTGGCACTTTTTAATCCCAAACAAGTCTATTTTGATTCGTTGGAGCTGGGCAAAAAGTGTTCCAGCTTCTATCAGATTTAGGAATAAACGAATAACGCAGCTTCAACAATCTAGTGAATTGTTGAAGGCGGGAAATCAGCCTTGCATGGCAAGCCACCGTGATTGCTCAAAGCACTGCTTTGAGGTGGCAGATAAAACTTGCGAAGCAAGTATCAAAGCTGTTCGCTTTTCAAGCTCAGAAGAGCATCTTTGACGAAAACTTCGTTTTCTTCATCTGCAACCTTAAACAGCTTGATAACTGTTTAAGCACCCTTGCGGGGGTGGGACTACGAACTAAAAATTTTCAATTTTTAGTTCTGCCCCACTCCCATTCTTTTAACATTGATACAGGAAGATGATGGAATTTTACTTTTCAGGCACCATTGAACGCATTATTTTTGAAAATCCCAGCAGTTTCTTTCGGATTCTGCTGTTAGATATTGACGACACCGATGCAGATTTTGATGATTTTGAGATTATTGTCACAGGCACCATGGCGGATATTATGGAGGGCGAAGACTACACTTTTTGGGGAAATCTCGTGCAACACCCTAAATATGGTGAACAACTCAAAATAACACGCTATGAGCGTGCAAAGCCAACCAGCAAAGGCTTAGTCAAATATTTTTCAAGCGACCATTTTAAAGGGATTGGTGTAAAAACGGCACAAAAAATCGTGGATCTCTATGGCGATAACACGATTGATAAGGTCTTAGCAGAGCCAGAAAAATTAAAGGATATTGCAGGGCTTTCTGCCAAAAATCGCGAAGCTTTTATTATGAAACTAAGACAGAACTACGGTACCGAGAGAATCCTTGCCAAGCTATCTGAATACGGCATTTCAAATAAACTTGCCTTTCAGATTCAAGATTTTTACAAAGAAGAGACTCTCGAAATTGTCGAACACTATCCTTATCAGTTAGTGGAAGATATTCAAGGAATAGGATTTAAAATTGCCGACCAACTGGCGCAAAGCTTAGGAATTGAAAGTACTGCTCCAGAGCGCTTCCGTGCAGGATTACTCCACACACTTCTAACCCAGTCCATAGAAAAAGGCGACACCTATCTTGAAGCTAAGGAATTGCTAGAGGGCACGATTGAGCTCCTCGAAAGTTCTCGTCAGATTGAGTTAGACCCAATTTCTGTTGCGGATGAGCTGGCATATTTGATTGAAGAAGATAAAGTTCAAAATGTTGATACAAAGATTTTTGAAAATAGTCTCTTTTTTGCCGAAGAAGGGATTCGCAGCAGTCTCCTACGCATTTTAGAAAAAGGGAAGCAAAACAAATTTGAACCGAAAAAAATCGAAGCTGCTATTACCCAAATCGAAATTGAGTTTGCCATTTCCTATGATGTGATTCAAAAACAAGCGATTTGTGACGCTATCAATCACAAAATTTTTATCCTAACGGGTGGTCCCGGAACGGGAAAAACGACCGTCATCAATGGAATCATTGCTGTTTACGCTCTGCTGAATGGGTTGGATTTGCGCAAATCTCAAGATTTGCCTATTCTTCTAGCAGCTCCGACTGGGCGTGCTGCCAGACGCATGAATGAATTAACAGGGCTTCCAAGCGCTACGATTCATCGGCATTTAGGCATGACAGGAGACGATGACACTAGCCATTTAGATGATTATTTGGACGCAGACTTTATTATTGTCGACGAATTTTCAATGGTAGATACTTGGTTAGCCAATCAACTCCTCAGCAATATTTCATCAAACACCAAACTTCTCATTGTCGGAGATTCCGACCAGCTGCCTTCTGTCAGCCCCGGACAAGTGCTGGCAGATTTACTGAAAATCCCTCTTCTTCCACAAACCAAATTAGAAAAAATTTATCGACAAAGCAAAGACTCCACTATCGTCACCTTAGCCAGTCAGATTCAAAAAGGCATTCTGCCACCTGATTTTATAGAAAAAAAGGCTGACCGTTCTTATTTTGAAGCGCATAGTGAGCATATTCCGAAGATGATTGAGCGCATCGTAGAGGCTGCTATCCGCAGTGGCATTCCAGCTCAAGATGTGCAGGTGCTTGCGCCTATGTACCGCGGACAGGCTGGGATTGACCACATCAATCAACTCATGCAAAATCTAATCAACCCTGCCGAAAAAGAACAAATCATTTTTGAAGCAACGGATTGTCAATATCGACAAGGCGACAAGGTGATTCATCTGGTCAATGATGCGGAAAACAATGTCTTTAACGGCGATTTGGGTTATATCACTGATTTGCTGCCAGCCAAATATACTGATTCAAAACAGGACGAATTGACTATCAACTTTGACGGCAATGAGATTATTTATCAACGCAGTGAATGGTATAAAATTCGTCTGGCATACGCTATGAGTATCCACAAATCTCAGGGTAGTGAATTCCCTGTAGTCATTTTACCGATTACATCCAGCAGCCACCGTATGCTGCAACGCAATCTTATCTATACTGCTATCACCCGTGCCAAGAGCAAATTGATTCTTCTTGGGGAAAAGTCTGCCTTTGACTTTGCTGTCAAAAACACTGGCACAGCTCGCAATACCTATCTAATCCAACGCTTTTCAGACCTGCTCAATGAAGAAAAAGTTATACACACTTCTGTGGATAATTTGGAAACAACTGTGGAAAAATATATCTTGACTGAGGAAAATTTCTTGAAAATCAACCCTATGATTGGAATAACGGATGAGGATATTCAAAATGTTTTTGGAGAATGATAGAAAAAAGTGGCTCTTTGTCAACTGTAGTGGGTTAATGAAAAGCTAAGATTTAGAGAGGACGAGATTCGTTCTCTCTCTTTTGATGTTCAAAGCGATGAGAATGCGTTTCTTAAAGTTGTCAAAGTTGCTGAATCCAAAAGCATTGCGCTTGATGACCTTGATGAGATTGTTAGTTGCTTTCAGCTTGGCGTTGGAATAAGGTAGTTCTAGAGCGTTGATAAACTTGTCTCTGTCCTTCAGGAAAGTCCGAAAGACTGTCTGAAAAATCGGGTGAACATCAGAAATAACCTACTCAATCAGATCGAAGAAAGGATCAGCTTGCTTTTCCTGAAAGTGAAAGAGCAGAAGCTGGTAAAGCTCATAGTGCTGTCGAAGTTGGTCTGTAAAAACGCTTATGGCTAAGCTTGCGGCTATCCTGTTAAAGGAGTTTCCAGTAGCGTTTGAAAGTTCGGTATTCCTGAGATTTTCAGTCGAATTGGTTCATGATTTGGATGCGGACGCGATTCATAGCCCGGCAGAGGTGCTGGATAATGTGAAAACGATCCAGAACGATTTGGGCATGCGGAAAAAGCTGCTTGGCCAGCTGATAGTAAGGACTGAACATGTCCATGGTCATCACTTTGACCCTCCTACGAACCTGTCTAGGATAGCGTAGAAAATGATTTCGAATGACCGCTTGGGTTCTGCCGTCCAGGATGGTCAGGATCTCATTGGTATTAAAATCCTGAGCGATAAAGCTCATCTTCCCTTTCTTGAAGCGATACTCATCCCAGCTCATAATCTCTGGCAGTCTCTGCCAGTTCGTTTCAAATTTGAATTCCTTGAGCTTGCGAATGACGGTTGAAGTTGAGATAGAGAGCCTGTGGGCAATATCAGTCATGGCTTGTTTCTCAACCAGTAATTGAGCGATTTTTTGTTTGACTGCGGCGGCAATCTGGTGATTTTTCTGGACGAGGGAGGTTTCGGCGACAGCCATTTTTCCACAGTTCTTACAGCGAAAGCGACGCTTTTTGAGTCGGATAAGAGTTTTGTATCCCGCTGTCTCCAGATAAGGGATTTTAGAAGGTTTCTGGAAGTCGTATTTGGTCATCTGTCCCTTGCAGGCAGGGCATGGAGGGGCATCATAATCAGGGCGGACCATAATTTCTTTGTGAGTACCGCCATCAAAAAGATTGTCTATTTTGATATTTTGGTCTTTAATTCCAAGAAGTTTTGTGATAAAACCGAGTTGTTCCATATGGGTCTTTCTAATGAGTTGTCTAAACGCTTTTCATTATAGGTCATAGGGGACTTTTTTTCTACATAAAACATACTAAGATTAGTAGTGAAGAAATCTCCGACGGGAGAGAGTATGAACTGCTTTTTCTTTATGTTAAAGTAGAGGTGTCTTGTTAAGTCGAGGGTCTTTTTGACGCTAGACGTCGTACACAAAACTGGCAAGACACCTGTTTTATCAGAATGTTATCAAAGTATGTGGGACGCTTGACGTCGTGTATTGAAAACGACATCACTAAAACAAGGTATCATTCAAGACAAAGAGGGAATTATCATGCGGACTGTGTTTGGAATTGATGTGAGCAAGGCAAGTTCAGAGGTGGCTATTTTAGTCAACAGTGAGACGGTTCATGGCTACACCATACCCAACGATACCATTGGATTTGCACGTCTCTTGAGCGATTTAAAAACCATTCAACACCCTGAAATCATCTTTGAGGCACTGGGGTCTATTCGCGTCGGCTCCAAGCTTTTCTGGAGGAAAATGGCTACACTTATACACGGCTCAATCCTCTGGAAGCTAAGAAGCAATTGGATAGCCTGCGAGTTCGTAAAACGGATAAGATTGACGCTGAAAAACTAGTACAATCTCAATTTGTGCTCAATCGTAAGCCAACCCATGTTCAAGAGGAGGTTTATCAAGACTTGCGAGATTTGAGTCGCTTCTATCAAAATCTGACAGAGGATACCGTTCGTACTAAGAACCGCTTCACAAAGTACTGCAAGTGACCTTCCCAGAAATAGAGTCTATTTTATCAGCGCCAACAGGTGAACAATACTGGCAGCTGGTGAGGGCATTCCCAAGTAAAGCTTTCGCCCGGGAGATGTCTGAGATGGAACTGACTGCCATCATTCGGCAGTCTACAGCCAAACGCATCTCTGACAAGCGTGTCGCTTATCTGGTGGGGAAACTCATTGAACTAGCCAAACAGTCTTATTGTGCTACCAAGAAAACCTCTCCAATGATCGAAGAGGTTCGTTACTATGCAGGAGAACTCCAACGATTGACCGAACGCAGACAGACTATCTTAGACAAAATGGTAGAGCTGGCCAAACCTCTACCAGAATACGAGATTCGTTCTCTCCATCCCTGGTATCGCTGAAACAACAGCCACCTCTATCATAGGCGAATTAGGAGATATTCGCCGTTTTCAGTCTGCCAATCAAATCAACGCCTTTATTGGAATTGATCTCAGACACTACGAATCTGAAAACTTTCTGGCTTAAGAACACATCACCAAACGGGGCAATCCTCATGCCAGAAAAATTCTCTTCAAGACCATTCACAACATTGCTTCGGTCAGTCATACCAAGCCCTATCATATTGCGGACTTTTATGAGAAACGAAAAAGACAATCGCAGACGACTTCAACTAAGCCTCATACGATTGCCTCAATGCATCGCCTCATAAGGACAATGTATTACCTCATTACGCATAACAAACTTTACGATTACACTTTAACCCAAAATCATTAAAGCCGTCTATGCATTATCATTGTAACACCTTACAAAAAATTTCGCTAGGTATGATGTTGATTTTGTGTACTCTTTTTCCAATCAAAAGAGCCAAAAAGGGCTAGGATAAACTATTAAAATCAAATCAATCATCAATTCTTTGACTGAAAAACATTGAATTGCTTGACAAATGGTAGAAAAAAGGCCACCTCTTTGGTGACCCTTATAGGGAGATTATTATGAAAAAGTTTAGGATTTCATCAAATAAAGTTAGGAGGTCTTCATTTGATGATGTTACTATAAAATGATTTTCTTAAATGAAGCTTAAGCCGTATTTCAAATTTACAATTTCTGCAAAAGATACTGAAAAAGTTCTAGATTCCCTTTTTCTTCGTTGACTAAAAACTCTGGGTGCCATTGAAGACCAATGATACGACTATCATCTAGCGACTCAATCGCTTCAATGGTTTTATCCCTAGGGTCAAAGGCTGTTGCGCGAAAATTCGGTGCCAAATCTTTAATACTTTGTCGGTGGACAGAGTTGATCTGGCTAGCACGACCAAACAACTCTTCAACAATGCTGCCTTTTTCAGTTTGAATAGAGTGAGAAGTTTCAAAAGGTAAGCCCTGGCAATGGTTGTCAATATGCTGGTTGAGCGTTCCACCAAAAGCAACATTGACCAACTGCAAGCCTCGGCAAATTGCCATAATTGGTTTTTCTTGTCGAATAGTTTCTGCTAACAGAGCCAGCTCAAATTCGTCTCGCACCATATTGTAATCATCACTCTCAATCGTCCGCTTTTCTCCGTAAAAAGTGGGGGTGCACATGTTGTCCCCCAGACAAAATCAGCTTATCAATACTCTCAACATAATCCTTCACCAAGCTTTTATCACCAACAGGGATAATCATAGGCAATCCACCAGCGATTTTGATACTCTCAGCAAATTTACTAGAAACGGACGAGTGAATATTTTTACCTTCCTTATCAACAGGACAAAGATTAGCGGTCACTCCAACAATCGGTCTGCTCATACGATTCCCTCCTCATTGATATACACAATCTTACCACCCGTCCAATTGATTTTTTTAAAGATCGTGATAAATAGTTTTTATACTAGCCACAACTCCTGCCTCATTACACTCTTTTTATGCACTTTAATCAGACTTTATTCTTATAAAATAATAACTTATAATACCAAGCTACTACTAAACAAGAAATTTATCGCTTTCTATGGTAAAATGAAATTAGAAAACTCTATAAGGAGAAGAATATGGAAAAACAAACAGTTGCTGTTTTAGGCCCTGGTTCATGGGGTACTGCTTTGGCACAAGTATTAAATGACAATGGACATGAAGTCCGTATTTGGGGTAATCTTGCCGAGCAAATTACTGAAATCAACGAACACCATACCAATAAACGCTATTTCAAAGATATCGTTCTCGATGAAAAGATTACTGCCTATTATGACTTAAAAGAAACTCTTGACGGTGTTGATGCCATTCTTTTCGTTGTTCCAACAAAAGTCACACGTCTCGTAGCTAAACAAGTGGCTGAAGTATTAGACCATCCAGTCAAAATCATGCACGCTTCAAAAGGACTCGAACCCGATACTCACAAACGACTTTCCATAATTTTAGAAGAAGAATTATCTCCAAATTTACGAAGCGAAGTGGTTGTCGTATCTGGACCAAGCCATGCTGAAGAAACTATCGTTCGTGATATTACTCTTATCACAGCAGCTTCAAAAGACTTAGAAGCAGCAAAATATGTTCAAGAACTTTTCAGCAATCACTACTTCCGTCTCTACACCAATACAGATGTCATCGGTGTGGAAACAGCGGGTGCACTCAAAAACATCATTGCGGTCGGAGCAGGGGCTCTTCACGGTCTTGGCTATGGTGACAATGCAAAAGCCGCTATTATCACGCGTGGCTTAGCAGAAATCACCCGTCTCGGTGTCAAACTCGGTGCCAGTCCTTTAACATATAGCGGTTTATCCGGAGTGGGAGATTTAATTGTCACAGGAACCTCCGTTCACTCACGCAATTGGCGCGCTGGTGATGCTCTTGGTCGCGGTGAAAAGCTAGAAGATATCGAAGCCAACATGGGCATGGTTATCGAAGGCATTTCCACTACCAAAGCTGCTTACGAACTCGCACAAGAACTGGGTGTCTATATGCCAATTACTCAAGCGATCTATCACGTGATTTATGAAAGCCTTAACATAAAAGACGCCATTTATGATATAATGAATAATGAATTCAAAGCTGAAAACGAATGGTCGTAATTAGCTACTACAAAAAAGGAGGGTCATATGACTCAAGTAAGAAAAGCTGTTATCCCTGCTGCTGGACTTGGAACTCGTTTCTTGCCAGCAACCAAAGCGCTCGCCAAAGAAATGCTGCCTATCGTTGACAAACCAACTATTCAATTTATTGTTGAAGAAGCGTTAAAATCCGGTATCAAAGACATTCTGGTTGTAACAGGGAAATCCAAACGCTCCATTGAAGACCACTTTGATTCAAATTTTGAATTGGAGTATAACCTCAAAGAAAAAGGGAAATCTGATCTTTTAAAACTCGTAGATGAAACGACTGGTATCGGTCTTCATTTCATTCGTCAAAGCCATCCACGTGGGCTTGGAGACGCTGTTTTACAAGCCAAAGCTTTCGTTGGGAATGAACCTTTCGTTGTCATGCTAGGTGATGATCTGATGGACATTACAAACGACAAAGCAGTTCCGCTAACCAAACAGTTAATGAATGATTACAAAGAAACACATGCATCAACCATTGCTGTCATGCAAGTACCACACGATGACGTTTCGTCTTATGGTGTTATTGACCCGCAAGGTGAAGGAGTAAATGGACTCTACAGCGTGGAGACCTTTGTTGAAAAACCAAAACCAGAAGACGCACCAAGTGACCTTGCAATTATTGGTCGCTACCTTTTGACACCAGAAATCTTCTCCATTTTGGAAACACAAGCTCCAGGTGCTGGAAATGAAATCCAACTGACAGATGCCATTGATACTCTCAATAAAACACAAAGAGTATTTGCCCGCGAATTCACAGGTGATCGTTATGATGTCGGTGACAAATTTGGCTTTATGAAAACATCTATTGACTATGCCCTCAAACATCCTCAAATCAAAGACGATATGAAACAATACATTATTGAGTTAGGCAAGAAATTAGACAAAAAAGAAAACTAACAGACAGCTGTGATGGGTGGCACCTATTCCTAATCAACTGTTCCACGGAACTCTAATTGATTAAAGTCAAAAGTGTTTTTCCAATCACTACCTTTGTTGGAAAAATAATAGCTTGTAAAGAGTTTGGGACAAAAAGATTTCAATTTTTAAAAATCTTAATTATTAAGCCCTTCAAATCTATAATTAAATGCGAAAAGCGAACAAAGCAGAATTCTGATTACCAGAAAACTAGTTTTGTTCGCTTTTTATACTTGAGGTCGGACTTTTGTCCCAGCCTCTACTTTTTGATACCTAAAATTCTTAACGAAGTAGATAATTGCTCAAAGCACTGACTTGAGGTTATAGATAGAGTTTGCGAAGTAAGTCTCAATACTGCTTTTGGCAGACTCGGAAAAAGCCCCTTTGGAAATGAAAATAGTAACCGCAAATCTACTTTACAACAAACTCTCATTGTATCCAATCTAAATAAAAAACTCATTAAAATTCTGAATGGTCTGTTTTAGATCTTAAACGGTTATTTTAGCTAAAACTCCGCCTTAGTGATTTCCTAAGACAGAGTTATTTCTATAAAGTTAAAAGATAAATCGCAGAATAGCTACCAATATCACACCAAAAACTACAGTCATCACTAAGTTGCGATAGCGAAAAGCAATGTATATTGTCGGAAAAACGGCTACTAAATCTAGCCATTTAAAGGTTGGCAACTGCCCTATCTTCCCATTTGTAAGGCTGGATAAAATCAATGCAAAAATAATAGAGACTGGTAAGTACTGTAAAAATCGTTCTACAACTTTAGGTAAGCCGCGATATTTTACCAAGATAAAAGGAGTCACCCGCGTTAGCCATGTCACCAAGGCTGAGAGAAGAATGGAGACAAATATATAATTATTTATCATCTAGCATTACCCCCACAGCACAACCTAATAAGGTCGACATTAAAACAGCTAAAGACGAAGAAACAAGCATGCTTAAAACATAGAACGATAAAGCTACCACAACTAAAATCACCAAAAGTTTTTGAAGTTTTGTTTTATGGAGCATCACTAAAAATTGGGAAGAAAAAATCCCAATAAACATGCCCACCAGCGCAAAGTCCAGTCCAAACACTTCTGGATTTGGCAAAAGACTTCCTAATGTCGTTCCGACCACAGATCCGACAATCCAAGCAAGGTAGCTCGTAATGTTATTGCCGTACATCCACTGAAGCGAAATATCCTTTGTATGGACACGCTCACTTAATAAAACGCCATAGGTCTCATCTGTCAAGAGTATTCCGATACCGATATTTTGCAAGAGACTGGCATGCCGAAAAAAGGTTGATGTATGAAGGCTCAGCAAAAACAACCGCAAATTGATTAAAAAAACTGTCAGAGCAATAGCTGTTACCGGTGCGTGAATCGCAAGAAGTGCTAGCATAGCAAACTGAGCACTTCCTGCATAGACTAAACTGCTCATAAGTGCCATTTCAAGAGGACTGACATAAGAGGCACCAATAATTCCACAAGCTAGTCCAATACTAATATACCCAAGAGCCGTTGGCATCGCTGCCTTAGCCCCATCCTTAAAACTTTTTCCAATCATATTTATTCTTCCATTGTGTCAAATGCCAGACTTGGCTTAGCATTCAAGCTCAATGTTGCAAGATTCCCTTTGTTCCACTCACTGACGCTCGCATAAGCAATCATTCCTGCATTGTCCCCACAGAGACGCAAAGGCGGTATGACTACCTTGATATCTGTCATTTCATCTGCTAAACGTTCACGTAAACCTTGATTAGCAGCAACACCGCCCGCAACAACTAAGGTCTTAACAGGATATTTCTCCAAAGCTTTTTTTGTTTTTGCCATGAGAATATCTAAAACAGCAGCTTGAAAACTAGCAGCCAAATTTTCTTTCGACAAACTTTCACCCCTTTGCTCCGCATTGTGATAGAGGTTGATAAAGGCAGACTTCAACCCAGAGAAAGAAAATTCTAAATTATCCTCTTTAATCATCGCTCTCGGAAAATCATAAATATCTTGTCCTTTATGGGCCAATTCATCTATCTCACGCCCAGCTGGATAAGTCAATCCCATCACACGACCAACTTTATCATAAGCTTCTCCAACTGCATCATCGCGTGTTTCTCCGACAATCTGATAATCACCAGCTTCGCTAACATAAACCAATTCCGTATGTCCTCCACTGACTAATAATGCTAAAAGAGGGTATTCTAATTTCTCAACATTTTGAGCCGCCATCAGATGACCTGCCATATGATTGACAGGAATAAGCGGTAAATGATGTGCCCACGCAAAAGACTTAGCAGCTGCCAACCCGACTAAGAGGGCGCCTACCAGCCCTGGCCCATAAGTTACTGCTACTGCAGTCACTTCTTTTTCTGTAATACCAGCCTCCGCAAGAGCCTCCTCAATACAAGCTGTGATAACTTCCACATGGTGACGGCTAGCCACTTCCGGTACCACGCCACCAAAACGTTTATGGCTCTCAATCTGGCTGGCAATAACATTGGATAAGAGTTCAGCGTCATTCTTTAAAACTGCCACGCTAGTCTCATCGCAGGAGGTCTCAAAAGCTAAAATATATATGTCATTCATTGTTTTCTCTTTTCATTACAATCGCATCTTCCACTGGCTCATGATAGTAATTCTTACGCCGAGCGATTTTTATAAATTTCTCTTTTTGGTAAAATAGCAGAGCTGCTTTGTTGGATTCTCTCACTTCAAGAAAAATCTCTTTTTCAATCGGTAGATATTCAAACAAAGCGGTCGCAATTTTCTTTCCTTGATAGGCTTTCTTAACCGCAATTTGTAAAACTTCTGCTTCAAAGTCCGACTCTTGAAAAGCCAGAAAGCCGATTAAATTTTGAGCTTCCAAAGCCAAAACATAAACCGACAAAGGATTTTGTAAATCTTTCTCAATCTGCTCTATATTCCAAGGACTGACAGCATAAACATCTTTTAATACTTGATAAATCTGCTCCGCCAAATCAGCAACCTGCTTTTTTTCATCTTTTTTAATCTCAATCATAAGCGCTTGATGTAAGAATCGTTCGTTTCTTGATGGTTTTTGAGCCAATTCTCTTCTGCTTCCACTCGCTTGAGGTAATTCGGCACGAAATCATGAACAGAGCGAGCTGGTAGTTGCAGACCGATTTTAGCAAGGAGCACAGCGCTTGGTAAGGTTGCTTTGATAAGGGCTGCTGGCAAAGCAGATTGAATCTGCTCCGCAAATTTTTCAACTTCTCCTACAAAGGTTACTTGAGAAGCAGGTTTGGCTTTTTCCAAGACTTCTTCAAAAGATAAATGAGCTTCTGGCTGAACTGCTCTGCCATTTTCATAAAAACCAGCATAGACATGATTGCGTCTAGCATCCATGAGAGGAATGACCAAGCCGTCAATGTCCTCTGACACCAGAATCCGCAAGCTAGAAACTCCCACCAAATCTATTTTAAGCGTATGTGCTAACGTTTTGGCTGTGGCAACAGCAATTCGCAAACCTGTATAACTACCCGGACCTTCTGCAACCACAATGCGTTCTAAGTCAGTTGGTTTTAAATCCAAACTTTCCATTAAAAAATCAATAGCCGGCATCAATGTAACGCTATGATTTTTCTTAATATTTATCGTCATCTCAGCAAGCAAACTCTCATCTTCTAAAATCGCAATTGCTAGGGCTTTGCTGGATGTGTCAAAAGCTAAAACTTTCATTCTTATCTTTCCTTTGTGATAATCTACTTTCTATTATACTACAAAAAACACGGATTTACTTAATATGATTTCCAAAAAAACAAGACCTTTTAAAAATCGCTTTCCTAGATTTTCTCACTTCTTTCTTTTACTAAATATCCTTTTTATGATATAATGATTATAATTGTAACGTATCAAAATCAATCTATTACCCGGAAAATCAAATAGATGAAGACCGCCCTTGAAAATAAGGTGGCTATTTTCTGGTAGATTGATCATGAATGAGAAAGGAATTGAAATGATTTACAAAGTTTTTTATCAAGAAACAAAAGAACGCAATCCACGTCGGGAAAACACGCATTCTCTCTACTTGGATATTGACGCCAAAGACGAACTAGAAGGACGCATCAAAGCTCGGAAACTCGTCGAAGAAAAAACACCTTATAATGTTGAATTGATTACACTTTTGTCTGACAAACATTTAGAATACGAAAAAGAATCAGGCAACTTTACAATTACGGAGCTCTAAACCATGTCATATACTTTAAAACCCGAAGAAGTCGGTGTATTTGCCATTGGTGGTTTAGGAGAAATCGGAAAAAATACCTACGGGATTGAATACCAAGATGAGATTATCATCGTTGATGCAGGAATTAAATTTCCTGAAGACGACCTCTTAGGGATTGATTATGTCATTCCTGATTATTCTTATATCGTAGAAAATATTGACCGTATCAAAGGAGTGTTGATTACTCACGGTCACGAAGACCACATCGGAGGGATTCCCTTCCTTCTCAAGCAAGCAAATGTTCCCATTTATGCTGGACCACTTGCCCTTGCACTGATTCGTGGTAAATTGGAAGAGCACGGACTTTTACGTGATGCTAAACTCTACGAAATCAATCAAAATACCGAACTTCAATTTAAAAATTTAAAAGCAACCTTCTTCCGTACCACTCACTCCATTCCAGAACCTTTTGGAATTGTCATTCACACACCTCAAGGGAAAATAGTATGTACCGGTGATTTTAAATTCGACTTGACCCCCGTTGGAGAGCCCGCTGATTTGCACCGAATGGCTGCCCTCGGTGAAGATGGCGTTCTAGCATTGCTGTCTGACTCAACCAATGCGGAAATTCCGACCTTCACAAACTCTGAAAAAGTCGTTGGACAGTCTATCATGAAGATCATCGAAGGCATTCATGGACGGATTATCTTTGCCTCTTTTGCCTCAAATATCTTCCGCCTCCAACAAGCTGCGGAGGCTGCTGTTAAAACTGGGCGAAAAATTGCTGTTTTTGGACGCTCAATGGAAAAAGCCATTACCAATGGAATTGAGCTAGGTTACATCAAAACACCTAAAGGAACTTTCATCGAACCAAACGAAATCAAAGATTACCCTGCTGGTGAGATTCTCATCATGTGTACAGGTAGTCAGGGAGAGCCAATGGCGGCTCTTTCACGCATTGCAAACGGAACACATCGTCAAGTACAGCTTCAGCCAGGTGATACAGTGATTTTCTCTTCTAGTCCTATCCCAGGAAATACTACTAGTGTCAATAAGCTTATCAACACCATTTCAGAAGCAGGCGTTGATGTTATCCATGGAAAAATCAATAACATCCATACATCTGGACACGGAGGGCAACAAGAACAAAAACTCATGCTTCGTTTGATAAAACCGAAGTATTTCATGCCAGTCCATGGTGAATACCGTATGCAAAAAGTGCATGCGGGACTTGCAATGGATACTGGAGTGCCTAAAGACAATATCTTTATCATGAGCAATGGAGATGTTCTAGCATTAACTGCTAATTCTGCTCGCATTGCCGGAAGTTTCAATGCACAAGATATTTATGTCGATGGCAATCGTATTGGAGAAATTGGTGCTGCAGTCCTTCGTGACAGACGTGACCTTTCCGAAGATGGCGTTGTCCTTGCAGTAGCCACTGTTGACTTTAAATCCAAGATGATCTTAGCCGGTCCTGATATTCTCAGCCGCGGTTTCATCTATATGCGGGAATCAGGTGAACTGATCCGTCATAGCCAACGTATTCTTTTCAATGCTATTCGTATTGCATTAAAAAATAAAGATGCTAGCATTCAGTCAGTCAATGGTGCTATCGTAAATGCTCTTAGACCATTTTTATATGAAAACACAGAGCGTGAGCCCATTATCATCCCAATGATTTTAACACCAGATGAAGAAATCTAGCAATACAATCCTTACATAGTAAAAAAACAACTTGATTTGGGTAAAGTCGAGTTGTTTTTATTGTAGCTTGGTCATAACGACCAAACGAGTGGAAACTCTGGAGTTTTATCAACATTCTAATTTGATTTTTATACATATTCAACTCCCAACTTCCACAAGTCTGAGCCGAGGAGCGAATGACAACAAAAAAGAGAGGTAAACCTCTCTTCTCTATACTGATGAATTATTTAGCAATTTTTGCAAAGTATTCAAGAGTACGTACAAGTTGTGCAGTGTATGACATTTCGTTATCGTACCAAGATACAACTTTCACCAATTGTTTTCCATCAACGTCAAGAACTTTAGTTTGAGTTGCATCAAACAACGAACCGTAAGCCATACCTACGATATCTGAAGATACGATTGGATCTTCTGTATAACCGTATGATTCGTTAGCTGCTGCTTTCATAGCTGCATTTACTTCATCAACAGTAACATTCTTTTCAAGAACAGCAACCAATTCAGTAACTGATCCAGTTGGAGTTGGAACACGTTGAGCTGAACCATCAAGTTTACCGTTCAATTCTGGAATAACAAGACCGATAGCTTTAGCAGCACCAGTTGAGTTAGGAACGATGTTTGCAGCACCAGCACGAGCACGGCGAAGATCACCTTTACGATGTGGACCGTCAAGGATCATTTGGTCACCAGTGTAAGCGTGGATAGTAGTCATCAAACCTTCAACGATACCGAAATTGTCTTGAAGTGCTTTAGCCATTGGAGCCAAGCAGTTTGTAGTACATGAAGCACCTGAGATAACTGTTTCAGTACCATCAAGAACATCGTGGTTAGTGTTAAATACGATTGTTTTAACATCGTTTCCGCCAGGAGCAGTGATAACAACTTTCTTAGCTCCACCTTTAAGGTGTTTTTCAGCTGCATCTTTCTTAGCAAAGAAACCAGTTGCTTCCAAAACGATTTCTACACCGTCAGTAGCCCAGTCGATTTGTTCTGGGTCACGTTCAGCAGAAACTTTAACGAATTTACCGTTAACTTCGAATCCACCTTCTTTAACTTCCACAGTACCGTCGAAACGACCTTGAGTTGTGTCATATTTCAACAAATGTGCAAGCATAACTGGATCTGTAAGGTCGTTGATACGAGTAACTTCAACACCTTCTACGTTTTGGATACGACGGAATGCAAGACGACCGATACGACCGAAACCGTTAATACCAACTTTAACTACCATTCGTGATTTCCTCCTTATGAAAATCAAAAAATTTTTATGTGAAAAGAGTAACTTGAGTTGCTACAAATCACCTTTCAACATATCTATTATATACTTTATCCCTTAAAATTGCAACTGATTTCAGCATTATTAACAAGGAATATCATTTCTTTCAAAGATTTTCATTTCTCTTTCATTTTCGGAAGCTAAGTGGGAGATATGCAAAAAGCACCTGCTTGCGCAGGTGCTCCAAAATCAGCTTATCTTAAGCCTCACCTTTATTTTTCTTAATGATTTCTTCTTGTACTGACTTCGGTACATCTTCGTAGTGGTCAAATACCATCATGAAAGTACCACGTCCTTGTGACGCTGAACGAAGAACTGTTGCATAACCGAACATTTCAGCAAGTGGAACATAGGCACGAACGATTTGGCTATTACCATGAGCTTCCATACCATCAACACGTCCACGACGAGCTGTTACGTGTCCCATAACATCACCGAGGTTTTCTTCTGGTACAGTAATTGTAACAAGCATCATTGGTTCAAGAATGGTTGGTTGCGCAGTCTTAGCAGCTTCTTTAAGAGCAAGAGAGGCAGCAACTTTAAAGGCTGTTTCAGATGAGTCGACATCGTGGTATGAACCGTCATACAGTTTTGCTTTCACGTCAACGATTGGGTAACCAGCAAGAACACCGTTTGCCATTGACTCAATCAAACCTTTTTCTACAGCTGGGATGAATTCACGTGGAACGACACCACCAACGATAGCATTTTCAAACTCGAATCCTTTTCCTTCTTCATTTGGAGTAAATTCAATCCAAACATCACCGAATTGACCTTTACCACCTGATTGACGTTTAAAGAATCCACGTGCTGATGTTTGTGCACGGAAAGTTTCACGGTAAGATACTTGAGGAGCACCCACATTTGCTTCCACTTTGAATTCACGACGCATACGGTCTACGAGGACATCCAAGTGAAGCTCACCCATACCAGAGATAACTGTTTCACCAGTTTCAACGTTAGTTTCAACGCGGAAAGTTGGGTCTTCTTCAGCCAATTTTTGAAGGGCAATACCCATCTTATCTTGGTCAGCTTTTGACTTAGGTTCAACCATCAATTGGATAACTGGTTCTGGAACTTCGATAGATTCAAGGATAATTTTTGCCTTTTCATCTGTCAATGAGTCACCAGTTGTAGTATCTTTCAAGCCAACAGCCGCAGCGATGTCACCAGAGTAAACTGTTTCGATTTCATTTCGGTGGTTAGCGTGCATTTGCAGGATACGTCCGATACGTTCACGTTTTCCTTTAGAAGTATTCAAAACGTATGAACCTGAGTTCAAGACACCTGAGTACACACGGAAGAAAGTCAAACGACCAACAAATGGGTCTGTCATAATCTTGAAAGCCAGTGCTGCAAATGGTTCATCATCAGATGCAGGACGAGTTTCTTCTTCTTCAGTATCTGGATTTACACCCTTGATAGCTGGAATGTCAAGTGGGCTTGGAAGGTAGTCAATAACTGCATCAAGCATCATTTGAACACCTTTGTTCTTGAAGGCAGAACCAGCAAGAACTGGGAAGAATTCAACATTGATAGTTGCTTTACGGATGGCAGCTTTTAGTTCTGCTTCAGTAATTTCTTCACCTTCAAGGTATTTCATCATCAAGTCTTCATCAGTTTCAGCAACTGCTTCTACCAATTTTTCACGCCATTCTTGGGCTTGTTCAAGATAATCAGCTGGAATATCTTCTTCAAGAATATCTGTTCCAAGGTCATTTGTATAGATTTCGGCTTTCATGCGAACCAAGTCAATGATACCACGGAAGTCATCTTCTGCACCAATCGGCAATTGAATTGGATGAGCATTTGCTTGAAGACGATCGTGAAGAGTGCTTACTGAGTAAAGGAAGTCTGCACCGATTTTATCCATTTTGTTAGCAAATACGATACGTGGAACACCATATTCAGTTGCTTGACGCCAAACTGTTTCCGTTTGAGGTTCAACACCTGATTGTGAGTCAAGGACAGTTACGGCACCATCCAATACACGAAGTGAACGTTGTACTTCGATAGTGAAGTCCACGTGCCCTGGTGTGTCGATAATATTGACACGGTAATCTTTCCATTGCGCTGTTGTTGCAGCAGATGTGATGGTGATACCACGTTCTTGTTCTTGTTCCATCCAGTCCATTTGTGAAGCACCTTCGTGTGTTTCACCAATTTTATGGATTTTACCGGTATAGTAAAGAATACGTTCAGTCGTTGTTGTTTTACCAGCATCGACGTGAGCCATGATACCGATGTTACGAGTTTTTTCAAGTGAAAATTCGCGAGCCATTTGGTTGTTTCTCCTATTATTTTATTTACAGTTTATTATAACATATTTTAAGAAAAGCGAGTAGGCAAATCCTACCCGCTTGTTGATTACTCATGCTAATTAGTAAGAGTACTAAGCCTTTGAAAGAGCTTTTGCAATTCTCTAAAAAGAGAAGCAATCTTACCAGCGGAAGTGAGCAAAAGCACGGTTAGCTTCAGCCATACGGTGAGTATCTTCACGTTTTTTAACAGCTGCACCAGTATTGTTAGCTGCATCCATGATTTCTTTCGCAAGACGATCTTGCATAGTGTGTTCTCCACGTGAACGTGAAATAGTTACCAACCAACGAAGCCCAAGAGTTGTACGACGTTCTGGACGAACTTCAACTGGGACTTGATAGTTAGACCCACCAACACGGCGAGCACGTACTTCAAGTACAGGCATGATGTTTTCCATAGCTGTTTCAAATACTTCAAGTGCATCGTTTCCAGTAGCTTCTTTGATTTGCTCAAAAGCGCCATATACAATTGAAGCGGCTGTACCACGTTTCCCATCAAGCATAACGCGGTTGATAAGACGTGTCACTAATTTTGAATTGTAGAGCGGATCTGGCAATACTTCGCGCTTAGGCGCACGGTTTTTACGACTCATTTATCTTTATCCCCTTTCCTTATGCTTTTGGTTTTTTGGTACCGTATTTAGAACGGCCTTGCTTACGATCAGTTACACCTGCTGTATCAAGTGCACCACGAACGATGTGATAACGTACCCCTGGAAGGTCTTTTACACGTCCACCACGAAGAAGCACAACACTGTGTTCTTGCAAGTTATGTCCGATACCTGGGATATAAGCGGTTACTTCAATAAGATTGCTCAAACGCACACGAGCAAATTTACGAAGAGCCGAATTCGGTTTTTTAGGTGTCATAGTACCAACACGAGTTGCTACACCACGTTTTTGTGGTGAGTTTTCACGAGTAGGCACACGTTTCAGACTATTATAACCAACGTTTAAAGCTGGTGATTTAGATTTTTCTACTTTTGATTTACGCGGTTTGCGAACCAATTGGTTAATTGTAGGCATCTACATTTCTCCTGTATTTTTTTAATTTTGGTGATGATACACTTGGTGACAGCTATCATCTGCGTGTACTTTTGCAACATTTGTCAGCACGTCTCTGTACACTTTTGAGAGACCAAAAGTAAAAAGTACCGTCTATTAGTATAACACGACGACACTTTCTTTGTCAATATATTTTTATAGTTTTCTTGCTAAGTTCCCATCTATTGCCCCGCAGTATTTGTGGCTGGGACACCTGCTCCGTTAGTCGTTGGAGTTTGAGCTGAATTGGTCTCAGCCTGTCCTGTGGTAGCTGAAGTTGCAGGAGCTTGATAGGTTTGTTGATAAGTTTGCCCTGCATCTGTTTGAGGCGTCACAGCGTTTTGATTTGCTGTAGCAGCTGCTTCATTGGCTTCACGCGCAGCAATCGCGTCACTAACTGCCTTAATCCGTTGTTGAAGTTGAGCTTTTTGAGCTTCGTCTTTCAACTTGTCCACTTTTTCTTGAGCAGGCGTTACATTAGCCGTCGTCTGCTCCGCTTCCAGTTTTTTAACAGCCTCTTCTGCTTCTTGCACAATTTTCGCTTGTTCTTTTTTGTCCTTTTCTACTTTCGACTCTGAGGGTTTTGACGTTGAAACTGTTCGTCTTACAGTCGGAGCGGCTGCACGCGCCACGTCATCTTGCTTTTTAACGAAAAATAATCCCGCAGCAAGAATGAGTGCCAAAACTGTAACAATCGAAACTCTCAGCCACAAGGAACTTTGATCCAATTTATCCAATATATTTTTCAAATTTTCACCTCATCTATTTGTCAAAAATATTGCCAACTTCTACGCTGATTTTGTTGGACTTCACATCAATAGCTGTCACTTTCAACAATGATTTGTAATCCAAATGTTCGCGTTCTGTCTGTGCATTTTCCGCAAAGACTGCTACACCAGCCAATTCCGAATCAAATTCTCGTAAAAGACTAATCATGCCATTGACTGTTCCGCCGCCTTTTAAGAAATCATCTACGATTAACACACGGCTTCCAGCTTTCAGGCTGCGTTTCGACAAGAACATCTTTTCAATACGGTCACCACTTGAACCTGAAACATAATTGACGCTAACCGTTGAGCCCTCTGTGATTTTCAAGTCGCGGCGCACAATGACAAATGGAACATTTAACACATTTGCCACTGCATTTGCCAACGGTACTCCTTTTGTGGCAACAGTCATTACGGCATCAATTTTTTGATTTCGAAACGTCTTGGCAATAATGCGTCCAATGTTGTTTAAAATAGAAGGCGTACTCAGCAAATCCGATAAGTAAATGTAGCCACCGGGTAAAATTCGATTGCTTTCAGACAATTTCGTGCGGAGGTCTTCCACCATTGCTCTAGCTTCTTTATCCGAGATAGAAGGAGTAAAAATAACGCCTCCTCCTGCTCCTGTAATGGTTTCGATATGCCCGATTTCCATTTCTTCAAAAGCACGTTTGATAATGACAATATCTTCGGAAATGGAAGATTTTGCGGACTCATACTTCTCAGCAAATGTATTGAGACTTGTTAATTCGTACGGATGATTGATTAGGTAGTTAGAAATGACTACCATGCGCTCACTTCTTCTTAATTTCATTTTTTCACCAATTTATTTTATTTTCTTCATTATATCATAATCAGCCCAAAAAACGAACATTATTTTTGCAATAACATTCGTTTTTCGCTTTTTACTTATCAAAATTAGGCTTATAGAAAGAGCGATTGTCCATAGCAAAGATTCGATTGGTCATCTCACCCTTGCCAACCAAGGCTAGAGCCGAAGTCATCATCATCATTTCCGCATCTAAATTATCAATCATGTGGATAATTTCAGCTTCCATGATTTTCGGACGCACTGGACTACCGTATTCCAACAAACCGTGATGACTTAGCAAAACATGACGGAGAATAATGACATCTTCTCTAGTGTCGTCAATTTTTAATTCTGCCAACACCTTTGTTATTTCTTCATCAATCAAAGCGATGTGTCCGATGAGATTGCCTCGAACAGTGTATTCTGTTTGCTCTGGGCCTGTCAATTCCAGCACCTTTGCTAAATCATGGAGCATAATTCCTGCATAGAGCAAGCTCTTATTTAATTGCGGGTAAATCTCACCAATGGCATTTGCCAACCGCACCATTGTAGCTGTATGAAAAGCAAGTCCTGCTTCAAAAGCATGATGATTCGTTTTAGCAGCAGGATAAGAATAAAATTCTTTATCGTATTTAGCATACAAAGCTCGCACCACACGCTGCCAAATTGGGTTTTCAATTTTGAAGATCATTTGTGACAGATATTCACGTAGTTCTTGGACATCAACTGGCGGCTTTTCTTTAAAATCAGCTGGATTGTTTGGCTCACCAACTTTTGGCAGACGTAGTGTAATTTGATTCACTTGCGGAGTATTGTTATATACTTCTCTGCGCCCTTGCATATGGATGACTTTTCCAGCAGTAAATTCTTCCACATTGTGCGGTTGTGCATCCCACAATTTCCCTTCAATCGTTCCAGTGTCATCTTGAAAGGTGAATGCCAAATAGTTTTTCCCTGCCCTTGTTTGACGAAGTTCAGCAGATTTGATGAGATAAAATCCTTCAAATAGCTCATCTTTTTTCATTTGGTTAATCTTCATATTCTTCCTCTTCATCTTGAAAATCTAATAGACCATCTAAGGCCGACTTATCCGAAATTTCAACATGACGCAAAGTCCTCTCGATAGCATTAGTTCTTCGCGTCAGCAATTCATCAATATTGCCAGATGCATGTTGCAAATGTTTTTGTGCCTTGAGCAAAATACCACCAAATTTATTAAATTCTGATTTGACATTGCCCAGAACCTTGCTGATGTCATCTGCACTTCTTTGAATATTGAGCGTTTTAAAACCGACCGAAAGCGAATTAAGCAAAGCAGATAGTGTAGACGGCCCTGCCACCACAATCTGCTCATCCCGACGCAAATTGTCAAAGAATTCTGGATTGCGAACAACCTCTGAATAAAGCCCTTCGGTTGGCAAAAACATCACTCCAAAATTCGTGGTTGCAGGAGGTGCCAGATATTTTTTCTTAATGTCTTTGGCAAAACGTTTGACGCTAGCTAGCAAAGACTTGCGGTATAAATCAATCTCGTCTTTGTTTCCTGACTCGTAAGCATCCTCTAAGCGATAGTAGTCTGCCAGAGGAAACTTGGAATCAATTGGTAAATAGATGTAATCTTTTTCCACTTGTCCCGGTAATTTAATTGCATACTCTACACGTTCACTAGAGCCTGGAACCGTGGCAAACTCACGCTCATACTGGCTCGGTGTCAAAATGTCTTCAATGATTTGACCAAGCTGCAATTCGCCTAAAATCCCGCGCGTTTTAGTATTGGAGAGCACCTTGTTTAGAGTGCCCACATCACGCGCTACATTTTGCATTTCTCCTAAACCGCGATTGACCGACTCTAATTGTTTTGAGACCGTTTCAAAGGAAGCTTGCAATCTTGTTTGCAGTGTCTTCTCTAATTTTTCTTCCACCGTTTGGCGCATTTGTTCTAAACGGTGGTCATTTGACTCTTGAATTTGGCGCATTCGTTCATCTGTCTTATCACGATTTTGGGTTAGATTTTCACTTATTTCTAAACGCATTTCCGTTAAATTCCGATGTAAATCCGTACGCACCTCACCCAAACGATCTCCCAGAGCCAATTCCAGCTGTTGCTGTACTAGAAGGCTTTGCTGCCGCTCCTGCTCAAAACGGTAGTCCAACTGATCAGATAATTGATCGGCTTGATCTTCAAAAATCTTCTTCGCTTGGTCTGTCTGTTGCTGATTCTTTTGCCACAAAAGAAAGGTCACAATAAGATTTCCCAACAATAAGAGGATGATTACAAACTCCATACTAACTCCTGTCTTTGCTATAAATGACAATAACATAACCTGATTGGCACTCTAAAAAAACGGGCTCATCTATAAATTCGTTAGAAGCATACACTTTTTTGAAAAAATAATTGGATTCGTTTAAAGGATATTTGGCTCCTTCAATGCTCAACCGGCTATCGTCCGCAGGCATAAAGGCTAGATAATTCATACCAGCTACTGGCTTTATCTCGTGACGCCCTTGAGGACAATAGCTGAGCTCATTTTGCGCACTACAAAGCCGAATTTGTTGCATATAAGGCGTGATTTCTAGATCGCTCGGCAAGAAAATATTTGCCAAAGTATGATCCAAGCGCCCGCCAAAAGCACCAAAAATAGTCACTTGCGCCTGTGGATAACGTGCAAAAGCAGCTTTAACCGCTAACTCCAAATCCGTATCGTCTTTTTCAGGTTGTGCTTGAAGTACCTCTTTAGATTGAGAACAAATCAAAGCCAACTCTTTCTCCGAAACGGAATCAAAATCACCGACCGCTAGGTCTGGACAAATACCTTGTTCAATGAGAAGCAGGCTTCCCCTATCTACTCCGATAAAGAGGTCAAAATCCATTTGAAAGCTATCTATCGTCCCACCAGCAAAGAGAGCAATTTTAGTCATGCAATGCTTCTTTCAAGGTTTGAACCTGATGAGCGACATCACCTTTGAACACGTAACTACCTGCCACAAAGACATTAGCACCGGCTTCTTTGGCAATGCGAATGGTTCCATCATCAATACCACCGTCTACTTCAATATCAAAGTCTAGTTGGTTCACTTCTCTCAAAACGACTAATTCGCGTACTTTATCCATTGTTTCTGGTAGAAAAGCTTGCCCACCGAAGCCTGGATTAACAGTCATAACCAAGACTTGATCAACCAAATTCAAAACATTTTTCACCGCTTCAACGGGCGTTCCCGGATTGATAACAACACTTGCCTTGACACCAGCTGCCCGAATCTTTTGCAAAGCTCCGTGAATATGCGGCGTTGCTTCAGCATGGATACTGATAATATCTGCACCCGCACGAGCAAAATCTTCAATATGGTGTTCTGGATTGGAGACCATGAGATGACAATCAAACACCAACTTACTATATGGTCGCATGCTCGCTACCACACCCGCACCGAAGCTGATATTGGGTACAAAATGTCCGTCCATAATATCAATATGAGCGTAATCTGCCCCTGTGGCTTCTAATTTTTTCAATTCTGATTCAAAATTAGCATAGTCTGCACTTAAAATAGACGGTGCAATTTTATAAGATTTCATTTAGCTTCCTCCTCACTTAGGTTGCTTCTTAGCTACTTTTTTATAGGTTTCACGACGATGTTCAATTTCACTCAAAAATTGCAGGTAATCTTCAAATCGAAAGTCTGCAATTGTTCCATTTTCAACCGCAGGTTTCACCGCACAATTCGGTTCATGCGTATGAGTACAGGTCCGGAATTTACAGTCACGACTGACTTCAGCAATTTCAGGAAATGCTTGGTTTAAATCCTCCGCATTGTCCACTTCGTAATCCAAGGAAGAAAATCCCGGAGTATCCGCAATTTTTCCTCCATTAAGATTGTAAAAGCTGACAGCTCGTGTCGTATGACGACCGCGACCTAGACTCTCTGAAATCTCACCTGTTTCTAATTGCAAATCTGGTGCGATTTTATTGAGCAAAGTGGATTTGCCAACTCCTGTCTGCCCCATGAAAACCGTCTTTTTACTTGTCAAAAATGGCAACAGTTCTGTGACTGCTTTGGCAGTATCATAACCAATCGCTTGGTAAACATCAAGGAAAGCATCTAGCTCTTTGTCGTCCTCCAACAAATCCAATTTACTGATATAAATAATCGGATGAATGGCTTTCTGCTCCAAAAGAACTAAGAACCGATCCAAAAGATTGGGATTAAAATCTGGCTCTTTGGCACTCATTATCACGACAGCCTGATCGATATTAACAATAGGTGGGCGTACCAGACTGTTTTTTCGATCTGCTATTTTTAAAATGTATCCTTCAGAATCTTTCTCAGCAGAAAATTCGACCTCATCCCCCACATAGGGAGTTTGTCCTTTCTTGCGGAAATTTCCTCTAGCTCTGGTCTGATACACCTTGCCTTCTGACTCTACATAATAGAAGCCAGCCAAGGCTTTCACAATTATTCCTTTCAAATGAACTCCTTTAACCTTAATAAGTTCATTATATCAAAAAAACAAGTATTTTGCTTTTTAGTGCAAAAAAATGATGAAAAACGTTTCTAATGTGGTATAATAGATACCGAGCGGAAATGGCGGAACGGCAGACGCGCATGCTTCAGGCGCATGTGTCCATTCGGACGTGAGGGTTCAAATCCCTTTTTCCGCATTTTTATTTTGTTAGGTGTTTTGGTATTGCAGCTTATGCTGCGCTTTACTTTCTCGCCTAAAACGAAATAGCCTATTTTGAATGCTGCTATCGAGCCCATTCAAAAATTGCTTATTCTAAATTTTGGAAAGGTGGCCCAGCTTGGTACGGCACCGGACTCGAAATCCGGCAAATGGATTTTATTCATGCGCGGGTTCAAATCCCGTCCTTTCCTTATAAAAAGCCTCACTAAAATGAACTTAGTAAGGCTTTTTGTTTACAATATTATCCAACTTATCTGAATCCTTCATCATATAAGCTGTCTGCTAAATGCGCAAATTCTTGCAAATCAAGCGCTTCTCCTCGTACACTTGGAGATAACTCAGCATTGTCCAAAGCGGACTCTAGCTTTGTTTTGACTTCATTAGACCTCCCAAAATAACTGGTCAGATTATTCCAGAGGGTTTTCCGGCGGTGGGTAAAACTAGCTTTTGAGACTTTGAAGAAGAAAGCTTCATCCTTGACCCCAACTGCTGGCTGGTCTCTGCGGACCATCTTGAGGATAGCCGAATCCACATTTGGAGCGGGAACAAAGACCGTCCGTGGTACGATAAAAGCAACCTTTGCGGTCATATAATACTGCACCGCTATTGACAAACTGCCATAAGATTTACTATTGGGCTGCGCCGAGATACGATCAGCCACTTCTCGCTGCATCATCACGACAAATTCACTAAAAGGAATGCCACTCTCAATCAAGTGCATGAGGATAGGAGTGGTAATATAGTAGGGCAGGTTGGCCACCACTTTGATAGGAAGATTTGGATTAGCAAATTCCTTGATTCGGGCTTGCAAGTCTGACTTAAGAATATCTTCATTGACCACGCGCACATTGTCAAAATCCCGCAGAGTATCTGCCAAAATCGGCACCAAGCGATCATCAATTTCAAAAGCCATGACTTCGGCTGCATTTTCCGCCAAAAACTCAGTCAGTGCCCCGATGCCTGGTCCGATTTCGATAACATTAACATTCTCATCAATCTCAGCTGTGTCCACAATTTTTTGTAAAATATTGGTATCAGTCAAGAAATTCTGACCGAACGATTTTTTAAAAGTAAAGCCATGACGCTCAAGCACAGCCCGCGTCACACTATAATCCGCAATTCTCATAAATCTCTTTTCTATCTGTTATCTGAATAAAATATATAAAATTCGCATAATTCCCAGCACAAGCAAAATCCAAAATGCCGGATGAATACGGCGTTTAGTTTCTGTTGAAGTAGATTCAGTCACATCAGTCATTTGCTTGTTTTTTTGATTTTTACCTTTCTTCAACTCATCTTGGTAGGCAACCGAATTTAGAATATTATCTACTGGCAACATGTCTGAAGCATAATCATCTGGGAAACCCATAGCTATCCCAAGCAAATCTTTATCTGTTAAAGAAAAATCCAAATCTTTCGGTTGATTTTGCTGAATAGCACGGACATTTTTTAAAAGTTTGTCAGAAGCAATAGACAACTCATTCATAGAAATAATTTCTAAAACGTCAAATCCTAGCGTATCGCCCTCTTTGATATTTGCAGTAATGTAACACACAAAGTCATCGTACAGTTGCAAAGTCTGTGGAGCATGCTGCTCTAAAAAGGAGCGATTGTGACGAGCATTCTGATGAAAGTTTTCATCAGAAAGAGCAATCCCCGTATCCTGTGTCCGATAAAATTCTTCTGCCTTCTCTTTATCTTCTTTTTCAAGCTCTTCTGCTTTTTTCCATAGAGCAATAGCTGCCTGCAGCTCTTCTTCACCCCAAAATAGTTGCCAGAAATAAGGAATCGTATAAATTCCCTCCGCTAAAACATGTGCCTCATCTCCGTTTTTTAAATAAATATAGCTTCTATTTGCCATCTCGCTTCCTTTCATATTTTTTCATTCCATTTCAACATCTGTCAATATAATCTCAATAATTCCAGCCGTTTGAGCAATTGTTTCTCATTTGAATAGCCCATGCGGAATTCTTCAACTCAGAATCCACGATATTTTTGGACATCAACTTCCTGCGAAACCAATAGCGCATAATGTTTCATTAGTGACATCAGTCATCATCACTGTCAAGCACTTCAAACATAATCTTTTGTAAATATCAAAGTTGACATATTATCGCCAGGTAAATCCCCCTTACCACTCATCATGCTTTAAAAAAACGTACTAAACGCTATAATATTCGATTATCATTCTCCGGTTTTCTCTGTTGTTAGTTGCGTCAAAATTCGGTAGAGTTTCTCTTGCGCTTCTTGATCATAAGCTGAGCGACTGGCTTTGACCTCTTGGCATTTTTCATTGTATAAAAAACCATTATAATTGTCTTCTGTAGCGAGAGCAACATAGGTTTGTGCCATTTCTTCAGGTGAAATTGAGAAACGAGATTTTAGTTTATATAGATTTTTCATGAAGGAAGAAAGGTGACTATAACGCTTCATATCCACCTTCACACTAGGTACTCTGATAGCCTGAATTTTAACGTCTTTGTTCCTTGCTCTCATCGCTAATGATAGCATCAGAAGCGCTAATTTGTTTTGGTAATAAGTTTTTGAAGGGCTATAGGATTGTTCTCTCTTTAGATTATCAAAATTCAGTTTAATAAAAGGATAGGCTTGTAAACCTTGCGATGAAATATTAAGAATACGACCACTATCAGATTTTTTCAGTAAAGGCATAAGAGACTGCGACAGTAAAAAAGGTGCTGCAACATTGGTTGCGAACTGCTTTTCCAACCCATCTTTGGTTAAAATTGGTTGCTTGATTGATAAATCAAAGTCAGCAGCATTATTTATCAAGACATCAAGCGCTCCTTGAGTCTGGATATAATTTTCAACAGCCGCTTTGGTACTCGTCAAATCAGAAAGGTCTGCTAGTACGTAACTCACATGAGAATTGCCAGTTTCACTGACAATTGTCTTACAAGCTTTCTCAGCTCTCTCTTTACTACGACAAAAAATCGTAACCTGCCAACCTTTATCAGCCAACTTCCTAGCCGCTTGATAACCTATCCCGCTATTTCCACCCGTTATGATACATTTTTTCATATTATTTTACTCCTCCATTTTTACTTTCTTGATAATGCGTCATTACTTTTTCAACTTCTGCTAAACTTATCCCAAACAATTCCAAACGTTTGAGCAATTGTTTCCCATTTGAGTAGCCAATTCGGAGTTCTTCTCCTAAAAATTCACGGCGCTTGCGGCTATCACTGCCTGCCAGAAAACCTAAGCGAATCAAATCCGAACGCGTAATGTCAAAATCAGTCGTTTTTTCAAAATTCTTAGTCACCTGCGAAAGAGCAGTCTTCAAATCTTCATAAGAAGCATGCTCAATGCCTAATGACTTCCCTTTACTTTTAGACTTAGGAACTGCCTCAGCACGCCTTAAAAAAGCATGTTGAACACCAGGGATGACCGTCATAATCATTCTACGGATTCGCTCACCATTGACGTCTGGATCAGTAAACACAATCACTCCGTGCAGGTTATGGAGATATTTAATGCGCTGAATGTCTTCTTGGCCAATCGCAGACCCTCTCGTTTCATAAGTTTCTACATCAAAATACCGCTTGAGATTGGCCGTATCGTCCCGACCTTCCACAACGAGAACCTGAGAAATTTTTTCTTTCATCAATCTTCTTTCAAATTAAATATTCGTAATGCATTTTCATAGGTTGCTTGTGCGACTTCTTCGGTCGTAAGACCGCGCAGCTCTGCAATCTTGTCTACAACATAGCGAGTATAAGCCGTCCGGTTTTCACGCCCACGCTTGGGAACAGGAGCTAAGTAAGGTGCATCCGTTTCAACTAGGATTTTGTCCAAAGGGAGATTTTGCGCAGCTTCCTGCACATCTACGGTCTTCTTAAACGTGACCACACCCGAAAATGAAATCATCATACCAAGATCTACAAAACGCTGAGCCATTTCCAAAGAGCCTGAATAAGAGTGCATAATGCCGCCACATGAACCTACACCTTCACTTTTAATAATCTCATATGTGTCGTCCAAGGCATCACGAGTGTGCACTACAAAAGGTAAGTCAAGATCTTTTGACAATTGAATCTGCCGTCGAAAAACTCGCTCTTGCGTCTCTTTCGGTGCTGTCATCCAATGATAATCCAATCCAATTTCACCAAGGGCAATAACTTTGGGATCATGCAAATGACTGACAAGCATGTCCTCCACTTCCTGCGTGTAAGAACCGGCCTCTGTCGGATGCCAGCCAATCGTACTGTAAAGCTCATCATATTGACGAGACAGCGCAAGCGACTTTTCAATGGTTTCTGCATCAAATCCCACAATATTCATCTTTGTGACACCTAACTCGCGTGCAAAAGCAATTTCTTCAGCTTCTTTTCCTGCAAAATTATCCACGTTAAGGTGTGTATGTGTATCAAAAATTTTCAAACTTTATTTCCTCCTTCTTCCCTATGCTTCTCTAACCATTGTAAATACAGGCTTTTAATTTTCCATATTCCCCTATATTTCCTATTGTTTCTCACCGCTTTGGTTAATTCATGGTTAGTTTTTTGGTTAGTCTTTTACAGGTGAATTTGATTAAGTTTAGTTCTTACTTCATCTTGGATATTTTCAGTAACATGGCTATATACCTGTAAAGTAATGGACTCATCTCGGTGACCTACACGCTCCATAATCGCTTTAATAGGCAATCCTAGTTCAGCAAGTAAACTAATATGGGAATGTCGGAGCATATGGATATTATAGGTTTTTACTTCACCTAAGACTGTATCGCAACTATTCTTGATGAATTTGTATAATAAAGGTTGTCTCATAATATTTCCTTGCTCTGTGACAAAAACAAACTCTTCATCACGACAATGCTCACGAAAATATGAAACAATCTCTATACAACGCTCACTTAGAATTATCGTTCTAACAGAACCTACCGTCTTAGTAGTTTGAAGCACTCGCTCATCGTACTTGTGAGCTACATAATCAATCGTATGGTCAATCTTCAAAAAGCAATTTTTAAAATCTATATCTTGATAGCGAACACCGATAAATTCAGCAAAGCGAAGACCTGTTAAAAAAATGAACTCCATCGCTAACGTATAGCGTCTATCTTTATTATGACTTTCGCAATACGATAAAACTTTTCCTAACTCTTCTTTACTGATAAAATGTTCCTTAGCCTTTTTGAGTTTTTCATAGTCAGCCTTCTGCTTAGGAATTACTACATTTTTGACAGGACTCTTGGTGATATATCCGACCTTCTCAGCATAGCCAAAGATACCATTAAGATAAATCTTTCGATTTTTCCTTGTAGAATTTTCAACATTTAAACTCATTAGGTAGCTCTGTATTTGCTGGGTAGTGTATTCTGATAACTTCAAATCTCCTACCGCATCAGCAAAAAATTGCAGACATTTCATTTCACTTCTGAAACTTGACGGTTTAATTTCACTAGCTCGAATAGTTTTCCATTCTGCCAACAGCTGACTAAACGTAGTCGCTTCATATTTTTGTTGTTTCAGCTCTTCTTTTGTCGGTGTTGTAAGAATTTTATCTATCTTAGTTGCTAATCGCCGTTTTGCTTCTGCTTGAGAAACTCTAGATTTTGATTTCAAAGTAACAGTCACCTGTTTCCACTTTTTATCACGATCATCATAAAACTTCTCATAATAACGGTATTTGCCATTATCTAACTCTTTATAAAACATCATCTCTCCTTTTATCATCATAAATAAAGGAAAGCTATGTAGCATAGCTTAATTATAACATAACTACATAGCTTCCTCATACTTCTTTTGTTTATATTGCAAAAAACGCTCATATCCCTCAATACTTATATAAACCCTCTTATGAGAAGGCTTCAAAATAAAATCTTGAAACTGCTCAATTCGCCTCATCTCAGTCAAATCATTATTTAATGTCTTTAAAGGAATGTCAAATAATTCTGAAATCCCTTTCTTTGTTTTGTATAAATGTTCCATAATACCTCTTCTTCTGCTATAATAGAGATGATAAAAGTTTTTCTTTTGTCACTCATTTGGCTTGTCAGTTGCTCCGCAATAAGTATCTGACAGGCTTTTTACATTATCGTAAAACTCCGTTGTGTATTCTTTTATGCCGTAAGGAGTTTCATATTTTGTAGTACGTGAAAAATTCGGTGGACTATTAATTTTATAAGTCTCCATAAGTTCCCCCTTTGTTGTTGTGATTTCCAAAGGCTTTTCTATCCCACGACTGGTTCTATAAATACGAATCCCTTTTGGATACATGTATAGTCTCGCTCCCTTAACGGTTGCTTTACTCTGTGAATCTTTATCACCTATCTGCAAATTAGATAGATAAGCTATCAAGTAATTTCCAACCTTATCAGCCCTTCTCAATCGTTTGGTCTTTGTAAAACCTTTACCCCACATAGTAGCAACTACATCATTAGGGATAGAGAGAGTCGTTTCATTCTTCATAAGCACATGTAAATGCCACCGTCCGCTCTCTTGTGGCTCAATCACGGCAATATATTCTACATGACCATACTTACTACGCAAGCGTCGCATAAATGCCTTAAAATCTTTATAGACTTGAACAGGATCAATCACATGTTCACGATAGGTAAATGTAAGCCATAGCTGATTATCGCCACCACCTGAAAAATTATGAGCAACCAAGCGACGCAGTTTTTTCATAGTTTGCTTTGTTGACTTCAAATTATCAAGACGACTACTATTAGAAGTATCCATATTATGAATTTCTCCCGTCTCCAGGTTTACATAACGTTTCCCTGAAATCACCTTGATAGTCTGTTTTTGCTTTCCGTTAGCTGTAGTCATTTCAACTGTATCTCCGTAAATATAAGACTTTACTAGTTTGTTGCTCCCAATTTCTGACATGTGACCTCTATCTTCTTGTGCTTTTGTTTGACGCTTATCAAGTTAAGAGCGTCAAAATTGTAATCATTAAATTCTAATTTATTCCACGGTTTTATTGACAACAGGTTCCCTAAGATGATTAAACTGATTGTGTCGGCACGAACGAACATAGTTCGACCGTGCCGCCCCAACCAGCCTAAGTTATCTCAGCCTATCATCAAAAAACTTTCGCAGCATAAAGATAGAATTTAATTCTCGTATCACACAATTATGGATTCTTCAAGCGAAACAAATCGCTTTTAACTGCCCGCTCATTTCTTTTTTCATAGATGATAAACACTAAACGACGTAAATCATCTTTTTTATAAGTGTCAGCAGTACCATGCAACCCACTTATTTTTAGATAATAGACCCATTTTTCTTTCATTTTGAGCAAAATATCAGAATCTAACTCACCAAATAGAGTAAAGCTAAATACAATACAATCTGCTTGAAAATCTCCACTATCATAACCATAACAAATTGGAACTATCTCATCTGCTACATGCACCATCTGAACTGACCTACCCCCATTATTGTGAACAATTTCTTGCTTTTCAAAAACTGGTCGTGTCGTATAATCAAATTGATCAGCTTTGATTTGCTCTTTTACCAACTTCATTAGTTCATGCTGAGTCTGTTCAAGAAAGACAGCCCATCTCCTCTGTTTTTCTTTTTCTAGCATTTTTGCATTATATTCCTCTAATTTTTTTCTACAAAATTGAAAACCTTTACCAACAGCCTTCAAAGCTTTTATAGGTAATTCTTCTAAAATAGATGGCATTTCAAAACCTCCTTCAAATTAGGGTAGTCAGATAAACGATATATCTGACTACTTTACAACTCGACAATATCGTCAGCTTTAACAACTTTTGCAGTGATTGACAACTGATTACGATATTCACCGTAAACAGTAGCTTTTTCGATGTCTGTAATCTCACAGATTGTGATCATTGGTTGAAAATCTGCGAAATCATCAAGAGAAGCGAATGGGACTTTTACAACAAGCTGTTCCCCAAGGTTATCTTTTTCGTTAAGATAGTCACTATCATCAACAAAGATAAGTAGCCCTACCTTTACACCTTTTTCAACCTTAGAACCAGACTCAGTTTTCTCTACCCACGAAGCAGCAGAAATGAAGCGAAGTTCTTTGCGAGAAAGAAACAGTGGTGCATTAAATGCAGTGAAGTGAGATAGATTTTTTAGAGACATAGCAGTCCTCCTTTTAGTTGCCAGAAACTAATACATAAAATAGTTTCTGAAAAAATATTTTGATAGAATCTAATTTATTTTTTAGATTCTAAAAAGATTATATCACTAAATTTTTATGTTGTCAAGAATTTATTTCTATTTTTTGTTTCTTGTGTTATAATATTTCTATAGACATAAATAACAAGGAGAATCCAATGGCTAAGCTATCAAGAAAAACAGTTAAAGACTTATGCTTATCAATTACAAAAGCAACGCTAGAATTTGAAGGATATGAACTCTTAGATGAATCAGGATATATTCTTGCACATAAAGAAGGTGAAGCAGATTTACTTATCTATCCTTTGGCTAAGCAATTTTCTGATAAAGAAAGTCCACAATATAAAGCTGATTACAAAGCAGTAACTAAACTCGATAATTTCGTAAAATCCTATCCCGAAGAGATAGTGCCCTATATCAGTTATAGCTTTATAAAAAATGAGCTATCCCATTTAGAGACTGTTATAGCTCCCATTACTCTCATACGAAAAATCGCCCAAACGGGAAGTGTCTTTTCAAACGCAAGCGGGCATCTATATTTAAATGTGGAACTAACTTCCAACTTGCCTGAAGATGTATTTCATTCTTCATGGATAAAATAACCGAAAATAGGGACTCATTGCGAATCCCTATTTTTTCATTCTTTCAATTGAATCTTTTCTAATTGAATCAATATATTGTTCTCTTCATTAGAGCTATCATTTCTAAGATAACCCATAAAAATTATATTTCTGTTCTCTACAGGAACAATAAAAAAACTTCGTGAAATACCATACCTTCCCACAAGGACATATATATTGTTAGTGTTCTTTAATTGATATCCCCTGTTTTTTAATAACTCTATAATATCCTCTTTCGATTTTAATTCAGAATTATTTTGCCCTAAATTATAAGAAGAAATTACCTGTTCATAACTCATTAAGTAGTTAGTTTTTTTATTAGAAATCACTTTATTATTTGAAAATTCCAATACAGGAAAATTAGAGATCTTTCTTCTATTCTCTTCATCAGATGTTTTAGCCCCGAACACTTTGTTTATTTTATAATTTCCGCTCAGATTGGTCACATACGGAGTAAATAGTATCCCTGGTACTGTTTGTTTCCCATCTATATATAAATAATAAATTTGATTGCTATTAAGTTGTAAAAACACCATGCTATAACGATTATTATCTTTATCATGCAATAAGATAAATTTTAAATCTTTATCTTTTATCCTAATATCTTTTATTTCTTTAAAAATTTTTTTAAAATCTGAGATTATTTCTTTCTGAGATAAAACGATATTATTTTCTTCTTTAAATTTTGAATAAGATGAATAAGCAGTATAGTCTACATTATTATCATATTCATTATCAATCCCAGATTTACGAAGCTCATACGAAGATGTGAATTCCCACTTCTCTAGCTCCACTCCTACTCTCAGTGAAAACCATGTTTTTCTTTGCATTTGTTGTTCAAAAGAATTTTGATAGCTATAATACATAAATCCTACTGTTCCTATGGGCAACATTACACAGATAATAAATAAAGCGACTATGATTTTTTTGAAGTAACTTTCAAAAACTATCTTATCCAAATGTTTCATCCGCAACAATAAAAAGAATATTATAAATATTGGCAATGGCATTAAAACAGCTTCAAAAAGAAAGATTCCTGTACCTGTCCTCCAAGATAATATGCTTAAGCCATTCAGTAGAAATCGAAAAGTAAATTCCACCATAAATGATATGAATACTAAAGTAAATAGCACTTTACTTTTAAAAAATTGGTTTGGTGTTCTTATCAACCCTCTTAAACTAAAAATGAGTATCACAATTGAAGCTGGTACTACAGTAATCCCTTCTATAATGTTCAAGAAAGCTAAACTCGAATCAAAGTAAATGCATGTATATGCATACAGCGCCAGTGATATGAAAGACATTAAAAGTAAAGCAAAATAATATTTCTTTCTACCTATATTAGATTTTTTATTGCTCCTATCATCTATAAATTCCCCATTTTTTAACGCTTGTGAAAACTCCTCAGGTTTAGGTTTCCGTCCATGGATAACCTCGAAGTATTCTATCCATTCTTTTTTATCCATCTTATAAAACCTCCTCTTGTATTGTTTTTTATCTATTTTAACAAAAATAGTATCACTATACAACACTTTTTGTATTTTTTAGATTGTTTATTGTACTTAATTTCATGCAAAAAGGATAGTAAAATGATACAAAAGAGGATTGTAGGAATGAAAGCTAACCAATTACAGAAATATATATCTAACAGAATCAGAGAATGTCGCAAAGAAAAGAAGCTAAGCCAAGAACAACTTTCAAACGATGCAGGCTTAGGTATTAAGGCTATTCAAAATATTGAAAATTTAAAATACGACTTTAAAATTCAAACACTTGAAAAAGTGCTAACCGCCTTAGATATGACGGTGGAAGAATTTTTCGCCCTCCCACTCTCCGATAATTCTGTATCTCTTGATACACTCGTAGATAACCTTTCTGATTTATCGAACGATAAACAAATCAAACTCATTTCGTCGTTTAACGAAATCGTAAAAAGCATAGACTAAAAGAGGAACTCTTTACGAATTCCTCTTTTTGCATGCTACACTTACTTTCCTTTGGTTAGTTTCTTGGTTAATTGCCACCTTAAGAACTGTAAAACCTTTTAAAATCACAGACTCAGGTCTGTTGTATGTGTATCAAAAATCTTCATCATTCATTCCTCTTTATATCAGTTTCTATTATATCAAAATCTTTGAGCAAATGCAGATTGTCCTTTTGTTCTCTAACAAAAAAACCAGCGGTCTCGAGTTTCCGTTGGTTCTTCATCTTGTATTCGTTTGGATTATGCAGCCAAAACTTTGCGTCCTTTACGACGACGGCTAGCAAGCACGCGACGACCGTTTTTAGTTGCCATACGATGACGGAAACCGTGTTTGCGCGCACGACGGATTTTACTTGGTTGATAAGTACGTTTCACTTTGAATACCTCCTCTTAGATTCTTGTATTCGTTTAGCCGGCTATGTGATCAGTTACTAAACATACTTAACTATTCTATATGATTCTTCAACATTTGTCAATAGCCCCTTACAAGTAAACGCCTTCTTCATCATTACTATCTCTTAAAGCAATCGAGTTGCCTCATAGAAAGGAATAAGTGTTGTCATAGCAGTTTGGAGTTCATTCAGCACTTACCCTATTGAAGTGGCTTGAGCTAAATCCACATCGTATTTCACTAAGACTTTACGAATTTGCCCTGCTTTTACTTGTCGAGTCAAATATTGCCGATTTTCTTCTGTTCCAACAAATCGTTGACTGACACCATTTATTTGAGCCAAATAATAAACTGGATCTGTGATTGATACCTGCAGCACTCGATTTTGCTTTGTCAGACTGGTCTCATCTTTCTTACGCTCAATAAAACTAACTTCTAGCGACACTCCAAATTCCTTCGGATTCCCATATAAGCGCAAGGCAAACATGGGTTCTGTGACATTGCCATAACCACGCAAGTAGTTCCAAAAATGGGATCGCAAAATTTGAGCTTGATTCATCCAGTTGCTGCTGCACTCCAGAGTTAATTTTGGATAAAATGCTTGAAATTGCTTTACCAAATCGACAAATTCCTTTCGGGCAGCCTGCCCCCCTTCTGTTTAAAATCAAGCATCGTCCCTCTCAATTCTCCCGCTTTATCAGGAGAAATATATTTATTTCCTTGCAACACTAAGTAAGCTTCAATAGCTGGAAAAATAGACATGCAAGCTCCTTTCTTCTCAATCTCAAGCACATCAAATAGTGGACTAAATGGAAAGAAAAGACTGGAAAGAAATTCTTCTCAGTCCTTGGTTTATTATTCACTGTCAATATCCACAACAACATAACGATTCGGTTCATCACCTTCTGAATAGCTAGTAAGTCCATCCATTTTAGAAATAATTCGATGGATAATTTTTCGCTCATTGTTGGACATAGGATCAGTTTTTTGACTATGTTGGTATTCCAACACACGATCAGCCAGCTTTTGAGCGTAGCTTTGCAGGACTTCTGCTCGATGTTCTACATAATCATTAACATTGATAGAAATGTAAAAACTCTTAGAATAGCGATTATAAAGATAATTCTGTGCCAACAATTGAAGAGCTTTCAGCACTTTTCCGTGATAGCCAATAATGCGACCAGGCTCATTGGTATCAATCTGCATATTGATTGTCCGACGATTATGAGCACTTGCAATACTAGCTTCAACATCCATTTCGTCCACGATGTTTTGCACATAGCCCGTCACACTCGCAACAACTTCTTCAACATCATAATTTTCTTCCACTTGAATGCCCAAATCTTCAAAATCAGCCGGCTCTTCAGCTATCGGTTGGACTTCCGAGCGCTTTTCTACAGCCTGGTCAAAAGAAATAATCTTGTCAGTTGTCTTTTCTTCTTGAGCGACCGATTTTTGAAAATTTACGATGTCACTATCTTTCAATAAGTCAATTGTGCCTGTTTCTTCAAGAATCGTGCTGGCTTCTTTTTCGTGCTTCAAAATTTCAGCTTTGACATCATCTGAAATTTCTTTGCCTTCTCCTTCGATTTTTTTAATGGCTGCAACAACATGTCCTAAGTCAACAGTTGCTTCACTCACACTTTTAACGGGTTCGTTTTGAGCATTGATTGCTTCCGGAACACCTTTGACAGCCTTTTGATTTGCCTTTACCACCGTCGTTTCGTTAATAGGTTCCACATCAACTTGGGCTAATTTCTTGCCAAATAATCCTAAAAATCCTTTTTTCTCACGAGAAATCACTTTGATATGTGCTTTCATCCGTGGAATATCTAACTCGCGCAAGCCATTTTGAATGGCTTCTTCAACACTCGCTCCTGTAAATAATACCATACAAGCGCCTCCTTACTTTTTCTTTTTTTGTGCTTTACGATAAGCACGTTTTTTCTTTTCTTCACGTTCCCGCTCAGCAGTCGCTTTCGCTTCTCTCTCTGCAATGATTTTATATGGATTGCTCAGTAAAAGCGTTTGGAACACTTGATACGCGTACGATGTGCTCCAATATAAAGCAACCCCACTCGCTACACTCATGGCAAAGAAGAAGACAAACAGCGGCATGACAAACATCATTCCTGTCATCAAGCCATTGCGTTCCGCCATTCCTTTATTGCTCAACCAAGTACTCAAAAAGGTGAAAACAGCTGCTAAAACTGGCAAAATATAATAGGGATCTGTCGCACCCAGATTCAGCCAGAGAAAATGCCCTACTTTGAGAAATTCTACACGCGTCAAAGCATGATACAAGGCAATCAACACAGGCATTTGAATGAGCAAGGGCCAAAATGATGCCGACGGTTTTACTCCTAATTCCTTATACAGCTTTTGTGTTTCTTGAGCCAGACGATTACGGCTTTCCATATCACGCCCTGGATACTTTGCCTGCAATTCTTTCACTAACGGCTGGGCTTCCTGCATTTTCCGAGAAGCATTGATCTGCAATTGGAAAACTGGCAGAAGAACCGTTCGAATAATTAAAGTGAAGAGGATAATCCCAATCCCTGTACTTCCATTAAAGGAGAGAAACCGAATTGTTACGGCGAAGAAATACACAAATCTTTCCCATAAATCTGGCGAACTCGCTGTGACCTCACTCGTTCCACATGCTGTTAGCATAAGCAAAGCCAGAACTAAAAGCACCGCCAACTTACTTTTCTTTTTCATAACTCAAACCTTCCTGATAAATTTTTGCTATTTTTAGTACATGAAGTAAATTTTGTTCCAATTCTTGATAGGTCAGAAATTCTACACCTTTTCGTGCAATGACAACAAAATCAAGCGTCGCTAGCTCTGCTTGATGAGCTATCAAAACGTGTCGAATACGGCGCTTAATCTTGTTGCGCATTACTGCATTTCCCAGTTTTTTACTGACAGATATTCCTACTCGAAAGTGTTTTTGCTTCTTTTCTAATGTATAAATGACGAATTTTCTGTTGGCAAAACTTTGCCCACTTTTGAAAATCGCATTAAAATCTTTCTCGCTCTTGACGCGATAGCTTTTCTTCAAAACTCAACTCCATCTACCAAAATTATATCTATTATACCATAATTTTCAAAAAAACCAATAAGAGCAGGCATATTCACCATTTTACTCTATCCAACTGATACAAAACGCATGTAATTCACTCTTAGTCTGAAAATTTAATGCTAAAAGAGTTAGTAAAGTAAAAAAGAGCGACTAAGATTGGCTCCTAATCCCTCTTCTCGTATCTTATACTAAATGATTACCAACACTTGTAATTCATAGTTATATTTTTCAACTATTTGCTAGATTCTTTTGCAAAAAATTGCGTAGCTGCAACTGCTGCTTTCCAGCCCTTGTACAATTTTTGGCGCTCTGCTTCTAGCATCGTTGGTTGGAATGTTTCTCCGACCGCATTTAATGTTTTAAGTTCTTCCATGTCTTTCCAATAGCCGACCGCAAGACCTGCCAGAAAAGCTGCTCCAAGAGCTGTCGTTTCCAAATTTGCCGCACGCGCTAACTCAATTCCCAGAATATCTGCTTGGAACTGCATGAGGAAATCATTCATGGCAGCACCTCCATCTACCTTCAGGACTTGGATAGCTGTACCTGTGTCCATTTGCATGGTGTCAATGATATCGCGCACTTGATAAGCAATGGATTGCAGAGTTGCCTTGATGAAATCTTCTTTACTTGTTCCACGCGTCAAGCCAAAAATGGAGCCTCTTGCTTCTGGATCCCAATAAGGCGCTCCAAGCCCTGTAAAAGCTGGAACAACATATACTTCATTTTCATTGGTGGATTTTTTTGCATATTGCTCAGACTCAGGTGAGCTAGCAATCATACGAAGACCGTCACGAAGCCACTGAATGGCACTACCCGCAATAAAAATCGAACCTTCCAAAGCATAAGTCACTTTGCCATTTATCCCATAACCAATGGTCGTCAAAAGATTATTTTTGGATAAATTGCACTCCTGACCAGTATTCATAATGATGAAAGAGCCTGTCCCATAAGTATTCTTCACCATTCCCGGCTCAAATGCTAATTGCCCAAAGAGAGCTGCCTGCTGATCGCCCGCCATTCCTGCAATTGGTACCTCTCCACCATAAAAATGATAAGGTGCTGTTTTACCGTAAATTTCTGAATTCGAGCGAACTTCTGGCAACATCGCTTTAGGAATGTTGAGTAAGGACAAAATCTCATCATCCCATTGGAGCTCTTTGATATTGTATAGCATCGTCCGCGCTGCATTTGAATAATCAGTCACATGAGCTGCACCATCCGTTAATTTCCAGACTAACCAGGTATCAATCGTACCAAAGAGCAATTCTCCTCGCTCTGCACGTTCCTGCGCTCCCTCTACCTGATCTAAAATCCAGCGTACCTTGGTCGCAGAGAAATAAGCATCTATGATCAAACCTGTTTTTTGATGAAAGAAATCTACATACCCATCTTGCTTGAGCTTTTCTGCTAAAGGAGCTGTTTGCCGAGACTGCCAGACAATGGCATTGTAAATGGGCAAGCCCATTTCTTTATCCCACACAACCGTTGTCTCCCGTTGATTGGTAATGCCGATTGCTTCAATCTCTGTGGGCTTGATGCCACTTTCAATAAAAGCATTTGCAATGACCGACTGCACAGAATTCCAAATCTCATTTGCATTGTGCTCAACCCAGCCCGCCTGTGGAAAAATCTGAGTAAACTCTTTTTGACTCGTGGCAACCTTCTCACCCTTTTTATTGAAAATAATCGCCCGTGAGCTGGTTGTCCCTTGGTCAATCGCCATGATATAGGTTTCTTGTGACATAAAACGCCTCCATTGTATGTTCTGCTTTTATTATACACAATAAAGCGCTTTCTTTCTATTCTTTTCTCCTGTTTTTTGTGAAAATTTCACTTAAACTCTGTTTCAAGCATATAAAAACGACTTCCTTCCAGAAGCCGTTCCATTATTTACACATTACAAACGAGCGTTTAATTCTTTGCTCAATTCTTCAAATCCTGGTTTTCCAAGAAGAGCAAACATATTTTTCTTGTAAGCTTCTACACCTGGTTGGTCAAATGGGTTAATAGCATTCAAGTAGCCAGAAATAGCGATAGCCAGCTCAAAGAAATAAATAGTGTAGCCAAGAGTAAAGGCATCTTGCTCAGGAAGTGTTACATACATATTTGGCACATCACCGTCAGTATGAGCCAGAAGTACACCGTCTGTCGCTTTCTTGTTAACAAAGTCAACATCTTTTCCTTGAAGATAGCCAAGTCCGTCCAAGTCTTCTGCCAATTCAGGAATCGTTACGTTTTTGCGTGGTTTGTCCACACGGACAACTGTTTCAAACATAATACGCGCACCTTCTTGGATAAATTGTCCAAGAGAGTGAAGATCTGTCGAGAAGTTGGCAGATGTTGGATAAATACCTTTTTGGTCTTTCCCTTCTGACTCACCAGCTAATTGTTTCCACCATTCTGAGAAGTATTGCAGAGAAGGTTCATAGTTAACCAAAATTTCAGTCGCATAGCCTTTACGATAAAGGATGTTACGAAGAGCTGCGTACTGATAAGCTTCGTTTTCTGCAATCTTGTCTGAAGTGTAGTCCTTACGAGCAGCATTGGCACCTTCCATAAGGACTTTGATGTCAGCACCTGACGCCGCAATTGGAAGAAGTCCTACTGCTGTCAATACAGAGAAACGTCCGCCGATGTCATCTGGCACCACAAATGTTTCCCAACCATTGGCATCTGCTTCCACCTTAACTGCACCTTTTTGGCGGTCAGTTGTCGCATAGATACGTTTGTTAGCCTCAGCTTCACCATATTTCTTAATCAAAAGCTCTTTGAAGACGCGGAAAGCAATGGCAGGTTCTGTCGTTGTCCCTGATTTAGAAATCACATTGACTGAGAAATCTTTATCTGAAACGTATTCTACCAAGTCTGCAAGATAAGTAGATGAGATAGAGTTTCCAGCATAAAGGATTTGTGGAGCTTTGCGTTCTTCTTTGGTTTGCAAGTTCGCAAAATGATTGTTCAAGAAGTCAATTGCGGCCTTTGCTCCAAGGTATGAACCACCAATCCCAATCACCACCAAGACATCGCTATCTGATTTGATTTGTTCTGCTGCTTTCAAAATACGAGCAAATTCTTCTTTATCATAGTTTTCTGGAAGGTCAAGCCAACCACGGAAGTCACTTCCTGCACCAGTTCCTTTGCGCAATAGTTCATCTGCTGCAGAAACTTGTGTTTGCATATAGTCCACTTCATGCGGTGCAACAAATTTTCCAAGAACGTTTGAGTAATTAAACTGAATATGTGTCATTATAGTCCTCCAATTTTTCTTCCCTACTATGATACCGCTTTACCACTTTTTTATCAAGCAATTTTTTGACTAAAACGTTTCCAATTTATTTTTTGTATCTGATTCTCAAAAATCACAACCTCATGCTGGGCTTGTGAGCAATCGTTTGCGTAAATCAATAAATAATCACCCACAGAATACTTCTAAAATTAAAAATAGAGGAAAATAAATAGCAGCTTAATCTTAGTTTCTAGAGTTTAACTAATGTCTCCTTTTTTGAGTCGATTATTTTGCAGAGACAGCAAAAGCGCCAATAGTGAACAGACAGCAAAAATAAACCAGCACAAATAGATATTGTAGGCAGAGAGAACTGAAAAGAGGACCGTTCCCAATGGTAAAGAAAAGGTAAATAACAATCCAAGAAAGTTATTACTTTGAGCCAACACATTAGATGGTAAATTAGCTATTAACATAGCATCCAGTTTAGGTGTAGATTTTCCCATTATATAAGCTGAAAAAGCTAAGATAATAATCCCAATGATTGGTGGCAGACCTACTAAATTACTAATGCCAACTAGTCCAAACGAAGAACTATTCATGACAAGCAGAAATGAAAATGATTTTTTTGAAAAATAATCGTGAGGTGTTAAACTTCCTAAAATGGCGCCAACCAGCAAAACAACTTCTACGATCAAAAGAGATTGTGCATAAGTAAGATGAAAAATGGTATGTTTTAGAAAATAAAAATTGTAAATACTGTTAATAGCTCCTCCCATCATATTCAAAGTTAAAATCGCAAGTAACAAGTGAATGAATGAAGCATTTTCGGATTCTTGAAAAATCAACTCCATATTTTGATAAAGCATTTTAAATTGCGTAAAAAGAAAAATTTTTTCAGGAGTTGCTACCACAGCTTCATGGGTTAATTGACGACGCTTGTGCAAAAGCACTAAAGAAGAGGCTAGAAATGACAACGCATTGATTATGGCAACTAGTGCAAAATTATTGTCTGAAGTTGCGAGCAACCAGACCCCTACTGTTTGTCCAGTAATGCTGCATAAATAAGTGATAAATTGCGTAAAGGAATAGGCTTCAAATAAATCATCTTTTTCTAAATTCTTTTTCAAAATCGGCATTCTTAACCCACCAGCATAGTCACTTAACATATCTGTTAGCACATTCAACAAACAGATGATTGCAAAAATGAGAAATGTCTTATTAGAAATCAGAAAAGCTACCCCTGTAAATAGAAGTGCCTGAACAAAGCCGATAAAAATCATGAAATCGCCTTTTCTACCTGTCCTATCGGCTTGTACTCCTATCCAAAATGTGAAAAGTGTAGGAATAATTGTAATGATATTTGCAATAAACACAGCTGTATTGGCATAAGGCAAACTAGCAGCATAAATCACAAACACAATATTGTATAAATAAGACCCCATTAGGTTAAGCATCCGAGAGAGCGTAATACTTCTATATAATGCATTTGAGAAAAATAATTTCATATCAAGTTTCCTTTCAAACTTTTGTATTTACTTAAAACATAAAGAACCTCTGTTTGTAATTTTTCATTACCGCAAGATAATATTTCGCTACTAATAAGTAACTCTTCTGCTTTCTCTAAATATTTTTCATCATGAGTATAATTGAACAAATTTAGTAGAGTAATCGCTATACCTAACATCCCCTTCCATAATCCTGCAAATTGCGCAAATTCAAACATAAGTGTTTTTGATAGTTCACTTATGACTTTTCTATATTTTTCAAAGTTGACATATAATAACATTTGTATAACACCAGATATCCCATCATAAAAATATGGAGATACTGCATTCTCACTTATTTGCACACCTTTTAAACCATTAACATCAACTAAATGTTTAATAACAAAATCAACTCCTTGTTCAATAATTTGCTGATTATAGTTTAAGGATTTTAAATAAACTAAAACACCTGAGACACCAGTCAGTCCTAATTCGGTCTCTTCTTCGAGCGCCTCTACTACATTTCCATTTTTCTTCAAGATAGTATCATACTTAGTAGTTAAATTAGTATTGAAAGAAATAATTTTATCTATCTCCAATTCCATATTATTATTTGGTAAATTACTAATATTAATTTTATACTCTCTACGGTTACTTATTTTGCTATATATATTCTTCATTATACTTAAGGCTTGAGCTACAGTTGCTGAATCACTAAACAAATAATCTAATAATTCTTCTACATTAGAGTCAACTCTTTTCTGTAGTAATAATTTTTTTAATTTATATAATGAGTTATTGGGGCTATTCTTTTGTAGACGCCCCATTAGATAGAGAAACATATTACCAAGTTTGTGACAATCGGCTAGTTTTCCATCTAATTGATTCCATTCTTTTAAAGAAATTTCAGAATAAATACCAACCATCGGCTTAGTACCATATTGATAAGAATTTTCTAAATCTATAAACTTAATATTAAAATTATCATCAATAATAAAATTATCCGGATGAATATCATTTAAAATTATATCTTTATCATGGAATTGCGAAACAATCTTTAAAACCTTATAAAAGCAATTAAGCAATTTGTTAAATTTTCGATAGTTTTGTTGAGGCGTCCTTACACTATAAGAAAATAAAGAATTTTCATCACAAAAAGATCTTAAACTCATTCCAGAAATATAATCATATATATAATATTGATTAACCCATTCTTTAATTTTCTCTACTCCTTTAGGAGTAGGGAGAATAGTTTCTTGAATTAGTTCCCATTCCATATCTCGAAGTTTTTCCTTTGTAACACGATTATGACATAAAATGTGCTCTCTACTTTCTTTAATAACTACCTTTTTCTTCAATTTTTTATTACTTGCAAGATAAGTGTTCCCACCATTACTGTGCTTCAAAAGAGCCTCTACCTTGTATGTTTCGCTCATATAAGAAGATTTAATTTGTTGTTTTTCTTGAATATCGTCAATCCAAGCAGGCAAATCAAAATAATTTCTTTGATAGTCTTGCCACTTTTCACCATTTTCTCCATATAAAGTTGGAAGACCATTTTCTAAATTGTCTTCATCAAGAACAATGCAGCCATATCTATAAAAAATAATATTTGAATCTTTATAATTCCTATCACTGAGAATATATATTCCTTCTGCGGTATTTGGAATTAATCTATAAAGATCCTCCAAAATATCTTTGCAATGTTCAGTATTCTTAGGATATATAGTAATAAATTTTCCTGATTCTGTTGGAGATTCTGTTTCAGAAAAGTTTTGCTTAATAATTTCTTTTGATTTCAAATATTTAAATATAATACCGTATTTACATAAATATGGCTTAACAAGTGAAAATATATATTCATAATTGTCTATAGTTGATGAAATATGTATTTTAAAGCCAAAACAAGGTAAATCATATTTATCTCCTTCAAAATATTCAAAGTCACTTTTCTTCATGTATTTGTTCCTCATTAATTATTGAAATAAAAGGATATTTTTCTGGATTTACTATTATTTTTTTCACTTGCTTAGCGATATAATTTTCAAATTTTTGTTCAAAAGATTCAACAGTATTTTTTTCTTGTTTAGGTAAACAGTATTTTGTTATAATTGGTTTCATTTTTTATCCATCTATAAAAAAGCAAAAAAATTATATGGTTATTTACACAATTACAATTTGGAAATCAATGAAGCTATACAAATTTTACCACCAAATAGTGTGTATAGTAATTAGTGTAAGTAATAGATAATTTCCAAAAATAAGTTTTACCTAGCATTTTTATGCTAGGTAAAACTTATTATTTAACGTTACATTTGTACGTCAAAACAAGAGCTTCTTGTACTGGTGTGTACTTACTAGCTTCATATGCAAATTGAGTCATTTTTATACATCCTTATCTTGTTGAAACTAGTATAACTCAAACATAAACGCTTAAAACAAAATTGTCATATGTTCAAACCTATTTTGGGACAAAAAATAAGGAAATCAATCCATTTTTAATTCTATAGACTTATTTCCTCGTTTTAATTTTTTTTACAAAAAAGTTTCAATTGTCATTTATTCAAATTCTTTTAACCATTCGGACATATTTTTAGAGTAATAATTTGCGCTATGCTCACAGCCGATGATTTCAAGAGTTGATATGGCATTTTTCATTTTTGTAAGCCCCTCATTTCTCTGTCCTAAAATATAATCATGCTGTCCATCTGCGAACAAATAGACAATTCGCAAATAGGCTTCATTTTCATCAAAAAACTTTTCTTTTATTTTTTTATCAAAATAAGCTGCTTTATTTAAACTTTTTTTGTCAATTGCTTTAAACAGTCCATTCAGAAGAATGGTGTAGATATAATTTTTATTTTTCTGTAGATCCCCTAAAAAATCAACTCTTTGTAACATTTCTCGAGTGTACCGAAAATAGAGATCAATAGGAAATAAAGCTGCTATATCTGAAAACAATCGCAACTCATATTCTCCCCAGATTTCAACGGAAAAGAAATAATCATATAAAAAATTCAGCTCGACCTCTGTTGCTTGAATGGTTTCATCCAAGAAAAACATGTGACCTTTGATAACAATAGCGTTTAGGATATGCTTCTCTTCTTTTTTAGATTGGTATTGATCTATTTCATTGTTGTACATTTCCCATAATGTCTTTATATCCTTCTGTTCTTGAGCCTCCCATAGTTTATTTTTTAGTAGAGTGTATGAAGTAGGCTGAAAACCACGTACTAAATAAACAAATTCTTCTAGTTCTGTTCTAATATTCTCTAAACCAATTAACAGTTTTGAAGCCGAAATATCTGACGTTCCATTTTCAAACTTACTGAGCATAGAATAGGAAAACTCCTCTCCAGTTGCTTCCTTAAGAGAAATGTTCCTCCCTGTTCGTAGTTCTTTAAAAATCTCTCCCATGTAATACATATGTCTTTCCTTTTCTGAAAAATGATATTGATTCACTATTAAACATTATTTTTTGAAGAAGTTTTTCAACCTTTTAACACACTCTTTAGTAATGGCTCTCGTTAATATTCTTCTTACATAAAAAGAGCACACAATTCACACTCGCTTAGGGCTGCTGGATTCCTCCCCTGACCCGCTTCACGCAGAATTGTTGCTCCGATAAGTATTATACCATAAATTTGTTTTTGTGCCAATTAAGATTTTCTTTTTCTCAAAAAAGAAAGGAAAAATAAGCAGACGAATAAGCCTAGAATCGCTGGCACAACAATCGTTAAACCAGCTCTCCCACTATCTAGATAAGACCAGAGGATTTTCAAAAAAGCTGTAAGAATCAAAAGTATTGCCAACAATTTCCAACTATGGAGCCAAGTTGCTCTAATCAGAAGCAGAAAGAAACTAATTACCAAAAAAGCAAACAAAACTTTTTTGAGATTCCAATCTGCCTCCAAGAAATCTTGCTCGTAAGCTAGAAACTCTTTTACCAAAGGAGAAGTCATCTTTGGCACCCAAAACCAAATCATACTGGTAAAGAGAGCAAAGATGCTAGCAAAAATTCCAAGAAGGCTCTTTCGATAAGAGAAATAGATAATCGGTAAAATGAGAATCGGGCGGATATACCAAGATAGCTGATTTTGATGACGTGTAAAAGCCCAAGCTTGAAATTCTAAATTGCCTATCAGCAACCCAATAAACAGCAAAGTTAAAAGAAAGAGCAAAGCACTTAGCCAACGTTTCATCTCTGTCTCCTCTTTCTAAAAAAATCTTGCATCATCTGAGCACATTCTACCTCCAAAATCCCAGTTTCCAGTTCAACTCGGTGATTAAGACGTTCATCTGTTAGAATGTCATAAAGACTGCCTGCTGCGCCGAATTTTGGATTCTTTGCACCATAGATGACTTGCGGAATCCGTGCTAGCCCAATTGCTCCGCTGCACATGACACAAGGTTCAATAGTGACAAAAAGGGTCGTATCCAGCAGACGCCAGCTATGCTCATACTGATTGGCTTTCTCAATTGCCATCACTTCCGCATGCATGACCGCTCGCTGCAATTCCTCACGTGCATTATGTCCACGACCTATAATTTCTCCGTCCTTGACAATAACACAGCCTATTGGAATTTCATCGTTAGCAAGTGCTATTTCTGCTTCTTTCAAGGCTTCTAGCATGAATTCTTCTTTTTCTTCACGAGTATATTCCATGTTCTCATCTCTTCTTCAGTTCATTTTCACTCTGCTTTCCATTATATCATAAGACAAAGAGAAAGAAAAAAAGCCACTTTACAGTGACTTTCAGGAGATTATTATGAAAAAGTTTAGGATTTCTATCAAATAAAGTTAGGAGGTCTTCATCTGATGGTTTTAGTATAACCCAGCTAGCTTAAAATTAACTTAAGAGAGAATCATTATTTAAACTTTTTTATTGCGTCAATAAAAAGCGAGTCGAAACCCGCTTTGTCTGCTTCTATTACAAACTTGACCAAACACTTTCCAAGATATTGGTTTGCTCGCGACCTGGTCCAACAGAGAAAGTGGAAATGCGGACACCGACAAGTTCACTCACACGGCGGACGTAGTTGCGGGCATTTTCTGGCAACTCTTCTAAACTGCGAACACCTGTAATGTCTTCTGACCAACCTGGTAATTCTTCATAGATTGGTTTGCAGCGTTTGAGTTGCTCTAAACTAGCCGGGTAATGGTCAATACGCTCACCGTCTAGGTCATAAGCTACACAGATTTTAACTATATCCAGTCCCGTCAAAACATCAATGGAATTGAGAGAAAGGTTGGTAATCCCAGACACACGGCGACTGTGACGCATAACAACTGAATCAAACCAACCAACACGACGAGGACGCCCTGTGGTCGTTCCATATTCATGCCCGACTTCACGAATGCGGTTGCCTACTTCATCAAATAGTTCTGTCGGGAATGGCCCGTCACCAACACGACTGGTATAGGCTTTGCAAACTCCGACAACCTTGTCAATCTTGCTTGGACCCACACCAGAACCAATCGTCACACCACCTGCGACAGGATTGGAAGAGGTAACAAATGGATAGGTGCCTTGGTCAATATCTAGCATAACTCCCTGTGCCCCTTCAAAAAGGACACGTTTGCCTTGATCAAGAGCATCGTTCAAAATAACAGAAGTATCTGTCACGTATTGTTTAATCTGCTGACCGTATGCGTAGTATTCTTCAAAAATATCATCAAATTGGATAGCTGTGCTGTCGTAGAGTTTTTCAAAAAGACGGTTCTTCTCGGCAAGATTACGCTCCAAACGTTCTCTGAAAATATCCTTATCCAACAAATCCGCAATTCGGATTCCCACGCGAGCTGCTTTATCCATATAAGCAGGACCAATTCCCTTAATAGTCGTCCCGATTTTGTGATCACCTTTGGCTTCTTCCTGTAAGCGATCTAACTCAATATGATAAGGAAGGATCACATGTGCACGATCTGAAATGCGCAGATTATCTGTTGTGACACCTTCGCCGTGCAAATAAGCCAATTCCTTTACAAGAGACTTGGGATTGACTACCATTCCGTTTCCGATAACAGAGATTTTCTCTGGGAAGAAAATACCGGATGGAATCAAGTGCAATTTATACTTTTTACCGTCAATTACAATGGTATGACCGGCATTATCTCCGCCTTGATAACGTGCAATAACTTCGGCATTAGCTGAAAGGAAATCTGTAATCTTTCCTTTTCCTTCATCTCCCCACTGGGTTCCTACAACTACAACTGATGTCATAATTTTGTCTGAGCTAAGCGCTCGTCCTTTCTTGTCTACATGGCAGGAGTTTCACCCGCAATTATGTCTTACACTTTATTATAAGAAAAATTCCTTCTTTTTTCAAGATAAGACTATCGCAGTTGTTTGCAAATGACGAAGTTTGAGTCCCCCTCTTTTGGAAAATTCTTATCCTATCTAAAATAGAATCGTTTTCTTTTAAAAAAGGTTCGGAAAACGTAGTAGAAATTTGTTTTCTGAGCATTTTTATAATAGACTAAAAGTATTAGAAAATAAACAGGTATTTCCCATGAACATCAATCACTTATTCGAAAAATTAGCAACAGATGCACCTATTTTACAAGCTACTTTCGGGTTGGAAAGGGAGGGCTTGCGCATCAATCAAAACGGGAAATTAGCACAAACTTCTCATCCAAAAGCATTTGGCAGTCGCAATTTTCACCCAACGATTCAGACAGATTTTAGCGAGCAGCAGTTAGAACTCATCACCCCGATTGCAACTTCTACAAAAGAAGCAAGGCGTTTTCTAGCTGCTATTACTGATGTGGCTGGACGAACCATTCCCAAAAACGAAGTGATTTGGCCACTCTCTATGCCCCCCAAATTGTCACCAGCAGAAATTCAAATCGCTCATTTAGAAAACGATTTTGAGCGTCATTATCGAGAAAGTTTAGCAGAAAAATATGGAAAAACGCTACAAGCCATCTCAGGCATTCACTACAATGTGGAATTAGGAACAGACTTGATTCAAGTCCTTTTCAAGGTCAGTGATTACCCAAATATTCGGCTTTTTAAAAATGACCTCTATCTCAAATTGGCTCGAAACTTTTTACGGTTCCGCTGGTTTCTGACCTATTTATACGGGGCAGCACCAATTGCTGAAGAAGGGTTTTTGACGAGAAAGATTTCTCAGCCTGTACGCTCTATCCGCAACAGTGATTTAGGATATGTAAACGATAAAAAGATTCACATTTCCTATGCTTCACTAGAGTCTTATGTGATCGATATAGAGAAATACGTAGCACAAGGCGATTTAATTGCCGAGAAAGAATGCTACACACCCGTCCGCTTCCGTGGGCAAAAAGAAAATCGGCATTACCTAGAAAAAGGAATTACCTATTTGGAATTCCGCTGTTTTGACCTCAATCCTTTTGAGGTGCTGGGAATCAGTCAGGAGACAATGGACACGGTTCATCTCTTTTTGCTTGCCTTGCTCTGGCTCGATGATATAGCAGAACCTGATGAACTTCTAAATCAAGCCCATGCTCTAAATGAAAAAATAACTCTTAGCCACCCTCTGACTCCTCTGCCCGTTGAAGCTGATAGCGATCTGCTCCTTAGAGCTATGCAAGCTGTCATCCACCAGTTCGGATTAAGCTCCTATTATCAAGACCTGCTTCATCATGTGAAAAATGCAGTTGCTAATCCCAGCCTAACCCTTTCCGCCCAACTATTGCCTTATATTCACAATCAGTCCTTAGAAGTCTTTGGTTTGGAGAAAGCCAAAGCATATCACAACTACGCCTGGACTGCTCCATACGCTCTGAAAGGCTATGAAAATATGGAACTCTCCACTCAAATGCTCCTCTTTGATGCTATTCAAAAAGGAGTGCAAGTAGAAATCTTAGACGAAAGTGACCAGTTTTTAAAGCTTCAACATAAAGATCATATCGAGTATGTCAAAAATGGCAATATGACCTCAAAGGACAACTATATCGTGCCTCTTGCGATGGCAAATAAGACAGTAACTAAGAAAATTTTGTCTGCTGCTGGTTTTCCTGTTCCTGCTGGAGCTGAATTATCCACTCTGGAAGAAGGGCTAGCTTACTATCCCCTTATCAAAAATAAGCCGATTGTTGTCAAACCCAAATCCACCAATTTCGGGTTAGGAATTTCTATTTTTCAGGAACCAGCCAGCAGAAACAGTTACCAAAAAGCATTGGAAATTGCCTTTTCAGAGGACAGCTCTATCCTTGTTGAGGAATTTATCGCAGGAACCGAATACCGTTTCTTTGTCCTCGACGGAAAATGTGAGGCGGTGCTTCTGCGCTTAGCAGCCAATGTTGTAGGAGACGGTCGGCACACCATTCAAGAACTGGTAGCTTTTAAAAATACCAATCCCCTACGAGGGCGCGACCATCGCTCTCCACTGGAAATGATTGAGCTTGGTGAGATTGAGCTACTCATGCTAGCCCAGCAAGGTTATAAAGCAGATGATGTCCTACCGCAAGGAATTCAAGTTTTTCTTCGCCGTAATTCTAATATTTCTACTGGTGGAGACTCAGTAGATGTGACTGAAACCATGCACACCTCCTATAAGGAACTAGCAGCAGAAATGGCAGCTGCTATGGGAGCTTGGGTCTGTGGCGTGGATTTAATTATCCCAGATAGCACACTTCCAGCCAGCAAAAATGAGCCCCACTGCACCTGCATTGAGCTGAATTTCAATCCATCCATGTATATGCACACTTATTGCGCAGAAGATCCCGGTCAAAGCATTACACCTAAAATTTTGGCCAAACTTTTCCCAGAAATCCATTAAATACTAAATACACTGTAAAACGAGCTGAAAACAACAGCTCGTTTTTTATGTATAACTTTCAATGAAAAATAGAAATATCTGCTAGAATTTCTCAGCTACTCCCAGTCTCTTCCATGACCATGCTTGATTTCAAATTCAAAATAACCATCTTCTTGGATTTTTTTGAAAATGTCCCGATAGGCTTCTTCATCAAAAAACGGTCCTTTATAAAGAATTTCAAAACTTAAACCGTCGTATTCTAAGTAGGCATGTGAAGAGCGAAAGCCGTTTCGCTGGTAGAAATCCATACGAGCTTTTCGCTGTTCCAGATTATCACAAGGCTCGTCAAGGCGTTCCACCTCTAAAACCATGGTTCTTTGATAAAAATCCACCAACTTATCAATAATTTTGCCACCATAACCGTGGCTGCGCAAATGAGGCATAATCGCAAAAAAGCTGATATAAAAGGCTTTATCATTGTAGACTGAAAAGGCAAAACCGACAAATTCATTCTCATCATAAAAGGAAAAGAAATGAGAAAATTCTCCATCTCCATAGCGTAGCAGCTCTGATAGCGGTGCACGCTCCTCCTCAGGAAAGGCTTCTATATTCAATTGCTCTACTTTTTCTAAATCCGGAAATTCAGCTGTAATAATCTGACTAGTTAAAGACATGACTTTCTCCCTTTTTAACTGCTTTTCTTTTATTTTATCAAAAATGAAGGTATTTGAGAACTATTGAACTAACATTCACAATCATAAAAGAGGCCGGATTATACCAACTTCTTTCAGAATTCTTAATTCATCACAATCATGGCTTTAATCGTTTTTCTGTCAGCCATGTCTTTGTAGGCTTGGTAAATGTCTTCCAATTTGTAAGATTGAGTGAAAACTTTATCAGGATTGATTCGACCGTCTAGAACTGCTTTTAGTAAGATTTCTTTGTCATAAGTTGTACAAGAAGCCGGTCCGCCAGCCATTGCCAAGTTGACCATCCAGTAGTCACCGATATTGATGTCTCCTGTATGAGGCGTTCCGACACATTCCAAAACAGCATCGCAGCCAGCACCGTTGGTTAATTCTTTGACCTTAGCAATCCCTTCTTCACCACGTTCTGCAACAATATCTGTTGCACCGAATTCAAGAGCTAATTTCTGACGATCTTCATGACGGCTCATGATGATAATGCGTTTTGCACCACGTAATTTTGCAGCAATAACAGCACAAAGTCCAACAGCTTCGTCACCAACAATAGCAACTGTATCACCTGTTTTCACATGTGCTACACGCGCAGCGTGGTAACCTGTTGGCATCACATCCGCAAGCGCCATGAAGTTGGCAATCATGCCTTCCGTATAATCACTTGGTTGTTCCGGAATCTTAATCAATGACCAATTTGCATATTGATAACGAACATATTCTGCTTGGTAGCCAGAAGAGAAGTTTTCACTCATTGCATGTCCTTGACAATCCCCTTCAAATCCAGCTTCACAAGCCGCACAATGCCCACAGCCATGAATGAATGGCGCAATGACAAAATTTCCTTTTTTAAAAGTCGTAATGTCTTCGCCTGCTTCTTCTACGATACCGATTACTTCGTGCCCAGAGTTCATGGAGCCTTCTTCTTTAGCATCATCCCCCGATAATTCCACAAATCCGAACCACAGACACAGGTGCGAACCACTCGCAAAATCACATCATCTTTTTCCATAATCTTTGGCATATCTACTTCTTTGACAGCTACTTGACCAGGCTTCATAAAGACAGTTGTTCTCATTTTATTTCTCCGTTTCCTTTATTAAAATAGAAGAATTATATATCGCTTTACATCAATCACAACACATAATACTTGTAAATACAATTCAAACATTATTCCAGTAACTACAGGTTATGCTTGTATAAATAGGTATATCCTTCTCAAAAACAGTATACCACTTGGAGTTCACTATAAGCCAAGAGGTTCTATTTTTCACATATTTTATTTCCAAATCTCTTTTGCACGGTTAAATGCAGACCAAGCCTTAGGCCAACCCATATAAAAAGCTGCATGGGTAATGATTTCAGCTATTTCTTCCTTGGTTACCCCATTTGACTTGGCGAAAGCTAGATGATGTTCCAACTGCTCGAAATTGCCAGCAGTCATCAGAACCGATACTGTCACAATGGAACGAAGTTTAGGCGACAGCTCTTCCTCTCTTGACCAAACTTGCCCAAAGAGGACATCATCATTTAACTCTGCAAATTTAGGAGCAAATTCTCCTAGATTGTCGCGACCCGCTGTTTGTTTTTTTGCCATTATTCGTCTCCTTTTTCTTCAAAAAGCTCTTTTTCTATAGGAACAATTTTATTTTTATAATTTTCAATTTTGTAATTCAAACGGTCTAAGGTTTGCTGTAGCTGATTGACACGCTCTTCCAGTTTTTCTTTCTCATCTTGCAAAATAGCCAAGCGAGCTGAAATACTAACCTCTCCTTTATCCAGCAAACCAATATAATCAATCAAACTTTCCACGGACATTCCAGCCTTTTTAAAGCAACGGACAAATTCCAAAATATCAATATCATGCTGGCTAAAATCCCGAATGCCTGCTTGATTTCGTGGAACAGGAGGAATGAGACCGATCCGCTCATAATACCGAATCGTATCAGCCGTTATCCCTGTCAATTCACTCACTTTCTTAATATTCATTCAAGACCTCTTTTGTTATTGTCCGATGATAACCAACGACTTAATTGCTTCACGCTTGTCCATTGCTTCATAGGCTTCTTGAATCGTATCCAAAGTAAAGCGTTTGGTAAAGACTTTCCCCGGCTCAATGCGACCTTTTAAAACGGCATCTAGCAAAACTTCTTTGTCATAAGTCGTAACAGACGCAATTCCTCCGCGTAGCCCAATATTCTTCCAGAAAAGATTATTGGTGTTCATTTCTGCTTTTTGCGGTACTCCGACACGACCAACAACAGCGCCTGGACGAGCAATTTTAGTAGCCGTATCCACAGATTGTTCTGTTCCAACACATTCTAAGACGGCATCTGCACCTGCTCCATCAGTCAATTGAAGGACTTTCTCAACAGCTTCATCACCCCGTTCTGCAACAATATCAGTCGCACCAAATTCACGTGCTAGTGTCTGGCGATCTGCATGGCGGCTCATCGCAATAATCCGTTTAGCCCCTAATAGCTTGGCAGCAATGACACCGCACAAACCAACGGCTCCGTCTCCCATAACAACGACTGTATCTTCTGCCTTTACTTCAGCTGTCTTTGCCGCATGATAACCCGTCGCCATTACATCAGCCAAAGTCAAGAGTGAATTCAACATATCATCAGAATAATCCTCTGGCTGTCCTGGAATTTTAACCAAAGCCCAATTGGCATTTGTAAAGCGAAGGTACTCTCCTTGGTAGCCAGCATTTCCTCCACCTTCCATATTTAAGCAATTACCATCAAAGCCAGCACGACAAGCCGCACAATGCCCGCAGCCATGAGTAAAGGGTACAACGACAAAATCACCTGCTTTTATATCCGTCACAGCTGATCCAACTTCTTCTACCACACCAATCGCTTCGTGACCCGCTAATGTGTTTGGCTCACGCTTAGAAATGCCACGAAACCACCACAAGTCAGAACCACATACACAAGCTCTGACAATTCGGATAATCGCATCCGTTTCCTTTTCCAACTGCGGACGCGCAACCTCTCTTACCTCCATTTTCCCTGGTTCTACAAAAACTGCTGCTTTCATCTTATTGCTCCTTTCTCTATTAAAAAGATGATGCTCCACATTCATCAAAAAGATAAAATATTTACACTTTTATTATATACCTTGGAGTGCACTCTAAGTCAAGAAATTTTTGAAAAATCTGAGCAGTCCATGATTATTTTCAGCCAAACTTTTTATTAAAAATATTGTTCAGTACCGTCTTCGATGCTTTTTTATGCTAAAATAGACTTAGAAACTTCAGAAGAAACGGGATTAGATAATTTATGTCCAGAAGAGATTATAGAAATATACGTTCTAGAAGATGGATCGGTATACTGCTTATTCTTATCGCAGTTGGTATTATTATACAGTACCTCATTCCAATCCTTCTTTCCATCGGCATAGGCTACGGAATTTACTACTATGCAACTCATAAACCGAAAAAAATCACAGAGCCCAGCGCCAGTCAGCAAATTGAAGATTTGAAACAGGAAATCAGAGCTGCAGATAGTCGAATCAAACAATTAGATGCTTATCTGGAAGAAAAGGCTTATGAAAAATACCAACAGTTAGCTGAACAGCTTTTGCCTCAATTAAGCTATATCCAAGGTCGGACTGATACCTTGAGAAAACATATCTCACCTGAGATTTACCAACGGATTCAACGGAAAGTTCAAGACGTAACAGCAGACATTCATGCTCAACTTTACAACCTCCGCACGCAAGATGCTGAGAGTACAAAGACAAGCCTTGAAGAATTAGCACCAGAATTGCTCGAAACCATTCACAATATCCAAACCGACCATGAAGCTATTCTCAAGAAAATTTCTCAATCAGAAAGCAACAATAAGGAAGAATTAACTGCTATCCACCAATCTCAAATGGAGCATTATGAGGATATTTTGGAGGGCTACCTAAAAATCAAGGCTTCCCCGAAAGATTCTTACAATGCCAAGGAACGGCTCTCCAGTGCCAAAGCGGCTATTGAGCAGTTTGATTTAGACTTGGATGAAACACTCCGTCAGCTCAACGAGGCTGATTTACGAGATTTTGATATCAGCTTGCGGATTTTAACTAAAAAAGAGACGAACACAGAACTATAACATCAAAAGGAGACCTTATGAGCCAAGAATTTAACTTCGACATTGACAAAATCGCTAACAATGCCATTACGAAAACGGATAAAACCACCGAGATTATTGAATCAACCAAAACCCAAGCAAATGGGCAGTTAACTTTTTTGGAAAAATTAACTCCTGAACAACAAAATGCTATCATGGCAAAAGCCCCACAATTGGTAGATAACTTTATTTCCGACCAAAATGCTCTTTTAGATTTTGGACAAGCCGCGGTCGAAGATGTTAATAACACTGTCAACCGTATTTTAGCCGAGCAAAAGAAACTTCAAATCCCACAAGTCGATGAATTGCTAAAAAACACTAATAAAGAGTTAAATGGTTTTGTTGCTAAGTACAAGGATGCTCAAATTGCAGAACTAGATAAAAAGCCAAATTTCTTAGAAAAACTCTTTAAACAAAGCAAGAATACCTTGCAAGAGTTCTATTTTAATTCACAAAATATCGAGCAAAAAATGGACGGAATGGCTGCTACTGTCGTCAAGCAAGAAGATGTACTCGCACGCAATATCGTTTCTGCTGAGATGTTGATTGAAGATAATACCAAATCCATTGAAAATCTAGTCGGTGTCATTTCCTTTATCGAAGCCAGTCAAAGAGAAGCTGGTGCGCGTGCCTTGACTCTTCAAAATGAAGTGGCACAATTAGATACCGCCACTCTAGATTACCAAACCAAATCACAAGAATTGGCCCGCTTGACTGAAGTTGTCAATACATTGGAACAGCAACACACTGAATACATCAGCCGTCTGTATGTTGCTTGGGCCACTACCCCGCAAATGCGTAATCTCGTGAAGGTGTCTTCTGATATGCGCCAAAAACTCGGCATGCTCCGTCGCAACACCATTCCGACCATGAAGCTCTCTATTGCTCAACTAGGTATTTTGCAACAATCAATGAAATCTGGTCAGGTAGCGGACGCCATTTCTAATGCCAACAATGCAGCGCTTCAAATGCTGGCTGAAACCAGCAAAGAAGTCATTCCACAAATGGAGAGAATCTCGCAAAATCCAACAATTGCTGTCGAATCTGTTACTAAGTTGGCTGAAAGCTTAGTCGCTCAAAACCAAGGTATTATCGAAGCCATTGACAAAGGACGGGAGAAACGCGCTCTCCTTGAAGCGACTGTGATCCAATCCGCTGAAACCATTAACGACTCTGTTAAACTACGCGACCAAAAGATTATCCAGGCTCTGCTAGATCAGGGAAAAGAAACTCAAAAAGAAGTGGATGAACGGACTACAAACGAAAGCTAATGGACTGGAAATAGAGTCTGAGACAAAAGTTTCCTAAATTCTTACGATATACTATTTTTTTATCGAAACGAAATAGGTGCTTGGTGGTTGTCACTCCTTGCTACGCAAAGAATGACAACAGCCTCGTCAACTATGCGGGGTGGGAGAACAAAATCAATTTCTTACGAAATACCGATTTTTGTCCCGCTCCCTTTTCTTTTTTTATGTTACAATAAAGGGTATGGACAAGATTATTAAAACAATTTCAGAAAACGGAGCTTTCCGAGCTTATGTACTAGACAGTACTGAAACCGTTCGGACAGCTCAAGAAAAACATCATACTCAGGCCAGCTCAACTGTAGCACTAGGTCGCACGCTCATTGCCAGTCAAATTCTTGCAGCAAACGAAAAAGGAGATACAAAAATCACCGTCAAAGTGCTGGGAACAAGCTCTCTCGGTGCTATTATCACCGTTGCAGATACAAAAGGTACGGTCAAAGGTTATGTGCAAAATCCCGGCGTAGACATTAAAAAAACCGCGACTGGCGAAGTGCTGGTCGGACCATTCGTTGGAAATGGCGAATTCCTCGTCATTACAGACTATGGAACTGGAAATCCTTATCATTCTATGACACCACTTGTATCTGGTGAGATTGGCGAAGATTTGGCATTCTATCTAACAGAAAGCCAGCAAACTCCGTCAGCTGTCGGGTTAAATGTTCTACTAGATGCCAATGACAAGGTCAAGGTTGCTGGTGGTTTCCTCTTGCAAGTCCTTCCTGGTGCCAAAGAAGAAGAAATCGCTCGCTTTGAAAAGCGAATCCAAGAAATGCCTGCTATTTCAACACTTTTAGAATCCGAAAACCATATTGAAGCCCTGCTTTCAGCTATCTACGGCAACGAACTTTACAAACGATTGTCAGAAGAAGAACTCCGCTTCCAATGTGATTGCAGCAAAGATCGGTTTTTAAATGCCCTCTCAAGCCTACCTAAGTCAGATCTTGAAGAAATGCGAGATGAAGACCACGGTGCTGAAATCACTTGCCAATTCTGCCAAAGCACATATCATTTTGACGAAAAAGATTTGGAGGAACTCATTCGTGACAAATCTTAACACCCCTTTTCTGATTGGCAATGTGAAAATTCCCAACCGAACGGTTCTCGCTCCTATGGCAGGAGTGACCAATTCGGCTTTTCGGACAATTGCAAAAGAGCTTGGCGCAGGACTTGTCGTCATGGAAATGGTTTCAGACAAGGGCATTCAGTACAATAACGAAAAGACACTCCACATGCTGCATATTGATGAAGGAGAACATCCCGTTTCCATTCAGTTGTTTGGGAGTGACGAAGATAGTTTGGCACGTGCAGCCGAGTTTATCCAAGAAAATACCCAAACAGATATTGTAGACATCAATATGGGCTGCCCCGTCAATAAAATTGTCAAAAACGAAGCTGGGGCAAAATGGCTCAAAGATCCAGAAAAAATCTATTCCATTATCAATAAAGTTCGTTCTGTTCTAGATATTCCGTTGACCGTGAAAATGCGTACTGGTTGGGCAGACGCCTCACTAGCTGTGGAAAATGCACTGGCAGCTGAAGCTGCTGGTGTGTCAGCTCTTGCTATGCACGGACGCACACGCGAACAAATGTACACTGGGCATGCCGATCTTAAAACTCTCCACCATGTTGCGCAAGCCTTAACCAAGATTCCTTTCATTGCCAATGGCGATATTCGCACCGTTCAAGATGCCAAACAACGCATAGAAGAAGTCGGTGCTGACGCTGTCATGATTGGGCGCGCTGCTATGGGCAATCCGTATCTTTTTCATCAGATTAACCACTATTTTGAAACAGGAGAAATCCTGCCCGATCTCAGCTTTGAGGATAAAATGCAAGTCGCTTACGATCATTTGAAACGTCTAATTGACCTCAAGGGCGAGCATATCGCCGTTCGAGAATTTCGCGGCTTAGCTCCTCATTACCTCCGCGGAACAGCTGGCGCAGCTAAACTCCGCGGTGCCATTTCCCAAGCCAACAGTCTTGCAGAAATTGAAGAATTGCTACAAGTCTAAACATCAAAAAGCACCAATCATCTGGAAGATTATTCCAAATGGTTGGCGCTTTTTATTGAAAGAGCAATTTCTACTAGGTATCTATCCGAGTCATTTCAGTCCTTGCTTGATTGCGGTAAATGAGATCTTCTCGAACAGAGAATCCTAATTTCTCCCAAAACTTGTTTCCTTCTGCATTCCTTTTAAAGACAACCAAGGCAACCTTGTGAATTTTTAACTCATCTAAGACAGTTAAAACTGTCTCAACCAACTTCCGAGCAATCCCTCTCCTACGGTAACTCGGATGAACAGCTGTATGATAGATATATGCCCTTCGACCATCAAAGCCAACTAAAATCGCTCCAATAATTATTTGATTTTCTACTGCTACCAGACAAGTTTGAGGGTTCCTTTTTAGAAACTGTGCAATCCCCTCCTTAGAATCATCCAAATGATTTAAGCCCATACCTGCACATGACAGCCATAATTGGTAAACTTGGTCGTAATCTTCTTCTACCATTTCACGAATGTCCATATTAAAATACCTTATCTATTCCCTGATGAATGCTTCGAATAAAAACTCAGAGCACTTCAAACTTCAATTTTCCAGCCTTGACACCGACTTTTAAGCTTTGTCCCGTTTTTAGCTCACCTGCTAAAAGTAATTCTGATAAATGGTCTTCCACCCGAGTTTGTAGAATTCGACGCAATGGACGAGCTCCCATTTCAGGATCATAGCCCTCTTGAGCTAGAAGCTTCAAAGCACTCGGCTGGAATTTGAGTTTAATTCCTTTTTCTGCAAGACTAGAAATGAGCGGTTGCACCATAATTTTCACTACTTCCTGCATGTCTTCGCTAGTCAAACTGTGAAAAACAACCTTTTCATCAATTCGGTTAATAAATTCTGGACGATAAGCTTTCTTTAGCTCTTCCATCATTCGTTTTTCCATATTTTCATGATCAAAACGAACATCTCTTGCTCCGAACCCAACCGTCTTGTCGTCCCGTAAACTTGTCGCACCAAGATTGCTGGTCATAATGATAATGGTATTGGAAAAATCCACCTTACGCCCCTTGCTGTCTGTCAGCACCCCGTCATCTAAGACTTGGAGAAGCACATTGAAAATATCAGGATGAGCTTTTTCTACCTCATCAAAGAGGAGCACAGAGTACGGACGATTGCGAACTTTTTCAGTCAATTCGCCCCCTTCTTCATAACCAACATAACCTGGAGGCGCTCCATTAAGGCGACTGGCAGCAAATTTTTCCATGTATTCACTCATATCAAAACGAATCAGTGCCGTTTCGTCATCAAAGAGAACTTCTGCCAAAGCCTTAGCTAGCTCAGTTTTTCCGACCCCGGTTGGCCCTAAGAACATAAAGGAGCCGATGGGACGTTTGCTGGTGCGGATGCCGGATTGATTGCGCCGAATCGCTCGACTGATAGCAGAAATTGCTTCATTTTGCCCAATGACCCGTTTGTGAAGTTCCTTTTCTAAATGAAGGTATTTCTTCGCATCTGTTTGCGTCAACTTTTGCACAGGAATGCCCGATAAACCGCTGAGTGTTGCCAAAATATCCTCGTCTTTAACCTTTAGTTTGTAGACAATTGGCTGACTTTCTTTCTCCAACAAAGCGCCAACCTTTTTCCAATCGCCTGCCATTAAAGCCTCGTCTGCTGCACTCAATTCTGCTTTCACATGATTTTGTGGACCTTTATTTTGTACCGTTGCAGCAGCTTCATCTAGCAAATCAATCGCCGAGTCAGGTAGGTGTTTGCTTGTTAGATAACGATGAGCATACTTAACAGCTGTCTCAATCGCTGAATCTGTAATCACCACTTTGTGGTGTTCTTCATAACTTTTCTTGAGCCCCTGTAAAATCGCAATACTATCAGCTACCGTCGGCTCTTCAATAGTAATCTTGGCAAATCTCCGTGAAAGAGCTGCGTCCTTTTCAATATATTTCTGGTACTCTTCTTGTGTCGTTGCGCCGACCGTTCTGAGCGTCCCTCTAGCTAAAGCTGGCTTGAGAATGTTCGCTGCATCTAATGTCGAGTCAATCCCGCTACCCGACCCCATAATAGTATGAAGCTCATCAATGAAAAGAATGACATGTCCATCTGCTTCAATATCATTGATAATATTGTTCATCCGTTCCTCAAAATCACCACGAAAACGAGTTCCAGCCACCACATTCATTAAATCTAGCTCTAAAACTCTCATCTTTGCAAGCTCATTTGGAACTTGACCAGCTGCCACACGTTGCGCCAAACCAAGGGCTAATGCTGTCTTCCCAACTCCTGCATCTCCTACCAACACTGGATTATTTTTCGTCTTGCGACTTAAAATCTGAAGCATGCGAGAAATCTCTTTATCACGCCCAACGACCGGTTCTAAAAGACCAGCACGAGCCATTTCGGTTAAATCACGGGTATAATCTTCTAGTCCGCCACTAGTAGAAGGAGGCATCCCCATCATATTGGCCATCGTTTGTTTCGCTGCAGCAATATTTTTATTTAAGTGGCGAATAGCTTTTATATCTTCTTTACCCCAGCTAGCCTTATGCTCTAAGTTTTTCCGAAGATCGGTCATACGTAAAACGCCTTCTTTATCCTCATAGCTAAAGCCTGTAAATTCAAGGAGACGTGCCGCCAAACTTCCTCGGTCAAACAGCATAGCTAACAACACATGCTCTGTCCCAAGATTCTTAGCATGCACAGCCTCTGCAATTCGCTCAGCTGTTAAAAACAACACTTTCATACGATGAGAAAATGGCCAAATGGTAAAGCTTCCCTCTTGTTGATAAATCTTTCCTGTGATATGAAAGGCTGCTTTCTCAAAATCATCAATTTCAAGTGGGTAATCATTTAAAACTGAACCAGCAACACTATAAGGATTATTTGCCATAGCAATCAACAGCTGCCAAGACTCCAAATAATCCGTTTCAAAATGACTCGCTAACAGTTGTGCCGACTCAATACTTTCTGTCAAAGCTTTTGAATATTTCATATATTAGTTTCTCCCTTTTCTATCAACTTGTTGTAAAATTTTCTTTAACATCCGCGCACGAATCTGTGCAGCATTTACTCCCAATACCCTGTCTGTTGTCGTCGCTAAAAGAAGATTCCCTTCTCGTTCTGTCATGATCTGTTCATCAAATAACAGCTGAATAATATCTGTAAAGACCTGATGGCTAATCTGCTCACCAACGCTATGCAACAAATCACAAAGCAACTCATGGTGATTGGAAAATTCAATTCGACCAATCCGAATGTAGCCACCTCCACCACGCTTACTTTCAACAATATAGCCACGACTTTCTGTAAATCGTGTCTTTATTACATAGTTTATCTGACTAGGAACAACTTGAAAAACATCTGCAATCTCACTTCGCTTCAACTCTGCAATTCCTGCCTGCGCCAAAAGAGTTTTAATATATTCTTCAATACTATCTGATGTATTTTTACTACTCATGCCAACTCCTTCCCTTTAGACCTCATTCTATAAATCATATCCACAACTGACATTGACTATCTTTGACTAATATTATACCGAAATTCTTCCATTTTTGAAAGAGAAAGCGCTAAATGAAAAACTGAAAAGTCTGATTATTCAAGCAAGTGAAAAAGCTTATCTACTAGCAACAATTTAAGTGTAAACGCTTGCCTTTTAATTTTAAAGCGTTATAATATAGATGAAAATTTGACGATATCAATAAAGGAGGCCAAATGAATGAAAATGGATTGGTTCAAATATACACGTCATGTACTGGTTTGGTTGGTTTCAACTTTATTCTTTTTTACAGTTATTTCTGCTGATTATGTGGATGTCCAAGTCATCCCGTTAGTCATCTGCTTATTTGCTCCATTTTTATTTGAACCGTCTTCAATAAACCCTAAAACAAAATGGACAATTGATTTAGCCATCATTGCTGTAAGTGTCTGTGCTATTCTCTTTACACAAACATATCGAATCGCTTTTACCTACTCCGAAATTACCTATCTACTAATTTCTTTAATCGTTTTAATCTTTGTAGACTCTGTGATTTCTCACAAGGGATTCACGAAAAAAATTGTAAAATAATCACAGACACTATTAGAAAAGGCTAGAGAGTTATATCAGCTCTCTAACCTTTTTATTTATGATTTAAACGCTAACTATTGATTGCCTTAGTTTTGACCAAGAGCAGCAGCCATCGTAGCAGCTACTTCTGATTCAAAATCATTGGCAGCTTTTTCAATACCGTCACCTACTTCAAAACGAGTGAAGCTTGCAATTGTCACACCTTGACTTTCAAGGAATGCTTCAACAGTCTTGCTGTCGTCCATGATATAGACTTGCGCAAGTAATGTGTAAGCTTGGTCAACTTTTGTATTGTCCAGCATGAAGCGATCCATTTTACCAGGAATAATTTTATCCCAGATTTTTTCTGGCTTACCTTCAGCTGCAAGACCAGCTTTGATGTCTTCTTCAGCTTGTGCAATCACTTCATCCGTCAATTGAAGTTTAGAACCAAATTTGTAGTGTGGAAGCGCTGGTTTACCAACCATTGCACGACTTTCGTTGTCTTGATCAATTTTGTGGTTCATTTGAGCCAATTCATCATGGATAAATTCTTCGCTCAATTCTTTGTATGAAAGAACAGAAGGCTTCATAGCTGCAACATGCATTGCCACGTGTTTTGCAAGATCTTCGTCACTACCTGAAAGAACTGTGATAACGCCGATACGTCCACCATTGTGTTGGTAAGCTCCAAATACTTGATCATCTGCTTTTTCAACAACTGCAAAACGACGGAATGAGATTTTTTCTCCGATTGTAGCAGTTGCACTAACATAAGCAGCTTCAAGTGTTTCACCTGAAGGCATTGTCAAAGCAAGAGCTTCTTCGTTGTTAGCTGGTTTGCCTTCTGCGATTACTTTAGCTGTTTCGTTTACCAATTCAACGAATTGAGCATTTTTTGCTACAAAGTCTGTTTCTGAGTTCACTTCAACGATAGCGGCAACATTGCCGTTTACATAGACACCAGTCAATCCTTCAGCAGCAACACGGTCTGCTTTTTTAGCAGCTTTTGCCATACCTTTTTCACGAAGCAATTCAATTGCTTTTTCGATATCGCCATCTACTTCTACAAGTGCTTTTTTAGCGTCCATGACACCAGCACCAGATTTTTCGCGCAATTCTTTTACAAGCTTAGCTGTAATTTCTGCCATTTTGATCCTCCAATTAAAATATTACGGTTTTATTTAATAAAAAAGGGAGGGCTAGGCCCCGCCCCATAAGTTCGTTACTTGATTATTCGTTTGAGCCTTCGACAACTTCAACGATTTCTTCGATAGAATCTGCTTGTGAATCAGCTGCAGCTAATTCTGCTTCTACTGATTCAACGTTATCTTCACCTTGGCGGCCTTCGATAATTGCATCAGCCATTTTCGCAGTGATTAACTTAACAGCACGAATAGCATCGTCGTTAGCTGGAATGATGACATCAATGTCATCTGGATCTGTATTTGTATCCACCATCGCTACAACTGGAATACCTAATTTCTTAGCTTCTTTAACAGCGATTTGTTCTTTATGTGGATCCACAACATACATCACATCTGGAATACGTGGCATTTCTTCGATACCACCCAAGAATTTTTCAAGACGAGCGCGTTGTTTGTTAAGAAGAGCGACTTCTTTTTTAGGAAGAACATCAAAAATTCCGTCTTCTTCCATACGTTTGATTTCTTTCAAACGAGCAACACGTTTTTGAATCGTTTCCCAATTTGTAAGCGTTCCACCCAACCAACGGTGGTTGATGTAGTATTGACCAGCACGTTCTGCTTCTTCTTTTACAGCATCAGCAGCTTGTTTTTTCGTACCAACAAACAAGATAACTGCATCGTTAGCAGCCGCATCACGCATAAAGTCGTATGCTTGATCTGCAAATTTTACAGTTTGTTGCAAGTCGATAACGTGGATACCGTTACGTTCTGTGAAGATATACTTCGCCATCTTAGGGTTCCAGCGACGAGTTTGGTGACCAAAGTGTACACCAGCCTCAAGAAGTTGTTTCATTGAAATTACTGCCATGAGTAATGTCTCCTTTTTTGTTTTTTCCTCTCCCAGATTTCAACTCGCAAAACCACCCGTAGGCAACGGCTTCACAATTCATCTGAAATGAGTATTTGCCGATTACACGACATCTACTATCATATCAAAATTTCTTCCATTTTACAAGAGGGTTTCTGCTTTTTCATGCCAAATGCACGAAGAAAATCATTCGAAATTTATAACCTTTTAAAAGGGAAAGTCCTGACTTATCTTAATCACTATAATCTTTTAAGTAGGCTCTTAATTCTCGAATCATAGCTTGGCGGCCTTTGAACCGTTCATCGGCTAGTAAGCGCTCGTACTGCTCCTGTTTCTCTGGGCTCAGTTGAGCTTGATAGCTCTTTAGCTGGTCTCGGAGAATCACCAATTCATCCAGATATAGTTCTTTTAGGCTGAGCTTGTGACCAATCTCGCTCACTTCTTCATAAGCTTGACGATCAAGTTTGCGTTTTTGACTTTCCTGTTTACGGAGGATGTCCAGGATATGATTCCGGAACTTGGTCTTATAGTAAACATAGAGCTGACTTTCTTCTTCTACCAGCTGCGGATACTGGCTTACCAACTGATAGAGCACCAACATTCCCTCTTGGTCCCAATCACTTAACTCCCACAGGTGGACATAATATTCCCGACAGCACTTTAGTACAATTCCTCTCACCTTGGCATATAACTCCTTGAACTCCATCTTCTTCTCCTTCCTTTTTCTTACCTTTTAAGGATAACAAACTTGAAGCTTTTAGGAGAGCTGGGTAGCTGTTCTACTCTTTTCGGTTTCTATTTCGCACTTCTTAATACACCTATCTATCTCTTCAGGTACTTTTACATTCTTTTCAGCGGATAAAGTTAAAATTAACAGATGTCTGTTTGGGAGTTTTCATGATAAATTCAGCATTATAATTCTGTAAATTCTGTAGTGAAGCATCGATTATGAAATTCTAAAAAACGCCTGCTTACGAAATTGTTTTTTTGTAAAAGCAATTTCGTAAACAAGCGTCTACTTTTCTTATCATAAGATGAGTGTTCCCGCTAGGAAAAATCCTAGCGGTAGACCAGAGCTAGACTAAGAGTAACATTACTCCATCATCATAACACTCAACAAAATTGATAAAAATTATACTAATTCAATGATTGCCATTGGAGCAGCATCACCACGACGTGGTTCAGTTTTAAGGATACGAGTATATCCACCGTTACGTTCTGCATAACGAGGAGCTAAATCAGAGAATAATTTTTGAAGAGCAGTAGTTGAAGTATACTTTTCTGTTTCTTCATCATAGTTTTCTGATGCAATTTCGTTACGAACAAAAGCTGCTGCTTGACGACGAGCATGCAAATCACCACGTTTACCCAAAGTAATCATTTTTTCAACTGTTTTACGGATTTCTTTAGCACGAGCTTCTGTTGTCACAATTGATTCGTTGATAATCAAGTCAGTGGTCAAGTCGCGAAGCATTGCTTTACGTTGTGAGCTAGTGCGTCCTAGTTTACGGTAAGCCATGTTTTCCTCCTTTATTTATCGTTTTTTAATCCAAGACCGAGATCAGCAAGTTTTACTTTCACTTCTTCAAGACTCTTACGTCCTAGATTTCTTACTTTCATCATTTCAGGTTCGGTTTTTTCTGTCAAATCAAATACAGTATTGATACCAGCACGTTTCAAACAGTTGTACGAACGAACTGACAAATCTAATTCTTCAATTGTACGATCCAACACACGATCATCTGAAACTTTTTCTGTTTCTTTCATCACATCGGTAGATTTTGCTACTTCAGTTAAGTTAGTAAACAGGTCTAAATGTTCCGTTAAAATGCGCGCAGAAAGCCCTAGAGCATCTTCTGGAATAATCGTCCCATCTGTCATGATTTCAAGAGTTAATTTATCAAAACCATCATTGCTACCAACGCGAGCTGGTTCAACTTGATAATTAACTTTTTTCACCGGCGTATAGATTGAATCTACCGCAAGCGTCCCTACTGGTGCATCATCTTTTTTATTTTCATCAGCCGGTACATAACCACGACCTGTATTTACGGTCATAATAGCTTTTAAGCTAGCACCTTCACCAATTGTAAAGAGATAATGATCAGGATTTACAATTTCAATATCACTATCTGTCAAAATATCACCGGCAGTGATTTCTGCAGGACCTTCAACATCAAGCTCAATTGTCTTTTCGTCTTCGACGTAAGATTTTACAGCAATCCCTTTGACGTTCAAAATAATTTGCATGACGTCTTCACGGACACCTGGAACTGTATCAAACTCGTGTAGAACACCTTCGATATTGATAGATGTCACAGCAGCACCTGGTAGAGATGCAAGAAGTACACGGCGAAGTGAGTTCCCAAGCGTTGTACCATAACCACGTTCTAGTGGTTCTACTACAAATATGCCATAGTCTTTATTTTCATCAATTTTTGTTATATTTGGTTTTTCAAACTCAATCATTTAGTTACTCCCTCTTAAACGAAAAGCAGTGTAATGGTTTATGATTATACACGGCGACGTTTTGGAGGACGAGCACCATTGTGTGGCACAGGAGTCACATCACGAATAGCTGTTACTTCAAGACCAGCGGCAGCAAGAGCACGAATAGCTGACTCACGACCAGAACCTGGACCTTTAACAGTAACTTCAACTGATTTAAGACCGTGTTCTTGTGCAGACTTTGCAGCAGCTTCAGATGCCATTTGGGCAGCAAATGGTGTAGATTTACGAGAACCTTTAAATCCAAGAGCTCCGGCAGATGACCAAGCAATTGCGTTACCATGCACATCAGTAATCATAACAATAGTGTTGTTAAATGTAGCGTGAATATGAGCAATACCAGATTCGATATTTTTCTTCACACGACGTTTACGTGTTGGTTTAGCCAAGACTTTTTACCTCCTTATATTATTTTTTCTTACCAGCAATCGCAACTGCTTTACCTTTACGAGTGCGAGCGTTGTTCTTAGTGTTTTGTCCACGTACAGGAAGTCCACGACGATGACGGATTCCACGATATGAACCAATTTCCATCAAACGTTTGATGTTTAAGTTTACTTCACGACGAAGGTCACCTTCAACTTTGATAGCATCCACTTCACGACGGATAGCGTCTTCTTGATCAGATGTTAAATCTTTCACACGAATATCCTCTGAAACTCCAGCAGCTGCTAAAATTTTCTTAGATGTTGGAAGACCAATACCGTATACATAAGTCAGTGAAACAACTACACGTTTGTCATTTGGAATATCAACTCCAGCAATACGAGCCATTTTTTCTCCTTTCTATTATCCTTGACGTTGTTTGTGTTTTGGATTTGCTGGGCAAATCACCATAACACGACCATTACGACGAATAACTTTGCAGTATTCGCAAATTGGTTTGACCGATGGTCTTACTTTCATTTCTTATCCCTCCAAGTATTTCGATTATTTAAAGCGGTAAGTGATCCGTCCACGTGTCAAATCATAAGGACTCATCTCGACAGTAACACGGTCTCCCGCTAAAATACGAATATAGTTTTTACGAATTTTACCAGAAACTGTTGCTAAAATCTGATGTCCATTTTCAAGTTCAACCGTAAACATTGCATTCGGCATTGTATCAACTACTTTGCCTTCAACTTCAATCACATCGTCTTTTGCCACGCAAAAGCACCCCCTAAATTTCGATTCATTCCTCTGAGCACAGAGGTAACAATTATAAGTCAGACTAATTTATTGTATCACTACTTGTCAAATATTGCAAGTATAACAAACGCTTTTATTTTAACTTCAACAAGACTTTTTCAATATCTTTAAATACATCATCAATCTCTTGATTTCCTTGAATATCATAAACCAAGCTTTGAGAACGATAGTGCTCAATAATTGGTGCTCCTTGAGCAATATTGACATCCAAACGACGTTTCACAGTTTCTGGCTTGTCATCCTCACGTTGATAATAATCCTCTTCATTATAATCTGCTGGTGGATTGAAGACTTTATGGAAGGTTTCTCCCGTTTTTTTGTGAATAATCCGTCCGCTCAAGCGCTCTAGCAAGCTGTTAGGATCCACTTCGATATTAATAACCCCGTCTAAAGTAAGCCCAAGTTCAGCAAGTATCTGATCCAGTGCATGTGCTTGATCAATGGTGCGTGGGTAGCCATCTAATAAAAAACCTTTTTCTTTAATATCATCTTGTGCTAAACGTTCTTTGACAATTCCATTAGTCACTTCATCTGGCACTAATTCACCTTTGTCAATATATGATTTCGCAAGTACCCCCATTTCAGTTTGGTTTGCCATAGCTGCACGGAACATATCCCCTGTTGAGATATGCGCAACACCAAATTCCTCAACGATTTTGGCTGCTTGAGTCCCCTTGCCTGCACCTGGCAAGCCCATAATCAAAAGATTCATGATCCTTCTCCTTTTTTGTTTTTAAATAAATCTATTATAAATTCTTAATAAACTTGTTTAAAAACAAAATAGAAAGAGTGGGACAGACTTCAGAAAATCTATGATTTTCGATTTGCTCTCCCACCCCGCAACATAGTTGATTCAGGATGAAAACAAAAACTCATTTTCATCATCAACCACTGCGTTCGTACTTTAACGCAAATTGCTTTTGAAAGTATAGAATATCTTTCTTTACTCTGTTTCTATTCTGTTGTATTCATAAAGCCAGTATATTTTCTCTTTAGAAGATAACCTTCAAGTTGTTTCATCCCTTCAATACCAGTTGCAATAATAATCAACAAACTAGTACCACCCAAAGCAACAGCATCTGTCAATCCAAATAAATCTTTTGCTAAAATCGGTAAAATCGAAATAAAGCCTAAGAAAAGTGAACCAACTGTTGCCAAGCGACGAAGCAGCTTGGACATGTATTCTTCTGTACCTTTGCCCGGACGGACACCATGAATATAGGCACCGCTCTTTTGCAAATTCTCTGCAGTTTTCTCTGGATTGATTTGTACAAATGTATAGAAAAATGTAAACAAAATAATCAAGAGTGCGTACATCACAATTCCGCTTGCGGTTGTTGTTGCAAACAAGGACTGAGCCACTCGAACCCACTGTGTATTGTGACCTGTAGCTGTCAAAAATTGGAAAATAGCTGCAGGTGCGGCAGTAATCGAACTTGCAAAGATAACCGGAATAACACCTGCCGGATTGACCTTCAAAGGAAGGTATGAGCTAGAAGGCGCACCTTGCGCAATCTTTGTATACTGGATTGGAATTTTGTATTCTGCTTGTTGAACGAAGGTTGTAAAGTAAACAATGAGTAAAACAGCTATAATCAAAATAGTAACAAAAATGATAGATGAAGTAATACGGCTGCTTGGTACATTGACAAAGTAGTCTACATATATACTCTTAATCATTCCTGGAATTGCTGCTACGATACCTGCAAAGATAATCATAGAAACACCATTACCATAGCCTTTATCTGTGATTTGTTCCCCTAACCAAGTCACAATCATAGAACCTGTTGTCAAAAGGAAACCAATCAGCAAATAAGTTTGCCAGTTAGGCGTTGCCACCAACTTAGCACTAGACAAGGTATGGAAACCTGCTGTAATACCGATAGATTGAACAAACGCCAAGACTAAGGCAATATAGCGCGTTGCTTGATTTAACTTTCTTCGTCCAACTTCACCTTGCTTGCCCCATTCTACAAACTTAGGTAAAATATCCATTTGTAGCAATTGAACAACAATAGAGGCGGTAATATACGGACTAACTCCCAATGCAAATACTGAGAAATTTCGCAAAGCATTACCTGACACAAGGCTGAGCATGTTTAGAAATGAAAGCCCGTTAAGAGCTTCCAAGCTTTTTGCATTAACACCTGGAACAGTAATCGTCGTACCAATTCGAAATACTAATACAATAAAAATTGTAAAGAGAATTTTTGAACGAACCTGTTTGATTTTTAATGCATCTTTTAATAGTTTAAAAAACATAGGTCACCTCGCTTAGATGACTTCCACTGAACCACCTTTAGCAGTGATAGCTTCTTCGGCTGATTTAGAGAATTTAGCTGCTTTCACAGTCAATTTCTTTGTCAATTCGCCGTTACCAAGAATCTTAACACCAGATTTTTCAGCTTTTACAATCCCTGCTTCGATAAGGACAACTGGAGTTACTTCTGCCCCGTCTTCAAAAACATTCAATTGATCAAGATTTACAATTGCATATTCTTTACGATTGATGTTCAAGAAACCACGTTTTGGCATGCGACGGAACAATGGTGTTTGTCCACCTTCAAAACCAAGACGAACTTTACCACCACTACGAGCTTTTTGACCTTTTTGACCACGTCCAGCTGTTTTACCATTACCAGATGAAGTACCACGTCCAACACGGTTGCGGACTTTACGAGAACCTGTAGCAGGTTGTAATTCATGAAGTTTCATTATATTTTTTCTCCTCTTTTGTAAAATGCTAGCGCTCGCAGCAGGGAAAAGGTGTCCCTACTGCAAACTCGCCTATACACATATTTAGTTTTAGGGGCTGAGAAAATCCTCTCATCCCCTAGTTTATTTCAATTTAAAGTTTTGTTAGCGAAATGATTGCTTACTTAACTTCTTCAACAGTTACCAAGTGTGATACTGCTGTAATCATACCACGAACAGCAGCATTATCTTCTTTGATAACTGAGCTATTTAATTTGCCAAGTCCAAGTGCTACAACAGTTTTACGTTGTGACGGAATGCGTCCGATTGGAGACTTTGTCAAAGTAATTTTAATTTGAGCCATATGAATCTCCTTTCTTATGCTAAGTCAGAAACTGAAATACCACGAAGGGCAGCAACTTCTTCAGCGCGTTTTAATCGTTTCAAACCTTCAACAGTTGCGCGAACGATGTTGATTGGAGTGTTAGAACCAAGTGATTTAGATGTTACATCTGCTACACCTACCAATTCGATGACGGCACGAACAGCACCACCAGCAGCCACTCCAGCACCTTCTACAGCTGGTTTCAACAAGACACGAGCTCCACCAAATTCAGATGTTACTTCGTGAGGAATTGTTGTGCCAACCATTGGTACTTCAATTAGGTTTTTCTTTGCATCTTCAACGGCTTTGCGAATTGCTTCTGGTACTTCTTGAGCTTTACCAGTACCAAAACCAACACGACCATTACGGTCACCAACAACTACAAGAGCCGCAAAACGAAGACGACGTCCACCTTTAACAACTTTTGTAACACGGTTAATCGCAACTACGCGTTCTTCAAGTTCAACTGCATTGTCTTTAAATGCCATTTTTTAGTGTCCTCCCTATTAGAATTTCAATCCGTTTTCACGAGCTGCATCAGCCAAAGCTTTTACACGTCCGTGATATAGATATCCACCGCGGTCAAACACCACTTCAGTAATACCTTTAGCAACTGCACGTTCAGCAACAAGTTTGCCGACAACAACGGCTTGTTCAGTTTTAGTTCCTTTTGAAACTTCTTTGTCAAGAGTTGAAGCGCTTGCGAGCGTTACACCCGCTACGTCATCAATTACTTGAGCGTAGATGCCTGTATTAGAACGGAATACGTTCAAACGTGGGCGATCAGCAGTTCCAGAGAGTTTTCCGCGAACGCGACGATGGCGTTTTTGGCGGACTTTATTTTTATCTGGTTTCGAAATCACAATTTTCACCTCTTAATTTTATTGTGTGCCTAAGCACAAAGTTGGAAATAAATATCTTGGTTGAAAAACAACCTTATAACATTATTTACCAGTTTTACCTTCTTTACGGCGAACGAATTCACCAACGTAGCGGATACCTTTACCTTTGTATGGCTCTGGAGCACGCAGGCTACGTACGTAAGCTGCAGTTTGTCCAACTACTTCTTTTGAAATTCCGCTGATAACGATAGTCGTTGGGTTTGGAAGTTCAAAAGTGATGCCTTCTGGTGCTTCTACTTCGTCTGGATGAGATTTACCAACTGAAAGCACAAGCTTTTTGCCTTGAAGTTGAGCACGGTAACCAACCCCACGCATTTCAAGTTCTTTCTTGAATCCTTCTGATACACCAACAACCATGTTGTTCAAAAGAGCACGAGTTGTTCCGTGGATTGTTTTCATTTCTTTTGTATCGTTTGGACGGTGAAGAGTTACTTCAGTTCCTTCCACACGAATATCAATATCTTTAGAGAACGTACGAGTGAGTTCTCCTTTAGGTCCTTTTACAGTTACGACATTGTCTTTGTTTGTCAATTCGACACCAGCAGGCAATACGATAACTTTATTACCAATACGTGACATGTTATTTTTTCTCCTGTTAAATTGTCAGGTCGTCCGAGGACGGCCAGTTTTCACGGGGCAACTATCATAGCAGTTTGTATGATAGTTCTAACGTTTTATTCAAATATATCATTCAAATCAGTTTTGCCAATCTGAACACGAGCTACGGCCTGTGGGGAAAAGATAAATCTATCTTGAATGTGAGCATTCATCGCTAGATTTCCTATTTTCACTTTGTCCGTCACGCTCTTTGTATCATGCAATTACCAAACGTAGGCGATTACTTCCCCACCAACATTCTTTTGGCGTGCTTCTTTGTCAGTCAACAAGCCTTCAGATGTTGAGATAATCGCAATTCCAAGTCCATTCAAGACTTTTGGAAGATCTTCACATTTTTTGTAAACACGAAGTCCTGGTGTTGAAACACGTTTCAAACCAGTGATAACTTTTTCACCGTTTTGACCGTATTTAAGGAATACACGAATAACACCTTGTTTATCATCTTCAATGTACTCAACGTTCTTCACAAAACCTTCGCGTTTAAGGATTTCAGCAATCCCTTTTTTGATATTTGATGCAGGTACTTCTAGCACTTCATGTTTTGCTTGATTCGCATTACGAATACGTGTCAAAAAGTCTGCAATTGGGTCAGTCATAACCATTTTGTTTTTCTCCTCTTACTAGTAGTTTGATAATTCACTTGCTAGTTAATGATTGAGCTAGGCTCAGAATATTATTTTATTTATAAATTTCATTTTCTAAGTGAGTCTAGGCATTCGCTCGCAAGCATAACTTAGGTTAGACAAGAGCGAATAACGACGACTCACGGCGAAAATGGAAGCTATAATTACCAAGAAGCTTTGGTAACGCCTGGAATTTGTCCTTTGTATGCTAACTCGCGGAAGCAAACACGGCAAAGTTTAAACTTGCGGTAAACTGAATGTGGACGACCACAACGTTCGCAACGAGTGTAAGCTTGCGTAGAGAACTTCGCAGGGCGTTTGTTCTTAGCAATCATTGATTTTTTAGCCAATTTATTTACCTCCTAGATTATTTTGCAAAAGGCATTCCAAGGCCTGTAAGCAATTCACGTGATTCTTCATCCGTGTTAGCAGTTGTTACAATAACAATGTCAAGACCGCGAGTCTTGTCGACATCATCAAAGTTGATTTCTGGGAAAATCAATTGTTCTTTCACACCAAGTGTGTAGTTTCCGCGTCCATCAAATGATTTTGTTGGAACACCGTGGAAGTCACGAACACGTGGAAGTGATACAGTAACCAATTTATCCAAGAATTCATACATGCGTTCGCCGCGAAGAGTTACCTTAGCACCAATCGCTACACCTTCACGAAGACGGAAGCCGGCGATAGATTTTTTAGCTTTAGTGATAAGTGGTTTTTGACCTGAGATAAGAGCAAGCTCTTCAGCAGCTTTTTCAAGATTTTTAGCATTTGATACAGCATCTCCAACACCCATGTTCAAAACGATTTTATCCACTTTTGGCACAGCCATAACAGATGAGTAGTTAAACTTTTCAGTCAAAGCAGGAACTACTTCATTAAGATATTTTTCTTTTAAACGATTAGCCATTATACTTCTCCTTTCCTTCGTGATTAGTCAAGCACTTCGCCTGATTTTTTATTGTAACGAACTTTTTTGCCGTCTACAAACTTGTAGCCAACACGTCCTGCAACACCATTTTTGTCCAACACTTGAACATTAGACACATGGATTGGTGCTTCTTTTTCCACGATAGCACCTTGAGGATTTTCGTTATTCGGTTTTTGGTGTTTCTTGATGATGTTCACACCTTCAACAACAACTTTATTTACTTTTGGAAGTGCGGCAACGACTTTGGCTTCAACACCTTTGTCTTTACCAGCAATCACGCGAACTTTGTCGCCAGTTTTTACAAACATTGGTTTCTCCTTTGATTTCTTACGCCCTGACGGGCACCCTATCTATCAAAGATAGGGGACTTAGTTTGTTTTTGATTAAAGTACTTCTGGAGCAAGTGAGACGATCTTCATGAATCCACCTTCACGCAATTCGCGTGCAACTGGACCAAAGATACGTGTCCCGCGAGGTGTTTTATCATCACGGATAATCACTGCAGCATTTTCGTCAAATTTGATGTATGAACCATCTTTGCGACGAGCACCTGATTTAGTACGAACGATAACCGCTTTTACAACGTCACCTTTTTTAACCGCACCACCAGGAGTAGCTTGTTTTACAGATGCAACGATGACATCGCCAATGCTAGCGAATTTACGCTTTGAACCACCAAGAACTTTGATTGTCAAGATTTCGCGGGCACCGCTGTTGTCAGCAACTTTCAAACGAGTTTCTGTTTGAATCATTTAAGTTTTCTCCTTTCTGGTTTGATTAGATGATAACTGCTTCTTCTACAACTTCTACAAGACGGAAGCGTTTTGTAGCTGAAAGCGGACGAGTTTCCATGATACGAACAATATCGCCTTCCTTAGCGATGTTATTTTCATCATGCGCTTTGTATTTTTTAGAGTAGTTAATACGCTTACCATAGACTGGGTGGTTACGTTTTGTTTCAACTACAACTGTGATTGTTTTATCCATCTTGTCAGAAACGACGCGTCCAACAAGCGTTTTACGTTGATTACGTTCCATTTTAGAATTTCTCCTTTCCCAAGTCTATTATTTCATTTCTGATTGAACAGTTTTGATACGAGCGATTTGCTTTTTCACTTCTTTCAAGCGTGCGGTTTGTTCTAATTGACCTGTTGCTGCTTGGAAACGAAGATCAAACAATTCTTTCTTCAATTCTCTTTCACGCTTCGCGAGTTCTTCTTGAGAAAGACCACGAAGTTCTTTAACAAATTCTTTTACTTCATTAAGTTTCATGCCTTCTCCTTATTCTGCTTCACGTTTCACGAATTTTGTTTTAACTGGTAATTTGTGGCTTGCAAGACGAAGCGCTTCGCGAGCAACTTCCTCAGGCACACCAGCGATTTCAAACATCACTTTACCACGTTTAACTGGTGCAACCCAACCTTCTGGAGCACCTTTCCCAGATCCCATACGAACCCCGATAGCTTTGGCAGTGTATGATTTGTGTGGGAAGATTTTAATCCAAACCTTACCACCACGTTTCATGTAACGCGTCATAGCGATACGAGCAGCTTCGATTTGGCGGTTTGTGATCCAATGGCTAGTAGTTGCTTGAAGACCATATTCTCCAAATGCCACTTCCTTACCACCTTTAGCTTCACCGCGCATTTTACCACGAAATTCGCGACGGTGTTTAACACGTTTAGGTACTAACATTGGTTATTTACCTCCTTTAGTGTTTTTACGAGCTGGAAGAACTTCTCCACGGTAAATCCAGACTTTAACACCAAGTTTACCGTAAGTAGTATCTGCTTCTTCCCAAGCGTAATCAATATCTGCACGAAGCGTATGAAGCGGAACAGTTCCTTCAGAATACCCTTCACTACGAGCGATATCAGCACCGTTCAAGCGGCCAGATACTTGAGTTTTAATTCCTTTAGCTCCCGCACGCATGGTACGTTGGATTGCTTGTTTTTGAGCGCGACGGAAAGCAACACGTTGTTCTAATTGGCGAGCAATTCCTTCACCAACAAGATGAGCATCCAAATCTGGTGTTTTGATTTCAATGATGTTGATGTGGACTTGTTTACCAGTCAATTTGTTAAGTTTTGCACGAAATGCATCAACGTTTGCTCCACCTTTACCGATAACCATACCTGGTTTAGCAGTGTGAAGAGAAACGTTTACTTTATTTACTGCGCGTTCGATTTCAATAGTTGAAACAGCTGCGTCAGCTAATTCTTTTTGAACGAATTTACGGATTGCAAGATCTTCATGAAGGTAATCCGCGTATTCTTTTTCAGCATACCATTTGGCATCCCAGTCACGGATGATACCGACACGCATACCTATTGGATGTACTTTTTGACCCACGATTTTACCTCCTTATTTTTCTGCAACGACCACTGTGATGTGGCTAGTGCGTTTGTTGATTGGTGAAGCTGAACCTTTTGCGCGTGGACGGAAACGTTTCATTGTTGGTCCTTCGTTTGCGTAAGCTTCAGATACTACCAAGTTTGCTTTTTCCAAACCAAAGTTGTTTTCTGCATTAGCGATTGCTGAGTTCAACACTTTTTCGATAATGCCAGCAGCTTTGTTTGGTGTGAATTTCAAGATTGCGATTGCGTCAGCGACGTCTTTCCCGCGGATATTGTCAAGAACTAGACGAGATTTACGAGGTGAAACGCGCACTGTACGAGCCATTGCTTTAGCTGAAGTAATTTCTGCCATGTTTTTCTCCTCTCTTATCTACGTGTTTTCTTGTCGTCAGCAGCGTGACCTTTGTAAGTACGAGTTGGTGCAAATTCACCAAGTTTGTGCCCTACCATGTCTTCTTGGATGTAAACAGGAACATGTTTACGTCCATCATAAACTGCAATTGTATATCCGATGAAACTTGGGAAAATCGTAGAGCGACGTGACCAAGTTTTGATGACTTTTTTCTTTTCGTCGTTGGCTTGAGCTTCAACTTTTTTCATCAAATGCTCATCGACGAAAGGTCCTTTTTTAAGACTGCGTCCCATTTTTATGTTTTCTCCTTTAAAATATGTACCACAACGGCTTGCACTGACAATCAGCGCTACCGAGCTGGCGGAATTTTGCGAGTTAGCTCGCTAATTATAAGTATGTAACAACTCACGAGGGGCAGTGGTTGATTGCTAGTTAGCTATAGCTACCAGCCTTGCTACACATCTAATCAACTTTGCCAAGGTTTCGCAATGAAATTTGGTAGCTAAACCGCTAAACTTCTGCTCAGCCGCCTATTTCTCGTTGCGACGACGAATAATAAGTTTGTCGGATTTAGCTTTCTTGTTACGAGTTTTAAGTCCAAGAGCAGGTTTGCCCCATGGAGTAGATGGTGCTTTACGACCAACTGGTGCTTTACCTTCACCACCACCGTGTGGGTGATCGTTCGGGTTCATTACAGAACCGCGGACTGTTGGGCGGATGCCTTTCCAGCGGCTGCGTCCAGCCTTACCAAGGTTAACCAGTCCATGTTGTTCATTTCCAACAACACCGACAGTTGCACGGCAAGTTCCAAGAATCATGCGAACTTCGCCTGATTGCAAACGAACAAGAACATATTTACCTTCTTGTCCCAATACTTGGGCAGAAGCTCCAGCAGCACGTACCAATTCACCACCATGTCCTGGTTTCAATTCAATATTATGAATCAATGTACCAACTGGGATATTAGCAAGTGGAAGAGCATTTCCGATTTTAATATCCGCTTCTGGTCCAGAAACGATGCGTTGACCAACTTCAAGACCTTTAGGAGCGATGATGTAAGCTTTCACACCGTCAGTGTAATGTACAAGAGCGATGTTTGCTGAACGATTTGGATCGTATTCGATTGTTTTAACAACTGCTTCAACACCGTCTTTGTTACGTTTGAAGTCAATCAAACGGTAATGGCGTTTGTGTCCACCGCCTTGGTGACGAACAGTGATACGACCGTTGTTGTTACGACCAGCTTTGTTGTTCAAAGAAACAAGCAAAGTTTTTTCTGGAGTGCTCGTTGTGATTTCAGCGAAATCCAAAGAAGTCATATTACGGCGACCATTTGTAGTTGGTTTATAAACTCTGATTCCCACGATATTTCCTCCTTAGATTATTCTGCTTCAGCACCGAACAACTCGATTGCTTTAGAATCAGCTGTAAGAGTGATGATAGCTTTTTTAGTTTTATTTGTAAAACCAGTGTAACGTCCAACGCGTTTTGCTTTTGGTTTTACATTGATTGTGTTCACATTTGCAACTTTCACTCCGTCAAAAGCAGCTTCAACCGCTTGTTTGATCAAAAGTTTATGAGCACGAGTGTCCACTTCAAATACGTATTTGCCTTCTTCAAGAAGAGCCATTGTGCTTTCTGTGATGATAGGCTTTTTGATTACGTCATACAAATTCATTATGCAAGAACCTCCTCGATTGTAGAGATAGCTTCTTTAGTAACAAGAAGTTTGTCGCTATTTACGATGTCAAGAACACTTGCAGTTGTTGCAGTTGCAACTTTTACATTTGGAAGGTTACGAGCTGAAAGTGCAGCAAATTCATTTCCTTCTTCAAGAATTACAAGTACTTTTGAATCAATGCTAAGCGCAGCAAGTACTTTCGCAAACTCAGCAGTTTTTGGAGCTGTAAATGAAAGGCTGTCTACAGCTACGAATTTGTTTTCAGCAACTTTTTCAGAATAAACTGATTTAAGTGCCAATCTACGAACTTTTTGTGGAAGTTTGTAGGCATATGAACGAGGAGTTGGACCAAATACGGTACCACCACCACGCCATTGTGGAGAGCGAATAGAACCTTGACGCGCACGTCCAGTTCCTTTTTGACGCCATGGTTTGCGTCCGCCACCTGATACTGCAGAGCGGTTTTTAACAGCGTGAGTTCCTTGACGAAGGCTTGCACGTTGACTGATAACAACGTCAAAGACAACTGATTCATTTGGCTCAATACCAAATACTGCATCGTTAAGAACTACTTCACCAGCTTCTTTACCAGTTTGGTCAAATAATTTTACGTTTGCCATTGTGACTGATTTCCCCTTTCTTTATTATTTACCAGCTTTAACTGCTGACTTGATAGTGATAAGAGATTTCTTAGCACCAGGCACGTTACCTTTGATGAGGATAACGTTTTTCTCTGGAACAACTTGTGCGATTTCAAGGTTTTGAATCGTTACACGGTTGCCACCCATGCGTCCTGCCAAGTGTTTGTTTTTGAAAACACGGTTAGGCGCAACTGGTCCCATAGAACCAGGACGACGGTGATAACGAGAACCGTGAGCCATTGGACCACGTGATTGACCGTGGCGTTTGATAACACCTTGGAAACCTTTACCTTTTGAAGTTCCTGTTACATCAACAACATCGCCAGCTTCGAATGTATCCACTGTGATTTCTGCACCGACCTCTAAGCCTTCAATGTTTTTGAATTCACGAATGAAGCGCTTAGGAGCCGTGTTAGCTTTCGCTACATGTCCTTTAGCAGGTTTGTTGCTCAATACATCACGAAGGTCGTCAAAACCGACTTGAACAGCGTTATAACCATCTGTTTCAACTGTTTTTACTTGAAGAACCACGTTTGGTGTTGCTTCAACAACAGTTACAGGGATCAATTCGCCAGCTTCAGTGAAGATTTGAGTCATTCCCACTTTTTTCCCTAAGATTCCTTTTGTCATGAGAAAATGTTTCCTTTTCTATAAATTATTCAAAAAGTTTTTAACGAGCGTTTTTTATGCTCAAGATTAAGATATTAAGGGCGTTAAGAGAGCCTGGCAAAAATAGGAAACTGACGCCGTGTTCGATGAACACTAGGAAGTTTATCTTTTTTGCACAGCTATCAGCCTGTGTTCAATTTCACTTGAACGATTTCTTAATATTTGATTAAAGTTTAATCTCTACGTTCACACCACTTGGAAGATCCAATTTCATCAAAGCATCAACTGTTTTTTGAGTTGGGTTGATGATGTCAATCAAGCGTTTGTGTGTACGCATTTCAAATTGTTCGCGAGAATCTTTGTATTTGTGAGTCGCACGAATGATTGTGTAGAGGCTGCGTTCAGTTGGAAGTGGGATTGGTCCTGCAACTTCTGCACCTGTACGAGTAGCAGTTTCTACGATTTTTGCAGCCGCTGTATCAAGTGTACGATGTTCGTATGCTTTCAAACGGATACGGATTTTTTTGTTTGCCATCTTTTTCTCCTTTTCGTCTATTTAAGATAATAGGCTAGCTCCACAAGAAAACCGAGACGCCATTGCGTGGCAATGCAACCGAGCGTGTCGCAACCTCTTGCATCAAAGCTACAGACTGTTTTTCACAGCACCATAATAGAATAACACAAAGCCTTACTGATTGCAAGGGATTTGAGAATTTTTTTGAGATTTTTTTGACAAAAAGAGACTTTGCAAGGCAAAAAAACGAATTTAGCTCGGCGAAGAATAAAAAAGCAAGAGAAAACTTGCTAATTTCTCTTGTTCATGTTTTCTAAATAATGAGTATTGAATATTATTTTTTGTCTTGCTTTATTGGTACTATTGAAACACCCCAAGCAACAAAAGCACCATAAATTGTGGACAACAGTCGATTTCCTGCGTAGAGTAAGTCTCCTTTTCCCATAATCGCAACAATCAGTAATGTTAAAACTGCAATTCTCGCTAAGAAAGGAGGTAAGGCAACCAATCTGCTAACATATAGAGTTCCAAGGATAGCTAACATTAACAGACAGAACAACGTTATCTTACTTGGGATGAAATGATAACAGTAAATCAGAAGAACAGCCGCTAAACCACCTATCAAAGTTGCTAAAATCCGATAATATCCACTTTTTTGCTTGCCAGACCCTCTTCCTGCACACACAACAAAGCAGAAAACGAAGCTAGCTGGTAAAATATCTAAAAAAGGAATGAGCCAGGCACTTACAATACAAAACATAACTGAGACAACGATTTTAAAATCGAGTGAATTTAATTTCATTTTTTTATCTCCTTGATTATTTGTTCTAATTGTAACACTAAACCAATCAATCGCAAAGAGCATTTCCCAAACAAAAACACCACTAACATGATGTAGTGGCATTTGGGAGATTATGAAAAAGAAAAGTTTTAGGATAAATATAGAATAACTTTTCAACCTTAAAACTAGCTTAACGTAACTTTATTTTTTAAAATAGAGATTTTTAACCTTAAAAGTATTTCCCGATTGACAGACCAATATATCTGCAAGGTCTTGATAAGGTCTATAATAACGCTCGTATTGCTCACGACGTGCTTGGTGCGTTCTCTCAATCCACTCAGGCTGCCGATTGCGTACTGCTACATCACGGGACAAGCGACGCTCTAATTCCGTTGCTGCATCGGTGTAAAAACAAATAGACAAATCAAACAGCTCTTTCGGCAGAAAAGCAACTGACATGCCTTCAACAATTAAAATTGGTTTTTCTGCTGAAAGTTGCTGACTTGGTGCCCAAGGCTGGTCAATCGTCACTATATCGCAGCCAGATTGCAAGGCTCTTATATCACGTTCCAAACTCTTCAATTCATGAGCTGCTGGAATACAGGCTGTCACTTTTTGCTCTGGAAACTCTTTAACCGCCAGCAAGTCACGATATTCCCCGTCTATATATAAGGATCAGCCACCAGCAGATTAACTCACTCTCGCCCCAGACTTTCTACTAAACGTTTGGCAAAAGTAGATTTTCCAGAAGCACCATGATCGTAAATCGCAACCGTTCCCTTTTTACCCTTCGACAGATATGCTTCTATATTTTGCAGCAAACTTCTTTCATCAAACATCAGCACCTACTTCCTCTTACGACGGCTTTAAAAATTTCTCTTAGAATAGTTGTAGCCGTACTTCTCGACAAAATCTTCACGAAATTCAAGCAAATTGTCATCTAGAATGGCTTGGCGAACATTTTTCATCAGATTGATGAGGAAATAGAGATTATGATAGCTGGTTAGACGGAGCCCAAAGGTTTCATCAGCCTTAAGTAAATGACGAAGATAAGCACGCGTATAGTTTTTGCAGGTGTAGCAATCACAGTTATGATCCAGCGGCGTGAAATCTTCTGCATATTGAGCATTTTTAATGACTAAACGCCCTTCGCTAGTCATACAAGTCCCATTTCGAGCGATTCGGGTCGGCAAGACACAGTCAAACATATCTACTCCGCGAATGACACCGTCTATCAAACTGTCTGGGGCACCCACTCCCATGAGGTAGCGGGGCTTGTTTTCGGGTAACATCGGGGTTGTAAAGTCCAATACTGCATTCATTTCTTTGTGAGATTCTCCAACAGCGAGACCACCTATGGAATAACCTGGAAAATCCATGCTAACCAAATCATGAGCTGACTGGCGGCGCAAATCTTCAAAACCAGCACCCTGCACAATCCCAAAGAGACCCTGGTCATGCGGATGGCGATGCGCTTTGAGTCCACGCTCTGCCCAGCGGCTGGTCCGCTCAATGGATTTCTTGACATAATCGTACGGTTGATAGAACTGCGGGCATTCATCAAAGGACATCATGATGTCACTACCTAGATTGTTTTGAATAGAAATGGCCTTTTCTGGAGAGAGGAACATTTTTGCGCCGTTCAGGTGATTCTTGAAGGTCACCCCTTCTTCGGTGATGTTACGGCTGTCTGCCAAGGAATAAACTTGAAAACCACCGCTGTCTGTCAGAATAGCCTGATCCCAGTTCATAAATTTATGAAGCCCACCAGCACGCGCAATCAGCTCATCACTCGGCCGCAACCAGAGATGGTAGGTATTGGATAAAATAATCCCTGAACCCATTTCTTTGAGTTCTTCTGGTGACTGCGTTTTTACAGTTGCCTGAGTTCCCACGGGCATAAACATGGGAGTTGGAAAAGTGCCATGCGGCGTGATAATTTCTCCCAAACGAGCACCTGTGTGCTTCTCTTTTTTAATCAAACGATATTGAATCGGTGAATCTGACATTTTTACCTCCGATACTGAGAAAAACAGTCCCAGACCTTCATTTTACAGTGTGTGAGTTCATTTGACTCACAACATCCTGTATGATTTTATCAAAAAAAGGAAGAAAGATAAAGTAGATAAAAACTTTTCTTTCTCTTAGAAGCATATGGTATAATATTTTTCAATATAGGAGGCAAATATGAACTTAAGTGAATTGCGAGCAGAAGCTCGTCGTATCCAACGCCAAACCAAGGGAATCTACGCACTCTTTTTAGTACCAATTCTAACGGCGATTATTTCCGTTGTTTACAATTATTCTTCAGATACCTTTTCCAATAATATCTTACAATATGGCATTCAAAAGACGATTGTCCACGGAATCAATCGTTCTCTTTTCCCAATCGCGATTAGTTTTATCGTATCTTTCTTTTTGACGGCTGCTTTTTGGACCTTACTGGAAGTCATTCGTGGAAAACGGCAAGAGGTGCATTTTACAGATTCAGTTCGGACTTTTGATAGTAAAGTAATTGGTCCTGTTTTCATGACACTTTTGCTCAAACGTGTATTACTATTTCTGTGGAATATTTTCGTCTGGATTGGAAGCGGCATGATGATTCTGGCTAGTTTTAGTGTCATAAAACTCCTCCCCAATTCTCAAGCTCTCTCACAAAATACTGCACTTCAAACAACTGTTGGGACATTGTTACTTTATATTCTAATCGGTTTTATTTTGATGGTAATCGGTATTATTGTTGCACTTCCTCAATATTACGCTTATTCGCAAGTAGAATTTATTCTTTGTGACACATTAGAAAACCAGAGCTATGAGAGCGCCTTTAAAATTATTCGTACAAGCCGCCAGATGATGAAAGGATATAAAGGCAAGCGATTTGTACTTGATTTAACTTTTATTGGCTGGTACTTGCTAACTGCTATTACTTTGGGGATCGCATCTATTTATGTCTATCCCTACGTTTATACAGCTCAAACTCTTTTCTATGAAGCTGTGCTAAAGGAACAAGATCAGACTCCAATTTTTTATTAATTTCTTGCATGAAACAATTGGCAATCCAACAAAAGACTTGAATAAACTGTTCAGGTCTTTTGAGTTGTATCCATTTTTCGTAAAGTGATTCCGCTAAAGTGTTATATTGCAAACTTTACATGAAAAAAGCCACCAATGGGTGACTTTTATTAGGGAGATTATTATGAAAAAGTTTAGGATTTCTATCAAATAAAGTTGGGAGGTCTTCATTTGATAAACATAGTATAACCAAGTTAACTTAAATCAACCTTAATTTTTTATAACAAATTGATATTTTTAGAAATTTTTTGAAAAGCATCTTCCAGCGAAACCTGATCTGTAAATATCGCTTCCTCCCAACCCAAGAAATCGCATTCTTTCCACCAACGTTTCATATCAGCTGGACTAAAATCTGCTTTCTTGTTCCTCGCTTGGTGACGGCGATCTGTCTCTTCAAACGTTAAATCATAATAGTAAGACAGAACTTTTGGATAAAAGAGAGTATGCAATTTTTCTAGCATTTGCCCATAAATATCTGTTTCATAAAAACCTTCAACGATAACCAACAAATCTCGCTCATAGCCATAGCGGGCGATCGTTTCTGTCAAAGAGATTGATAGATTGCTCGGCTTGACCTTTTCTTTCAGCATATCACGACGAACGATATCTTATGAGATGAGCAGCGTCTTTCGACCATAGTATTCTTGCAATTTCTTTGCCAAACTCGTTTTTCCTGAACCAGAATTACCTCTGATAATCACCAATGTTGCCATTTATTCTCCAAAAATTAGACGGGTGTGCTCCTGCTTGATACAGCGATCCATGACAATATCATCCCGACCAGCTGCCCGCAGAATCTGCTCCGCTTCTTCATTTTCCAAACCTAATTGTGCCCAGAAAATTGTAGCATTCGCTTGCAGAAAATCACGCGCCACATCTGGCAAAAACTCGCTGCGACGATAAATATCTACAATGTCAATAGAAAAAGGAATGTCCTTTAGACTGGCATACACAGTCTCGCCTAGAATTTTCCTACCAGCTGCTCGTGGATTAATCGGAATAATCCGATAGCCTCTCTCTTGCATCTCTTTGGATACACGATGGCTAGTTGCCTCCTCGCGATCCGACAAGCCAACAACCGCAATCACCTTGCTATTTTTTAAATACTGTTTGATAACCCCATCGCTGGGATTTTGGAAATGATAGGTCATAAAATGTTCTCCGTAATCTTTCATGTATCGTGAGCCATACCGTCCCTTTTTGAACCAGAAACACAAATATTTTATAAAGTTGATGTCTTTGCCTTGAAAGTTTCTGATCTGAACTGAACACAGCTAAAAAATCAGAATGATATAGTTCTTTGGGGTGCTTTTGATTCTACTTCGCTTCATACCAGGTCTTGCCAGCACTTTCGTCCGCTTTCAAGGGTACAACAAGTTCAATGGCAGATTCCATGATGTCTTTGACCAGCGTTTTGATAGCGGTTAGTTCGTTTTCAGGTACTTCCAGCACAATTTCGTCATGAACTTGCAGCAACATCCTAGTTTTAAAATTCCTATCTGTCAGAGCTTGATCCAGCCGAATCATAGCAATTTTGAGAATATCAGCTGCACTGCCCTGAATGGGCGAATTGATTGCTGTTCGTTCTGCAAATCCTCGGACATTGAAATTACGAGAATTAATATCTGGAATATCCCGACGACGGTGGAAGAGAGTTTCTACATAGCCTTTATCTCGAGCCTCTCGTACCACATTTTCCATATAATTCTTAATTCCAGGATAGCGTTCAAAATAAGTATCAATATAAGATTTAGCTTCTTTACGGCTAATCCCCAGATTGTTGGCAAGTCCAAAATCAGAAATCCCGTAAACAACACCAAAGTTGACAGCTTTAGCATTACGGCGATCATTTGGTGTCACATCCTCTGGCTTTTCAATACCAAAAACCCGCATAGCTGTCGAAGTGTGAATATCAGCTCCATGTCTGAATGCTTCAATTAAATATTCATCACCCGAAATATGCGCCAAAACCCGCAGCTCAATTTGTGAGTAGTCGGAACTGAGCAAGACACTATCCTTCCACTCCGGCACAAAAGCTTTCCGAATTAAGCGTCCTTGTTCCAAACGAATTGGAATGTTTTGCAGATTGGGATCCACACTAGATAGTCTTCCTGTCTGGGTCAAATCTTGAAGATAGCGAGTATGAATCTTTCCGTCTGCTAAAATCCAATCCTGTAGCCCCATAACATAGGTTGATTGAATTTTAGCAATTTGCCGATAGTCCAAAATCTTCTCCACAATCGGTGCAATCGGTGACAAACGTTCCAATACATCTACTGCCGTAGAGTAGCCCGTTTTGGTTTTCTTAGTGAAAGATGTTGGCAGATCCAGTTTTTCAAAGAGAATGCCTCCCAACTGTTTAGGTGAATTGATATTAAACTCTTCCCCTGCTAAGTCATAAATTTCCTGAGTTAGTCGAGCTAAAACTTCCTCATTTTCAGTCTGCATCGTTTGCAATGTTTCGCGCTCTACCTTGATACCAGCAATTTCCATCTTAGCAAGGACAAAAGCTAGCGGCTGCTCCATTTCGTACAGGAGATTAAGTTGATCGTGCTGACGTAGCAAGTCCGTCATAGGTTGTTCTGTTTCAACAAGAACTGTGACTTTTTTGGCTAGATGGCTCAATAAAATAGCTTTTTCAGGCAACGCCCGCTTAGCTCCTTTTCCATAAACCACTTCATCTTCAACGAGTCTAGTCTTGCCATAAAGATTAGCAATCGTTGCAATTTCATTGTTGTCAACAGTTGAAAGAAGATACTTAGCTAAACGACTGTCAAACGCTGGTTGCGAAAGCTCAATGCCTAAGCGACTGAGCAAGACTTTAGAGCGTTTAAAGTCATAAACCTTCAAGGCTGTATTTTCCAGAAATTCTTTGAAAACCGGCTGCTGCAAAAGACTGATGTCCTGACTGGCATAAATCTGCTGTGAATTTCCCCAAGCAAAGCCAACCATCTCGTCTATGTGGTAATTGTCCCCCAACATTTCAAAGTAGAAAAAACCGTCTGCACTGAGCATTTCTGGACAAACTTCCGTCACTTCTTTAAAAGTAATGTCCGTCGTTTCCTCTGGCTCTATCTCTGCTTCTAGCGCTTGCTTAAATTGTTTAAAGCCCATTTCATCATAGAATCTACCTAGTTGTTTAATATCTGATCCTTGATAGAGAATATCTTCTAAACCGATTTCAATCGGAGCTTGAGTGTCAATAGTGACAAGCTTTCTAGACAAGAAAGCTATTTCCTTATCCTTAATGAGATTTTCCTTCATCTTAGACTGCTTCATTTGGTCAATGCTGTTATAAATGCCTTCCAGAGAACCATATTCCAAAAGAAGCTTGAGCCCTGTTTTTTCGCCGATTTTAGTCACGCCAGGTATATTATCTGAGGAATCGCCCATAAGAGCTTTGAGATCAATGATCTGGGCTGGTGTAATTCCCATTTTTTCCATTAGATAGGCTGGTGTAAATTCCTCAAATTCTGCCACACCCTTTTTGGAAATTTCCACAATTGTATTGTCATCGGTCAGCTGGATTAGATCCTTGTCTCCACTCACGATCGTCACATCGTAGGGTACAGGCGTGTTTTCAGCCATTTTATCCAGAGTTCCAATAATATCATCAGCTTCATACTGATCCAAGTCGTAATAGCGAATACCTAACTTATCCAGCATTTCTCGGATAAAAGGAAGTTGCTCACGAAATTCCTCCGGCGTTTTAGCTCGACCACCTTTATAATCAGCATACATCTCTGTCCGAAAGGTGGTCTTCCCCGCATCAAATGCCACCAAGATATGAGTCGGCTGCACCCGCTCCATTAAATGATTGAGCATAAGGTGAAAGCCATAAATAGCATTGGTATGAAGTCCGGACGGACTCTTGAATCGATCAATTTGATTGTAAAGTGCGAAAAAAGCACGATAAGCTACAGAAGAGCCATCAATTAACAGTAATTTATTCTTATTTTCCATATTATTTATTATACCATGAAACCAAAGAAATTTTCTGATTAAGAATAATAGCAATATCTAAAAAGCCTAAGAGAATTTTCTTAAGCCTTTATACTATTTTGATACAATAACTTCTCCAAATGCTTGATAGCATCTGCAAAGCTGTCGACAACATAGGAAGCAGCTGCCTGGACAGTGGCAGGGGCATGTGTCATACAATAGGAAATATCGGATTTTTCAAACATCGAGATGTCATTTCCAGAGTCGCCAAATGCCACAACTAGTTGATAATGCTTTTTCAAAAGTTGTAAACCACTACCTTTTGAAACATCTTTCGTAGTCACTTCTATGCGAGTGCTCCCTGATTGATAGACTTCTAAGTGGGGAAAATGTTCTTTTAATTCTTTTACATAGACAGACGTTTTTGCTGCTTCTGGACGAATGTTAAACTTGTAAATCTGACGTTGCCGAACCAGATCATAAGGATTTTCCAAGCAAAGAATGGGCATATTCCACAAACGCCGATTGTCCTCATGGTCAAAGTTGCCAATTCTCTCTTCGCCATCAAGTGCATCAAAAACGAGTTTTTCTTTTTTGAGGTAGTCTAACAAGGCCTGTACATCTACTGATGCCAACTTTTGAGAAAATAATATATTCCCATTTTCAGCAATCATGGCGCCATTAAAGCCGATTGCATAGCTTAAATGAAGCTGATTACGTTGCGTAATGTAGTTGATTTCCTTGACAGAACGACCCGTAGCAATAGCGAAGTCACTGTAACGTGTCAACTTTTGATAAGCTTGCCAGTCTACTGAATTAACATCAACAGAATTTTTCACAAAAGTTCCGTCTAAATCTGTTACACATAAAATCTTATGTGCCATGGCTATTCCTCTAAACCTAGAATGTCTTGGATTTCCATTTTGAGAACATTGGCATAAGCGCCATAGATAGATTGCATTTGCATGCCATTTTCAGCAAAACCAAGCGCTTCATATTGGTTGACAATCGTATCCTTATCCACTAATGATTTGTCCTTGACATCAATCCGCAAACGAGTGATACAAGCATTGACATCAACAATATTTTCCGGACCACCGTGGGCTGCAATCAAACCGAGAGCCTGTTGGTGCGTTTTTTCTTGCTTGCTAAGTTCTTTCCCTTCAGATTTTTCTGGAGTAGGTGCTGTATCCTGTGGAGCTGCTTGACCGACATTTTGAATCTTCAAGCCATATTTACCACGCGCTTCTTGCTTACTTGCCAACTTGACTTCATCCGTATCTTCTCGACCTGGAGTCTTAAAGTTGAATTTCAAAATCATAAATTTAAAGACATAGTAATAAAGGAAGAAATAAGGGATACCTACTAAGAAAACGAGCCACCAGTGCGTTTTAGGTCCTTGCAACACACCGTAGATTACAAGGTTAATGAAACCATGTCCGGTAGGAGTTGCTACACCAGCACCCAGCATGTGCATAACAAACAAAGCAGAACCTGCCAAAACAGCGTGCACAGCGTAAAGCATTGGTGCCACAAAAAGGAAAGTAAATTCGATTGGCTCTGTAATACCAGTCAAGAATGAAGTTCCGGCTGCTGCAAAGAGAAGGGAACCTGCTACTTTACGTTTTTCTGGAGAAGCTGTCTTGTACATAGCATAAGCAGCACCAGAAAGACCGAACATGAAGTAAACAAATTTACCGCCATTGAAACGTGTGATTGATGGGTCAATAGACTTGATCGAAGAATCCGCTAAAGAAGCAAGGTAGGCATTAACCGTACCGACGACATGGTTCCCACCAATTGTCCATGAGCCACCAAGCTCTGTCGTACGGACCGGCCAGTTGAGACCATGGTGCAAACCAAATGGCAAGAGAGCCCGCTCAATCAATCCATATAAGAAAGTGCCAATCGGGCCTGACTTCAAAACGAGGATAGACACTGCGCTAATGCCTGCTTGAATAGTCGGCCAAATAAAGAAGATTGCAACGGCTACAAAGGACATCGCCACCATAGTGACAATTGGTACGAAACGAGGTCCACTGAAGAAACCAATCATGGTTGGCAATTCTTGTTTCACAGCCCACTTGTGAATGAAGTAAACAGAAACCCCAACGATAATCCCTCCAAACACACTGAGATCCATGGTTTGAATCCCTAGAACCTTTGTCTGCATGGCATTTGATAGGGCAAGTTTGGCTGCACCGCTTGATAAGTTAGCAGTATTGACTAGCCTTCCACTGATTTTCAACAAGAAATTCAAAACATTGTGCAAAACAAGAAAACCTAACAAACCAGATAAAGCTGCCGACCCTTTTTCCCGTTTTGCAAGACCAACTGAAACTCCGACTGCAAAAATAACAGGCAAGTTGCTAAAAGCTGTACCACCAAGCGCAATGAAAAATTTCATGACAAATTGAAAAACTGCATTGTTCAAAAATGGGAACATCTTGAGTGTGTTTTCATTGGTAAAAGCTGTACCAATACCTTGAATAATCCCTGCACCGGGCAGTACCGAAACAGGGAGTAAGAATGAGCGTCCAAATTGCTCAAAGGCAGAGATAAATTTATTCTTCTCTTTCATTTTTTTGCTCCTTGTATTTTTCTGTTTTCATTTTAACAAAAATAAACGTGAAAACGTTTTTTTAGAAAGAAGTTTCTATCTTGCATAATTTTGACTATTTCGGTAAAATTTTACTAAGTAGAAAACGTTTTTCTAAAAACAAGGTTTTAGAAAAGAGGCTTTATGTTTCTAAAAAATTTAAAACAACACTATGATCGATTGTCTGTAAATGAGCAGGAAGTCATTGACTACCTCATGCGTTAGAAAGAAGTAGAGACAATCACATTAAAGACCATTGCAAACGAACTTTTTATTTCCTCTTCCACTGTCATTCGTGCTTGTAAAAAATTAGGCTATCAAACTTATAATGAATTACGCTATGATTTACGCTTATCAAAAGAACTAAAAAAAGAGCAAGCCAAGTCTGAACGAACTTCTTTTGAGCAATTAAAAGAACAGGTACAAGTCGAATTTGAACATACCGTATCCATGTTGTCTGAACAAGATTTTCAGATTTTTGCAGCTAAAATTCTTTCAGCTAGAAGGATCTTCTGCATCGGAGTAGGATCTAGTTACATGCCTATGAGCGATTTTAACCGAAAACTCAAACTTATCAATATTTGGTCCAATGATTACTTTGAGCAATACAGCATTGACCGGATTAAAGACATTGCTACACCAAAAGATGTGATTATCGTCTTTTCACTCGGTGGCAGCAATAAAGACGTCAACCACAGTATTTTACAGGCAAAAGAACAAGGGGCAACTGTTCTTACAATCACCACTTTAGGAAACCATCTTCTCGCTAAAATCAGCGATCACATGATTTTTGTCTATGATGCACCAAAAAAACGCGAAAAATTGCGTTCGCGTTTAATGTTCAATTTAGTTGGAAATCTTCTCTTTGAAGTCATTCTAGCTGAGCAACAAACAAACTAATAAAAACAAAGAGTGAGATAAACCGGAAATGTTCATTTTTCTAGTCTATCTCACTTTCATTTTATAAATCTAATACAAGCGAAAAACTACTACCTTGTCCATACTCACTTTGCACGAAAATATCACCACCCAATTGGCGTGCCAATTCACGTGCAATATAGAGCCCTAGACCGTGCCCGCCAGTTTTCATATTGCGAGAAGATTCTACCCGATAAAGTCGTTTAAATATTTTCTCCAAATCCTCTGACTTAATGCCCTGACCTTCATCTGCCACCGTTAAAGTCAAGCGCTTATTGTCAACCGCTGCATCAATAGTAAGCTTAGTGCCTGCTTCTGAATACTTAAAAGCATTGCTGACAAGATTGAGAATAATCCGCGAGAGTTTATCATAGTTGCTGATAATTTTTGCTGATTCTGGCTGCACCGAAATCTGAATATCTCGGTCTTCTTTATCAATCACCAATTGGAACTCCGACATAATATCAATCAAGAGCTTATCAAGGAAAATTTCTTCTTTTTCAAGCGGTACATCTGGCTGATTCATCGTATTCAGAGTGATAAAACTTAGCTCCTCGACCAGCTTATTCAACCGATCGGTCTGCCGACTGATGGTTTTGAGATAATACTGCTGCTCATCTGCCGCAATCACACCATCCAACATTCCTTCGACAGTTGCCTGAATGGATGTTAAAGGCGTTTTAATATCGTGTGAGAGCTGAGCAATCATCAAGCCTTTTTCTTTTTCACTTTCTTCCAACGAAGTAAAGGTACTTTGCAAGTTTCTTGACATATTATTAAAGGCATCTGCCAGCTCTTTAAATTCTGTTGGATTTTTAATTGTATTGACCGTTTCAAACTTCTTGTCAGAGATTCCTTTTATGAGTTGTTTTAATTTATCCAAAGAGAGAAAGACACGGCTCAACAGCAAAAGGCTAACCAATGCCCCTGTAATACTAGCCAGAATGCTAATACCAATAATAAAATAAATATCACTTTTTGAAATCAGCATGGTGTTGACAGACCAGATGATTGCAACAACCGTGATCGTTGTGGAAATGAGGTAACCCACAATAATAAAGTGCTTTAATTTCATTTTACACCTCTATCTTATAGCCCAACCCCCAAACAGTCTTAATAGTGGGCGTTTTTTCAGTACTATACTTCGCTAAATCCTGCCGCAAAGCATGGATATGAACATTGAGCGTATTTGTGTCATCCACAAAGTCCTCTTGCCACACCTTTTCATAAAGCTCTGTTTTAGAAAAAACACGTTGAGGATTATTAGCAAGAATCCATAGCAACTCAAACGATTTGATGGTGATATCTAGCGGACGATCATGAACACTTACTTCGCGCGTTTCGTGATTCATCACCAGATCACCCAGCTGCAGTGTTTCTTCCATTCCCATACTACGGTGAATGCGACGTAGGATATTATTGACTCGCAACACCAATTCCCGCGGGCTAAAAGGTTTGGTGATGAAATCATCTGCCCCCATACTGAGAGAATAAATCTTATCTGGCTCAGATGTTTTAGCCGTGATAAAAAGGAAAGGCTGGTCTGGAGCAAGATATTGTACTTCCCCAATCAGATCATAGCCATCCATATTAGGCATCATAATATCTGTAATTATCAAATCAATTGAATATTTCTGAAACAACTCTAAAGCTTCTTGTCCATCATGCGCCACATTGACTTCATAACCTGCCTGTGTTAAATAACGCTTGTTAATCTCGGTAATCTCTACTTCATCATCTACTAACAAAATTCTCTTTGTCATATCCTTACCTCTACTGTGAAAAATAGTGTTATACCATGAAAAAGTATAACACCCTTGTGTCAAGTATTGGATACATCTTTTCCCCAATTTCCAATCAATTAAATATCTACCCTATTTTAACTTTAATATAGGATTTTTCAAAAGCTTATTTATTAAATCCGTATAAATCATTTGATCGGCAACTTCCAATATGCTTGTGATTTTTTGACCCGCATCTTTAGATGAGGCTCCACAATGATATATTCTTTAACTATCTGTATTCCAGTCAATGATAATGTATCTATCGTGAAATACCTTACCGGACTTTTGAAACTTAATACTTACATAAGGATATTCTCTGCAAAAATCTTGGTATTCAAGAGTATGAAGTCCTTTACCTGTATTGTCGCTAAATATGATAATTTTCACTGATAGATTTATTTCCTTTAATAGCACCAAGGTTTTTACTCCGATATAGTTATCTACAATATAACTGCTCTTTTTCGCTATGCTATAAATATCTTTATAAGCTATATTTGCCTCAACAGGCTGTCCGTTTAACAGTAAAAATCCAGATTTTAGCTGAGGATTACTCAAGTCAAGAAGTAACTCAGATAGCTCCGATTTATAAACAACATTACTTAAAGTATCCACTACATTCGCAACCTTTTCTTCTACATCACTTAAATCTCTTCTTAAATCCTGCATTTCTACAATATTGCTTGTAATCTGCATTGAAAGTTGTAAAAATTCTCTTTTCCCTATCAAAGTTTGATTTCCAAAAATATAGTCTTTCATTTGCTTAAAAAGTCCAGATAAGAGCTTTACTTTGTTTTACTGCAAGCTCCCCTTTGAGAACTGTCATTAACATATAAATCCCTTGTTCTGTAAAGGCAAAAGGTAAATACCTTCTTCCTCCGGAGCCGGCTTCAGGTTTTGAGGTCGAAAATTTCGACCTCAAAAATTCCCATTCATCTTTTGTGAGTTGAAATCTGAAATCATCATCAAATTTCTCAATATTATTCTTAACTTGCTCATTGAACCTTTTTGTTTCATACCCGTAAATTTCTGCAAGTTCAAAGTCAATCATAACCTTTTGACCTCTGATTGTATAAATTCTACTTGCAAGAAACTCTTGATTTACAATCATCATTTCATCTTTATTTTTTATCCACTCCATCACTTTCTTTGATTTTCCAGACTATCTCAAAATCATCCTTGTCATAGATATATATCTTTTCTATGACTTCATTGATCCAGTCTAAAACAAGCTCTCCTTTTGATACATCTTCTTTCAATTTATCAACGTTTAAGTTATGCCCTGAAGCTGTATTTTCTTTTATCTTAACTTCCACGATAGATATTTCCTGTTATATACTTTGGATTTTCTTGGTAAAGACTTCTTTTTGAAAAAGATATGTCTCCTTATCTGTAACTCCCTGCTTATACTTTTCGTAAAGCTGCATTTTAGAAACCTGCAACTTTTGTTTTTCGGCTTCCCACTTTCTTTTTCTATCCTTCAAACTTTCACAAATACTTTCCCGAACCCTACACTCAATGTTTCTCGTTTGCTCTTGCTCAAGGAAATGCTCTGTATAAAGCCTTATTTCTTCAGCTACAATTTTTTCAAGAATTGAGGCTTTTATCTTTCCTTTCATACAGCCACAATCTTTTGCTTTATATTTATACGGACAACAATATCCATCAGTTTTGCCATAATGAACGGTATAGCTCATTTTATGATGGCATCATTTACCACAATAGACTTTATCCTGAAGAATGTGAAAATTCTTTCTTTCCCTGCTGATGCGCTTTTCATTGCGATTTAATAATTCCTGAACTTTGATAAAATTCTCTTTAGAAATGATAGCTTCGTACATATTTTCTCGTATAATCCATTCACTTTCATCTATCCATTTCCGATTATCGAAGCCCACTTCCTGTACTCTTGTTTTTCCTCCAACAACTGCCCCTGTATAGACTCTTTGTGTTAATATATACCTAACAATTTGTCCTGTCCAGATTCCGCTTCCTCTCTTTAGTCCAATATACTTTGCCGGTGTTAAAACTTCTCTTTCATTGAAATCTTTTGCGATAGAAAGCATACTATCTCCACTTAAATACCTTTCAAATATTTCTTCAATGATATGTCTTGCTTTTTCATCAACAATCAAATGGTGATGGTCTTTTTTATCTTTCACATATCCATAAGGAGCTTTTGAACCAAAGTAATAACCTTTGTCTTGTCTCACTTTTACAGAGGAACGCATTTTCTGTGAGATGTCTTTTGAATAGTAATCATGAGTAAGGTTTCTAAACGGAACATCTAAGCCGACAATCCCATCTTCATTATTATTACTATCATAATTATCATTAACAGAAATAAATCGAACTTGCATAAAAGGAAATATCTGCTCAATATATGCTCCTGCTTCAATATAATCTCTTGCCAAGTGAGATAAGTCCTTTACAAGAATTGTCTTTATTTCATTTTTCTTAACAAGACCTATCACCTTTTGAAAAGCAGGTCGATTAAAGTTTGTTCCAGTATAACCATCATCTATATGTTCTCTTACTTTAACTCCTGCAAATTCTTCTCTTAAGCTGATATAGTCTTTTAGAATATCTCTTTGAGAAACAATGCTGTTACTCTCATCTTTGTAGTCCCCATCTTCTAAAGATAGTCTTAAGTAAAAATCTACTGTATTCATATCAGCACCTTTTTACCTTTCCGCCAAGTTTTTCCCTAACTACAGACTTCTCTTCAAAATTAAACTTGATTTCAATACTATTATCTTTCCAGATAAATATCTTACCTATAATGGCAGCTACAAAATTCTTATCCCATTTCTTGTTTTTCCCCTTGATGAAAGCTTCAATATACTTATGCTGTTCCTGAAGTTTTAATTTCGCCTCATCATAAGCTGATATTTGCTTTTCCTTAAAAATCTCCAATTCTTTCTTACTTTGATTGAGCTTTTCTTTCTCTTTTTCAAAAGTTTCTTTTGTCCATTCTCCCAAAACATACTTTTCATAATATTCACTTTGAAACCCGCTAAGTTTTGTATATTTACGATTGATTTCGGTGAGTTCCTTATCCCACTTTCTATCGAGTTCTCCTATGACTTTCTCATAATTCTTTAAGTATTCTTTATAGCTTTTACCGTTATTTGAAAGAATCACATCAAAAGCTCCCTTAACAGTTTTCCCAAGAGTAGCTTCTGTAATAGATAATCCGCATTTTTCTGTTGTAAATTCTTTAAATATATTACAGCTAAAATAAAATACAGATTTTTTACCACTTTGTTGCCTGTGTACGCACATTCTTCTCTTGCAAATACCACAATAAACTTTTCCTCGAAATACCGTATCCTCTTTAAGGAGAGCATTTTCTGTCTGCTATTTTTAATCGGGCTCGATTTTGAGGAAATCATCATCTGCACCTTTTCAAAAGTATCTATTGAGATAATGGCTTCATGGGCATTTTCAGTTACTGTCCAGTGTTCTTCACTAAGCCTTTCTCTCTTTCTCACTTCATATAGATGTTTTTGATTTCTTCCTTGAATTAAAGTTCCTGTATAAACACGATTTTTAAGCACTTGTAAAACCGTAGTTGGATTCCAAATTCTAACAGGCTCATCACTATCTGCTATGACTTTCCCATACTTGCGATAATCCGTAGCAACATAGAATTTTCTTTCATGTAGCAACTTTGAAATTTCAAGTGTACTAAGCCCTTTTAAGTACGATTCAAAAATTTCCTTAACAATAGGTGCTGTATTTTCATCTACATATAATCTTCTTATTCCATTCCCGTCTTTTCGTGTCATATACCCATAAGGTGCTGCCCCACAGATAAATCCACCCTGCTTAATTCGTATTTGATTAGATGTAGATACTTTCTTTGAAATATCTTCTCCATAAAATTTCCAAGCTCAATATAGTTTCTTCCAAAACGAGATAAATCCTTTACAACAATACACTCAATGTTCCCCTGCCTTATTTTCTCTATCAGTTTATCAAAGTCTGGTCTTTCAAAATTTGTTCCGGTTTTCGGAACATATTTATATATGTCAGTCAAGCTAAGCTCATCATTCTTTTGGATATACCCTTCACAAAGAGCAATCTGATTTTCAATAGAATCGCTCGATTTCTCTTTCTTATCTCTTGAGATTCTGGTATAAATAGCTGTTTGAAAGCCATTTAATGGTTCTAACATTACTTTATTTTTTGCTGCTGATATTCTTCTGTTTGCAGTTCTTGCCATCTACACCACCTCCCTGATTCCCTTTTGGATTTAAAGTGTTTGAAGTTGGTAGCTATTTAATTTATCGAATATATCTAAAGTTTCATCATAGTTAAAATGAATTTCTATCCTTTGATCTTCCAATACATAGATTTTATCTATTAGTCTTACGAGAAGCCCTCTTTCTAAAACGCTTATGTTCCTGTACTTCTTTATTTCTGAGATAAAGTTCTGATTGCCTATACTCTTTTTATACAGCCACGCGATTTCTTTATCCTGTCTTTCTAAAATCAGCTCGCTTTCTACAATACGATTGGTATAAAACTCTCTCATATCGTAAAACTCTTCCTCAGAAATAAGCCCCTCTTTTAAATCCTGAAACAATGATGATTTTAAAAGCTCAAATTTCGCCTTACTTTTCTTTATATATTCTTGCCTTTTATCTATTTTCTTGAATAATTCATAAGAGATTTCCATTTCTCTTATTTTTTCAAAAATAACTTCGTATTTTCCAAGTGAATTTATATAGTGGCGAATGGTTTCAAGAACCGTCTTTTTCAATTCTTCCTGCTTGATAGAGTGTCTGCTGCATGACTTTCCTTTGTTATACATAGAGCAAATATAGTAGGTTGCAGACTTCTTTCCTCTCCTATCCATCTTCTTTGTCATTTGCGAATTACAATCCTTACAAAACAAAAGTCCGGAAAATATATCTGCCTTTTCACCTATATTTCTTGCCTTTATATCGCACCTTAAAAGTTTTTGTACAATCTCAAAATCATGGATATCAATAATTGCCTCATGGTTATCTTCAATCTCAATCCAATCGCTTTTGGCTTTAGATATAACCTTATCCAGCTTATAATTTATTTTTTCTCTTTTTCCTTGTTGCAATGTACCAATATATATTTCATTGGTTAAAATACGATTAACCGCAGGTGTATCCCATTTTGTAACAACTTTTGTGTTAAAGCCCGTCTTGTATTTGATGCCTTTTACCTTTTTATGTTCCGTATCCCATTTTCATTAAGATGCTTTGCAATGGAATAAGAACTATATCTCTCAAGTTTCATAGAAAAGATTTTTTGCACCACATACTCTACCTCTTTATCTATTACAATTTTGTGCCTATATTCTTTATCTTTTTCATAGCCATAAGGAGTATAATTTGATATAAACTGTCCTTGCTTTCTCTTTGCTTTACAAACACTTCTTACCTTTGCAGATGTATCTCTACAGTAGTTATCGTTAATAAAGTTTTTAAAAGGAATAACTAAATTCTTTTCTGTTTCATTGACTGTAAAACTGTCATAATTGTCATTTAAGGCAATAAACCTCACTTCAAGAGATGGAAATACTCTTTGTAAATATCTTCCACTATCAATATAATCTTTGATTTGCAGTCTCTGATTGGAAATGCTGTTGCTTTCCACCTTAAAGCCTTTATCATATTTTTCATCATCCTGGGATAATCTAAGGTACATAGCGACCTTAAAATTATTTGCCTCTAAATTATTTTTAGACATAACAAAACCTCCAAATTATTCATCATTTTTCAAAAGAAAAATATGATAACTTGGAGTCCTCGGCACATATTAAATTGTAGCCCTATTTGTTAAATATTATACCATATTCAAAAATAAAAGTCAGCCCCTATTTATCATATTTTTAATCAAGTAACATTGCTTTCTTCTTCAAATAAGATAAAAAACAATCCTCTAAACTTCTTCCGTTTTCTGCATAACTGCATTTTGCAATGATATTTCCTACTTTCATAAAATACATTGGTATTGGAATAATATCCTTTTTCTTTTTTATATCTTCAATATCTGGAACGATATTTCTATCTATGTCTTCCACTGATATATTTTTTAATTTTATCATTTCTATCAAATCCATTAGAAAACTCCTTTCTTCGTTGTTTTCTCTTTAAAGTTTCATGACATTGACGGGTGCTTAGGATCAGCAACATTGGAATCTCACCACCGCCCCTGTTAAGATGAGCCGGCTTTCACTAAAGAAGTATCATTATCATTACTTAGGTCATGGCTCACAAAGTTATCCTTGTCCTTTATTTTTTAAAAAATTATTTGTCGCTCGTTTCCTTCTATCCTTGTCTTTGACAGTATTCATTTAAACCGAATTTCTTCGCAGGAAAGTTATGGCGTAAATTTTCTTTCGCTCACTAAATAATTAAAAGTCCCGTCTTGGTCTATTCAGTTGTCAAAGAACAATTACCTAATGGTTCTAAGAGAGATTGCCTTTCAAATACCTTGAATTTACAATTCCTGTTTTCCACAAATTAAAGCGGGCAGATCTCCCTTCACTTTATAAAGGAAAATCTGCCCTCATCTACAAGGTGATTATCTAAATATTTCTTCCAAAAACTTTTTTAATTTCTTAAGTATATTGGATTTCCTCCACTGAATAGCTTGATAGCTCACTTCCTTTTCCGATGCAATACTTGATATAGTTTCATCATTGAAATACAAACGCTCAATAATTTCTTTTTCTTCATCGTTTAACTTTGATATAGATGATCTTAATACCCAAATCATCATCTGTGTTTCTACAATTTTTTCTACATCAACGCTTTCGTCGACAATGTTATCTATAAAGTGTCCATCATGATCCAATGATGAAAAAAAGAGCAAGTGGTTTTTCTTGTCCACCTGCTCTAAATACTTTTCGTGTTCCTTTTCTCGCTAGTAGACTTTATATATCTGCTCGCTAACCTTTACCTTTTTCCCGTTGACATAAAGATAGTATTCTTTTGACATAAAGTTTCCTCCATTTCTTCTTTTGTCTGCGTTTTTAGGCAAAAAAAGGAGGACTTCTGCATTTAGGCATAATAAGTCCTCTAAAATGAAAGAAATCTATTCTTTCTCTAAAAATATTTAATTTGACATCACGAGGTAAACAACTGAAAATAGGAAAAAGGCTGGGTACTTCTATACTTAACTATTATATAATTAAAGACTCCCTTCCCCATAACATTCTCCCCGCTGAGTTTGCATTATCCTATCGTAAGTTACATAAAATTAAATCTTCGTTCTTATATCATCATTATATTTTTCGTTTGCATCTACTACTGATGATAAGAAGAGGGCTTTCTGTATTTTCTACAATCACTGCCCCCTTCTATTAACGACTAACTATTTATGTTATCCAATATGTGCAAGACAATATCTGTCTTATTGTTCCAAATAGCTCTTATCATCAGTGAAAAAATACCTACGCCTTCTACTTCGCATGATTTCTGCGTCTGTATCCTATAAGCACTAATAATGTTCCTGATGTTAACATAAGCCATGCATATAGAGATATGTTTGTACCTTCTCCAGTTTTCGGCAAAGTTTTGTTAGTGTTTGTATTTGGTGGTGGAAGTTCTTTCAACTTATCTACCATCACTATCGTATTTCCTGTTACTTCTATACCTTTCACTATCGCTTTTCCATTTTTTACTTCAAATGTTATTGCTGTTGCTACTTGGTATTTAGCTGGTGCCGATATTTCTGTGAAGGTGTACTTCCCGTCTTTTAATTCAAACTCTTTTACCGTTCCATCTGTTACCCATTCTTTGACTAAGCTTCCATCTTCTTTCGTCAATCTGATGGTTGCTCCTTTTAGTTCTTCTCCATTCTCTGTTAATGCTTTCTTAGAAAACTTAACTTTTGTTGATGGCGTTGATGGTGGTGGCGGCGGAAGTTCTCTCAGCTTATCTACCATCACTATCGTATTTCCTGTTACTTCTATACCTTTCACTATTGCTTTTCCATTTTTTACTTCAAATGTTATTGCTGTTGCTACTTGGTATTTAGCTGGTGCCGATATTTCTGTGAAGGTGTACTTCCCGTCTTTTAATTCAAACTCTTTTACCGTTCCATCTGTTACCCATTCTTTGACTAAGCTTCCATCTTCTTTCGTCAATCTGATGGTTGCTCCTTTTAGTTCTTCTCCATTCTCTGTTAATGCTTTCTTAGAAAACTTAACTTTTGTTGATGGCGTTGATGGTGGTGGCGGCGGAAGTTCTCTCAGCTTATCTACCATCACTATCGTATTTCCTGTTACTTCTATACCTTTCACTATTGCTTTTCCATTTTTTACTTCAAATGTTATTGCTGTTGCTACTTGGTATTTAGCTGGTGCCGATATTTCTGTGAAGGTGTACTTCCCGTCTTTTAATTCAAACTCTTTTACCGTTCCATCTGTTACCCATTCTTTGACTAAGCTTCCATCTTCTTTCGTCAATCTGATGGTTGCTCCTTTTAGTTCTTCTCCATTCTCTGTTAATGCTTTCTTAGAAAACTTAACTTTTGTTGGTGGCGTTGATGGTGGCGGTGGAAAGCCTGGAATATGTTCTCTATATACATAAATTACGTGTTGTTTTTCTTCTTTCACCTTTCCTGTTGTCGGAGCTGAATTAGTATCCATTTTTTCAAACACATATCCATTAAAACTTTTTTGAACGGTTATATAATCTTTTCCTACCAGTTCATCTTTAACAACATCTGTTACATTCTCTAAAATTTTGCCATCTGTTGTGATGTACTTAACATCCACACTTCCTCTTTTAGCAAGTCTAATAGAGATTAAAAATAAATCAGAATTATACAGTTTTGTCCCTTTGTTGTTAAATTTATCTTTACAAACTTCCTCAGTAATAAGTGTATTTAATCCGTTAATTCCATCTGCACATTTTTTATCCTCTTCCTTTGTAAAATAGGAGTTCCCTGTGTGATATTGCTCTGTTGAAAATTTAGAAAAAGGAATAGCGCTATGATAAACATCAAATGTTACTTCTTTCATTTTACCAACCAACATAACTGATCCTGTCCCTGCCGGAGATAAATCAGGAGTTCTTGCAGCTGGATTTTCAGCATCTTGAACAAATAGTTTATCTAATACAGATTGCGAGTATGTATTTTTATCGATAACTTTAATTTTTTTGTTTTCAACCTGTAAGTTAGCTCCAGTACCGACTTTTTCTACCGTAATATCTGCATTTTTTAGTTCCAATTCTGAGGCACTAAACGATCCCTTTGCATAGTTATCAGATCCTGTTGTAGTAAAAACTTTTCTATATCCGCCTATACCTGATAAATCTAATATCGGATTTTCAACTTCTTTGTCAAAAGTTATAGTTAATGTGCCAACAAACTTACTTCCATCAAAATTCCATCTTTCAGAAGTATTTAACTTCCCCTCATCTTCTCCTGCTTGTGTAAAAATTCCAAGAGTTGGTGTTTTATTAGTATCAAGTTTACCTATAAATAAATTATCTGTTGCCTTATTGTCTGAATGCCTTTTTTTATTATCTGTAAGGTATGCAATACCTTTATTGTTTTCTTTTTCTTTAAATTCAACAGATATTTTAACATCACTAACATTTGTTGTTGCCTTATTATATGCTTTAATATCAGTTGGAACATAATCAGAATTAAAATTTCCTGTTACACTCCAATCATAATTTGTATTATAAAATCCATCTTCATAAGCTTTTTTAAAATCATCCACTTTACTTGTTTTGTTAGTTACAGAATTGCTTGTGTTATTGTTACTCGCAAATACATCTTGTGTATAATAAATATTTCCCCCCAAATATAACAAAAACCAAAAAAATAAAATTAGTTTTTGTATATTCCCTCTTTTTTTCATTTGTTTTCTACTCCTTCTTTACCTTGTATATTTTTTTATAGCGTAAATAAACTTAGACTTTTATTTACAGTAAAAATTCATGCTTTATACATATATATCCTCCTTGATTTTCACACAAAACAATACGTTCAGCATTATATCATATTTGGAAAAGAAAGTCTACTTTGGTTTAAATTTATTCTGTTTTATCTCGATTAACCTGCTCAAAACTTTCTGTGCCATCATTCAATCTATCCCAAATAATCACTTTTCCAGCTTTGAGAGACTTTTGCACATCAATGATTCGTTGATTAGAAGAACCTCGAAATTGCAACATGAGATTTCGTTTTGCCTTATCAAAACGACCATCTACCAGAATATCAATGAGACTAAGAAGTTCAAGTTTATCTGGTGTTTCCAGCATCATTTCTTCCCATGTATAGCCCGTCCAAGACCAAATATCTTTGTCAGGCAACTCTCGTCGAATACGCTTGACTAAGGGCAAGAGAATCCCAGTATTCAGAAAAGGCTCTCCTCCTAGCAAGGTCAGTCCTTGAACATAGGGCTCAGCCAAATCTTTCATGATTTGCTCTTCCAGCTCTTGCGTATAAGGAATCCCGGCATTGAACGACCAGGTCGCTACATTGTAGCAGCCCTCACAATGAAACATGCAGCCGCTGACATAGAGGGAATTACGCACCCCTTCACCATCCACAAAATTAAAGGCTTTATAGTCAATAATACGCCCCTTGCTTAACTCTTCACTTTTCCACTCACCTGGCTTCGGTGTATTCCATGTCATTTTTCTACTCCAAATCTATCCAATAGCGCTCTTTCCCGGCTCGTACATCTTCCAATATTCCGCCATTTTTTAAAATTACTGCTCGACTAGCTGGATTATCTACCGCACAAGTCACCAGCACTTGGTGAATATTCTTTGAAGCAGCAACAAGAAGTCCTTCTTTCAGCATCGAAGTAGCATGGCCTCTCCCTTGCATAGATGGACGAACACTATAGCCTATATGACCACCGTGTTCGAGTAAGTATTCATTTAGGCTCAGGCGCAAATTTAAAAAACCAACTGCTTGTCCTTCATCAAACCCGACAAATTGTATAGCTGGCACCCAGGTATCAGGAATATTGAGACCCATTTCTGCATTTCGGTTCCCAGCAATCCAATCTTCATAATCAAAATCCTCCTCGTTCCAAAAACCACCATCGTGTGCGGCATTTGAATTTTCAAATTCCATTATGAGAGCCATGACTGCGTCCTTATCTTCCAATCTTGGTCGTCTTAATTTCATATTTCACACCTTGATAGAAAGAGAGTGAGACTAGCTTCATGCAGACCTCACTCTTTCCCTTATTTTTTCTTTGCTTTTTGCAAAAATTATTCTCGCAAACTTGTAACACGAGCTTTCTTGTTGATTCCACCTTTCGAGTGTTTTTCATGATAGCGTGTAACTTGTGCTTTCCCTTTGTCGTCTAATTGATATTTTCCCATGAAAGTTCCTACTTTTCTACATGATGTCCTTCGAACTTGATTGTTGAACCATTCATGTGTTTAACACGGGCCGAAATCTCCTTGTGACGTCCATTTACCATCGGACGAGCTTGAGGATTTCCAAGATAACCACAAGTTCGCTTCACAACATCAACTGTCTTAGGATCGCTATTGCCGCAGTTTGGACAAGTAAATCCACGATCGGTTGGCGTGAAGTCCCCTTCAAAATCGCACTTGTAACAATGGTCAATCGGAGCATTGGTTCCAAGATAGCCCACACGATCGTAAGCATAGTCCCAGACTGATTCGAGTGCTTTCGGATTTTGTTGTAGAACAGGATATTCACAGTAGTGAATAAAGCCTCCTGAAGCCCCAGCTGCTGGATAATCTTTTTCAAAATCTAATTTTTCAAATGGTGTCGGATTTTTACGGACATCATAGTGGAAACTATTCGTATAGTATTCCTTATCTGTAATATCTTTTACAAGACCAAATTTTTCTGTATCCAGACGACAAAAGCGGTCTGTCAGACTTTCAGACGGTGTAGAATAAACAGAGAAGTGGTAGTCATATTGGTCAGACCATTCTTCTACACGGCGTTTCATTTCACGAACGATATCGACTGTGAATTTCTTGGCTTCTGGATTGTGCTCCCATTCACCACCATAAAAGACTGTAGCCACTTCATACAGACCAATATAGCCAAGAGAAACCGTGGCTCTACGATGCTTAAAGAGTTGATCCACCTTATCATATTTACCTAGACGTTTTCCAAAAGCACCATATTGATAAAGAATAGGAGCATTAGCTGGAGTCGCTTCTTTGGTGCGTTCGACACGGTAGACGAGCGCATCTTCAGCAATATTCATCCGCTCATTAAAAATTTCCCAGAATTTCTCCATGTTGCCTTCAGATTCAAGAGCAATTCGTGGAAGGTTGACCGTCACAACGCCAAGATTCATCCGACCAGAATTGACTTCTTGACCGTTTTCATCTTTCCAGCCTTGTAAGAAAGAACGGCAGCCCATTGGAACTTTAAAAGAACCTGTTAATTCCACAATTTTGTCGTAAGACAAGACATCTGGGTACATCCGTTTCGTAGCGCATTCCAAAGCCAGCTGTTTAATATCATAGTTTGGGCTATCCGGTTCTAAGTTCAATCCGCGCTTCAACGTGAAAATCAATTTAGGAAAAATAGCTGTCCGATGTTCAGACCCCAGACCTTTAATGCGAATTTGAAGAATCGCTTTTTGAATTTCTCTTTCAAAACGATTGGTGCCAAGACCAAAACCAAGCGATGTAAATGGGGTTTGTCCATTTGATGTAAACAAGGTATTGATTTCATACTCCAAAGATTGCATGGCATCATAAATGTCTTTTTTAGTCTTTGTCCAGGCAAACTCTTCTTGCTTTTCAGGAAGCACCCATTCACGCGCATCCTTCAAATGTTTTTCATAATTTTTTTCAGCATAAGGCGCCAAAACTTCATCAATTCGGTCAGCAGAGCAACCACCATATTGACTAGAAGCTACGTTTGCAATGATTTGAGAGATTTGCGCAGTCGCTGTTTGAATCGACTTTGGACTTTCGACTTCAGCATTTCCAATCTTAAAGCCATTTGCCAACATGCCCTTAAAATCAATCAAACAGCAATTCGTCATCGGTGTATAAGGACTGTAATCCAAATCGTGATAGTGAATGTCTCCTTTTTGGTGTGCATTTGCCACATGTGGTGGCAGCATTTGCAGACCAATCGATTTCCCAACAATTCCCGCCGTCAAATCACGCTGGGTGTTGAAAACATCGCTATCTTTATTGGCATTTTCATTGACAACTGCTTGGTCTTTGTTAAGCAATTTTCCGATTGTAAAGTTAATATCTGTTGCTTTTGAGCGCGCAAAATCACGTTGTGTGCGGTAAGTAATATAGCTTTCTGCAATGGCGTATTCATTGGCATTCAGTAATTCGTGTTCCACGATATTTTGAATTTCATAGATTTTAACGCCCGCAGGAAAACGTGAAATCACTTCTGCTACGATTTTATTGGTAATACCTTCAAGTTTTGCTTCTAACAACGGAGTCATCGTCGTTACTTCTTGGCTAGCTTTGACAAGCGCTTTATAAATCTTATCTGCGTCAAAAGCCACACGACGACCGTCACGTTTTTCAACATAAATATCAGCAAAACCTTGTACTGTTTCTTCTTTTAATGCTATCATGAGCTCCTCCATTCGTATAAATCATATTATATCACTCTCATAAAAAAAAATCAATATCTTGTGGTAAAAAACTTAAAATTTTATTTTAAACACAAGATATTGATTAAATCATTTTAATTTATAAAGCTTGAAATGATGAAGTTCCAGGTCAGTTTTCTCATAATTTTTCTGAATTTGTTTTTGCACATCTTGAAGAACAGGCACTTGATTATTCACTAAAATATAAGTTGGTGCATTTTCTTTCAGACTCCTAGCTAGCGCCATTTTGTTTTCATCGGTTCCTTGGTACAAGCTAGGTGTTAAAATTGGTACTGCAGATAAGTGTCTACTCGCCTGATAAAGCGCTGCTGTTTTATCCCAAGCATAGATTTTATCAGTCTTCTTCGCTTTATCTTTGATATAATTTGCCGCAGAAACACGTTCACTTGCTTCACCTGAAGATAAAATATAGTGATTAACAAGCGGAGAACCAATTAAGTAAGTAACTGCTAAAAGCGGCAAGAAAGCATTTTTTGCAACATACGTTCCTAAAATAGATGTAGATTTTTGTACACGGCTATGACGTCCACCTCTTTTAAGTTTACTTTTTCCTAACCACATACTGAGCAGAATCAGGAAGAATGGTAAAACAGGCAACAGCTGATAAGCGCCTTGATCTGGTAAAAAGAAAACAAATAAAACTAAAATTAAGGACGCGAAAAAACTAAATAGCTGCAGGAAACGTTCCAAAGAATTTGCTGGCAATGAAAAACTTCTCACCCAAGTCACAACTATACCAAGTCCAATAATAAGTCCTCCATAAAGCAAACCATTGTACAATAAATGCTGTCCTGAAAAATGCAAGCTATCCCAAGGATAAAGAATCTGGCTTATGGCAAGCCCAAAACTGCCATTCAAAACCGTATAATAACCTAGCGGATAAAATACAAGCGAGAATCCTACCAAAATGGCAAATAATTGATACAGGCCGCGCGCTTTTTTCTTTGCCCAAATATTATAAACTAGCAGAGCAAGGAAAGTCACCAAATAAAATACAAGGCTCGTCACCGGATCAATCATAAACATCAGCGCACCAAGTGCTCCAAAGCCAATAAAACCTCTGTCGCTTGCTTCTCCTGTCACATAACGCATCAGAAAGTACAGCGACCCAAAGACAAATGGGAAAGCAAAAATACTAGAGTATAAGCCGCCCCAACCTAAAGCGAGCGTCAAACAATAGAATAAAGAAAGGATTTTGATAGAAGTGTTTTTTACAGCCGTTAATTGATATACAATTTTAAACAGATAAATTCCTGCAACAAACAAAGCCAAGCATTGCATTGCCGCAAAGAAAATATTGCCCATGAAGAGACTACCCGCCCAATTAGCTAGATAATAAAACAGACCACTCGTTCCATAAATATTTCCATAAATAACCTGCCCTTGCGCCATTGCCCAACCTGCATATAAATTTTGAGATTGCAGATTAGTAGCAAGGTTGGTCAAAAATGGATTGGCAACACTTAAAACGCTCAATAATAAGCTCCACAAAAATAAAACAACAAAAGGAGTCGACATTGGCTTTATAAAAACCGATTTTTTCTCGTTCTCTTCGTGAAGCGTCTCTACTACTGTCTCTTTCATCTCTTGTTCAGGCATTGTATCGTACATAAAGATTCTCCTTGATATCAGTCTTATCTAGTATATCAAAATCTTCCCTATCTGTCAGCTTGATTCTGACAGGTTCTGCATCTTTTGCAAAAGTAAAGTGTAGTATTCCAATTCTCGAAAACGATGATAACTTACAGCCGCATACTCTTTCAAAAATTCCTTTTCTTCACTTGTTAAATCGCTAACCATTCTGCCTCCTTTTACTAGATTATTCGTAAAAAAGAAAAATTCCTCTTATTGCAAGAAGAATTTTATAGCATCGGTGCAAATAATTCGACAATTTCTTTAATCAAGCGTTGATACCAGGTATTTTTAATGGTATCTTCATGTATTTCTTGTGAGGTTTCAAACAATTCCTCAAAATCTCGCTTCAAGTCAAACATAGAAGGCGTTTTATACATCAAAACAGCATTTTCATAGTGATGAACTAAGCTACGGTAATCAAAATTGATTGTTCCGACAACACCAAAATCATCATCAGCCACTACATGCTTACTGTGAATAAAGCCCGGTGTATACTCATAAATCCGAACCCCAGCCGCCATTAAATCAGGATAAGCTCCTCGCGTAATAAGCTGAATGATTTTTTTATCCGGAATATAAGGTGTCACAATGCGGACATCTACCCCCCGCATAGCAGCATTTTTAATGTCTTCCGTCAAATCATAATCAATGATTAAATACGGCGTGGCGATATACACATAATCTGTCGCCTGACTGATTATATTTTGATAGACATTTTTACCCACTTGAGCTTTATACATGGGCTTCGGTCCGCTTCCATACGGAATATAGAGCCCTGACGCATCTACAGCTTTGTTGTCCAAATGATAGCGATCGAAATCACTGATTTTCCCACGGTTGATATACCAGTTCATCAGAAACAGCCGTGTCAAGGCTTTTACAGCGCGCCCGTTCAGACGAATCCCGCCGTCTTTCCAGTGACCAAATCGCTCGATGTGATTGATGTATTCATCTGCCAGATTGATGCCACCAGTATAGCCAATCTGCCCGTCAACGATGAGAATTTTCCGATGATCTCGATTATTATAAGCCACCGTCATCCGCGGAATCACTTTGTTAAACTTATGAGCGTCAATTCCCATAGCCTGCAATCGGCTGGTATAATCTCCCGGAAGAGTTGCCATACAGCCAATGTCATCATAGAGCATTTTCACTTCCACACCTTGGGCTGCCTTTTCACGCAGAATATCCAAAATACTATTCCACATGATACCTTCTTCCACAATGTAATATTCTAAAAAAATAAATTTTTCTGCTTTGCGTAAATCTTCCAGCATTTTCTGGAACATCTCTTCTCCCAAAGGGAAAAATTGCGATTCCGTGCCGTCGTAAACATCCGCATTATGATCCATGCTGAGAAGCGACTTAATAATCCCGTAAGCTGATTTATCTGTTTTTTTCAAGTCTAACCGCAACTCATAGCTATTGTCCTCACGAAATTTCATCTGATCCATATTTTTTAGCTGTTTCAGCTCACTTCTGGACAATCGGCGCTCACCAAACATTAAATAAAGCAAGGGACCAATGACTGGAACAAACGCTACCAAGAGCCAAGTTACTTTGCTTTCTGGTGTCATTGAGCGATTGACAATCGCTAAAATCGTTGCCAGACTGAATAAAATCACAAAGACAATCCATAAAGTAGGTGTCCAGCGACCAAGCCAAAAGAAAAACCAAAAAATGAGTGCAAGTTCTAGTACCATGATAATAATACTGAAACCATATTTTGACATCAATAGCTGAAATTTCCTAAGATTCATTTTCTCTCCCTGTTTTTACTTAGTACTAGTATAACGGGGATTTCCTAATAAATCAAGCCAGAATCACTCATTATTCGATATTCAAAGTATTTTTTCATTAGAGCAAAAAAGAGTAAAAGAAAAGTTGTGGTTCGTAACCATCAACTTTTCCTCACTCCCTTATTCTAAGTGCTAACTGACATATTGCCTGTTCCCTTTTCACTCCCGCATGCTTCAACAATCTGGAGAGTGGCTAAAATTTGCTCCAGTCCCAGACAGGCTATTGCTTCGTTAAAACGACTGTATCATTTTCTCCATTTTCTTGCTCAATATCCTCAATCGTTAACTGTTTGCCATCAATCATATAACGCTCAATGTCATCACCAATCGTCATTCTCTGATTTGTTGGATCAATGCTCACCTGTTTTACTTCTTCCTTACCATTTGGTTCTTTTTCTGTCCATGTACCACTGTTTCCCTTGATAACCAAAGTGATCTCATCTTCTTCGTCCATACCTTTATAAGTACCGTCTAATTTTTCTGACGAATTTTCCGCAATAGTTGACGAAGTACCACTCTCACCTGAGACTGTAGTTGATTGACTGCTTGAGACAGATTGAGATGACGGTGAAGTTTGGTTAGACTTGGCACACGATGTCAAAATGATAAGTCCTATCAGAAAAAATGCGACGTAGCTGAATTTCTTTAAATGTGCCATTTTCCCCTCCTTTACCTGCATTTCTATTATACCATTCACCATTCTAATCAGTCAATTTCTTTCTCCAAAAGAAAAGCACGAACTTCCGCAATAAAATAAAGAGAACCTGTTACAAAAAGGAGCTGATTGTCATTAGCGCTTTTAATAAATTGTTCGATAAAGTCCTGATAAGAGGCAATGTAGAGACCATTTGTAAAGTCCTGTTCATTTGCTGCACCGTCATCCTCAAAAGTCGTTACGAACAACTGCACATGAGGCAATTCCTGCTGAAGATAAGACAGCATCCCCTGATAATTTTTGCGTTTCAAAGCACCGAATAAGAGAAAGATTTCTTTTTGTCCTTGCTGGCGAATAAACTCCACCAAACGTGACAAAGCGGGTAAATTGTGAGCCCCGTCCAAATAAATTCCTCTCTCAAAATATTCCAGCCGCCCTGCCCAATGTGTCTCTTGCAGAGCTTTTCGTACTAGCTCTATTTTCACTTGCCAGCTGTGTTGCCCCATAAACAAAAGAAAACTTTGCAAAGCAACAGCGGCATTTTCTTCCTGATAAGTACCTGCTAGGCTCAACTTTAGATGAGGAATATTCACATCTGAGCTGAAAAATTGTCCTTTTGAAAACGAAAAATCTCTACCATATTCATATAAAACAGTCTCCAGCTCATTCGCGCGCAGTTCACAGACTCTTCTCGCTTCTTCAGCCAGTGGTCCGATGACAGCTATTTTTTTCTCCTTGAAAATCCCTGCTTTCTGCTCCGCAATTGCTACTATGGAGTCTCCTAATGTTTCTTGATGATCCAAACCCACAGACGTCACAACTGCAATATCTCCTGTCAACACATTTGTCGTGTCTAAAAGCCCACCGATTCCTACTTCAATTAAAGCCACTTCTACCTGCTCTTCGTTGAAATACAATAAAGCCATGAGCGTTAAAATTTCAAAATAGGATAAAGGCTGCAAAAGCTGTTTTTCCATTGCTTGAATGCGATGCCCAATTCTAATGAAATCATTGTCAGAAATGGGTTCATGGTTGATACAAATCCGATCGTGAATGCTTGCCATGTGAGGTGACGTAAAAGTTCCCACTTTCTTTTCATGCTGCACGAATAGCTGACTCATAAACGCAATTGTTGAGCCTTTTCCGTTCGTTCCTGTCACATGAATAATGGGATAATTTTCTTCTGGATGATCTAAAAGACTTATCGCCTGTCTCATTCGCTCTAAGCCGGAGCGAAAATTTAAACCAATGCGACTTTCTAGCCACGTTTCAATTTCATTCATATTCTTCTCCCAGCAAAAAGGGAGTGAAGCAGAACCAGATTTTGGTTCCTGTCACCCCCACAACTCACTTGAATGGTTGGTACTCTTGCTCCACATAGGAATTAAACCAACCACTCATTCGTATACCATAAAATAACGATTCACACAGCCTTTCAATCTCTTCATCGTCTGTAATATGAAAAGCTAGTGTACACAATTTTTATTCTTCCATAAAGCTATTGAAAACTTCTTCAATCATGTCCCATTCAGCATCTGAATCTTCTGGAATTGGTTGCAAATCACCTTCTGTTCCGTCCTCATTTTCAGTAAACGAGTAGGCTTGAATTTCTACCTCACCATTTTCATCTTCTTCTGCGCTAGCTGGAATCAATAGAACGTAGTTTTTCCCAAATTCTTCTTTTCCGTCAATGGTCAAGAGAATTTCAAACAAAGTTTCATTTCCTTGCTCGTCTACTAGCGTAATCAACTCACGTTCTTCGTGTTCATGGTCATGGTTATGATCGTGTGCCATGTTTTCTCCTTTATTTATTAAAAATTTCGATCTAAATAATTCTGCAATATGAGCTGCGCTGCGAGCTTATCAATCACTTTTTTTCGCTTCTTTCTGCTCACATCCGCTTGCTCGATCAGCATTCTCTCCGCAGCTACCGTTGTTAGACGCTCATCTTGGTATTCAACTGGCAAATGAAATAATTGCTCAATCTTAGCACCATAAGCTTGACTTGCTTCTACACGTGGTCCGCTTGTGTTGTTCATATTTTTAGGGAGTCCTACAACAAACTTCTCAACCTTATATCCTTTTGCAAGCTCACTTAAACGGTCAAAACCAAATTCCCCTTTTTCTTCATCAATAGGAATAATTTCAAGTCCTTGAGCTGTAAAACCAAGTGGATCACTAACTGCGACACCAACTGTTTTTGAACCAACATCTAACCCCATAATTCTCATTAGAGATCAATGCCTTGCCCTTTCAAATAATAACGAACTAATTCTTCTACAATCTCATCACGTTCATATTTACGAATTTGATTTCGTGCATTATTATAGCGAGGTACATACGCAGGATCACCACTAAGCACGTATCCTACGATTTGGTTGATTGGGTTATAGCCCTTTTCATTCAGCGACACATAGACATCTTTCAATGTTTCACTAATCTCTTTTTTGTTTGAATCATCAAGATTAAAACGTACTGTCTCATCTGTAAATCCCACAATTACACCTTCTTTCACTAGAATACTCATATTATAGCACATTTCAATACTTTTCACAAATGAAAGGGGTTGAAAAAGGGAGTGGGACAAAAATCGGTAATTTCGAAGAAATTTGATTTTGTCGTCCCACCCCCGCACAGTTGAGTAGGGCCGTAAAGGTTGATAAATCAACCTTTACGGCCCTACTCAACCACTGCGACTTGCAAGAAACTCATAAAAATCTGACGAGGTTAAGGACTTTTGTCCCAGCCTCTTTTTGTTTCATTATACACCTATAAAATCATGGATTTGCAACTTCTTTAGCTCCAGCTGCCTTGACAGACTCAATATATTGTTTTGGTGTTAAATTTTTAATAGTTGAAAACATAGAGCCATATGTATCTAGTTTTGATGCTTCATCAAGGTTGATTTTGCTCATATCAATATTGATTGTAACTTTAATAATATAGTCTTTTGTAATATCTGTTTTAACATCAACACCGCCCAAAGACTTAAATTTATCCAATCCTGCAGCCTTTTCAAAAGCAGAAATCAAGTGCGGCTTAGTGCTTTCTAAATCTTGACCCGCTAATACACTCTTCATATTTTCAGGAAGTGTTTGTTCAATCCCTTGGACAGTCTGTTTTTGTTGAAAAGACTTGGTCACAACAGAATCCTTTTTCACAACACTCGAACCAGTCTTACTATCCCCTGACTGATTCTGACCGGATTTTTGACCACAAGCTGTGAGCAGCAACAAACTTGCTCCTAACAAAACAACCGATTTTCTGATAAAAATATCCTCCTTGTATTTTAGAGCTTTATAAGAATAATATACCATCTTTTGTAAGCGTTGTCAACACGGCCTGTCTAAAAAGGCAACCAATGATTGACAGTTATTGATTGACTTCCATTGCACCACTCGCAATCTGATTTTCAACATATTCTTTTGGTTTCATTTTTAAAAATTCTTTTAATTTCATATTTTTTAAATATTCAGTATCAGCGGCCTTATTAACATCCAAAACTTGAAAATCAAAAGTATGAACTCGCTTCAATTCTTGATCATTTATAATTTCCAAAGAGGTCGAAAAACCTTCCAAACTTTTTGCTTGTGTAAATTTTTCATCTTCAGCCAAAGATTTCTCCAATAATTTTTGCGCTTCAGCAACTCCAACTTCCGCAACTACTTTTTTCATTTCTTCTTTCATCGGCATGATTTGCTCAATCGTTAAACTTAAAAATTGATCGCCTTTGTAAGTAATTGTTTGTGTTTGTTGAATCCCTTCAGCTGTTTTAGGGAATGATAAGGTTTTTGTCACAACTGTTTCTTTTTTTTTGACCACATCCTGCTAAGACTGTAAGAATAATGGTTAATAGAATCAGGCTTCTTTTCATGGATTAACTCCTCCTCATTCTTTATTTTATCATATTTTTAATATCAATAAACATCGAAATAAAAAAAGAGTGGAAATTCCACTCTTTACAAGGCCGCGCGTAAACGCGCTTCTGTATTTTCAACATTACGAACCGAGCGAGGTAAGAATGCACGAATATCATCTTCTTTGTAGCCCACTTGTAGGCGCTTGTCATCTACTAAAATAGGGCTTTTCAAGATGCGTGGAGTTTCCATAATCAAGTCAATCACTTCACTCACACTTAATTCTTCAATATCTACACCTAAGCCTTTCGCATAACGATTTTTTGAAGAAACAATGCTTGCAACCCCATTTTCAGTTTTTGTTAGAATATCTAATAACTCTTCTTTTGTAATTCCTTCTTTACCAAGATTTTGTTCTTTATAAGTTAACTGGTGAGCATTGAGCCATGTTTTTGCTTTTTTACAACTAGTGCAACTTGAGACAGTATAAATTGTAATCATGTAAGTACTCCTTTCGCCACACGGTACTATTATCATACTATATTATACCACAAAATCCCTCCGTCTTGCGACCTATTTTTAAAAAATTATTCCTCAATCTCAATTGCGTCATCCAAATCTAGTGTGACTTCCTCCACCTTGTTTGCTGATTTAGTTGCTTCTGCATTTTTTTCATCTTCAGCATCATCCTCAATCAAACCGTAATGCACTCGAACTTTATGATCAATTTCATCAAAAATTTCTGGATGATCCGCCAAGTATTTCTTAGCATTTTCAGACCCTTGACCAATCTTTTCATCATTATAAGAATACCAAGCACCCGCTTTTTTGATAATATCAAGGTCTGTCGCAATTTTAATCAACTCGCCTGTTTTAGAAATTCCTTCACCATACATGATTTCTACGAAAGCTTCCTTGAATGGCGGAGCAACCTTATTCTTCACAACCTTAATCTTGGTTTCCTTACCAACATTGGTATCTTTCTCATCACCAGTTCCCTTGATTTGGGTATTTCCGCGAACATCCAAACGAACAGATGCATAGAATTTCAAGGCACGACCACCAGGTGTTGTTTCTGGATTTCCAAACATAATACCAACTTTTTCACGCAATTGGTTGATGAAAATCGCAATTGTCTTCGTTTTATTGATAGAAGCAGACAATTTACGCATAGCTTGACTCATCATCCGCGCTTGCAAACCAACGTGACTATCTCCAATATCTCCGTCAATTTCAGCACGCGGTACGAGGGCTGCCACGGAGTCAATAACTACCAAATCTACCGCACCAGAGTCAATCAATTTCCCAGCAATCTCAAGGCCTTGCTCACCAGAGTCTGGCTGAGAAAGTAAGAGTTCATCAATATTAACTCCAAGGGCTTGTGCATAAGCCGGGTCCAGAGCGTGTTCTGCATCAATAAAAGCTGCAATACCGCCTTCTTTTTGAGCTTGCGCTACTGCATGAAGAGCTACGGTCGTCTTACCAGAAGACTCTGGTCCATAGATTTCAATAATCCGCCCCTTTGGATACCCTCCTGCACCAAGAGCGATATCTAGCGCCAAGCTACCTGAACTCATAACTTGAACTTTTTGTTCAGCGCGCTCACCTAGGCGCATAATCGCTCCTTTACCAAAATCTTTTTCAATATTTTTAAGTGCAGTGTCTAGCGCTTTTTGACGTTCCTCGCCAAATTTCTTTGAAATTTCTTCTATTTTTTTTGTTTTTTCGCCATTTATTTCTCCTGTATAATGATAAATTATTTTTTTGCCTATCTAATTATTATAGCATATTTTCGTTTTTTAATAAAGTTTTTCGTAGCAGATTGAAAGCATGCAGAACGGCTATTTTACGTACATCTGTCCGACTGCGACCCGCAATATTAACCTTAATAGACTGAACATCCTCTGTAGTTGCTAAGCCGATATAAACTGTCCCTGCTGGATGTCCTTCTAAGCTGTCTGGACCTGCCACACCTGTCAAGCTCACCGCATAGTCACTAGCGGTCAATTTTCTTGCCTGCTCAGCCATTTTCTCCGCTGTAAAAGCTGAAACTACCCCATGCTTTTCTAAGTCTGCCAAGGGAATGCCCAGCATTCGGCTCTTTTCCTCCATACTGTAGGTAACAAAGCCACCACTAAAAACATTGGAGGCTCCAGCAAAGTTTGCCAAAGTTGCTTGAAAGAGTCCTGCAGTCAAACTTTCAGCTGCTGTGACGGTCTTTCCTGCTCTTATCAGCAGTTCAAAAGCTGTTTGTCCCAGAGAACTATCATCTCCATAAGCGTAGAAAAGGTCTGCTAAATGTTGTTTCTCAAAAGTCTGTACTGCCAAAATTTTCTTTTCTAAATGAGCAAACTTAACATCTGCTTCCTTTTGACTGCCAGCCTTTGTGGACAATCGCAATGTCACCTCTCCCGTCTTAGCATAAGGAGCAATGGTCGGATCGATCTGAGCATCAATTAAATCTCCTAAAAGAGTTACTAATTGACTTTCACCGATACCAAAGAATCGCAAGACTCTTGAATACAATTTTTGACCAGTCGCTAAAAGCGGAACTAGCTCATTATTTACCATAGGCTTTAATTCACTAGGCGGTCCGGGGAGAACAACATAAGTCACGCCGCCGACTCCAATCACGCCTCCCACCGCAAGTCCGGTTTCGTTTTGGAGAGGAGTCGAGCCTTCCACTATCTGAGCTTGCCGCTCATTGTTTGGTGTTCGAGCATAATCCGGTCGACTTGCGAAAAAGCGGTCCAATTTCTCCGTAGCCATTCGGTCAAATACCAACCTACGATTTAAGAATTTTGCCAAAGTCTGCTTAGTCAAGTCATCTTCTGTTGGGCCTAATCCTCCAGTTAAGATGACCAAATTACTACGATTTCGAGCAATTTCTAAAATGGATAACAGACGAGCTTCATTATCTCCAACCGCTGTTTGGAAATACACATCTACACCCAGACTCGCTAATTTTTCCGATAAAAATCGGGCATTTGTATTGACAATCTGACCTGTCAGAATTTCAGTACCCACAGCAATAATTTCTGCTTTCATAGAACCTCCTACTTTACTATTCGCAATTGATTTTATTTTATCACAAAAAATCTTAAAAACTTCATTTTAAGAAAAGAATCTGTAAGCAAATTGATAAGACTAAGAATTTTTCAAAGAAAAAGTCTGGAATTACCAGCCTTCTAATTTATAACTATAATTGTGTCACATCAATAATATGATTACCTCGATTATGGGAGTGAGGTAGAACTCATCTTGAAAATTTTTAGTTCGTAATCTCACTTCCGCAAGCTTGCTCAACAGTCTGGGAGACTGTTGAGACGGTGGATAAAGAAAATAAAGTTTTCGTCAAAAGTGTTTTTGCGAGCTTGAAAAGCTAATACCCTGAGACTTGCTTCGCATCACCACAAAGCCGTACTTTGAGCAATCAGCTACTACATCATTGATTTATCGCTTTATATACTTTGAAGTTGGAGACTTTCGCCCCAGCCTCTTCAAAAATGAGGATTAGCTTAGCAAAACTAGGATTTATATAAAAAACAGACAATTTTGTACTGCCTGAGTGCCTTTAGTTTGCTGTGTTAGATAGAATCAAATGTGATAAAATAAAGAAAACAAAACATTTAAGGAGATTTAATGATGTGGGCAGTTTTTGCATTTCTTTCTGCTTTATTTGCAGCACTGACATCTATCTTAGCCAAAATCGGGATTTCTGGCGTCAATTCTAATCTAGCGACAGCTATTCGGACAGTGGTCGTTGTTTTAATGGCTTGGAGTATGGTCTTTTTGACCAAAGGGCAACTCGGTCTCGCTAACATCAGCAAGAAAAGTTGGATTTTCTTGATTTTATCTGGATTAGCGACGGGTGCTTCCTGGCTCTGTTATTACTGAGCATTGCAGGAGGGAGAAGTCTCCAAGGTCGTTCCTATTGATAAGCTTAGTGTTGTCCTCACACTCATTCTTGCTTTTATCTTTTTCCACGAGGATTTTACTATGAAATCCTTGATTGGCAGCATTTTGATTACGATTGGAACTTTGGTCATGGTTTTGTAGTGATGTCATATCATCATAAATACAGCAATATTACGAAAAATATAAAACAGTATCGGTCAATAAATATTGCACCGACTACTCACATAAAAGATAGCAAAGCTATTAAAATCATTTGATTGTTTTTCTTGCTGAATTAAAATCGCAAGTCTCCTCATGGTCATTGACAAGACCTGCCGCCTGCAGGAAAGAATAGACACAGACTGGTCCTACAAACTCGAAGCCTCGTCTCTTCATGTCTTTAGCTACTTCTTCGGACAGTGACGTTTTAGATGGAGCAAGTCTGTAGTCCTTTACAGGATTGTCAATCGGTGTAAAGTCTACAAAAGACCAGAGATAATGATCAAAACTGCCAAATTCTGCCTGTATTTTCAAAAAAGCTTGGGCGTTGGCACGTGTTGCATAGATTTTCCGACGATTTCGGACGACGGCAGGATTTTGTAAAACGCCTTCTAACTCCGCATCTGTCATGACTGCCACCTGATGAACATCATAGCCATGAAAAGCTTGTCGGAAGGCTGCTCGTTTATTGAGAATAGTCTCCCAAGACAGTCCTGCCTGATAGGTCTCTAGGCAGAGCAACTCAAATAAAGCCCGCTCATCATGCAAAGGAATCCCCCACTCTAGATCATGATAAGCGACATATAAAGGATTATTCTTTTTTACCCAACTACATCGTTTCATCTTTTCTCCTTTATTTTACCAGCATCTTAAGAGCGGATTTGATATAGTTTTCCGCGGTATCATTGGTTCCTTCAAAAAATTTCTTAATTTTCTTGAGTTCAGCCGCCTTGTATCCCAGAGCTAGCATGGCTTCCATGGCTTCTTCCAATTCTTGATTGTCACTAGTAGCTGCAACAGCAACTTGCTTAGGAGCAACACCTGTTGCCACAACCTTGCCTTCTAAGTCCAGCACCATCTGCTGGGCCGTTTTTTTGCCGATTTTAGGAAATTTTGTCAGATAAGTGATGTTTTTCTGCTCAATAGCCTGCACCAAACCGGCATTATCATCGGCAGCGATTATCGCAAGAGCAGAAACAGGTCCAATACCAGAAACCGAAATCAAATTGAGAAAAAGCTGCTTTTCATCCTCTGTGCGAAAACCGTAGAGGAGCTGGGCATCCTCTCTGACCACCTGATGAACAAAAACTTGAATCTCCTGATTGACCTGACCTGAATAGGCATAGGGATTTGCCACATGCAGGGTATAGCCAATTTGCCCCACCTCCACTACAATATATTTGGCTGTGATTTTACTTAAAATTCCTTTAAAATATTCGTACATGACTTCTCCTTTTCAACCCTTCTAGTATATCATATTCTGAGCGCAGAAACTGCAAATAAAAGCGCAACCTCCGGTTGACAAAAAGGAAAGCTGGCTATATGTTCAAGTTCTCTCAATATCAGGCAGATGAGAAAGAAGCCAGATCCAAGTGGACTACTTCGGAAAGCGAGGGCTATCAACAGGAGGTCAGAAGCTTTGGTCTGGTCAACGTCCTCTATATCCTCTTTCTGGCCATCACCCTCTTCTTTTTCGCAGGAGGACTCTATCTTCCCTGGAATCCATCCCTCATCTTTTTCCTCTTCTTTCTATCTGCCGGCGCAGCCTTATCTTGCAAGAGGTATCTGACCATCAAGAAAACTTACTTGGACCAGATAACTAACTTTAGAGTAGAAAGTGCTGAACATCAAGAACCCCATTCCTATAGCCAAACATCTTAAATCACTGCTGAAACTCAATTACAGATAAAATCTTAAAAACAGAAGCTGAGACAAAAGTGCTCAGCTTCTTTTGTTTATATAGTCAGAATTATAAGACGCAGTGGTTTGGAGAAGCTCTAGTGACTTTAGTCAATGTAGAGTTTCCCATGCACAATTGATTAGGCACTTTAGTGCCAATCAATCACTGCTGAGTGGACTCTAATACGTTGATAACTCAACTTTTCCAGTCCTTTTGACCCAAGTTTCACTTGACTTTATTTCCAGCCTCGAAGGGTTCCCCAAACCTTTCGAGCTGTGCGGAGGAGGCTGGGACAAAAGTCCGACCTCAAATATAAAAAGCGAACAAATCAGAATTCTGCTTTGTTCGCTTTTCGCATTTAATTATAGATTTGAAGGGCTTAATAATTAAGATTTTTAAAAATTGAAATCTTTTTGTCCCAAACTCTCTCTGTTTTAGAGCTTTTATAAATAGTTTTAATATTTCCCCAATTCTCTCAGGCTGGTATGATTTTCCTGAATCCGACGGAACATTTTTTCCATATCAGATTTGGTGAAGTTGACCAAAACGGGACGACCGTGAGGGCAGTTGTAGGGATTATCGCATTGTGATAGCTGGAAGATCAAATCACGCGCTGAATAGTCATCCAAACTGTGATTGGCTTTAATAGAGCGTTTGCAACTCATCATAATAGCCAGCTCAGCGCGATATTTCTTGATAGAGACTTCCTTGGTTAGAAGGAGCATATCGCACATCTCATAAATACCTGATTCGATCTCCTCTTCCTTAAGCCAAATGGGATGTTCACGAAGAATAAATTGATTAGTTCCGTATTCTTCAAGGAAAACACCGGCTTCTTCTAAAAGAGACATCCGTTGTTTCAGACGCAGCATATCATCGGCTGGAAATTCAAAAATATAGGGAACCAGAAGCTGCTGCTGACTAGCATCTACATCTCCGATTTTTTCGCGGTAATATTCGTACTTTACTCGCTCTTGAGCTGCATGTTGGTCAATAATATAAAGGCCACCGTTTCCTTGAGCAAAAAGGTAGGTGCCGTGCATTTGCCCGAAATATTCCAATTCTGGAAACGTTGAAGTTTCTTCTCCATCTAGCTTATCTAAAGCTCTCTCTAAGCTCGCCTGATCCAGCTCTGGATGATCTAGTTGATTGTAAGAAGGAGATTGCCTTTCTGCAAATTTGACAGAAGCAGATTTTGAATTGAGTTCATCTGTATCAGCAGATTGTTGGTCTAATCGGGCAGATTCCTCAAAAGAAGGTTGAGCTTCTGACACTTGTGGTTTCACAAAGAAGTCATTTCTTTCTTTATCGTAATAAAGTCGGTTCTCTTTGAGAGGGAGGCTGGTCTGCTCAGGCTTAATTGCTCGGTTAATGGTTGATTTGGCTAAATTCTCTAATGCGTCCGGAATCAAATCTTGCTCTTTCAAACTTACAGCAATAGCTTGCGATATCAAGGCCATGAGCTCTCGCTCCTTTGAAATCCGCACTTCTTGCTTGGTCGGGTGAACATTAACATCAGCAAGATATGGGTCAATCCGAATATCAATCACAGCAATCGGGAAACGTCCCACCATGAGCTTGCTACCATATCCATCTAAAATAGCTCGATTGAGTAGGAAATTCTTGATGTAGCGACCATTGATGAGGATAGTAATGTAATTCCGATTAGCCCTTGTTAATTCTGGCAAACTAATATAGCCTGATACTTCAAAATCCAAATCAGATGCTAAAATTTCAATCATTTTTTTGGCTGTTGTCAGTCCATAAATACCAGCAATTGCTTGACGCAGATTTCCTGTTCCTGCTGTCCGTGTCATCTCTTTACCGTCATTAACAAGAGTGAAAGCGACCTCCGGATGAGCCAAGCTTAAACGGTTAATCACATCTACAATATGAGATAGTTCCGCTTGTTGGCTTTTCATATATTTCAAGCGAGCAGGCGTGTTGAAAAAAAGGTCTTCCACTTTGATTTTGGTACCCCTAGGACAGCTACTTGGATCTAAAGTCTCAACTTCTCCACCTTGCGCAATCAGAAGCGTTCCATGTGCACCACTACTTGTCGCAGTTTCAATCGTCAAACGTGAAACAGAGGCAATGGATGGAAGCGCCTCGCCCCGAAAGCCCAATGTCCGAATTCGAAAAAGGTCGGCTTGTTTCTTGATTTTACTAGTAGCATGCCGCCGCAAAGCCAAGGAAACCTCCTCATGCTCAATTCCTTCACCATTATCAATGACTTGAATGCTCCTGAGTCCCGCTTCTTCAATCTCAACTATAATCTGAGTGGCACCAGCATCAATAGAATTTTCTATTAACTCCTTGACAACGCTGCTAGGTCGCTCAATAACCTCACCCGCTGCAATCTGATTAGCAAGATTTTCTGGTAGTTCAATAATTTTTGACATAGTTTTTGGTTTTACCCTTTCTAAACGTTGATTTAATAAGGTTCTGATGATGTTTACAGCTATCAAAAACTCAATTTGTTCACCTTTTTGTGGACTAAAGGGAGCTAATGGCTTTCTCAAAGTAAGCTACTGCTTCTTTTTCTTTGTCTCTTGATAGGTGGCTGTAGATGTCTAAAGTCATTGTAATATTTGCATGACCTAAGCGATATTGTAATTCTTTGTATGAGATACCAGCATTCAGCAATAAACTAGCGTGAGTATGGCGGAAAGCGTGAAAGGTAAAGCGAGGGATACCTGCTTCTTTACAACGGGTATCTAAAGCGCTTTGCCTAATTGCCAAATCAAAATATTCTCTTGTAGGGGTGGCAAAGACAACAGACGGAGCACGCGCCCCAGTCTCGAAAAATAGCTGGCGTTGCCTATTCTTGTATAAGCGCAGCATATTGACCGTTTTCTTGTCTATGCTAATGGTTCGGTTAGCTGACTTTGTCTTGGCTGTACTAACCGCCTTTAAGCCTTTGTTATACGTTTTATTTACTGTGATTGTACTCTTATCAAGGTCTATGTCAGTCCATTCTAAGGCGCAGGCTTCACCAATCCGTAACCCTGTAGACAAGAGCAAATGATAGAGGACATACTCATAATACAAACCATAACGCTTGTACTGCTTCTTTTCTAGATTATCAAGAAAAGCCTTCAAATCATCTGGAGCAATAAACTTTACCTTGTTATCATCAGCCTTCTTTTGTCTTCTAGGAAGTATAATATCTCTAGCTGGGTTATTGGTGACAAGCTGCAGCAATATTCCTTGCTGAAAAATCCTCCTGATGATTGACCGTATTGTCACAAAGTTTTCAAAATATCTTGATAGTTGATTAATAAAAACTTGTATATCACTAGCCGTTATCTTGTCAAGTTGTCTGTTCCCAAAAACTGGGTAAATATGGGTTCTTAGATTGCTCAATGTCGCCTCATAGGTTTGAGGCTTAACGGTCAGCTTATAGCTTTCTAGCCATATGTCGGCCAACTCTTGAAAATTCTTGACCGTGACTGTCTTTTGAATGGTTGAGCCATTCAGTTTAAAATCTATCTGGGCTTGTTGAGCTTTTAATTTAACCTCTTTTCTTGTCCGTCCTGTTACGCTGGTTTTTACTTTCTTACCTGTTACCTGGTCAACACCGAGATAAACACTAGCACGGTACACAGTTGTACCGTTTTTCTTTTTGACTTCTGTTATTCTCATGATATCCCTTTCTATCAGCAGGCAAGCCGTAAAAGTTTTAGATTGGGTTTATATCATGCTAGGAGCTACGAGAACATCCCTATTTTTGTTTGTTTTATGTAAGACGGTAAATTATACCAGAAAAGCAGACAAGCGCTTAAAACGCGTTTTATGAGGTTATTTGTCAATCAGCCCTTTAAGCTCTTTCTCAAAGTCTGAATTTATCTTTTGGGTTTTATTGAAAAGTTGATACTCTAACTTTGCCTTATCCTTAGCAGCCTTAGAAGTGATTTTACCATGCCCCTCTAAAATATCGTATTCTTGGAAAGTCAAAAAGCGATCAATGCTTTCAGCAAGCTGCTGCATGGTCTGGGTTTTTCGCTGCTCTATTTGTCTTTCAAGGTAATCAAAATAGCTGGAGATACTTCTTTCAAGAGAGCTAATTTCTTTTTCTGTTAGGTAATTCTTTGCTACCTGGGTATCCATTTGTAAGATACGACCGTCTGGGGAATTTTTCCAAGTGGTTAGTCCCATGTTGTCCTTGGTATGGTCTGCTTTCGTATATATAATTTCTGCAGCAGTCTGATCAGTAATAGCATAATGAAACTTGTTTTGTACATCAGCATAGAATTGTTTTGTAAGTGTACTTTGTGGGTCATAATCGATAGAAATCTCTGCAAAAATATCCGTAATCTGTAACCAGATACGGCGCTCACTAGCACGGATAGAGCGGACACGTTCCAAGAGTTCGCGGAAGTAGTCTTTTCCTAGGAGGTTTTCCCCTTGTTTCAAGCGTTCGTCATCCATAGCAAAGCCTTTTATCATGTACTCACGCAGTACCGAAGTAGCCCATTGTCTGAAGCGCGTGGCTTTTTGAGAGTTGACCCGATAACCTACGGAGATAATGGCGTCAAGATTGTAGTAGCTGACATCCTTAGTTTGGGTTTTATCAGCAATTGCACCGTGTTTTGTGGTTATTTCCATTTTGGAAACAACCACTTTTTCTTCTAATTCTCCCTCTTCAAAGATATTTTTTAAGTGCTTACTAATGGCAGGGACACCAACACCAAACAGCCTAGCCATTTCTTTCTGACTAGCCCAGATAGTTTCCCCGCGTATAATAACGCTAGCTGTTTCTTGGTTGTTATCTGCTGAATAGATTAAAAATTGTAATTCGTTCATGGCTTCCTTTCTGTTGGTGTTTTAAAAATTAGATTTTAAGATATTTGACTTGCTGAACTCCGAACGAACCCCGAGAAATCACGCACAAATCATGGAAAAACTTAGTGGCGCGTGAACTTATTAAATATTTAACGATTTAAACAACTAATCAGCCAATTCTTGTTCACGACGTTCTATTGTGGTGAGCAAATCAAGCAAAATATTAGAAATCTCTTCCATTTTCCAGGGATAAGAATAAGGTTTAATAACACCAATAGTTAAACTATTTCTAATACTTTCAATAAACTTAAGGGCTATCAATGCATCTGATTTTAATTCTTTAAGTTGTTCAATATCTGTTATTTCTTTTAACCCAAATTCTTTTGTTTGCTCATCAGCAACTTTTTCAAAAAGCTTGAAAGTTTCTACATCAGTAACATCTACCTTAGTAATATCGTCATACCCTAACAAGTACCCAACACTTACACCAAAGTAGTCAGCTAGCGTCTGGGCTTTGTCCTGTTTGATTTGACTCTCTTTATTTTCCCAACTTTGAAGAGTTCGTAAAGGAATTTTTAATTCAAGGGCAAGCTCTTTTTGGGTTTGCTTTTTTTGTTTTCGTAATTCTTTTAATCTATTCATACTATTACGGCCTTTCACAACAAACTATAACACATTTTTCTAAGATACGCAAAAAAATTACGGCTTTAGAAAAAACAATACTTGACAACGCAAAAAAATAGCGCTAATATATAATATATGACGCAATTAAGTTGCGGCTTTTGGTGGAAAGGAGCTAAAGTATGAAAAATAATTTTCGCGTTCTTTTAGCAAAGCGACGGAAAAAGGTTTCGGACGTACATAACAAAACAGGTATTTCAAAAAGCGCTTTGATTGCCTTGTATTATGAACGAACTAAAAAGCCAGACATTCAGACATTGCAAAAAGTAGCTGACTATTTAGGCGTCACTATAGACGAACTACTTACGCCAGAAGAATAGAGCGGAGCAGGCAAGCATGGAATTAGTTTACATGGACGGCAAGAAAGAGCCGTACACTACTAGCGAGATAGTTGCTGAATGCGCTGGAGTACAGCACCACACAGTAACGCGCCTATTAAGAAATCATAAGGAACGATTTGAGGTGTTTGGATTTTATGGATTTGAAATCCATAAATTAGACGGAAAAGGAAGACCTAAAAAGGTCTATCATCTAAACGAACAACAAGCCACGTTGTTAATCACCTACTTAGATAACACACCGCAAGTAGTCAAATTCAAAACAAACCTAGTCAAAGCATTCTTTGAAATGCGGGACGAGCTAGCAAAGTTTAAGCTACAGCGTGCTTTAGAAAAGCCAAAGCGTAAAACTTTGCATGACAGCATAGAAAGCTGGAAAGAAGCACCCCAGCACCCGCATAACACCATTACAAATCTTTTGCTAAAAGGTACTAGTGACATGAATAAAAAGCAACTGATGGCGGCGCGTGGCGGCTATAATGGCATTGATAGCCTAACCAGTACCGAGCTAGCCAGATATCAAGACTTAGAAGATATGGCTATTGCTATGATTAAGCTAGGCATGACTTATCAGGAAATAAAATCCATGGTCTTTAGACCACAACAAGGAGGATAAAAAATGTATCTATCAAACGAACAAGAAAAAGCCCATCTATACGCTATGATCGACCTTGCAGACAATGCTATTTTACAAGGTGATAAAAAACAAGCACTAACTAGCCTTTATTTTATCAAAACAGGGCTTGAATATATTTTAAATGACAACGATAACTCAAAAGCTGAATAAGCAGCAAGCGCTAGAATCGATTTTAAGCTGATTTTCGCCAATAAGATATAGCCAAAATCAACTTGAAATGTCTCAAGGATATAATTATATCCCTAACCGTTTCAACCGCTCAAAACGCCTATTAGAGTGCTTAAAAACAGAATAAAACAAAAAGGCTTAACCAACCGACCAAGTAGAAAGCCTTTCACACAAATACTAAAACAATACAGTAGGCAAGCCGTAAGGGTTTTAGTAAAGATTTATAGCTAGATTATACCATATCTAGGACATTTTGACCATACGGAGGGCGCTACCCCTTAAAAAGGGCATAAATACAAGAAAATTTAAACGAGGTAAAACACCATGACGAAAACAACAACAGTATTATTGAGCACTGAAAAACTAATCGACTTAGGTAGTGAACTAACTGACATCATGAACAGCTTAGAAATGAATAACTTAACTCTAGAAGCCTTAGAGATAACGCAAAAAGTGGATACAGCGACCTTTAACTGGATAGCTAAGAAATATATTGAGACTGCTTATGCACAAAACGAAAAACTTTGCCAAAGACTAGACAAAATTGCCTTTCTGCTATTAAACAATGACAAACCCAAGGAACTGGAGGCATTAAACAAATGAGCGAACTACTAGGCGCAATTTTAACGCTACTACTTTTCTTTCTTGCTGGTATTTGTACTCAACTGTTTAATGCTTGGGCGATTGCTTACAAGCGGAGGGGCTATATCACTAAAAAGCAACTCAGAAAAATTGAAAAATGGCTAGAGGTTATGGAGGCAGAACATGGCAGATAAAAAAGAGTTTGACCTTGCAAATGAAAGAGCTAAGAACTTTGGTATTTGGCTAGAAGAAGCCTATCAGACTATGCTAGATTTTTCCCTAGAAGATAAATTTGACTGTTACAGTATTGAGGAACGAAACCAACTAGAACGAGTTTTAGAAACTTTAATGGATTTTTGTGATATGTGGGAAAGAGGGCAGATTATCCTAGCCAGCAAAGAAAGAGAGGCGATTGAATGAAGCTTCCAACTTTACCAGAGAATTATAAGCGCGTGCTTGCTCTTATTCCGCAGGGAGCAGAAAGACCACGCGCAGGCAAAGAGATTGTTAAACTCACAGGGCTAGATATCCGAACCGTTCGAGGCATTATTCGCGGTTTAGTAATTAAGTATCATATCGCTATTTGTGGAAGCCGTGACCTAGCAGGCGGTTACTATATCCCAGCAAATGACAGCGAACGTCTGGCAGGTATCAGAGCACTAGATAGACAACGACAAGATGAGCAAAAGCGGATTAGCGCCCTCATGTATGCGAACTTGAATGAACAAGACAAATATTTGAAAGGCGGTTAATATGGCATTATTTAGCTTAGATACAGAAACACAACTAAAGGCAGAAGCCCTAACCTTGCTTTCTAACTTTCTGCAGTCTTACACGCAGCCAAAGCCAAGACAGCTTGGACTAATGACAGCCCAACAGGTTAAGGAGGAACTAGGGATAAAATCCAAAACCTTGGCACGTTGGGAAAAAGCAGGTTTAAAGCGATACCAGCCACCACTAGAAGACACTAGGAAAGTCTTTTATAAAGTAAGCGATATTCTGGTATTTTTGGGAGTAGATTAGGGGGAACAATGGCAAAAACAAAAGTTTATTTTTGGTTAAAAATTGATAAAAAGTTTTTTGATAATATCTTTATCAAGAGACTTAAAACTTTACCGGGTGGTTACACTATGACAGTTATATATATCAGACTTATGCTTGAAAGTCTTGATAGTGACTGCATTCTTTACTACGAGGGATACTTTGATAGTTTAAAAGCAGAATTAGCCTTAAAGCTAGATGTTTCAGAAGATGATATTGAAATGACTATGGCATATTTTACAAAATGCGGTTTAATTCAAATTGATGAGGATAAAAATGCAAAGCTGCCACAAGCTAAAGCCATGGTACAACAGGAAACGAACCAAGCCGCCTATATGCGGGAATACCGCAGAGAACAACGAGAAAAAAATAAAAATCTTACAATGTTATCTGATAATCTTACCACGTTAACTACGTGTAAGACAGAGATAGATATAGATACAGAGAAAGAGATAGAGCAACAGCTAGAGCAAGAAAAAGCTGGTGAAGCTGGTAAAAATATTATCTTTGAAAAACTAAAAGAGGCTTTTGGTGAAATGTCTGTTAGTGGCACAATGGTGACAGAGGTTGAAGACTTGCTAGCTACTCACGGCCAGACTTTGTTACTTTATGCTCTTGAACAAACCATATTGAACAACGGTAGGTCTATTAGATACACGCGCTCAATCCTTGAACGCTGGCAAGGTCAAGGATTAAAGACTATCGAGCAAGTCAAACAAAATCAAGCAGCTTACGAGGCTAAGAAACAGCCATTAGCACAACCAACACAGGACAACTTCCCTGATGTCCCGTTTTAGGAGGAGGTGAAAACATGGAGGAACAGTTCAAAGAGTATCAAAATAGAAAAATACTTGATAAGGTCTGCTCAATTCATAACGTGAACTATTGGCAAATATCAATACCTATTAGGGGAAGTGATGAACGTAAGTTGCAAGAGTTTTGCCCTGAATGTGTCAGAGAGAATATACAGCGCGAAGAACAAGAGTTAGCTAACGAAGCCACAAACCAACAAGTCTATCAAAAAACCTATAATGTGCTTATGCGAGACAGTACGATCCCTAGAGAGTTAAAAGAGGCTAGCTTTGAGAATTTCATAGCTGAGACAGCCGAGGAAAAGCAACTACTGAAGTTTGCTAGAGGGCAAGTAGAGAAATACCTGGACGGCATGACAGGAAATACCCTATTTACAGGATCTACAGGGATAGGAAAGAGTCATTTAAGCGTAGCTATTGCTAAGGCTATAAACGAGGGCTACAAGGCCAAAGGAGAGCCTAAAAGCGTTCTGTTTGTAACCTTTACAGATATTGTTAATAAAATTCAGGACGGTTGGAGTTATGGCAAGAATGCAGCTCTTACTAAATCTGATGCCGTGGAACTCTTGAAAAAGCCTGACTACCTTATCATTGATGATCTAGGGGCAAAGAATGCGGTTATTAAACCTAAGAACGATTGGGAACAGAATTTATTATTTGATATACTTAACAATCGTGAGAATACAATTATCAATACCAATCTAAGCGGTGATGAATTAAAAACAGTGTATAATGAACGTAACTATAGCCGCATTCTTAAAGGCTTAGAGGGGAATTCGTTCAGGATTTACAGTATCAAAGATAAGCGGTATTCAATTCGACAATTAAAGACTAAACAAGTTAAGAAATAACAAAGAGGCGCGTGCCTCTTTTATTGTTTAGCTAGACTTGAAAAGCAAGCGGGCTTTTGGTAAGGTATTGAATATAAGATCTAACAAGATAGCGCGTGATTGAACAAAGAACGAACAAAGAGAAAATAACTATTTGAGTCATGGATAATCCAAAGAACACGCGCAGAAAATAGCAAAAAAAGCCAGCTTGTGCTAGCTCCTTTTGGTATAAATTCGATAACTCTATTATATCACAGGAGAGATAAAACATGCTGGAATTGTTTCAAGAGATTGACGAAAAAGCAACTCAAGCCAAGGCTAAAAAGATTTTACAGACTTATCGCCGTTTGTGTCGAATTGCTGGGAGTGAATACACTTTGCGAAGCGCCAGTGCTTTTTCAGACCAACCACGTAGCAAGAACAATCAGCCAAGCAAAGGACTTGAAACCTTTGTAGTAAAAAGGCTAGACGCAGAAAGGGAGAAAACAGAGATAGACAAGGCTGTTAGTTTGCTTTCTAGTGATATGTACAAAGAAATATTGATTAGAAGATTTTGCAAAGCAAGACAGTGTAGCAATATCTGTATATACATGGAATTAGACTTGTCTGAATCGGAATTTTACAGAGAACAAAGCAAGGCATTATTAGAGTTTGCGGAATGGTATAAAGCCTGTGAATTGCTTGTCTTTAAACCTTACGTAACAGGTTGAAACAGTATTTATACAAACCAAGATACAGGGGCTATTTGCCCCCTATTTTTTTGAACGGGGTAGAGGTTATTTGGAATAAAAGGACGCTGCCCTCTTCTGTGCAAAAAATTCCCTTTTTGAAATTTTTGAATGCAAGAGGAAAAGAAAAAATCAATTTTAAAACACCCCCCCGCACCCTTGCGAGAGCAAGAGAGCCGCGACAAGATATCATCTTACGTCGCACGCCGATTTTTCAGATTTTTAAGGGGTGTCACGGGGGACGGATTAGGAGGTGAAGTCGCTTGGTTAAAAATCCTTACTATCGGCAGAACAAAGGGCGTTTACCCAGTGACCCGCCGAACTATTTGGGAACAGTCACGAGGGAGACTTGGCGCAAAATCGTTCCGTTTTTAGAACCTTATTATCAATCCATAGCTAAATGCTAAACTGCAGTATTTTATACATGCTATCAGTTAAAAAACTTTTTCTTTCCACTTGCTTTCAATGCGCATAATGTGTATAATAGAAAATGTAAGGAGGTAACGTGCACTATGCCACTTACAGGAAAAGAAATGGCAAAGCTAGCCGAGAAAAATGGTTGGGTAGAAATCCGACAGAACGGCAGCCATCACCATTTCAAACATGAAGATTTTGATTATATAGTGACTATCCCAATCCATGGAAACAAGGATTTAGGAAGAGGGCTAGAAAGCAAAATCCTGAAAGATTTGGGGCTGAAATAATCCCCCTTATCTTTCATTTTTGGAGGTAACAGACTATGTTAAAATCATATCCAGCAATTTTTCATAAAGAGGAAGACGGTTCTTATTGGGTAGAATTTCCAGAGTTTGGAGGAGGCACACAAGGGGCAAATGTTGAAGAAGCCTTGAAAAATGCCCGTGAAATGCTTGAGAGTGTTTTAGCTGCTTACATAGACGAAGGATTAGATATGCCAAAGCCTAGCGACATCATGGCTTTAACCGTTAAAGACGGCTTTGTTAGCATGATACAAGCAGACCCTACCCCGTTTATTCGCAACAATAAAGCCGTTAGAAAGAATGTGACTGTCCCTGAATGGCTAGTAAGATTAGCGGATCGTGAAAAAGTAAATTATTCTGAGGTGCTAACTCAAGCCCTAGAAACAAAGTTACAAGCCTAGACACAGTCAGCATGCGCAGCAACAGAAATGCGTGTGATGACATGGTATAATAATCTTATCAGCAAGGCTACAAGCAACTAAAAAGCGTAGCTATTCACTACGCCAGTTCTTGCCTGCTGAACTCATATTGTAAATGACCTGTAAAGGTCTTTTTTTGTTCACCTTTTTGTGGACTTTTAAGGATTTTCTAACAACTTCTAATATTACATAATATTGATAAAACCCAGTAATATCAACGGTTAAGATCTGTCAATGAGTTGTAAAACTATCTATTTCCTAGTTCAATAATTTTTGACATAGTTTTCTCCGTAAGTATTCTAGCTATTATTATAACATAAAGCTGTTTTTCTATCAGAAGTCTGGTGTGAGGGGAACACACATCATTTCCTAGAAAGAACCAAATAGACAAGCAAAGCAACCACTTAGGTAAAAGTCCTTGTTTTCCTAGTCGAAATAATGTTTAATAGATTTAGGAAGAGGGAGGTAGTTAGTGACCTCTTGGTATTAACGAAAATCAGCAGCAAACCAACATCTGGAAAGAAGGGATGTTTATGAAAGTTCAATTGCATATTGACGAAAAGTTTTCAGAGGAAAAAGTCATTATCGAAGCACCGGCTTTGTCAGATGCCATTCAGCAACTGCTGAAATTTGCTCAACAACTCGATAAAAACAAAGTTATTCGAGCCAAAAAAGAGGAAGAGATTTACCTATTAGATACTACTGAAATTCAGCGGGTTTATATTGAAAATCGCCAAGTTTGGGCTGAAACAGTAACAGACAATTATCACTTAGGGCTTCCACTTTATCAAGTTTTGGAATTGCTTCCTGCTGATTTTCTACAGATTTCCCAATCTGAAATCATCAATACCAAACAGATTGATCATCTGAAATTGACCGGCAGCGGTCTGATTCAGATTACACTAAAAAACGGTCAGATAACTTATTCATCTCGCCGTTATCTCAAAGCTATAAAGGAGAAATTACAGCTATGAAAAAAACATTATTCAGAGATGCTCTAGGAGGTATTGTTATCGGGCTTCTCCTATCCGTCATCTTTTCTTACTTTTTTGCACCTGTCTATCATCCGCTCAACCCTTATTCAGCAGTTGGTCTTTGGATGGAACAGCATCATATTCACGGCGCCTTAGTCGTTCTCTATTGCGCAGCGATATGGTGTCTAATCGGCTTGCTCTTTAGCTTAGGGAAAGAGCTTTTCAAAAAAGATTGGAGCATTCTCAAAGCAACAATCTGTCATTATGGGCTTATGATTTTAGGGTTTATCCCTCTAGCTCTATTAGCCGGCTGGTTTCCAAGTGAACCCATTTTCATCTTACAGTTAATTTTGGAATTTACTGTTGTTTATCTCATCCTTTGGACAATCCTGTCTTATCTGACTAAAAAGAAAATTGAGAAAATCAATCATCACTTAAACAAACAAAGCAAATAGCAAGAAATAACCGCTGTGAAAAAACTCACGGCGGTTATTTGAGCCCAACTTAGAATGCAGATTGATAGAAAACGATCATAGCTTACTAAATTGTTGTGGTTTGAAGATTAGACCCTAGCTGCAATGCTGGTATGACATTCAGCAAATTAAGCTGTTAGCCAGTCACATCCACTATAGCTTCAACATTTTAAAGTTTCTTCTTTATCTCTGCCACAGCCAACATCACTTCCATTGGGGTCATATTATAAATGTCCAACTGGCGCAACTCGTCTAAAATAGGTGATTCAGTTGTTTCTGTAAATAAAGACATCTGCTCAGCCACTTGATTTTTTTCACGAGCATCCGTAGGCAATGTATTAGAGATGCCAAAAGATGACTTCTCATTTGCTTGGCTTTCTAATCGTGTCAATATTTGATCCGCTCTTGTCAACAAATCATTTGGCAAACCTGCAATTTTTGCTACATGAATCCCATAAGATTTATCAGCAGGTCCAACCTCAATCTTATGAAGAAATGTTACTTGACCATCTTTTTCTAGGGTTTCTACATGGACATTTTCTAGTTGTGTCAAGCTAGTTGACAGTTCTGTCAACTCGTGATAGTGAGTCGCAAAAAGTGTCTTGGCTCCTGTCCGATTGTGAATATACTCAATAATAGCTTGAGCAAGCGCCATGCCATCATAGGTAGCTGTTCCTCTTCCTAACTCATCAAAAAGAATGAGTGAATTTTCTGTTGCTTGAGAAATAGCATGGTTCGCTTCCATCATTTCAATCATAAAGGTTGATTGTCCAGAAACCAAGTCATCAGCTGCACCAATTCGAGTAAAGATTGCATCAAAAATCGGCAATTGGGCACTTTCGGCTGAAACATAAGAGCCCATTTGAGCCATAATCACAATAATCGCTAACTGCCGCATATAAGTTGACTTCCCACTCATATTTGGGCCTGTAATTAGCTGAACATTAACATTCTCATCCATTGAAATGCTATTAGGAATGTAGGTTTGTGCACCCATAACTTTTTCTACGACCGCATGCCGCCCTTTATCAATTTGGATAGAGCGCTGCTCAATAAATTCTGGTCTCACAAAATGTTGCTTTTCTGCTACAGCTGCAAAGCTTTGCAGCACATCAACCGTTGCCAGAGTTTGCGCCAAGGATTGCAGGCGTTTGATATATTTACCAGCTTCCTCACGAATGCGCATAAAAATCTCGTATTCCAAATTAGCTGATTTTTCACGCGCTTCCAACATCTCACCTTCAATACGAGCCAGTTCTTCCGTACCAAAACGCTCCGAATTTTTCAAAGTTGCCTTGCGGAAAAAATGACTGGGAACATGCTCAAGCTGAGAATTGGTGACATGGAAATAATAACCATCTTTTTTATTGTAATCAATCTTCAGGTTGTTAATTCCACTAGCTTCTCTTTCTTTCGCCTCAATATCTGCAATCCAGCTCGTTCCATCTCGCATAACCACTCGATATTTATCCAAGGTTTCATCAAAACCTGTTTTAATAATATTACCCTCTGTAATGACATTTGGAGCATCCGGCGAAATTGCTGACTGAATTAAGGACGCCAGTTCAGGAATTTCATCCAATTTGGCAATCAAATCTTCCAAAACTGGGCTGTCAATTCCTTTTAAGATTCCCTTAATTTGTGGTACATGACTCAATGTCGCAGCAAGTTGTAATAAATCTTTTGGATTGGTCTTGCCAAACGAAACCCGACTGGCTAAACGCTCAATATCATACACTCCTTTGAGAGTGTCTGATAAGTCACTGCGCTCAAAGAAATGATCTAAAAAGACTTGCACTACATCCTGCCGCTTGACGATTCGCTCTTTATCAATCAACGGACGTTGAATCCACGCTCTCAACAATCGTGTTCCCATAGCTGTCTTGGTATCATCCATCAGCCAATAAAGGCTCCCGTGCTTCTTTCCTGTCCGAGCATTCTCTGTTAAATCCAGACTTGCCATAGTTGAGTAGTCCATCTGCAAGAAATCTTTGATTTCATAATGATGAACTTGTTTCAAATGACTAAGCTCACGTAGCTGCGTTTTATGAACATACTGTAATAACTTTCCAGCTACTTGGTGCTCTAGCGGTGACAAGTCCTTTCCTAGTAGCTGAACATCATCAAATGTAGTTTCTACTTGCGATAAAAGGAGAGTCATTTGAGTCTCCAATACTTGGCGCTCCATTTCAGGCAATTCATACCCTAAGACCACTTCACGAGCTCGCAAGTTTCGGATTTCTCCACAGACTATGTTAAAGTCACTAAGACTTGTGACCTGAAATTCACCCGTTCCCACATCCATATAAGCCAGTCCATATATACCTGACAGCTTATCCAAAGCCACTAAAAAGTTATTCTGACTGTCTGGTTTTGAAGAATCAACTACTGTCCCCGGCGTAATCACCTGTACTACTTCGCGTTTGACTACTCCAACCGCTTTTTTAGGATCTTCCATTTGCTCTGCAATCGCAACTTTATAGCCTGCTTCAATTAAAACATCAATGTATTGCTGCACTGAATGGTAAGGAACTCCTGCCATTGGGATTGGATTTTCCGAGTTTTTATTGCGACTAGTCAGAGCAATCTCTAAAATCTGTGCCGCATTGGTCGCATCATCATAGAATAATTCATAAAAATCTCCCATGCGAAACAACAAAAAAGCATCTGGATAATCTTTTTTTATATCTAAATACTGTTGCATTCCTGGAGATAGTTTTTCTTTTGTCATTCTCATCCTTTCTGTTGGTTAATAGTGATAAGAGTGGGATAGAAATCAATAGTTTCGTAGAAACTTGATTTCGTCGTCCCACATCCACATAGCTGGAGTAGAACAAAACTCATCTTGAAAATTTTCAGTTCGTAGTCTCACTCCCGCAGGGTTGCTCAACAGTCTGGAAGACTGTTGAGGTGGTGGATAAAGAAAACAAAGTTTTTGTCAAAGGTGTTTTTCCGAGTTTGAAAAACAACAGCTTGAGACGTGCTTCGCAAGTCCTATCCGCCACCTCGAAGCATTGCTTTGAGCAATCAGCTACTGCGTCTTGTTGACTACATAAACAAAGGAAGCTGAGCTCTTTGTCCCAGCCTCATCATTCATTTTCTTAATCCATTTTCTCAAGAAGCTGCTCTTCCATTTGTTTTGCAGCTGCTGTATCACGACAGATAACTAAGAGCGTGTTAGCTCCTGCTACCGTTCCTAAAATTAGCTCACCTTTATTGGCATCCACAAAGTTAGCCAGAATAGAAGCATCCCCTAAGCGAGTATGAAGAACCAAGGAAAATTCCGCCCGAGAAACGCCCTCTACATGATAAGACAAGAACTCAACCAAATCGATTTTATTTGTTTCATCTGCTAAAACATAATAAACTTCATTGTTTTTCTTGGCTTTCGTCAATCCAATTTCACGTAAGTCCCGAGAGAGGGTTGTCTGTGTTACAATAATGCCTTGTGCTTTTAAACGATCCTGAATATCTTTCTGTGTACTCAGTTTTTCTTCTTTAATCATTTGCTTAATTAGTTTATGACGTTCACTTTTTTTCATTTTATCCTCAATAATGTATATTTATACTCAAAATTATACCAAAAAAATTGAAGATTCGTCAAAAAATATGTTAAAATACTAGTAAAAGACCAAAGGAGAAACCATGGATAATAAACAATTGATTGCAAGTGAATTGGCTAAGGTCATTGACAGCTTAGACCAAGACGCTATTTTAAATTTACTAGAAAAACCCAAAAGCTCAGATTTAGGTGATATTGCTTTTCCTGCCTTTTCTTTAGCGAAAGTAGAACGAAAAGCGCCTCAAGCGATTGCAGCAGATATTGCAGAAAAAATTGACTCAACAAACTTTGAAAAAGTAGTGGCAACTGGTCCTTATGTTAATTTCTTCCTTGATAAATCAAAAATTTCAGCTCAAGTTATCAAAGAAATTGTAAAAGAAGGAAATAACTATGGTCAGCAAAATGAAGGAAATGGAGAAAACATCACCATTGACCTCTCCAGCCCAAACATTGCAAAACCATTTTCAGTTGGTCATTTGCGCTCAACTGTTATCGGTGATGCCCTTTCTAATATTTTCCGTAAATTGGGCTATAACACCATTAAAATCAATCACTTAGGTGACTGGGGAAAACAATTCGGTCTTTTAATGGTGGCTTATAAAAAATGGGGCAGCAAAGAAGCCGTCGAAGCAAATCCAATTGATGAATTACTGAAACTGTACGTTCGTATCAATGCGGAAATCGAAACAGATCCTGAGCTTGATGACGAAGGTCGCCTCTGGTTCAAAAAACTAGAAGACGGTGATCCTGAAGCTACTGAATTATGGCAATGGTTCCGCGACGAAAGCCTGAAAGAATTTAACCGTATCTACAAATTGCTTGGCGTTGAATTCGATAGTCTGGCTGGTGAAGCCTTCTATAATGACAAGATGGACGAAGGCATCAAAATCCTTGAAGAAAAAGGATTGTTGGAAGAGTCTAAGGGGGCTAGCATTGTCAACCTTGATGATGTCAATCTGCCACCAGCTATGATTAAGAAATCTGACGGAGCAACACTTTACATTACACGTGATATTGCGACAGCTATGTACCGTGCTCGCACTTACAACTTCGTTAAAAACATTTATGCTGTAGGTCAAGAACAAGCTAATCACTTCAGACAATTAAAAGCCGTTTTGAAGAAGATGGGATTTGACTGGAGCGATGATATGATTCATATAGACTTTGGCTTGGTAACAAAGAACCGCCAAAAATTGTCTACACGTAAAGGAAATATCATCCTTCTTGAACCAACTCTTCAAGAAGCTATCAATCGTGCTCAGTCACAAATTGAAGCCAAAAATCCTGACCTTGAAAACAAAGAAGCTGTTGCTCGTGCTGTCGGAGTAGGAGCTGTTAAATTCTACGATTTAAAAACAGACCGCCGCAACGGTTACGACTTTGATTTGGAAGCCATGGTATCTTTTGAAGGAGAAACAGGACCATATATCCAGTACGCTTATGCACGTATCCAATCAATCCTTCGCAAGGCTGACTTCAAGCCAAACGCTGAAGCAACATACAGCCTAGATGATGCTGAAAGTTGGGAAATCATTAAACTGCTGCAAGATTTTGCCCGTGTTGTCAAACGTGCAGCTGACAATTATGACCCATCACTCATTGCAAAATATGCAATCAGTCTTGCACAAGCATTTAACAAATTCTACGCACACACTCGTATCTTAGACGAAAATCCTGAACGTGACAGCCGTTTAGCTCTTAGTTACGCAACAGCTGTTGTTCTAAAAGAATCTCTTCGTCTTCTCGGCGTTGATGCTCCAGAAAAAATGTAATTTTCTAACCCTATCAAAAAATCCTATCGGTATTTACAACGATAGGATTTTTTATTACATTCCGTATAATTCTTCAATTTTCAGACCAATTCGTTTGACATCTTCATTCAAGCCACGAAGTTCAAATGTGTCCAAGACTGGAAAGCCAAAGCGCTCTGCATATTGCTTTGCTGTTAAACAATATTGGTTGTTAAAATTACGATTACCACTACCAACAATGCCAAAACAGCGCTTGTAATTCTCTTCAAAAGCGATAAAGTCACCTAAATCATTGGTAAGAATCTCTACATCTCCATTATCCAAACCATTTCCACCTTCTAAGTAGGTTGGTAAAAAGGCTACAAAGGGCTGAGACATGACGTAAAATGGTCGCTCCTCTTTCACCATATCTTTTATATCCACCTGCTCAATCTCAACATTTTCATGTCGCTCTTGCAAAAAAGTGGATAAGCGTTTGATAAAACTCGCTGTGTTCCCACTTAAGCTAATATAAACCAAGGAAATCTTCATATTTTCTCTCTTTCTAAAAATAAAACACATCTATCATTCTCTTAAAATTTTAAGCTGATAGATATGTTTTGTCAACTATTGTAATTCTTCTTTTGCTAAGTCTTGTTGCTGCCGTTTCATCTTGAAAAAGACAATAACAAGGAAAAGAATATTAAATGCAAAATAAATAATAGTCAAAACTCTTGTCGATGAGATTGCTGTGGCACGCATCGTTTGATCTTTATAAAGATTGTTGAGTGGCATACCACCAATATAATTGTAAATTGTTCCAATAATTCCTAATAGCACATAAGCAATATAGGCAAAATTAGCGTATAGAATGTTTTTCTTGACGATAAACACAATGGCAGCAATCAACAGTAGAATGGAAAGGACAACTAATATTTTATGCGGAATATTATGAAGGAAGACAAGACTTCTTTCAGTTACTTCTACGATTTGCTTCACAACCGTTTCAGACAATCCTTTATAAGAACTTGTATTCGTTATTTTTTCACTGCCAAAAAAGGTTCCTACAAATGTAAAAGATGATAGAATGGCTGATAGTGTCAGCAAGACATATAGATAAATTGGTCGTTTTTTCACAATAATCCTCCTCGTTGTGAAAAAGTTTTCAGTTTTATTTATTATAACGTAAGCAGTCAAAAATGGCAACAAAAGTTTCACTAGTGTCAATTATTTTTTTCAAACAAAAGCCCCTCAACTATCAATCAAGGGGCCCATTCGCTATTGAACTAGTTCAAATGCCAAATTTCATCGTTATATTGAGCAATCGTACGGTCAGCAGAGAAGAAGCCTGCTTTTGCAATATTGACAAGAACTTTTTCAAGCCAGACGTCACGGTCTTCATAATCCGCAAACATGCGTTCTTTTGTTTCGATATAATCTTCCAAGTCAAGAAGCGTCATGAACCAGTCTTTATTGATTAATTCATTGTAAAGTCGTTCCAAGCGCTCTTTCTTACCAACTGCAAGAACGGCATCACTGACAATGAAATCAACCAGCGGTTTGATTGCTTTACGAGCATAGAATTCACTTGACTTATAAGCTTCTTTGGCATACAAATCAATAACTGTTTCAGAATCTTCACCGAAGATATAAATGTTGTCATCGCCGACTAATTCATGAATTTCAACATTTGCCCCGTCTGAAGTACCAAGCGTTAAAGCACCATTTAGCATGAATTTCATGTTACCAGTACCTGAAGCTTCTTTAGAAGCAAGGGAGATTTGCTCAGAAATGTCACCGGCTGCAATTAAGAAGCTAGCTGCTGTTACATTATAGTTTTCAACCATAACGACTTGCAAGTATGGAGAAACTTCTGGGTCGTTAGCAATCACTTCTGACAAGCAAAGGATTAAATGAATAATATCTTGTGCAATCGTGTATGCTGGAGCAGCTTTCCCACCAAAGAAAACTGTAATTGGACGCGCAGGAATGTTTCCAGCCTTGATATCCAAATATTTGTGAATGACATAAAGAGCATTCATTTGTTGGCGTTTGTACTCGTGAAGGCGTTTGATTTGGATATCAAAGATCGATTCAGGATTGATTTCAACAACTTGGTGCTCTTTCAAATGACGAACTAATTTCCGTTTGTTGTGAGCTTTGATTTTTTCAAGTTCAGCTTTCACATCAGCCTTACCAGAAAATTCAAGTAAGTCTTCTAATTTTGAAGCATCATGGTGCCAATCGCGGCCAATCAAGCTATCAATGTAATTTGACAAACGTGGATTTGCGTGCATGAGCCAGCGACGGAAGGTGATTCCGTTTGTTTTATTATTGAATTTTTCTGGATAAATGTCGTAAAAAGCCTTGAGTTCTGAGTTTTTCAAGATTTCTGTATGAAGAGCAGCAACCCCATTGACACTATATCCATAGTGAATATCCATGTGAGCCATATGTACACGATCATGTTCATCAATAATTTGAACAGCTGGATCTGCGTATTCAGCCTTCACGCGCTTATCCAATTCTTTGATAATTGGAACCAAGTGTGGAACAACTTCTTCCAAGAATTCAAGCGGCCATTTTTCAAGCGCTTCAGCAAGAATGGTATGGTTTGTATAAGCCGTCATATTCTTAACAATATTGATTGCTTCATCAAGAGAAATACCACGTTCTGTCAAAAGACGAATCATCTCTGGAATGACCATAGATGGGTGTGTATCGTTGATTTGGATAACAGCATAGTCAGCCAAGTCATGAAGATTGCTACCTTTTTCAATCGCTTCATCAATAATCAATTGTGCACCATTTGACACCATAAAGTATTGTTGGAAGATACGGAGCAATTCACCTTTCTTATTGCTATCGTCTGGATAAAGGAAAAGAGTCAAATTACGAGCAATATCTGTCTTATCAAAATCAATCCCATCTTCAATGATACTTGCATCAACCGAGTCAAGGTCGAACAGACGAAGACGGTTTTTAGTAGCCATTTTGTAACCAGGCACATCAATGTCATAAAGAGTTGATGTTAAAGTGAAATCAGCAAATGGTACTTGATAGCTACGGCTTGATTTTACTAACCAATTTTGCTCTGTCAACCAGAAGTTTGGTACTGTTGTTTGCTCATTATTTTTCAATACTTGTTGGAAAAGACCAAAGTGATAGTTCAGACCTACACCGTCTCCATTCAAACCAAGTGTTGCAATAGAATCAAGGAAGCAAGCAGCCAGACGTCCTAAACCACCATTACCAAGTGAAGGTTCTAATTCGACTTCTTCCACTTCAATCAAGTCTTTACCAGCGTCTGCTAATTCTTTTTTGACATCATCATAAAGGCCAAGGTTGATGAGGTTGTTTGACAACAGTTTTCCAATCAAAAATTCTGCTGAAATGTAATACAATTTCTTTTTACCAGTATTAACTGGCTTTTGTGCACTAGCCAATTTTGTATAGTTTAAAAGGGCAATATACAATTCTTCATTGCTGCATTCAGCAATTTCTTTTTGATAAGTTTGTTGGATAAATTCTTGTAAATTTGACATTTTTTCTCCTACCTAGAAAAGAACGTTACAATTCATTCTCTTCCTTTAATAATTTTTTATTTAAACGACGATATGTTTTCGTCAAGCTATATAACTCTGCTTCAATCACAGGGTCCAATTCATCTGCTGTCATACGCCATGACCAATTGCCACCAATGCTTGATGGGTAGTTCATGCGAGCTGAGCCGTCTAGTTCAAGCAAATCTTGCATGGTTGCAATTGCCATAAAGCTGACAGAAGCAAAGATAGTCCGTAGCATAGCATGAGGTACTGTTTCATATTCTTTACGATTAGTATATTGAGCCATATATTCACGTATGGCATCATCAATTTCATCGCGATACCAACCAAGTACCGTATTATTATCATGCGTACCTGTGTACATGACAGAATTGTTAGGCGCAAGATGTGGACTATCAATACTTTCAGACTCTGGATTAAAGGCGAATTGAGTGACTTTCATACCAGGGAAGCCTGTTTTTTCCCGCAAAGCAATCACTTCGTCGGTCATAAAGCCTAAGTCCTCGGCGATGATGTTTAGTTCACCCAATTCTTCCTTCACAGCTTTAAACAAAGCATAATCAGGACCTTTCACCCATTTACCAGGAGCGGCTGTATCGGATCCAGCAGGGATTTCCCAATAAGATTCAAAACCACGAAAATGATCGATACGAACCACATCGTAGATTTTGAAACTCTCACGTAAGCGTTCAATCCACCAGCTATACCCATCTTCATCCATTGCCTTCCAGTCATAAATTGGGTTTCCCCAAAGTTGACCGGTCGCAGAGAATTCATCTGGCGGACATCCTGCTACACATGTAGGCTGTCCTAATTCATCTGTTTTAAAGAAATGCGGTTGCGCCCAAACATCACAGCTATCAGCTGCCACATAGATTGGCATATCGCCAACGATTTCAATATGATGTTCGTTAGCATAATTTTTCAATTCTAACCATTGTTTGAAGAAGAGATATTGCGTAACACGATGATAGGTCAATCGATCAGCTAGCTTTTCGCGATAAGTTGCCAAGCTAGACGCTTCACGATGACGTACCGCTGCATCTGGCCATTCAGTCCAAGCTTTCAAGTCGAAATGCTCTTTAATCGCCATGTATTCAACAAATACTTCAAGCCAAGACGCATTATCTGCTACAAATTTTTCATAAGCTGCTAAATCTCCGCGTTCTAAGAAACGTTTCACAGCTTTTTCTAAAACCGGTCTACGATTGTTGAAAACTTTCGCATAATCTACTTTTCTTGGATCTTGACCAAAGTCTAAACCATCAAGATCACTTTCAGTAAGTAGACCCTCTTCAATCAGTCGGTCAAAATCAATAAAATGTGTATTTCCCGCAAATGCAGAGAATGATTGGTAAGGAGAATCTCCATAACTGGTCGTGCCCAAAGGCAAAATTTGCCAGTAGCGTTGCTTTGTTCTTACCAAAAAATCCACAAAATCGTAAGCACTTTTTCCAAATGAGCCGATTCCGTATTTCCCTGGAAGAGAAGAAATATGCATGAGAACACCACTTTGACGTTCTTTCATCTTATCACCTCAATAAATTTTTCTGTTAAATTTTGCATTCATTTAACGAAAACGTTTGCGTTGATTTGATTATAACTTAATTCCAGAATGGACGCAACCATTTTTCTGCTTTTTTTGTAATTTTTTAAAATGTTTTGGATGTTTAAATCATTTTCTTCTATTGTTTTATTAAATTTTTTGGAGTGGAAAATAAAAAATTTTTAAGATTTTTTTAAAAAAGTGTTGCAACCGTTTTCTATTTGTGGTATACTAAGTATAGTTTAAGAAAACGTTTGCGTAAACTATTTTAAATTGTTATCTTATTATTTTATTCTTTAGGAGGAATAAATCATGAAACGTAAAATGTTGAAAAGTGTTGCAGTTCTTGGAACTGTAGGATTGGCTAGTTTGTTACTAGTAGCTTGCGGTAGCAAAAATAATAAATCAGCTTCTTCTGGTGATGGTAAAAACCTCACTGTTTACGTAGAAAAACAATACGAAAAATATGTAAAGAAAGCAGCTGAAGCTTTTGAAAAAGAAAGTGGAACAAAAGTTACTATTAAAACTGGCGACCAACTTAAAGGTCTTGAAAATCTTTCACTTGACAACCAATCTGGCAAAGCTCCAGACGTTATGATGTCTCCATATGACCGTGTAGGTAGTCTCGGTTCAGACGGCCAACTTTCTGAAATGAAACTTGATAAAGGTTCAATGACAGATGATACTACCAAAGCACTCGTAACAACAAAAGGTAAGACTTATGGCGCACCTGCTGTTATTGAAACATTAGTAATGTACTATAACAAAAATCTTATCTCTAAAGCTCCAACTACATTTGCTGAATTAGAAGAACTGGCAAAAGACAGCAAATATGCTTTTGCTAACGAAAATGGCAAAACAACTGCTTTCCTCGCTGACTGGACAAACTTCTATTATACTTATGGTCTTTTAGCGGGTAATGGTGGATACGTCTTTGGTAAGAATGGTACCGATCCTAAAGATATTGGACTTGCAAATGACGGTTCTATCAAAGGTGTTGAATACGCTAAAACTTGGTATGCAAAATGGCCAAAAGGAATGCAAGATACTAAAGGTGCCGCAAACTTAATTCAAACTCAATTCCAATCAGGTAAAACAGCTGCTATCATTGAAGGCCCTTGGAAAGCTGCATCATTTAAAGAAGCTAAAGTGAACTATGGTGTTGCCACTATTCCTACACTTCCAAATGGTGAAAACTATCAAACCTTTGGTGGTGGTAAAGCTTGGGTCATCCCTGCAGGATCTAAAAATGCCAAAACAGCTCAAAAATTTGTCAACTTCTTGACATCAACAGATCAACAAAAAGCTTTCTATGATGCTACAAACGAAGTACCTGCTAATACAGAAGCTCGTAAATATGCTGAAGGTAAAAATGATGAATTGACTTCAGCTGTTGTTAAACAGTTCCAATCTGCTCAACCTATGCCAAATATCTCTGAAATGAGTACTGTATGGGATCCAGCAGCAAGTATGCTCTTTGATGCTGTAAGTGGTAAAAAAGATGCTAAAACTGCTGCAAATGATGCCGTGAAATTGATTAAAGATACTATCGATCAAAAATTTGGTAAAAAATAAAACAGATTGAGGTAGGATAGAACTCGATTGGCAGCACCAGTCGAGTTCTATATTTTAGAAAAAGGAGACTCTGATGACTACACAACAACAGCCACGTAAAGCATTGCTGCTCTCCCTCATCCCAGGACTTGGGCAAATTTATAATAAACAAAAAGCAAAAGGGGCTATCTTTTTAGGAGTTACCATCTTATTTTTGATTTACTTTTTCGCCATTGCTGCTCCTGAGTTAGGAAACTTATTTACTCTCGGTGAGGTGTCTGGACGCGATAACTCTCTTTTCATGCTGATTCGTGGTGCATTCCACTTTATTCTTGTCATTGTTTATTTCATCTTTTATGCTCTCAATCTAAAAGATGCTTATACTATTGCGAAACGTTGGAATAATGATTATCCAGTTCCTACGACTTTCAAAGATATGTTAAAAGGAATTTACGCTAATGGTTTTCCTTACCTATTGATTATTCCTTCATATATTGCAATGACTTTTGCTATCATTTTCCCTGTATTGGTCACTCTTTTAATCGCCTTTACAAACTATGATTTCCAACATCTGCCTCCAACCAAGCTCTTGGATTGGGTTGGCGTGACAAACTTCACTAATATTTGGCGACTTAGCACTTTCCGCTCTGCTTTTGGAGCCGTTCTTGGTTGGACTATTATCTGGGCACTGACTGCCTCAACTGTCCAAATCGTTATTGGTATTTTTACCGCTATTATTGCAAACCAACCATTTATTAAAGGAAAACGCATTTTCGGCGTTATCTTCCTACTGCCTTGGGCTGTCCCAGCATTCATCACTATCTTAACTTTCAGTAACATGTTCAACGATAGTATCGGTGCAATCAATACCCAAGTCATTCCGCTTCTTGGTAAAGTATTGCCATTCTTAAATGGACATCTGATTCCTTGGAAAACAGATCCGACCTGGACTAAAATTGCTCTAATTATGATGCAAGGTTGGCTTGGTTTCCCTTACATTTGTGTATTGACACTTGGTATCTTGCAATCCATTCCAAACGATCTTTACGAAGCGGCTTACATTGATGGTGCAAATGCATGGCAAAAATTCCGCAATATCACTTTCCCAATGATTTTAGCAGTTGCTGCTCCTACACTCATCAGTCAGTATACTTTCAACTTCAACAACTTCTCTATCATGTACCTCTTTAATGATGGCGGTCCTGGTACAGTTGGTGGTGGTGCAGGTTCGACTGACATCCTCATTTCATGGATTTATCGTTTAACAACAGGTGCAGCTCCTCAATACTCAATGGCTGCTGCGGTAACACTTATCATTTCTCTTATCGTGATTTCAATCTCCATGATTGCGTTCAAGAAACTACATGCATTTGATATGGAGGATGTGTAAGATGAATAATTCTATTAAATTTAAACGCCGTTTAAACCACTTTTTAACTTATTTCTATCTAGTGGCTTTATCTATTATCATTATCTATCCTCTCTTGATTACGATTATGTCTGCTTTCAAGACAGGGAATGTCCTTGCGTTTAAGCTAGATACAGATATTAATCTTAGCCTAGAAAACTTTAGCAAGCTTTTTACTGAAACTCTTTATGGGACTTGGTACTTTAACACTTTAATCATTGCTATCTTGACAATGATTATCCAAACAAGTATAGTTGTACTAGCTGGTTACGCTTATAGTCGTTATAATTTCCTAGCTAGAAAACAAAGTCTGGTCTTCTTCTTAATCATTCAAATGGTGCCAACAATGGCTGCCCTGACCGCCTTCTTCGTTATGGCTTTGATGTTAAATGCGCTCAACCACAGTTGGTTCCTCATCTTCCTTTATGTCGGCGGTGGTATCCCAATGAACGCTTGGCTCATGAAAGGATACTTTGATACGGTTCCCATCTCGCTTGATGAGTCTGCTAAATTGGACGGTGCTGGTCACTTCAGACGCTTCTGGCAAATTGTACTGCCACTCGTTCGTCCAATGATTGCTGTACAAGCTCTCTGGGCTTTCATGGGACCATTTGGAGACTATATCTTATCTAGTTTCTTACTTCGTGAAAAAGAATTCTATACAGTTGCTGTTGGTTTACAAACCTTTGTTAGTGATGTGAAGAATTTGAAGATTGCCTACTTCTCAGCAGGTGCTATCTTGATTGCCTTGCCAATCTGTATCTTATTCTTCTTCCTACAAAAGAACTTTGTATCTGGTTTAACAAGTGGTGGCGACAAGGGATAATCTTGTCCCACCCTCTTTTATTTATAGTTGTATGATAGCTAATAAATTTAATTTTATTAGCTATCACCTGACTATAATTTTTTAGAAAGTGTGTCTTATGCTACCTTATCCATTTAATTATTTTTCTAGTATTTACGGTTTTAAAAAGCCTTTTGCCAACCGAAAATTACTGACCTGGTGTCAATTGATTTTTACAAGCATCTTTTTAATTTCCTTATCCATGATACCAGTTGCTGTGCAAAATGCATCTCTCAAAACTTATCCACTCACTACCTTCGTAGACGGTGTTTTTGACCCTATCACAAAGGAAGTAATGGACGATATCACAGAGAATGCTAAAATAGCAAATCATCAATTCAGCTATGCTGGTCAGCAATCAACTCACAATAGCAAAGCAGGAACTGTCCTTCTTGGAAAAGGGAATACAGCTTTAGGAGAAAAGCTGACCCTTGCTTTTGAGCCAAAGCAATTGGTTATTAGTAAAAAAGGAAGAAAACTGGCAAACATTCAATATCAGCACATCAATCAAGCTGCTTTAAAAAATAAAGCTGCTCTGAGCGCAGCCATTTCACAAGATTGGTTCCAACAAAATCGTATCACTGTCAGTCTATTTTTGATTTTGATTTCAGGATTTCTATTGGCATTAAACTTCTTTATTGTCCTTCTAGGTGCCACTTTTTTCCTTTACTTAACGAAAAAATCTCGTCTTTTTTCTTTTAAAACCGTCAAAGAATGCTATCATTTTGCTTTGAATTGTTTAGGTTTGCCAACATTGATTGCTGTCGCGGCAGGGTTATTGTTCGGTCAAGCCATGACCACTATGATTACCATTCAAAACATTCTGTTTGTTCTTTATCTCGTCATTATTTTCTATCGGACACATTTCCGTGATGAAAAAATGAAAAAGTAGGAGGTTTTTTATGCGAGTTACTATTAAAGAAGTTGCTAAATTGGCAGGAGTTTCGCCTTCTACCGTTACCCGTGTTGTCCAAAATAAATCCAGCATCAGCGATGAGACCAAAAAAAGAGTCCGTAAAGCTATGAAGGAATTGAATTATCATCCTAATCTTAATGCACGTAGTCTTGTTAGCAGTTACACACAAGTCATTGGTGTTGTTTTACCTGATGATTCCGATGCTTTTTATCAAAATCCATTTTTTCCTTCAGTCTTTCGCGGGATTGCTCAGGTGGCTTCCGAGCATCACTATGCTATTCAAATTGCGACTGGAAAAAATGAAAAAGAACGCATGGAAGCTATTTCCCAAATGGTTCTTGGCAAACGAGTAGACGGACTCATCTTTCTTTACTCTCAAGAAAATGATCCACTAGTGAAAATGGTCAGTGAAGAACAATTTCCTTTCTTAATTTTGGGAAAATCTCTTTCTCCCTTTATTCCTTTGGTGGATAATGACAATATCCAAGCGGGATATGATGCAACAGAATATTTTATCAAAAAAGACTGCCGTAATATTGCTTTTATCGGCGGTAGCAAAAGACTATTTGTAACGCAAGACCGCTATAAAGGATACCAAAAAGCGCTAGAAGATTACCATTTAGAGCTTGACCCTCAAAATACAGCCTTTGCAAATGAATTTTTGGAAGACAAAGGATATCAATTTACCAAGCGCCTTCTCAGTCGTGATACAAAAATTGATGCTATTATCACAACAGACAGTATGCTGGCAGAGGGAGTTTGTAATTATTTAAATGAAAATCAATTATCTGTTCCCACTCTAGCCTTTGACTCTATTAAACCCAAACTTGATTTAACAGCTTATGTAGATATTAACACATTAGAGCTAGGGCGGGTTTCGTTCAAGACTATTCTACAAATTATCAATGATACCAAAGAAAATCGACAAATTTGTTATCGCCAATTAATTCCACATCGCATTATCGAACAATAAAGAAAGGAAGTTTATGGCTTTCCGAACATTCCAAGCCTACTTAGATGACCAAAGTCTCATCACGATCGAGTTAGAAAAACAATTTTATACTGAACAATTACAATTTACAATCGAAACGGTTGATAGCACACAAACCTTACAGATAAGAACTCTGGAAGAACAAGATGACTTCGTGCAATACAGTCTTGCTCCTCTAAAACCGCTAGATGTAACTGAACATTATTGGATTTACGACCAAGATCGTAATAAAACCTTTTTGCAATTTCGCCATATTGTGAGAAAACCGATTTTTGACCAGACCTTTGCTTATGATGGCGATGACTTAGGAGCTCATTACACTCCTAAAGTAACGACTTTTAAACTCTGGGCTCCTATTTCCGAGCAAGTTTTGCTCCATTTACAAAATCAAGTTTATCCGATGACACTTGGTGAAAAGGGCGTTTGGCAAATAGAAGTCTCTGGAAATTTTGATAGAGCTGCTTATTACTATCTACACAAAGTGAATGGTCACTGGGTGGAAGTCCATGATCCTTATGCCTTATCTTCAGAAAGCAATTCTGGTGTTAGTTATGTTGTCAATCCAGAGAAAATTACTCGCCCAATTCACCGAGCAGCAACACAAATTCCAATAACAAAAGCTGTTATCTACGAGATGAGTGTGAGAGATTTTTCCATGCAAAAAGAAGCTGAGTTTTCTTACCCTGGGAAATTCAAGTCCCTAACAGAGTCTCCTGATTTGCAAGAACACACTTTGGGAATGGATTATGTCAAACAACTGGGCATTACTCATATCCAACTCATGCCAGTGTATGATTTTGGCAGTGTTGATGAAAACCATCCAGAACTCGTGTATAACTGGGGCTACGACCCTATGCAATACAATCTTCCTGACGGTAGTTTTGCAACGAATCCACATGATCCTTATACAAGAATCGTTGAATTGCAAGAAGCAATCGCTGCTTATCATCAAGCCGACATCAGTGTTATCATGGACGTCGTTTACAATCATGTCTACGATCCCCAAACCTATGCTTTTGAAAAAATCGTCCCAGGCTATTTCTTCCGCTATGATCACAATGCCAATTTAACAAATGGGACTTTCTGTGGGAACGACGTAGCAAGTGAACGAGCAATGGTTCGTAGCTATATTAAGCATTCCCTCAAACAATGGCTAACTCTTTATGGAATGGACGGCTTCCGCTTTGACCTCATGGGCATTCTAGATATGGAAACCATGAAACAAATCGCAGAGGAATTGAAGTTTCTTTATCCAAATGTCTACCTTTATGGAGAAGGCTGGCGTATGAATACGGGACTCGATAGCAATCGGCTTGCACATCAATTCAACGCCGCTCAGTTACCAAGCTATGGTTTTTTCAGCGACCACTTCCGCAATACAATCAAAGAAACGATTTTAGAAGGCAGTCAAATCCAAGATTCCAAACCAATAGATACGATAGAAAATGTATTGACAGCTAATGTTGGATTAACGGAAACAGCACATTTTATCGCACCCCAGCAAGCTATCAACTACGTGGAATGCCATGACGATGCAACGGCTTTTGATTATTTTGCAATTAAAAAGCCAGATATCTCTCTAAATGAGCGGTTAGCAGATGCACGACTCGCTTTGCATATTACTTTGTTAGCTCAAGGAGTACCATTCCTCCATAGCGGGCAAGAGTTTTTCCGTAGTAAAAACCTCATGGATAATACTTATAATGCTCAAGACGCCATCAACCGTCTTGATTGGCTACACTCAATTGAATATGAGAAAGACGTAGATTTTGTTCGCCAGTTGATCCAATTCAGAAAAGCAAATCTGCTCCTCAGTTTGGAAACAAGAACAGAAATTAAAGATTACTGTTCTGTCGAATGGCTAAGTGATTCTGTGGTCGAATATAAAATTAAAGAAAAAGAAGATCAAATCACAATCCTCATTAACTTTGGAAACGAAGCATTTAGCTATCCAAATCAGGATAAACAAGCTATTTTTATCAACTACCCAGAGATCAGCCTTGACGTTCCTCTCAATACTAACAAAGATTCCTATACTGTCCCTGCAAAACAAGTTCTCGTACTTAAATAATCGTGAGGCTGGGCAAAAACACCATTTTTAATCAGAAATAGATAATCAACGACATTATAAAAGGCTTAAAATCAAGATTTATTTAAACCAGATTCTAAGCCTTTTTGCTTTTATGCTTGTTTTTGCCCAGCCTCTATTTGTCCCGCACCGAAGACCGCGAGACAGACTGCAAGTCATATAACAAAAAACATCAGATTGGCTAAACGAACCAATCTGATGTTTTATTCTTCTACGAAACGTCCAAGAATGTGAACATTATCCGCTACCGATACAAAAGCATGCGGGTCTACTTTTCGCATGATATGCTTGAATTCATTAAATTCAGCACGCGTAATGACTGTAATCAAAACAGTCTTTTTTTCATGATTGTAAGTTCCTTCTGCACCATTAACCATGGTTGCACCACGATGCAATTTGTTATGAATTTTATCAACAACTTCTTCGGGATGACTGGTAATAATCATCGCCTGCATCTTCTTTTGCTTAGTAAAGACTGCATCTGTCACACGGCTTGACACAAAAATCGTAATCATCGAATATAGTGCATATTTCCAGCCGAAAGTCACACCGGCAATAATCATAATCATGCCATTGACCATAAAGGAAATATTTCCCACATTTCTGCCGGTTTTCTTCCGAACTGTCAAGCTGACAATATCCGTCCCACCACTAGAAATATTGGAACGCAAAGCAAAGCCGATTCCCATTCCCATGATGACCCCACCAAACAAGGCATTGATAATCGGGTCATTTGTTAAACTCACTTCAGGAACAAACTGGATAAACAGCGAGCTCATGGAAACGGTTATAAAAGTAAATACCGTAAACTTGTGCCCAATTTGATACCAAGCCAAAATCATCAGCGGGATATTGATGAGGTAGAAAGTCACAGAAACCGGAATAGTAAATCCTAAAAAACGTGTACTTAAAGCAGCTAAAATCTGTGCCAATCCAGTCGCACCACTTGAATAAACATGTCCCGGTTGAAAGAAAAGATTCACTGCAACCGCAGATAGAAAACCATAAATGAGCGAAGCAGAAATCTTTTCATCGTACTTCTCACGAGAAATACTCTTAAGTACTCGTATCAACTTAAAATCATAGGCTAGACGGCGCAAATAATAACGCAATCGTTTGTAAATCTTACTTTTCTTCATGAGTTTCTACTTGTAAACTTAATTCTTCAAGTTGTTTGGCGTCAACTATGCTTGGTGCCTGAGTCATTGGATCACTTGCTTTGTTGTTTTTAGGGAAAGCAATCACTTCGCGGATATTTTCCTCACCAGCCAGCAACATGACAAAACGATCTAGCCCAATTGCCAGTCCACCATGCGGTGGAAAACCATAATCCATTGCTTCTAGCAAGAAACCGAATTGATCAGTAGCTTCTTCTTCAGAAAAACCAAGGGCTTTAAACATTCGTTCTTGCAAATCTTTGTGGTTAATACGAAGACTTCCACCACCCAATTCATAACCATTCAAGACAATATCATAAGCAATAGCACGAACCTTGCTCAAATCACCTTCTAATTCATGAGCTGTGTCTGCTTGTGGAAGAGTGAATGGATGGTGCGCACTCATATAGCGACCTTCTTCTTCCGACCATTCAAACATTGGCCAATCCACAACCCAAAGGTAATTAAATTTCGATTCATCAATCAAGTCTAGATCTTTTGCAAGACGAACACGAAGAGTTCCCAAGGATGCATTGGCAACTTCCAGTGTATCCGCTACAAAAAGAACCAAATCATTGTCTTCAAGCTGCAAAGCATCTGTCAAGTCACTTGTCAAGTCTTTCAGAAACTTAGCAACTGGGCCATTTAATTCACCTGATGCCACTTTCACCCAAGCAAGTCCTTTTGCTCCATACTGTTTTGCTTGCTCTGTCAACTTATCTATATCTTTTCGCGAATAGCTGTCAGCTGCATTTTTCACAACAATAGCTTTAACGGCTGGTGCTTCTGAGAAAACTTTAAAGTCAATTCCCTTGACAAGTTCTGTCAAGTCTTGCAATAGCATCTCAAAACGTGTATCTGGCTTATCACTTCCATACAGAGCCATTGCATCATCATATTTCATTCGTGGGAATGGCAGTGTAACCTCAATCCCCTTCGTTTCTTTCATCACTCGAGCAATCAAGCCTTCTGTAATATCTTGGATTTCTTGATCAGATAGGAAAGAAGTTTCTAAGTCAACCTGTGTAAACTCTGGTTGACGGTCTCCACGTAAATCCTCATCACGAAAGCATTTTACAATTTGATAATACCGATCAAATCCAGCATTCATCAACAGTTGCTTGGTAATTTGAGGGCTTTGTGGCAGAGCATAGAAATAACCTTGGTTCACTCGACTTGGTACCAAATAATCACGCGCCCCTTCTGGAGTTGACTTAGTAAGAAACGGCGTTTCCACATCAATAAATTCAAGCTCATCCAAGTAATTGCGGATAGAATGTGTTACCTTAGCCCGCAATTTCAAATTTGCCAACATTTCAGGACGACGAAGGTCTAAATAACGGTAACGGAGACGGGTATCATCATTTGCTTCAATACCGTCTTTGATTTCAAATGGAGTCGTTTGAGCCGTATTGAGAACTGTCAAATGCTCCACGTGTAATTCAACAGCTCCCGTTGCCAATTTATCATTCGCCTGCGTACGGGCTTCTACTTTTCCAGTCACTTCGATCACATATTCGCTTCGCAAACTTTCAGCGATTTTCATGACTTCTTTATCCACATTTTCAGGATTGATAACTAGCTGCATTATGCCTTCACGGTCACGCAAATCAATGAAAATCAGTCCTCCCAAGTCACGACGACGGGACACCCAACCTTTCAAAGTGATTTTTTGACCAACATGTTCACTACGAACACGCCCGGCATACATTGAACGTTTCATTTTTATTCTCCAAACTTTTAATTCTTTTACTATTTTACCACAAAAGCGATGAAAAAGAAGACATGCTTTTCAAAATCTTCATATCTTAACGTAATATTTTTACAAAAGAAGATGACGACTCACCTCTTACTTTCTTTGTCATATAATTCAGGATGCAAAACCTTGACCACATAACTTGATGCTAAGCGCAATAGCCCTGCTGCCAAGCCAAAAATCGGTGCTAAAAACCGAAAAAAGAAATCCCCTCTTACAAAATAGGCAATTCCTCCTATAATCAAAAAAACAATTAGAAACTGAATTACAGACGGAATGATTATTTTTTTCATTGTTCTCTCCACTTCTACTTCAACATTCTACTATGTTATGAGAGAAAAAAGCCATTCGACTGGCTTTCTCCCTTTTTAAATTAAAACCCCAGTTGTTCAAAAATTGTTTGAAAATCTTTTTGAATCTGATTTAAACTGACTGTCAATTCTTCACGAGTTTGATTGTTTTTGATGGTAACTTGATTGCTTTCAATCTCACTTTCACCAAGAGTTATCAAAGTCTTAGCAGAGAAAGTATCTGCTGACTTGAATTGCGCTTTTAACTTACGATTTAAATAATCACGTTCAGCTGTAAATCCCTGCTTACGAAGTGCTTGTACAATTTCCAAAGCTTTATTATTAGCACCGTCTCCCAAAACTGCAACATAAACGTCTAAGCTATCCTCCAGCGGCAAGGCTACACCCTGCTTTTCAAGAACGAGGAGCAGACGTTCTACGCCCATCCCAAAGCCAAATCCAGCCGTCTCTGGTCCACCAAAATAAGCAACAAGGCTATCATAACGACCGCCTGCACAAATAGTCAGTTCATTACCGGCTACATCTGCAGTAAATTCAAAAATCGTGTGATTGTAATAATCCAATCCGCGGACCATATTGGTATTGATAACATAAGGAATTCCCAGTGATTCCAACATCGAACGCACAGCTTGAAAATGAGTTTGGCTTTCTTCATCTAGATAATCCAGGATAGAGGGTGCATTTTCAACAGCGAGTTTATCTTCTTTTTCCTTACTGTCTAGCACACGGAGAGGATTTTCTTCCAGACGACGCTGACTATCTTTAGAAAGACTGTCTTTCAACGGCGTCAAATAATCAATCAATGCTTGACGATAAGCGGCGCGACTCTCCGCATTCCCCAAACTATTCAACTGCAACGTTACACCTTGAATACCAATTTCATTGAAAAATTGAGCTGCCATGGCGATTGTCTCCACATCAGTCGCAGGATTGTTGGATCCAAAACACTCTACACCAATCTGATGAAACTCACGCAGACGCCCTGCCTGTGGACGCTCATAACGAAACATAGAACCCATATAATAAAGTTTCACCGGCTTTTGGACTTCTGGGGCAAAGAGTTTATTTTCCACATAAGAACGCACAACTGGTGCTGTTCCTTCTGGGCGTAATGTGATATGACGGTCGCCTTTGTCATAAAAATCATACATTTCTTTGGTTACAATGTCAGTCGTATCTCCAACAGAACGACTAATCACTTCATAATGCTCAAATAGTGGGGTGCGAATTTCTGCGTAATGATATTTTTTAAATGTTTTGCGAGCAAATTCTTCTACATATTGCCATTTGAAAGACTCTTGAGGGAGAATATCCTGAGTCCCTTTCGGTTTTTGTAATTTCATAGCTTTCCTCTTCATTCATATAATATAATTATTTTACCACAAGTAACAGATTTTGAGGACTGTTTCGGTATATTTTCTCTAAAAAGCTAGCATGCTCTGCCCTTTTCCAAAAAATAAAAGAAAATCTGTCAAGTAACTTTACTTTACAAATTTTTTTTGATATACTATTACAGTTGATGAAAATCAAAGAGATTGAATCGAACTTATATTAAAAGGAGAATAAAGAAAATGGCAGTACCTGCACGTCGCACTTCAAAAGCGAAGAAAAACAAACGCCGCACTCACTACAAAATTACAGCTCCATCTGTACATTTTGACGAAACTACTGGAGATTACTCACGTTCTCACCGTGTATCCCTCAAAGGATACTACAAAGGACGTAAAATCGCCAAAGCTGCAGCAGCAGAATAATAGAAGGGAGCTATCATGCGCGTAAATATCACACTTGAACACAAAGCATCTGGTGAACGCTTGTACCTTACTTCTAAAAACAAACGCAACACTCCAGACCGTCTTCAATTGAAAAAATACTCACCAAAATTACGTAAACATGTAGTGTTTACAGAAGTTAAATAAGGTTTCATTACATTTCAGTACATGCTGAAAACCTTGATTTCATGCGATTTTTGAAATATTGAATTTCATTACAAAACATTTGAAATCAGTTCTATGGCAACCTTTTTGGCAACCTTTTTTGAAATAAAAAAGAAAGTCAACAATCGAAGAATGAGAAGTCCTAGAAGATTCTTAGGGCTTTTTTCATTCCTAAAAATAAGTAGAATAGCATAGTCTTTTCAATCATTTGTGGAATATAAAAATCTTCCTACACCATGTAAGAAGATTTTTCTTTTTTTACTTGCTTATCCAAGAGCTATGAATAAGCTCATTGATTGGGTGACTATATTTTGCATAATTGTAATGATAGTGATTAGAAGCTCTAGATAGAACATCCCCTGTTTTCTGGTCAGGTTGGACATATTTCTCAAATTCTGCAATAGGAATTATAAATAATTCAAGCCCCTTAATCTCATTATCTGAAACTTTACTTATTCCATAAGCAATACAATCAATATACTTTTCATTATGGTATTTTTGGAATTTCTTAACAGAATCATAGTTTGCTTCAACTGTAGTGGTTTCAGAATCTATCGGAATTGTTCTAGTTACTGGTAAAATTCTAAATTTTTCTTTACCTTTTGTTGCTTTCAAATAATTTCCTTGATTCATTACAGCAAAACCTCTAATGGATAAATTATATCTGATAAATTCTTTTAAAAATTTTCTTGTGTTACTCATTTTCCTATCCTCTTCTATGTTTTCCTTTATATCCCAATCCTAGACCTACTAGCAGGCTAAGTCCTAGTAAACCAAGTATAGATCTTTTTGAGCCTGTGTTTGGTAGTTGCTTGCTTCTTTCAACCCTTGAATAAGTTACAGGAACTACCTTAGAATTAGTAGGAACTACCTTAGAGTTAGTAGGCACTTCTTTAACCGCTGCATCAACAACATCTACAACATTACCTTTAGCATCAAGAACTTCTTTAGGTTGACCGCCGTTTTTACGGATTTCATTAGCCTTATTTTTCAAATCTTGCAAACGCTTAGCATCAGCTTCAGCCTTATCTTGTTCAGCTTTAAGTTTAGCTAATTCATTGTACTTAGCAACCTTTTCTTTAGCTGTTGCCTGCAACTTAGAAAGTGCTTCTTTAGCAGTTTCAAGCTCTGCACGAGCTGCTGCTGCCTTAGTTTGAGCTTCTGCAAGTTTAGAATTGAGTTCTTTAAGTACAGCTGGTTTGTTAGTTAAAGCTGTTTCAAGGTCTTTAGCCTTTTTATTAGCTTCATCAGCAAGAACTTTTACTTTGTCACGATTAGCTGTCGCAGACTCAACAGCCTGTTTAGCTACCCCATTAGCTTTGGTAAGTACTTCTAGTTCTTCCTTAGCTTGTGTAAGAGCTTGTTGAGCTTTAGTATTTTCTGCTTTAGCTTTTACAAGTTCAGCCTGAGCCTTAGAAAGAGCATTGGCTTTATCAATCGCACTAGCCTTAGCTACTGCAAGTGTTTCCTTAGCAGATTGCAATGATGCCTTATCCGCATCTAACTGTGCTTGTGCATCTACTACCGCTTTTTCAAGAGCAGGAATATCTACTGTACCCGATTGCAAGTCAGAGAGTTGTTTTTGAGCATCTGCCAAAGCCTTCATAGCAGTATCGTACTTAGTTTGAGCCTCAGCCAACCTAGCTTTAGCATCTTGGTCTGCTTTTACTGCTGTGTCGTAAGCTAATTGAGCTTTAGCTACTGCTTTTTCATCTACAATGGTTTTTGTTTCATAAACAGGAACAACCTCTGTTTTTCCACCTGTTAAAGTCTGATAAGGATTGTCGATAGCCTCTCCATTAGTGTTTAGCATCAAAGCATAAGTTGCTGGTGCAGAGTACCCCAGACCATTAAATGTTGTATAGAAGTCTACACCTACCCCAGCTGAGTTGTAGTTACCACTAAGACCAAGCAAAGCAAGAGCATCTGAAAAATTATCACGTGAAGTACCTGCTGTTGATACATTAGAACCTGTGCCAGTGGAACCGTAGAGCATGTTTCCTACAAAAGCAAGCAAATTAGCCTTTAAATCAGCCATAGTCTGATAAGCACCATTATGCCCTTGGTACTGTACTTGATTAGCTACTACACCATTTAAAAGTTTTCCTGAACCTTGAACAGCATCTAAGTGTTCTTGAGTTTGATTTGATTCTGTTACTTTTTTAATAGACTCTGGTCCCCAGAAACCATTAGCCTTGAGTTCTGCTTCAGACATATTGTTATATGCAGGGAATGTTTTATTAAACAAATTTTTTAGTGCTTGTTTAGTAGCTGCTACACTCTCTTTAGTTACTTTAAGTGGTTCTGTACCAACCTTAGAACGCAAGTCATTAACCACAGCAGTATAGAACAGAGCTAAATCAGTTAACTGCTCATCTGTCAAATCATGAACTGATACCTTAGTCGTGGAATCTGTATTAGAGAATTGCGGATTGTAGTTACTTTTCCAACTTTTAAATACTAAACGATTAGGTGCTGCAATATCAGCTAAAGAACTTCCTGGAACATTCTCTACACCATCAGCAATAGCTTTACGAACATCAGCATAAGAGCCTCTACCCTCTGCCAAAGCCTTAATAGCTTTTAAGTAAGCATCAGAAGTTACTACCCCATTTGATTCAAACAATTCAGATTTAGCTACTCCGTCCTTAAGGGTTGCCTTACCACCAGTTGTTACAGTTTTAGTTCCTGTTTGTACTTTTTGTGTAGTACCTGCTTTAGCTACATCAAGAGCTTTTTTAGCGTCTTCTACTTTCTTAGTAGAATCAGCTTCAGCGGATTTAGCAGTATCTAAAGTTTGCTTAGCAGAAGCTTCAGTTTTAGTTGCATCATTAACTGCTTTATTAGCATCTTCAATAGCTTTAGCTTTATTAGCTTCATCAGACTTAGCAGTATCCAAAGACTGCTTAGCTGTTTCTAGGGCTTTTTGGTCGTCAGCTACCTTCTTAGTAAGGTCATCAACATCTTTTTGCAACTTAGTAGTATCAGTTGTTGATTTAGAAAGGTCAGCTACCTTCTTCTGAGCATCAGCCACAGCACTTGCAGTTTTATTAGCATTAGCCTCAGCCTGATTAACTACTGTTGTTTGGTCTGCTACCTTTTTAGCAGTATCAGCTTGACTCTGTTCAGCAGACTTAACGGAGTCCTCAGCCTTAGCAAGCTCATCTGATTTAGTTTGAGCTGCCTGTTTAGCTTCATCAACCTTAGCAGGTGTAACTGTTTCTACTTCTTTAATCTGATTTGCTGTATTCGTAACAACTTGGTCAGCACCCTTAACAGCCGTATCAGCCTGAGTAACTACCCCTTGTTGAGCTTCCACAGCCTTATTTGCAGTATCCGCTTGAGACTTAGCTTCTGTTACTTGCTGTTCTGTTACTTTAGCAACAGGGGCATCATTCTTAGCATCAGGATTCTCTACAGTTTTAACAATACTCTCCTTAGCACCTGTACCTACCTCATCCGCACTTACCGTTGTAGATACCCCATATACAGACGACAAAGCCAATACAGATACCACAGCACCAGTACGGAGCTTCTTAATAGTACCATGACCATGAGTTTTAGAATTTGACATAATGTTCTCCTTTGTTAAATAAATAAGTCTCAAAAGACTGTTTTATAAATATTATATCACATTTACAGTCTTTAGTATTATATTATTTTTAAAAATTCAGTCTTTAATGGGTGGTATTTTAATTAAAAGAAACTTGTATGATAGTTAAGAGGTGCTATCATGACTAAAAATATGAATTTAAGAGAGTTTGTTGCTAAACAAATCAGACATTTAAGACTGAAGAATGGAATGACTCAAGAATATCTAGCAGAAAAAGCTGATTTAGGTTTCAATTACATTTACCGTTTAGAAAATAAACAGTTAAACGTTAAAATAGAAACCATTGAAAAAATCATGCAAGCACTTGAAGTTGACGTGAATACCTTTTTCAATATTGAAAATCAGAATAAAGGCAAGGAATTTGTGCAACTCATTGAAGATATTGAAAATCTCCCAAAAGAAAAAAGAGAGCCTACTATTAAAGCCCTCAGAATATTGTTGAAACAGATAAAATAAGCCAAGTCGAAAAACGACTTGGTTTTTTACATGCTTATTTTATATCTATATAATTATCAAATCCATTTCGTGATTGAACCGATTTAATAAACTTTTCCATATTCTCCCAATCCTCATATTCATCAACTATCTTAAACAAATCCAATCGTTCAGCTACTTGACAAAATACCTCTAGATTTTCTTCTGATTCAAAAATCTTTTCGATTAAAGGGAGGTAGTCCATTGCTTTTTCTATTACATTAAATTTAGTAAATATTTGATATTGATCATCTCTTTTAGAAATATAGTCATAAAAAAAGCTATTCCAGATGACCCAAGCATAATCCAAAGTTTTTGTCCTTTTGCTTGGATTTTTTAGGCTTTTTAAACTAGACTGACTGGATTTTTCCAGTGATTGGATAAATGTCGCATTGACTATTTTTTTTAAATCTAACTTATCTAACCTATCAGAAAGTATCCTATTTACCTCTTTGACAGTATTGTCATCTCCGTTCTCAATTTCTTTCGAGATTATTTCGGCAAATTTTTCTAATTTTGTTTGCCTATCACCATTTGATTCAGAATCAAACGAGGGGAAAATTTCTAAATAGTTATTATGAGACACAACCTTTCCAGACAACAAATTTTCAGCCGTTTTTTCATGTACGTGCAAGTTCTCTACTAGATAAGCGACTTTGGCTTCATAATCTCCGCTAATACCTTGTTCTTTCTTAAAATCTTGAAAATCTTGCATTTTGTGCATCAAATTGAGAGTCACTGTAACTAACATACGTTCTTCTATTTTAATTTTGTTTTTCATAGAAACATCTCCTAAAGTTAAAGTATCTTATTTTATCACATAAAATATAGAGATTTCAAGAAGGGAGAAAGCTTTTAGGGTAAAACGTTTTCAAAAAATAATGATGCTTGATTAAACTCTATCATGCTAAATTATAGTTTTTTTAATCTCTAAATAATAGTCTTTATAATCCAGTATTTACAAGGGGTTATGAGTTCATCAAAAATTCCACAGTTTCCTAATTTTTAAACAAAAAAGATTATATCAAAAATATAGCATTTCTTAGGTAAACATATTTTTTTAGTTTTTATACAATAATAATGTGAGATAGCTATCACACACTAATACATACCTTCAATAAATTTGAAAAGCCGTGAATTTTTTGATGTATTTAATAAAACGGTTAGAAAAGAGGTAGCCTGTGGAAGCTACACAAACAACAATACAAGGTCGTCTTATCGGCGCATCGGAAGTAAAAGATTTTACTTCTGGTCTCAGCACTGGTCAAACCCAATTAACTATCGGTGTACGAACTCCAGACGGTCGGTTCAATCAAACAAATATCAAGGCTGATATGGTTAATGTATCTGACTTTGCAACTTTGTTTGATGAAAAAGTCGAAATTGTTCTAGAGAATGTTTCTATCACTGCATATACCAATGGGAATCGTGCTGCACTCTCAGTAAAAGCTAAGTCTGCTTTTATTGAACTTGTTTAATGGATAGTGGGGAGTATTTCCCCTTATCCATAGAAAGGAATTGTTATATGTCGTTTATATCATGGCTAATTATCTTATTTACTGGATTTCTTTATTTAGCTCTTAGGATTAGTGAAACTATCGAAAAGCAGAGACAGGCTCAGATGCTTCAGTTAAACCTCCCAGCAATCACAGCAGATATTGAGCAGGTAATTGAAGAAAGCGCCACTGTTTCAGGTCAAAAACTTCTTTTTGATAGTCGCTACATTCGATTTTTGCAAAGTAGCAATGACAATCGTTCTTACCTTGTTAGTTTTCCTATTATGCTATCTAAGAAGCCTGTTGATGAAGAAGAAGAAAGCTATATCCAACAAGTCTTTTTAACACAGTTTAGCAAATACCTAGCTGAATCTACAACCTATGAAAGCTGGTCCGACAAAGGACACAGACTGCAATTTGACACTCAATTTGGAAAAATTTTACGGTATAACAATCAATATTACCTTAATCTCCAAATGTCTTTTTCCTACATTTAGAAAGGCACTATACATGAAATGTTTTCTTGATGCAAGCCTATATGACTACGGGGCTCCATTCTTTTGGGATATACCCGTGGAGCGTGTGCCCCATGCTCTATTGGTAGGTTCCAGTGGTTCTGGAAAAACTTATGCGACAAAAATTTTCTTAGCTCGTTTTGCTCATAGTTACCCAAAATCCCCATTCCTTATTGCGGACTATAAGGCTGATTCTGACTTTGCCTTTTTAAATGACTGCAAAACTTTTAAGCGTTTTGATTCTGTATCAGACATATTAAAAATTGGCTTGAACATTTTAGAAAATCGTCAAAAAGGAATTGATAAATCACGAGAATTTGTTGTTATCTGTTTTGATGAGTTTAATGCGTGGCAAAATAGCCTTGACAAAAAGGAGCGTGAGCAGGCAATTAAAGACTATACTCGCTTAATTCAGCTAGGACGTTCCTTTAGAATCTATGTAATTATTTCGCAGCAAGATGCTCATAAAAGTTCACTTGGTCTATCAAGGGATTCGATAGGTACAGTGATTGCACTAGGCAAACTCTCGAAGGAAACTGTCTCAATGCTCTTCTCAGATGAAAAAGAAAATATTGTGAGAAACAACCCTCGAGGTGTAGGATACATGAAGGTAGATGGGCAAGATAGTCGTCACATCATTGTACCAAGTTATAACATGCTTCCTTTAGAAAACCTGATTCGAGAAGCTGTTAATCGTTCAGACCGCTATTTCTATTCTGATGAGACAGTTGCCGAGGGGTAGCCTTGCGGCGGAAACGCTGGCTTACTGTCTCGCCAGCTTTAGCTGGCTGTTATACGGGGGACATGTAAAGACCCCCGTTCCATTTGACCTTGTTTTTTAAAGCTTTGCAAATTCCACTTTAGGGAAACTATACTCTATTGCCTTAAAGAGTTGTTATATCAACGTTATTCTACAACATTTTATTTAGGGTGACTACCTCCTAAAACTGTGGAATAATAAAAGCATAGGAATTTTGCTACATTACAATAAATAGTTAACCAAAACAATATTTACCGCCCAGTTAACTTTCACTCTTTAGGCGGATAGAAAGAAGATAAAATGATTTGTAGAAATGAAATTGAAAAATATCTTCAAAAAGATAACGACCGTAACCCAGTCATTATGACCAGTGTCGATGAAGCTACATTTGTCATCAAACCGACAGAAGATACTGTGGGAGAATACCCAGATAATTGGTATCAATTTGCTTTATCGCTGTCTGAAACAGTAGCAGAAAAGCTATCCCTCCCAGTTCTCTTTGGAAATTATGTTCCACTGGAAACCCCGCCAGCAGGCTATACAAATGGCTTTACCTTTCAACATTTGCCCTATTATTTTGCCATTGCATGGCATGAGATGGATTTCACGATGGGCATTATCCTGAAATTTTCTGCATCGGCTTTGTCTCACTATAAAGCCTCCTATCAAGACTATTATAGTGAAGCAGTTGACATCCACAATATAGCACAATTGCTATATACTGACTATTATGATTTGCGCCTTTCTCGTATTGACCTTGCTGTTGATTACTTTAATTATTCAATGTCTGTCAATGACCTGTATCAAGGGCTGAAAAACAAGCGATATATCATTACTAATCATAAGGGACGTAAAAATATTTCTAACATCAGCGCTCAAGAAGTAAATGGTCAAGCGCAAACGATGTATATCGGTAGCAAAAAAAGAATGTAAATGCTCTGCTGCGTATCTATAACAAGTATCAGGAACAATTAGACAATCAAGGTCGCTATATGCACTTAACTAAGTATTGCAATTCTTGGGTACGTATGGAAGCTTCTTACAAAGGAACTTATAGCAATCAAATACTAACCTTACTTCTTGATATTGATAACCCTCAAGATTTGAGTAAACTCATTGTCAACAAAATGATTGATAAATATTGTTTCCATGATGCAGAGACTGGTCAACCGTTGCAATTCACTAGTGATTTACTTAAAGGGGCTGGCATCTTCCCAGATCTTGAATCTTTAAACTCTCGTAACAATGACCTTTTATCAACCATTTCATATTTAATGAAGGGTAGTGGACTCTTTCCTCTTCTAACGAAAATTGAAAAAGTCTGGGGCACTCAAGCCCGCAATCACTTCATCATCAGGCTCATTCAAGAGTATGAGACCAACTACACCCCCAACCCAGACGTAGGGTTATGGTTAAATAAATTTAGTAGGGAACTTGAGAAATTTAATTTTGAAGATTTTCTTGAAGATGCCTTTCAAATTTTTTACCAAAAAAACAACATCACTCCTAAAGATTCCGCCAAGAAGCCTAAAAGTGATGTTGCGGATTAGCGAGAGATAAGCAGTAGCTTACCCCTACTGCTATTATCTCATATTTCAATTATATTTACCAAAGAAAGTGAGAATAGTATGTCTAGCAATAATTTTGATTTAAAGCAAATTGAACTCATGCTTCTTACTGTTATTGACCTACTAAAACATTTAAATAGTGAAAAGAATAGAACTGGTATTATTTATACTCAAAAAGAGTTATTAGATTTACTGAGTATATCTCCAAATACATTGAAGTCATGGGAAAATAGAGGTCTTAAACGTTTAGAACCACCTATTGAGGGTACTAGAACCGTTTACTATCATATTGATACTGTTTTAGAGTTTTTAAGCCACAACTAGAAGTGAAATGTGCTAAAATAGGAGTATCAAAAAAGAAAGTGAGATACTATCTATTTTAGCTTTTTTCAATTCTTCGATTGATTGAAGAGAGCAGCAATGAATATAGAAAAAATTATCCATAAAGGAAAAACCGTCCTCAAGAAAGTAAAGGACAATGGCGAGATTAGTTATTCAGCAAAGAGCATCTATCTAGGCTTAGATATAAAGACTGGAAAACCTGTAAAAACAACCGTAACAGCTAAAACCCTACGCTCCTTAGACCGTAAAATTATTCAAGCTAAAATTGATTTTGAAGAAAGTGGTTCAACAAGGAAAGAAACTTTTAGCATTGCTACCTTGTCAGATTTAGCTGAACTGTGGTTCTCCAACTACGAGACTTGGGTCAGCTCAGATAACACTCTAAACCGAGTGAGGAACTATCTAGATACCTATATCCTCCCCCAATTTGGGCAATATCAGCCTGATAAAGTTACTTCGTCTGATATTCAAAACTGGGTTAATGAGCTTGCAACAAAATCAAAAGAATCTGTAGATTCTGGAATAAAAAGAGCTGAAAAAGGCTGTGCTAAAGATTTTGGAGCTATTGCCCATAAATTAAGTGATATTTTTGATTTTGGAATAACACACTTTGAATTAAAGCATAATCCTGCTCAATCTATCAAAATTCCCCCAAAACCTAAAAGCAATCAAAAACGCATTATGGTTCTTCATGATGAAGATTTAACTATCTGGCTAAATTTCGTTGATACTTTACCTAATACTAGGGCTAATCGGCGATTTAAAGTTATCTGCGACAGTCTACTTGCTTCAGGAATGAGAATCAATGAGCTATTAGCTTTGACTATCTATGACCTTGATTTTGAAAGTTCTGAAATATTAGTCACTAAAACTCTTGTTTGGAAAAATGCGAAACCTAAGTTAGGATTAAAAGGAAAGGTTGTTTGTAAAAATACTCCTAAATCTGATTCGGGCAATAGAAAAATAGCTGTTCCGTACCAAATTATTGAGCAACTTCAAAACTTCCATGATGAAATGAATCTTTATTTCAAGAAGAACGGTCTTTCAAAAAGTAAGTTGATTTTCCCAACTATTTACGGAAACTATATGTGCGATAGGAATGAACGTGCGACACTCAAAAGACGATTACAGGAAGTTGGTCTACCTGACTATGGTTTTCACTTATTCCGTCATACACACGCTTCTATGATGTTAAATGCTGGTATGAATTGGAAAGAGTTACAGGTTCGTATGGGACATAAGTCTATCAAGACTACTATGGACATATATGCCGAGCTTGCCCCTAAAAATCAAACACAAGCGGTAGATATTTATTTAAATAAAATTGCGGAGCTAACCTCATGAAATTCATGGCAACCTTTTTGGCAACCTCTGACAGTTTTATCCAAATCAATAGCTTATAAACCTTGATTTAATAAGGTTTGTCACAACTAAAATAGATTTTAAGTATTCCTTACAGAAGTTAAATAATTGAGATCAGAAAAGCCTATGGAATCAACGTTTCAGAGGCTTTTTTATTTAAAAAAATAGCATTTTAACTAATTTTCAGCTGATTAGATATTAGTCAGATAAGTTTTCATTTTTCCAAAAATAAAGCTTCGTTTCCCTTATAAATTAATGTTCTATTGATTAATTATTTGAAACACAATTATCCATATATTCCAAGCTATGACTGTAAAAAGGTAGGCGTTATAGTTCAGTCGCTTACTGTAGTAAGTAAACAATATCTGCATTATTCCAACAACATAACCGCCTAATTTGACATATAAATTTAGACTTAAGCAAGATAAAGAAATCGTTAGTATTCCCAAAGCTAAATCTGATAAATGTAATCGCGAATAAATTTGTAATGTAGCTGTGGATAGTTCTGATTTTTTAAGAGGGATAATGCCATTAACGGGATAAACAATATTTCCAATAATTAACACAATACCAACCCAAGCTATAATACAATAAATTAAACTAACAATAATAATCGAAATAATAAAATAATTTTCTTCTCTACTACTGTGCAAAATGAAAAAAATGATGTAGCTACTAAATAGAAATGTAGATGTCGCTAATAGTTCATCACAAAATTTGAATATTCTTGCATAGGATTTTACCCACTATATAGGGGCTATTAAAAATAGATTTGATTGTGAAATATGTGCTAGAAGTAATCGAGAGACACTTAACATCAAAGTTGACATAATTGTAAAGATGATATATTTCATGTTAATCATTTCCTATACTTTTTGATAAGCTTATTATATCAAAGATTTGTCCTTCTTTAATACATTCTAACAATTCTTCCTTATATCCTAAAATAACACAAATCTATATTTTTCAGGAATCACAAGAATTTATAAAAGATTTTCAACAATCATAAAAAAGAAAACATACAAATAAAGAGTTTAAAACATCTGTCTTAAACTCTTTACCCCTCACTGTTGCTCACCAATACAGCATTCTTCGTGCTCATCTAAACTTTCGTCTGTCTGAATGGTGACTTTTGTAATTCCATACATTTTGAGATGTTGGCGAATGAGCTGCTGAGTTTCTGCTTGTTGTTCGGGATGTTTCATGCAAATATGAATCATCGCAAATTTTTCTAGTCCATCGGTTGTCCAAACATTTAGCTGAGTGACTGTTTGGATATTCTCGATTGTTTGAATTTCTGCATAAAGGTCATTCAGATTTACATCGCTCGGTACGTGATCAAGAAAGATTTGAACATTTTCCCAAAACTTTGGTAGTGCTTTACTCAAGATAAAGGTTGAAATGATGAGTGAAAGCAATGGGTCAAGGAAATACCAGTTTGTAAAACGAAGAATAAAGGATACAAAGATCACAGCCAACCAGCCTAAAATATCTTCTAAGAAATGCAGACTCAGAATGGATTCATTGTGTGTATGTCCATGGCTAACCACTCTGCTGGCTGCAAGGTTGATTACAATTGCAAAAATTCCCAAGGTAAGCATACCGTCGTAATTTACCCGTTCAGGCGCAAACAGCTTGGGAACATTTTCAACCAGAATGAGAATAGAACCCACTATCAAAATGGTAGAAGTCAACATAGCTCCCAGCAAACTATACCGTTTATAGCCTAATGTATAGTTTCTATCATCTCGTCTATTGGAAATCTTTTCAAAAAACGCCGACAAGCCAATCGCTAAGGCATCTCCTGTATCATGTACCGCATCTGCCAGTACAGCACTAGAGTTAAATAGAGCTCCAAAGATAAATTCAATAATCGCAAACGAAGAATTTAACAGAAATGCAATCCAGACATTTTTACTTGATTTCATTATTGTCTCCTTCTAATCGCACATTGAGATTTGATTTTATTTATTGTATAATGTATTCAAAACAAAACACTTTGTTCAATTATATTATCTACTATTTTAACAGAGGAAACAAGAAACAAATCTAATGCTTCGTTTGATAGTGTACATTTAAGGAGATTTGTTCGGAAACGATGGATAGACGAGTTAAAAAATCACGCGCAGCCATTTATCAGGCTTTTCTCACTCTTTTGAATCAAAAAAGTTATGAATCCCTCACAGTTCAAGAAATCATTGACCTTGCAGATGTCGGTCGGTCGACTTTCTATGCTCATTTTGAGACAAAAGAAGCACTACTTGAAGAAATGTGCCAAGATTTGTTCCAGCATACGTTTGTTGAGCGCTACCAAGCAAGCGAACTTTTTGACGCAACAGCTCATATTTTTTACCATTTCAGGAAAAACCAAGATAAAATAGCCACTTTATTATTATCAAAAAATATCTATTTTACCAATCGTTTAAAATTAGAACTAGAGCATTATCTTTTTCCTCTCATTCGTGAAAAGCTATTGGCACAAAAGTCTGAGCTACCAGAACCATTTTTAAAAAATTATGTCACGACAACTTTTATTGAAACAGTTACTTGGTGGTTGGGACAACGAAATAAAATCGGCGAGGCCACTATTACAGCCTACTATCTTGAGCTAATGCACTAATATAGGACTATAATTTTGGCTATCTCTATGGTATAATTTTTTAAGAACCTTTCTAGGAGAATTTATGAAAAAACAACATTCTATCTTTTTATTACCAGGAATTATCATGGTGGGTGTCGCTTTGCGGACGCCTTTTACAACGCTTCCAACTGTCTTGACGGACATTGCTAGTGGACTTCATGTTTCAGTAAGCTCACTTGGACTTTTGACCAGTTTGCCCTTGATTATGTTTGCTCTCTGTTCTTCATTTTCGGCGCGTTTAGCGAGCAAAATTGGGCTCGAACGGCTTTTCACTCTCGTCCTTTCTCTGCTTACCATTGGATCCTTCATTCGGATTTTTAATCTACCACTTCTTTACGTGGGGACGATTCTCATTGGAGTTTCCATTGCAGTACTTAATGTTTTACTTCCAAGTGTCATCCAAGCCAATCAACCCCATCGGATTGGGCTCTTGACAACCATGTATGTAACCTCTATGGGGTTATCAACCACTATTGCTTCTTCTATTGCAGTGCCGATAACAAAAGCAACTTCATGGCAAGGTCTTGTCCTTTTTTTGACAATGGTTTGTCTTTTAGCATTTTTGATTTGGCTGCCAAATACATCTTATAACCATTTCTTAGTGAACAAAAATAAAGAGCAACAAGGTAACTCTATCTGGAAAAATAAAAAAGTTTGGGCTATTATTATTTTTGGTGGCTTGCAATCATTGCTTTTTTATACTTGCCTAACCTGGCTACCAACTATGGCAACACAAGCCGGCATTTCAAATGCTTCTGCTGGAGTTTTAGCCTCTGTCTTTAACTTGATTAGTCTACCTTTTTCAATGACCATTCCTAGCTTGACAACACGGCTGTCTCCTCGTCATCGTATGATAATGTTAGCAATTATCTCTGCTGCGGGTGTCCTTGGTATTAGCATGCTCTTAATTCAAACGAATGATTTCTTTTATTGGCTCATTGCCAATATCCTCATTGGGTCAGCTGTGAGTGCTCTTTTCCCATATCTTATGGTTACTTTTTCAACAAAAACGAGTAGCCCTGAACAAACTGCTCAGCTATCTGGCTTAGCACAAACAGGTGGTTATTTACTAGCTGCTTTTGGACCAGCTCTATTTGGTTATAGTGCCGATTTCTTCCATTCTTGGCTACCTGCTATATGTGTCTTGCTCATTCTTACAATCATTATGATTATTGCCCTCTTTTATGTAGAGAAATCTGATAAAATTTTATAAAAATCAAAAACAGAATGGAGAGTGAACCTTTTTCAGTTGTTGGACTCTTTTCTCCACTCTGTTTTTTTAATTATCTATTTTCCATGTCTTAGCATCTGGCAATAAACCTACCTTCGAAATTTTAGAAACATGCTGATTGCCCATAACATAAAAGCCTAGAGGCGCAGCTCGCCATTCATCTGTACAGGTCACGCCAATTCGAGAGCGCGAGCCAATTTGAAACGGGACAGCATTTTCTACCAATTGCAACCTTGAAGTGGTCAAATCTTGACCATCAAATTCCTTGCTAATCCCTGCAAATTTGGTTAATTTTCCTGGGCCGTTGGCAAGCAATGTACCGTCTGGTAATTCCAAGGCTCGAATCAAGACAGCTTCTGCGACATTCTCAGCTCTTGTGACTAGATTCAACATTTGATGCCCGTAGATTTGATAGACATACCAGTGTCCAGCAGATAAGTACATAGACTCGTTTTTTGGTGTTCGTCTGCCATGCGCACTATGACAAGCACTATCTTTAGCTCCCAAATAGGCTTCTGTCTCAACAATTCGTCCCAACACTTGTCCGTCTAAGCACAATTGCATACCTAACAAGGACTTAGCCGTTGCGACTGTATCTGTCTGCATGATATGTTTAAATTCTTTTGATAACATAATTTCATTATAACATGAATTCCATACAAAAAAGCAATCTAGAAAGACTGCTTTTTTGTTTAGGAGATTATGATGAAAAAAGTTTTTTAGGATTAGTTATAATATACCTTGTTTTGCTTAAATTTGTCTTAATAGAAAACAGCTAAACCGCTTTCAAAAATTCTTTTTTGTGTTAAAATAATAACAAAGAAGAAAAATGAACATTCTGATTATCACCCCACAATGATATCATGCTTATAAGGAAGAAATTTTATGAACAAACGACCTATCCGCCTTGTCATAAGCGATATTGACGGTACCATTTTAAATGACCAACACCAAGTTGATTATCAGCTAAAAACACAGCTTCCTCTTTTGCAGGAAAAAGGAATCCCTTTTGTGTTGGCATCTGCGCGTTCACCACTTGGCATGGAGCCAATCGCACAGCAACTTGGTCTCATTGACACTCCATTGGCTTGCTACAATGGCGCTCTTGTCATCAAAGGAAATCCTCAGAATTATGATATTTTAATGGAACACGCTTTGGATAAAAAAGAAGTTCGTTGTCTGCTAAAGCTCGTCCAAGAGAAGTTTCCAGCTGTAGCTATTAATCTCTATTCAGGAAAGGATTGGTTTGCTGAACAGATTGACAAATGGGTTCAGGAAGAAGCAGATATTACCGGTGAAAATCCTATCCTTCAATCTCTAGTTTCTGTTGTAGAAGGGCGGACTTCTATTCACAAACTTCTTCTGATAGGTGAAGCGATCACCATCCAAAATCTTCACGACTCTCTGCAAAACACAAATTTTCCTAAAACAGCCTTTTATCTTTCCAAAGAGAATTATCTAGAAGTTACAGCTAAACAGGTTTCTAAGGAAAATGCTCTTCAAGAGATTGCTCATTTTTACCAAATTCCTCTCCAGCAAGTCATGGCAATTGGTGATAATTTCAACGACCTCCCCATGCTGAAATTAGCCGGATTAGGAGTGGCTATGGGAAATGCTCCTAAAGCAGTCAAAGAGCAAGCTGCAGCCGTTACCCACACCAATAATAATCATGGTGTCGCTCAAGCAATAAAGCAATATGTTTTAGATTAACAGCTATCTTTCCAAAATACAATAGAAAAGCTGACAGATTCATAAAATTCTCTAGTTCCCCATATAAAAAAACACGGACAAGCAAACTAGCAACTAACTAGTTAATTTGTGTTCGTGTTTTATTTTTCTTATTTAAAATTCTCAATTGCTCCGTCATAATCTGCCCATTCTTTGCTGAAGAATCGATCATTCATCTGGTAAGTCGGAGCAGGCTTGGGATTGGAAATAAAAGGATTGACAGCCTTATCAAACGCCAACCAGCCAAGCCAGCCCATGTGAATGGTATCTTGCATAAAGTAGGGCTTCCCACCATCGTTTGAAAAGTCCGCGATATTGGTAAAACCTTGACTTTCCAACTGATAACGAATTTTCTTCACCGCTTGTTGATACTTTTCTTGACTCAAACCAGTATAGGCCATCCACTTCGCATTGACAGGAGGAATAACAAAAATTGGATTCGTTTTTGACTTGGCAAATTGCTTCAAAACAAGTTGTAAATCGTTATACTCGGGAGACTTGGTATAAGAAAACTTTGCTTGCTTTCCTTTAAACTTTTTAATACGTTTCCGCAAGCGATGCTTATAAAATTTATTATCAATTCCTAAATCATTATTAGTCGTGTTTCTTTGAGCATCTTTTGTCGCAAATTCTTCCAAATCCTGATAAGAAAATTTATCTGGCAAACGCTTAATTTGAGGTTGTACCAATTTTTCATAATTCTCATTACGTTCGGCAAAAAGAGAATTGAAAAGGGCATCCTCACGTTTATTTAAACGGCTGATAAGACGGACGTACTGTTTGTCAAAGTTTGACAGTTTCTGATGATTAGCTATTTTTTTTACATTGTCTTTCATAGCCACCGTAGGATACAGTTGCAGGAGGCGCTTCGCCGCATATTGAGCATCAATGTCTCCTTCTTGCTGGCGCAAGAAACTAGTCAATTGGTCACTATTGAAATATTGTTGAAATGCTGCTGGACTGTAGCCTTTTTTAGTAAACCATTGAGGAGAGACAACATAGACAGCTGGCTTATTTTTTAACTGCGGAAGCATTTGCTGCATGCCAAAATATTGCGTAAGAGATGCGGCTCCTCGTTGTCCTAAAAAATACGGACGATAATTACGCTTATATTTTTCTGACAAAACCGCAGGATGCATGCTGTCAAAGCGCAACCATTCACTTGAACCAAAGTAAGGAACAAAGCGGTGCTTCTTATCTGTCAAAGCACGTACTTTTTGCGTTCTTCCCTTGAAACTTCCCGCCGTCAAAGTAACAGCCGAGCGCTTTTCAGCTTGGTAATCATGTTGTTGCTTGGTTGGGTAGAAAAATAGTAAAGCCACCACCATCAAAAGGGCGCAGAAAACTGGGCCTAAAATGAGCCACAATCGTTTAAGCATTACGAAGCTCCGTTACGCCTTCAATAATTTTATTAGCAGTATTCCAATCATCACGACCAAATTCTGAGACGGGAACATGAATGTCAAAACGGTTTTCTAATTCAACAATCAATTCAACCGTTCCCATACTGTCCAGAACTCCTGCATCAAACAAATCTTCGTCCATCATGTCTGATACATCTTCCATAAATAAATCATCAATAATTTCTAATACTTCTGCTTTTACGTCCATTAGAGAACTCCTTTTTTATTTTTTAAACCATAAGTCATTCAAAAATCCTGAGAAGATTAAGAATGAAAACATTACAACATTAAAAGTGATAAACATCCCCACTGCTTGTGTCCATTTGTTATCTGGTAATGGTGGCAAATTCTTCTTTTTCCGCTCTTTATTGATGGTCTTCTTCTTTCGCACCCAAGCATCATTGATAACGAGTCCTAGACCATGAAAAAGTCCATAAGCAATGTAATACCAAGTAACCCCGTGCCAAAAGCCCATGACTAGCATGTTGATGATATAAGCTACACTTGAAGTTGTGTTCCGATTTTTAAAGATTTTATTTCGGATAAGTACTGTGACCAGCCGCATAAATACAAAATCACGAAACCAGAATGATAGGCTCATATGCCAACGATTCCAAAACTCTTTCAAATCATGAGAGATAAATGGTTTGTTAAAGTTAATCGGACTTTTAATGCCCATTAGATTGGAAATAGCGAGGGCAAACATGGAATAACCCGCAAAGTCAAAAAATAAATCCAATCCAAATACATACATCACTCCTAGAGTTGGCAGGTTGAAGATACCACCCATTTGCACTGCATATTGCTTGAGAGGAGGCAAAATCATTGAGCCTAAAATATGTGCCAGAATAAACTTGTATAAGAAACCAAGCATTATGTATTGAACGGATTGCTCCAACATATCTAGCAGTTCATCACGCTCAGGGATATTTTCATAATCTTGATTGAACCGTTTAAAACGATCAATCGGCCCACTTGAAAAAGTTGGCATAAAGAGCATGAAATATAGAAATTCCCATAAGCTAAAGTCTTTTAGAACACCATCCCGCAGCTCAATAATCATTCCTACTGAACGGAAAGTTAAGTAGGAAATTCCTAAAAAGCCCAAGAGTGATTGATGACCATAAATAGCTGGCGTTACCTTTACAAAGAAAAGCGGTAGGATAGACAAAGCAATGTGCAAATAGAAAATCCATTTGCTATCTCCCGTTTTTCGATAAATTTTATAAGACCAAACCCAAATCATCTGCCAAATAACGTAAAACAGTAGCGCATAAATTTGCGTTAACTTTGGTCCAGTCAGCATAAAAATGATAAAAGCAAAGCTGACCAGAGCTTCGTAAATGGGAAATCTTTTTTTGAAGAATAAACCAACAAAGATTGGCAAAACGGCTAAAATGATATAAACAAAATACTGCGGATCCCCGTACGGTTCCAAGTGAGGAAGCTGTCTTATGAAATCCATCATCGGTTATTGACCTCGCTAATCAAACCTTTAATATCAATCTTACCATTTGGTGTTAATGGCAAGGAATCCCGATAAAGGAATTTTGAAGGCATCATATAAGACATCATAATATCTTGCAAATCTTCCTTGATAGCTTTAGTGATGTCAATCTCACGTTCAAATTGTTCCTTAATCCCGTCCTTCAAGATGACATAGGCTAGAAGGTTTTGTACTTTATGGTCTTTATTGTAACGCGGTACAGCCACAGCTGAATCAATGTATTTAGACTTATTCAGGTTTTGGGAAACATCTTCTAGTTCAATACGAAAACCGTTGAACTTGATTTGGAAATCCATACGACCGCCATAAAGCAGCAAACCTTCATCTGTCATAGTACCAACATCACCTGTATGATAAGCTGGTAACCCTTCAAACTCAAAAAATGCTTCGGCTGTTTTCTCTGGATTGTTCATATAGCCTTTTGATACAGCTGGTCCAGATACAATGATTTCTCCTTGCTCACCATTCGGCAATTTGTTTCCGTCTTCATCAATCACAAAAGTTGGAGAATCCGCTTTGGTATAGCCAATCGGCAAGCGTTTCATATTTGTCAGCATATCATCCGTTATAGCAACAGCAGATAGAGCCACAGTTGCTTCTGTCGGACCGTAAGCATTGATAATACGTGCATTTGGAAAACGGTTGCGCAATTTTTGAGCTGTTTTAACCGTCAATTCTTCTCCGTCAAAGTAGAAATGTGTAATGCCTGGCATTTTTTCAGCATTAAAATCTTCAGACAGCATCGCCATATCTGCAAAAGACGGTGTGGATGTCCAAATAGCGATTGGCAAGTTCAAAATAGTCTCAAACAGCTGCTTGAAATCTTGCGTAATGGCAGACGGAACCGCAAAAAGTGTCCCTCCAAGTGCCAAAGTTGGCGCCCAATACATAACCGATAAGTCAAAAGAATAAGGCGGCTGCGCCAACATTTGCGGACGAGCTGGAGTCGCAAATTCCTTATCTGTAATCATCCAGTTGGTAAAACTGAGCAAATTACCGTGCGATATTTGCACACCCTTTGGCTTTCCAGTCGTTCCCGAAGTGAAAATGATATAGTAATTATCATCACCTTTAACAGGGTGTGTAATTTCGTAAGGATGTTTGGCTGCAAAAGCAGTTTGAACTGCTGCCAAGTCAAGAATTGGTATGTTCACATCTTTCAGCGGAAAGTCATTGATTGCAATGATGAGACTAGGCTGTGCCACTTCCACAATCGCTGTCACGCGCTCCAGAGCTGAATGACTATCAATCGGAATATAAGCATGCCCTGACTTCGTCAAAGCTACAAAGGTTGCCAGCATATCGTATTCTTGCCCACCAAACACTACCACTGGTGACTTTTCAGGAAGCGCAAGGCTGTCAATCTTTGCAGCGAGCGAATCCGAGTCCACTTTCAAATCATGATAAGTATGAACTTCTCCGAGAACATTGTAAACTGGAAAATCTGGTTGAGACTGAGCAAAGCGCTCAATCGTTTCAATCATGTCGTTAATTACTGAATTGGTCACAGTCTGCTCCTAAAATTCATTATAGATAAAACCACCTTGGCCTTGACCAAGATAATTAAAGAAATAAAGCAACGCTAGAAATATCACAAAATAAAGCAGCGTCTGTCCAAGAAATTTAAAAATTATTTTATGTTTTTTCATCATATTCATCACTTTTGTCTTACTTCTAGATAAGACTTAGTATATTTTACCATTTTCTAACGCTATTTTTCAATACAAAACATTCTTTAATTGAGGAATTAAGCTAGAATTAAGGTTTATTTACAACAAACCTAGGGAAATCACAGATGTGCTGTCTCAAAAAACTAGAAAAGAAAATAGTTTTAGACTTACATTTTAAAAATATATAAAAATTTTATATATTTTCTTGACTTTGAAAGTGAAAAGCACTATACTATGTATAGAAAAATTATATATAAAAATATTATACATAGGAGGTGACTCATGTATTTTCCAACATCTTCTACCCTAATTGAATTTCTCATTCTAGCGATTTTGGAAAGTGAAGATTCCTATGGCTATGAGATTAGCCAAACGATTAAATTGATTGCCAATATCAAGGAATCAACCTTATATCCTATTTTAAAAAAGTTAGAAAAGAATCGTTACTTAACAACTTACTCGCAAGAATATCAAGGTCGAAAACGGAAGTATTACTCCCTTACTCCAGAGGGACGAAAGCAATTAAGTACCCTTAAGGAGGAGTGGAAAGTGTATACAGCGACAGTCAACGGTATTATAGAAGGGAGCGTTCGTCATGACAAGAACTGATTATTTAGCCGCATTAGAGAAATACTTAAAAACATTACCTGAGGCAGACTATAAAGAAGCAATGGATTATTTTACGGAATACTTTGAAGAAGCCGGACCTGAAAATGAAGCACAAGTCATTGAGGAGTTGGGAGATCCCAAAGACGCAGCAGAAGAGATTATTCGCTCACTTTCATCAAATCAAGCAGAAGAAACGTCAACTCGTCCTCAACACCAGTCATCTGCACACAATCACCAATCATATACCGACAATGCTTATATCTTTGAAGACTATGCAACAATCTCTGAATTGCATATTGATGTCACCACGCAAGATATTCTGATTGAGCCTTCACCTGATGATTTTTTCCACATCAAATACTATAATGGAAAAGGCAACAATCAAATCATTTCTACTGTTCAAAACGAGAAGTGGTACATTACAGAAAAAGGCAACACGCATTATAGTGGTTTGGACTGGATTATTAATGTCATGAAAAACGGTTTGGATAATCATCCCATTTGCATTCAAATCCCGAATGGCAAGATTCTTCAATCATTCTCACTTCAAGCAACTTCTGGTGATGTAGCTGTATCTCATCTTCAAACACAAAAAGGAACGATTGAGCTTTCAAGTGGCGATCTGACTATGCGGCATTGCCATTTGCAACAAACCGATGTTACCCTTATCAGTGGCGATATCCATCTGGCACATGCCAAATTGACGGATTGTAAGCTGTCTCTTGTGTCAGGGGATCTCGACACGCATTCTTTAGAAATTGCTGGTAAGACTTTCATTCAAACAACTAGCGGAGATATTTCGCTTCATTTGTTGCACCATGATTTTAGCTATGATATTGAAACGGTACATGGAGATATTTCTATTTCTGATCAGCTCCAGCCGAGCCACCAAATCGTTGGCAACACAATCCACCACCAAGCAACGACTTCTACAGATTTTCTTACTATCCAAGCTGTCAGTGGAGACATCAATCTTTATTAGAGGTTTCGCATGAAACAGATTCATTGGTTATTCTTTGATATTGGCTCAACTTTGGTAAACGAAGAAAAAGCCTACTAAGATCGGATTAAACAGGCTCTTGCTGATACTAATATTTCTTATGCAGCATTTTATCAAACTATGAACCACTATTTTAAGGAAAATAAAAAAGGCGATGCGGAGGCTCTGAACGATTATGGTCTGAAGCGTCCGTCTTGGAGGTCTGATTTAGAGGTGCTGTATCCTGACTGCAAGCAAGTGCTGAAAACTCTCCACCAACACTACAAGATTGAGATTATTGCCAACCAGTTACCGAACTTGCAAGCAAGATTGAGAAACTTTGGTATTGATTCTTACATAGATCTCATTATTTCTTCTGCCGATGTTGGCCTGGCAAAACCTAATCTAGCCATTTTTAAGCTGGCTCTCCAACAAGCGAACTGTTTGGCTGAACACGCTGTGATGATTGGCGACCGTTTGGACAATGATATTCTTCCGGCTAAACAACTTGGAATGCAAACCATTTGGATCCGACAGGGATTTAGCCACTTGAACCACATAACGAATCCAGCAGAAACTCCAGATTGGACTGTTGATAATTTGACAGAGATTCTAGAGATTTTAGGCTGAGCATGCAAAAAACTAGAGTTGTTTCGCTCTAGTTTTTTTAACGTTATCAACTTTATTATATCATAAATTTTCCTTCAAAAATAGACTTGTTTTTTTTAAAGTTTTATGATATATTGAAAGTGAAAAAGGGGAATTCTTTAAGCAGTTCGTTAGAAAGGAGGATTTATAATTAGAGCTGTAGTTTTATCAATTTTGATTTTATAAAAGGAGGCATTCCATGAGACGTTTAGGTTTAATGTTTATTAGCTTTTTAAGTTTCTTAGTTCTAGTCTTTGGCATTGGAACGACTGTAAAAGCCGATGAAACTGCTGTTAAAGATTTTGATGTTGTAACAGTTACTAAAGATGAAATCTTAGCTAATTATGTTAGTAATACAGGCGTTAGTTTTGCAGAAGCTGAACGTGCTTTATTCCCAAACCAGAGCACTTCTCAAGCTAGAAATGCTCAGCTAAATGAAGAAACTTCATATGTAATGTTGCGTGGTGCTACATATCAAGATGATACGTTAATTTCTTATATTCCAAGTAATGCAGGACATGTATATTTCTATTGTGAAGTTAGTAAAAGCGGTTGGTTTAGAGGAATAAAACGAATTGTTTATGCAGGCTATCATTCTGGAAGTTTAATATTCCAAGGAAATTTCCAATATGCTTTACCCGATGCTAATAGAATACACTTTACTTTAAACGGTCATTTATATAGAAATACAACAACTACTGTTTCAGTCGGAGGTGGAATTGGCATTGGTCAAACCGGTAGCTTTAATGTCGGAGTTGCCAACACATCAAATTACTACAGTCCATTATATTATCATGGAGATCGAAGCTATTAAACATGAAAAAAAGAATCATCACTATTCAAGTTATTTGGTCAATTTGTTCCCCTTTTATTGCTTTACTTTTTGTTAAAAGCATGCCAACATTGGTTAATTTAATGTATCTAATATTTTTTGTAGCTTTGCTTGTGTCGCAATGGTTAGCAATTTTAACATTGTCTGTTTATCTTGCACACCTTGACGACTAAGTAAGGGTCAAACGAAAGAGGTTGGGTTCTCCCAGCCTCTTTTGTCTATCATCACCGTCCACCAGAATTGCTACCTTTGCCATTACACACTTTTTTCTTGATTTCCAAAAAAACTTGACTATCCGCCTGAGGGCTAGCATCATAGGTGCGCACGCGCAATTTTTCCTTGAAATAAGGCTTCTCCAAAGACTCCCGAATCATCTGATAGGTTGACGTATCATAGTAGAGGTTGCCAATCGTTGAATAGGCATGCTCATCTTCTGCCATATACGCTTCAAACTCCTGTAGCAAATCTGCCAACGTTTCCTTTGAGATGACGTACTTAGTTTCTATCCGTTGAAATTTATCTTTAAATGTTTTTTTAGCCATGCGATTGCTCTCCTTCGTATCATTTATCCACGTAGTTTACGGGCAAATCCTTAAAAGAAAGCTAAAGAAAACAAAACACCCCCATTTTCTGGAGGTGTTTAATAGATGTCTGTAGAATGAAATAGAAAACTGAAGCTACCGCAATCTTATTCTTCACTCTTCTCTTCTTTTTCTTTTTTGATAAGAAAACTGAAAATAATCAGAATATCTGCTACCAGAAAAATCCAGTACAACACATCGTGGCTGCTTCTCGGACCAGAGTAGAAGGAGTACGAAAAATAAATCATCAGATACAAGGAAATGTCATTATAAAATTCCCAGTTAAAGTGATAGCTGCCTACTGGATAGGATCGCTTATGCGAACACTCTGGCACAAAAATCTGCAAGAGCAAAAATGTTCCCAACACAGCAAAATAAATCACATTGAACACGTTCAATTTCGGATAAGGTTCAACAACCAAGGAAAAGAATATCATCATGCTCAACAGATAAAACCGCCACCGAAACCAAAATTCGTTATTAAAATGAAATCTTATCATCCCATCACACTTTCTAATTTTCTGCTCGTTCCTCTTCTTCGTCTTTATCCTACCACTCTGACAGACAAACTTCAAGTAAGATGAAGGAGAAATGTTAGTTGATTTCTGCTACTTTTCCTGCTTCTGCTTTAGGCTCTTTGCCCTTGCGACGGGCAAGGACATCCGCATAGTGCTTGCGGCTGTTATTGAGCACGGAAAGGAAGGTCGCATAAAAGCCATCGTCTTTGACTTGGTGCAAAATCACCACATAGTCCGCCAACTGTTGGTAAGGCGTCGCCACTTCTTTGCGCAATCGCTTGACATCATAGCTCACTTTTTGCAACTTCTCTTGTGAGCGTGAAGCAAAGAGTTGCTCAAAGGCAGTGTGGCTTTCCGTCAGATTGTCAACAAATTTCCCAATCGCTAACGTATCCAACTGATCTTTGTAAGGGGCTGTTTTTAGCTTGTCCAGCAAGCTGACAACGAGGGCAGTTTCTTCCTCGTAATGCTTGCTATGTGCACCCTTGTACTGCTCAAACAGGCGTTTCAAACTTTCATAAGCAGCTTTTTCTTCCTCACGCTTGGCTGCCCGATAAGGCTTAATTGCATCGCGAAGAGCTTGCAAATCAGTGTCACGTAATTCATCAGCCGCACTAATCGAAGCTGACTTTTCACTCGCCCGAATCTGACCGAGAGAGGCTTGATAAGCCGGCAAGGCTGCCTTTATTTTTTTCATCAAAACGGTCAACACTTCTTCATTTTTGAAGTCTAACCCTTCTTTCTCCACATCATCTAAAAATCGAGTGATAAACTGCGTGAATTCCGCATGGCGGAGACTGCTCACCTGAACATTAACTAACTTTCCTTTTGGCATAAAATCCTTTCCTTATTAAAAAATATTTTTTCTTATCTGACCCTCAGATAAGATGAATGACTTTTCTTTATCCTGTCCGAGGCTCGGACGAAGCAAACTTGTTTCAAGGCAAACCGTCTGACCCTCGGACGAAGCAAACCTGTTTCAAGGCAAGCCGTCTGACCCTCGGACGAAGCAAACCTGTTTCAAGGCAAGCCGTCTGACCCTCGGACGAAGCAAACCTGTTTCAAGGCAAGCCGTCCGACCCTCGGACAAAGCAAACCTGTTTTAAGGCAAGTCGTCCGACCCTCGGACGAATGAAAAATCATCTCATTTAGTATAACATGAATGGGAAATTATAGGAAATTTTCTGAAAAAGTTCTTTTTCTAACTCTTTCAATCAACATACTTCTTTAGACTTAAGTAAGATGCAATAAAAACTAAAATACTAATTAAGAAAGTTCCGATTAAATCATACATAGGATTACCATAACTTACTTGAAACCATAATATTCTAGCTAAAATGAAAATAGCAACAATAATGAGACTATAACAAAATCTTTTCATACTTTAGAACCACATACAACGACCAAAACTCCATATTAATGACGCTGCTGCCGCTGCTGGCGCCACGTTCTTTAAACCAACTTTCAAAATTAATTTAGCTATTTCTGCTGCTGCTTTACGTTGTAGTAATCCCACAATTCCTCCACTCAATAAAGATGAAACCGCAGAAACTCCTAATGTATCTTGAATAGCTACAACCGCACAATGCCCTATATTAGCACGAAAAGTTATACTAGATTTCACACTCAAATCATCATTCACAATTTTTTCAACATGAGCTAATTCATCACTATAACCATATTTCTCATAAATTGCATTAAAATCTATATTCTTTACTAATCCATCTTGACCATAAACAACAGCATTATCTAAAATATACTGAATAACATCTGTTAAGTGTTTTTCCTCATCACTAACAGTATCAGTTCTAGTAGCAATACCATCAACACTATTCGCATAAATAACAGAAGTTGAGGACGGTATAACTGTTGCACCGATCATAAAAGCTGCTGCAATCGTAAGGAAAATTTTATATAATTTTTTCATAATATATACCTTTTTCTTTATAAAGACAAATACTTTTTAAAAAACAATACTAATTACATCAACATATAGTACATTGGTTTCACCTCTATTCTTTTCACAAATATAAATATCCTTACATTAACTCGGTCGGAAGCCATGGAGCTAAAGATACAGCTACCATTATTGCAAAGAACAAATAAAAAAGATATTTTTTCTTCATCACTTTTTCTCCTTTCATCTATATGATATAATATGATGAAAAGGCATTCACAAAATGCCCACTATTTTCACATTTAATATTTAACACAAGGAGTCGCCTATGCGTTGGGATATTGGCACAGTTTACAAGACGATTCGAAAAGCAAAGGGAATCACCCAGCAAGAGATTTGCGGAGATTGGATTTCTCGCTCCAATCTTTCCAAGTTTGAAAGCAACCAATCCGTTCCCAGCTATGAAACCATGGAATTTCTGCTCCACCAGATTGACATGAGCTTTGGGGAATTTGAATATATTTGTAATTACTATAAACCGCGGACAAGACAAGTGATTATCAATCAAATGTCAAACCACTTATCTATTGTTAATAATACAGAACTTAAAAAAATTGCTCATCTATGCGAAGAACATCTTAAAAAAGTCAAACATGATTTGCCAATCCAAAATATTCTCTCCACAATCAATATTACTATGGAAGTACGAGAGCATAACTTTAGCGATAAAGCAAAACAATTGGCAGAGCAAATTTGGACAGACTTAGAAAAGCGAGATGTCTGGTACGAAAGTGACTTTCGTCTGTTAGGTGTTATTCTCTTCTTCTTTCCAATTGAAACCATTCAGGAGATTACCGAAAAAATTCTCACCAATCTTGAAAAATATAATGATTATAAAAACATCAAAGGAACTCAAGCCTCTATTTTATTCAATCTTTCCACCGTTTATTTTCTCAATAACCGCCTTGACGATTGCCAGCGTATCACCGAGATGATCTTACCGCTCGCCAAGCAAACCAAACGATACGACAAGCTCGGCTTTGCTCAGGTTCGCCTAGGCATTTGCCAAGGAGACGACGCCCTTATCCAGAAAGGTCTCCAGTTACTTGAGTTGACAGAAGAAACGACCTTGCTCGAAAACTTGAAAGAAGAAGTCAAACAGCATCGTACTTCCCATTTCTCTCATGTTTCACGTGGAACTTCAGCACCCTAAAAGAGACGGAGAAGCAAATGACTTACAACGGATTTGTATTTTTTGATATTGACGGTACCTTGGTTGATAGCCAAGGACAAGTCCCAACAGACAACAAAACAGCCATTGCTCAACTACGAGCCAACGGCTTTCTGCCTATTATCTGTACGGGGCGCGGGCGCGGAGAAATGGGGACGGTTCTGGAAGACGCTGGGATTCATTCCGCTATCTTGCTAAATGGCATGGAAATCCTCCATGAAAAGCAATTCCTGTTTGAAGGACGAATTGCACAAAACAGCATTCTCAAGCTCCTGCAACTGGCAAAGGAAAATAAGCACGACCTCGGTTTTTATTCGCAAGGAGAAATGCGTGTGACGGCGCTCAGTCTGACCGTTCAGCGGAATTTCCGCTATTTTCATCAAGACCTGCCCCAAGTCGGTCCGACCATTTATCAAAACCAGCCTTGTCAGATGTTGCTCATTTTTAGTGAGGAGCCTGACAAAGACACCCAGTATCAGACAGAAATCCCTGAACTGCACTTTTTCCGTAACAGCCCCTACTCGATAGACATCACGCCGCACGGCTGTAACAAAGGCTCTGGGATTCAGCACCTGCTGACCTTGCTGGCAGACGAAGCACCGACTTACGCATTCGGAGACGGACTCAATGACCTGACCATGTTTGAAACAGTAGATTATCCCATTGCAATGGGCAATAGCCAAACAGCCGTCAAAGAAGCAGCCACTTTCATCACGCGCTCTAATGATGACAATGGCATTCCACATGCCCTTGCCCATTTCGGTTTGATTTAAAAAGGGTGGGACAAACATCGATATTTCGTAAAAAAACGATGTTGTCATCCACCCCGTAAGGTTGAATTTTATTCTAGAAATAAACGAGTCTGGAACACTGTTTATACATCATCTTCCCCGATTTCATTTTCCTGTGGGTGATTATGTTAGTGTCCCAGCCTCTTTTTGATTAAACTAATTCTTTTTTATTTGGATTGTAAACCAAGAAACCAAGACCAACAAAGAGCAGCAGAACGATTGTCATGAAGGCAACTTGTCCGCCGACTTGCCCTGTCATCGAAATTGTTTGACGCAAAGCCGAAACAGAGTAACTCATTGGCAACCAAGGATTGATATTTTGGAAAATCTTATCCGTCAATGGCAGTGGGTAAGTCCCTGCACTAGAGGCTAGTTGCAACAATAACAAAATCAAAGAAATGAAAGCACCAAGCTTGGTGTCCCACGTTACCAGAGCCGTCACCACCGCCATGAAGCACATGCTCGTTAAAAGAATGATTCCAAGCGTTGTCCATTCATGGTTGGCGGTTAAGCCAATCATATGTACCGCACCATACACCAACAAACCTGCTAAGAGAGAAATAACGCCATTGACCTGAATACGTGCTTTCAGCCATTCCATACGTGTCTCAGGTTTCTTACCAGAGGGCAACGTGTTAAAAATGATATTGGTTGAAATCGCTGCTACAAAAAGTGCCACAGAAATCATATATGGAGCCATACCGATACCATTTTTACCAACGTGGTCTTTATCTGTTTTCTTCGTTGTCAATGGATTTGCAAGCGCCTTGGCGTTGGCTTTATTGGTTGTCACCGTGGATAATTGATCTTTGGCGTCTGTCAAACCTGCTGTTAAGCTGTCCGCACCCGACACAAGTGCTCCCAGATTAGACGTGATAGTTGAGCTGCCGTCTGCCAGCTTCGTAGAACCATTCGCAATTTGACCAGCACCGTCAGATAGTTTGCCTGCCCCTGACACAAGAGCCGCAGAGTTGTTCACTAATTGACTAGCGCCGTCTGTTAATTTTGCTAAACCAGCGTCAATTTGACCATTATTAGCCGCCAATTGATTAGCTCCAGAATTGATTTTTGCCATACCAGATGTCAATTGGTCGCTATTGCCAGATAAGGTATTAGCTCCTGCCGTAATCTGAGCAACCCCATTGGTGTAGTCGGTTACACCTTTTGCTAATCGACCAGCACCCGTTGCTAAACTCCTTTGCAATTGTTCAATACCTGCTGCTACTTGATTAGCACCCGCAGTTGATTGTTGCAAAGCTGCAAGAATTTTTGCTTGGGATTGTTGTGCGCTCGTTTGAAGCTCTGAAAGCGCACCTTTTGCTTGTTCGATAACAGCGATGTTTTGTTGATTAGAAGATTGCTCTGGCAAGTTCGCCACTTGCGTCTTGAGCGCTTGAATATTTGTCAACATGTTTGCCGCAGCTGTAGCGGTTTGACTTGGAGCTTGTGAAATCGCAGCATTGATTTCTGATTGCTCACTAGCACTTAACTTTTGATAAGCAGCTGTAGCAGCCACGTTAGTTGCAATCGTAGCCTTGTCTGTCGTCGCACTATTGGCAAGTGTGTTCGCAGCTGTCTCCATATCGTTCAAAGCAGTCGTCATGCTCGCTTTAGCGGCTGACAAGTCTGATCCAGTTGAAAGAGCGGTTTGCACAGCAGTTAAACCTGCTTGCAAATCCTGTAGCTTTTGAACTTGTTCAGCAGTCATGCCAGATTGTTGAACAGTCGTCATTAACGTGTTCAGCCCCGTGGCCAATTGATGCGCGCCGCTTGATAATTTTTGAATTTCTCCATTAGAAGCACTCAATTGATTGACCCCAGCTAATAAGTTTTGCGATTGACCGTTTAATTGATTTGCGCCACCTGCAAGATTTACCACACTATTGGTATAGGTAGTTAAGCCATCTGATAATTGCCCTGAACCGTCAGCCAATTGACCAACAGCACTTGTATACCCTATCAGACCTTTTGATAATGTATCTGAGCCAGAAGCCAATTGACCAACAGCATTTGTATAGTCTGTCAGACCTTTTGAAAGCGTATCTGTCCCAGAAGCCAATTGACCGACACCTGACGTATAAGCTGAAAGGCGTGTCGATAGCGTACCAATTCCGTCTGACAGCTGACGCACCCCAAGCGTATAGGTTCCCAAACCTGTCGTCAATGTATTAGCGCCGTCTGCAAACGTCATGCTAGAGCTAGATAAAGTATTCAAATTATCTGTCAAGGTTTGACTACCCTCTTTCAATTGTTGACCGCCAGAAGCGAGTTGCCTACTACCAGAAGCAGCTGTTATCATGCCTTTCTTCAAGCTATTCATACTCTTGAAGAGCGATGTCGTGTATGTATTGGTCACATTGTTTGCGACAGTTTGTTGAAGTCGCGTCATAGCCGAATCACTCATCTTACTAGCAATAAAACTGTGCCCGCTAGACGTTTGATAATCAATCTGCATCTTTTGTGGTTTATTATCCAGAATACTAGCTGCCTTTTGGGATAAATCACTTGGAAGCGTGATAATCATATAATAATCACCCTTCTCTAAACCTTTCTTTGCCTTTGCTTCAGATACAAAATGAAAATCTAAAGCATCATTCTTTTTAAGACTTTTCACCATATCATCACCAACGGATAAGGTGTTGTTGTTAAATGTCTCATGTTGGTCTTTATTTACAACCGCTACTGGCAATTCTGAAACTTTACCATAAGGATTCCACATGGAGCTCAAAAAGATCACATTATAAAGAGCAGGAATCAAGGAAACACCAATCATGACAATCACAAAAATTGGTTTTTTGAAAATTGCTTTCCATTCTTTGAACATTTTTTCTCCTCTATCTTAGACACTCTGTATAAAAATTTTATTTTTTGAAATATTTTTATACACATTGTCTAAATATTTGATATAATAGATTATACAGTTTCTGAAATTTTTCACAAGAGAAAAATTTCAATTTTAGACACGTTGTATAAATTTGTTCAAAAGAGGAAAACTAATATGGCAGAAAGTAACAAGCGCCAAAAAACAAAAATGATTATTGAAAACGCGATGGTAGAGCTACTGGAACACGAATCATTCGACCAGATTAGTACTGTCAAGTTGACCAAGACTGCCGGCATTAGTCGCAGTAGTTTTTACACGCATTATAAAGATAAATATGACATGATTGAGCATTATCAGCAAAAACTTTTTCATAAATTAGAATACATTTTTGATAAGTATGCCCAAGATAAGCGCAATGCCATTATAGAAGTTTTTGATTTTCTCACACGCGAATCTCTCCTTTCTGCCTTATTGACAGAAAACGGAACCAAAGAAATCCAAACTTTTTTACGCCATAAATTCCAAATTATGCTAGCCGAAGACCTACAAGATCGCTTCAGTAGCAAATTGCTGAGTCAAGTAGAAAAAGAGTACAGCTATGTTTATCTCACAAATGCCTTTTTCGGTGTCTGTCAAATGTGGATTTCCAGAGGAAAAAAAGAAAGCCCCGAACAAATGGCAGATTTCCTTTTAAAAATGCTGTATTAGAATATTTCTTATACCTTGCCCTAGTAGCACCCACAAGCTCTCTAGGGCTTTTCTTCGTAATCTTTACAACAAAAAAGAAGCTGGGGAAATCCCAACTTCTGATAATCCATCGATTAAAGTTGTTTGTTATAGTATTCAACGACAAGCGCTTCGTTGATTTCTGGGTTGACTTCATCGCGTTCTGGAAGGCGAGTCAATGAACCTTCTAATTTTTCAGCATCAAATGATACAAATGCTGGACGTCCAAGAGTTGCTTCAACCGCTTCAAGAATTGCAGGTACTTTAAGTGATTTTTCACGAACTGAAATCACTTGACCAACAGATACACGGTAGCTAGGAATATCTACACGTTTTCCGTCAACAAGGATATGACCGTGGTTTACGAATTGACGAGCTTGACGACGAGTAGTTGCAAGTCCAAGACGATAAACAACGTTATCCAAACGACGTTCCAAAAGAAGCATGAAGTTAAAACCAAGGATTCCGCCTTTGATTTTAGTTGCTTGTACGAACAAGTTACGGAATTGTTTTTCACCTACACCGTAAGTAAAACGAAGTTTTTGTTTTTCAGCCAATTGCAAACCGTATTCTGACAATTTGCTACGGTTGTTTGGTCCATGTTGACCTGGTACGTAGTTACGACGTGCCAATTCTTTCCCTGTACCTGTAAGTGAAAGACCCAAACGACGAGCTTGTTTCCAAGATGGTCCTGTATAACGTGACATAAAAATGTCCTCCTGTAAAAAATAATAATTTGAGGAAATAGTCACTTAGAAAGCCCTGATTCGTGCAGAACATTTTCGCCTAAACAGCCAAGGCTACTTTTATAGCTAATATTCTGTTGACGAGCTTCATGCCCTCCTGCTGCTATTTCACACAAAAACTATTATATCAAAAAAAATCCTATCTGTAAAGACGGATTTTTACCAGATTATTTCTTTCTATGAAAATAACCTTTTTTCTTCAACAATTCCTCTATCGCAATTATATTTTGCTGTTCAGATGTTGCTAAAATAGTTTCAAATCCTAGACTTTTAGCGACATCTAAATTAACCTGTAAATCATCTATAAATACACATTGATTAGCTTGTAATGCGTATTGAGCTAGTAACTTTTGATAGATGCTTTTATCTGGCTTTGCATACCCTACTTCGTAAGAAAGGATTTTCCCAGTCAAAACTTTCGTCATCGGTAATAAACCTGCATTTTCAACTGCATAAAATATCTCACTTGTAGTAGACAAAATATAAACGCCATATCCCAGCTGAGCCCATTCAAAAATTTTCTCTTGTAGCTGATGATAAACATCTACTGTCTCATACCAATGAGTAAAAATAGCCTCAACAGTGGCAGAGTAAGAACTATCTAGCAATGTTTGAGCCGCCTGAATGGCTTCCTCCAAAGTTAATTCTCCAGTATCGGTCTGAGCCCAAAGCCCCGAATCAAAAATAGCAGCCTTGACGCACTTACGGTCTCCTTCATCTTTTACAAAAGCAGCTAAAATCTTAACAGGATTCCATTCAATTAAAACATTGCCAAAATCAAAAACTAGATTTTTAATCATTTTTCACTCCAGCCACATCAATCAAAGCAGTTTTTCGCCATTAAAACCTATTTATTCTCAATCCAAATAACGAATGAGATTTTTCTCTGTTAAAATATCTGAATAAGTATAAGATTCGACATAAGTGTTTTCAATCTCACCTGGTTGACCTCCATTACTTGTATATTCAACGATAAACAAAGAAGGATAAACTTCAATCAAGCGCCCTTTCTTATTTTTTTGACGTTTACGACCATTTTCAAGAGTCATTTCTACCATTTTGCCCTCATGGGCTTTGATTTCTTCTTTGATTTTTCTCATTTTTGCAACATCTGTAAATGCATCACTCATTATTTATTCCTCTCTCTTGGAAATACTTGAAAACTTATTGTATTCTTTTTGGAAAATCAATTCTACCGTACCACGCGCACCGCTACGGTTCTTTTCGATAATCACTTCAACCTTGTTGTTTGGAAGCCCTTCAGGTTCTTCACCGCCGCGTTCATAGTAGTCATCTCGATATAAAAATGCAACAATATCTGCATCCTGCTCAATAGAACCCGACTCACGAATATCTGATAAAACAGGCCGTTTGTCTTGGCGTTGCTCCACGCTCCGTGATAATTGGCTCAATGCAATAACTGGCACTTTCAGCTCTTTTGCTAAAATCTTTAATTGACGAGAAATTTCCGAAACCTCTTGCTGGCGATTTTCCCGACCAGTTCCTGTAATCAACTGCAAGTAGTCAATCAAGATCAATCCAAGATTTCCTGTTTCTTGCGCTAATTTTCGAGCACGTGAACGAATCTCTGTGATTCGAATTCCTGGAGTATCGTCAATGTAAATGCTAGCTTCTGCTAGATTTCCTTGTGCAATCGCATACTTGCTCCATTCTTCATCCGTCAATTGTCCTGTACGGATTGAATGTGATTCAATCAACCCCTCTGCTGCCAGCATTCGGTCTACTAGGCTTTCTGCCCCCATTTCTAAAGAAAAGATAGCGACTGTTTTATCTAGCTTTGTTCCAATATTTTGAGCAATATTGAGAGCAAAAGCTGTTTTACCGACCGCTGGACGAGCTGCCACGATGATTAACTCTTCTTCATGCAGTCCTGTGGTCATGTGATCCAAGTCTTGATAACCTGTCGCAATCCCTGTAATATCAGAAGTTTGCTGAGACCGCGTTTCCAAGCTACCAAAGTTAAGATTCAAAATCTCTTTAATATTTTTAAAGCCGCTTCGACTAGCATTTTCACTAACATCGATCAGCGCTTTTTCAGCCCCAGCAATGATTTCATCTGCAGGACTGGCACCATCATAAGCTAGATTGATAGAGTCTGTCAACCGCGCAATCAACCGGCGCAAAACAGCCTTTTCTGCTACAATCTTAGCATAATATTCAGCATTGGCAGAAGTCGGTACTGAGTTGACCACTTCAACCAAGTAAGACAAGCCACCAATATTTTGCAAATCACCCTGACTGTCTAAAATATTACGAACAGTTGTCGCATCAATGGCATCGCCTCGATCTGCCAAGTCAATCATCGCTTTAAAAATTAACCGATTGGCATATTTAAAGAAGTCAGTTGGCTCGATATATTCACGAACAAACACCAGCTTACTTTCATCAATAAAAATCGCACCTAAAACAGATTGCTCTGCTAAAATATCCTGCGGTTGTGCTCGCAATTCATCAATATCTGCCATAAGACCTCCTCTCTCAAAAAATATTCTTCAATTAACCTTCTTTTACATGTAAGTTAATCACACTCGTCACATCTTGATAAATTTTCACTGGCACATCAATCAAGCCAACAGAACGAATAGGATTCTTGACTTGAATCAATCGTTTATCAAGCTTAATTCCAAATTGCTTTTGTAATTCTTCAGCAATTTTTTTATTGGTAATAGAACCAAAAGTACGTCCATCTGGTCCTACTTTTTCAGTAAATTCAACAATTGTACTTTCTGCTTCCAACTTTTCCTTAATGGCTTGCGCTTCAGCCAGCATTTCAGCGTGTACTTTTTCTTCTGATTTTTGTTTACCACGAAGTTCACCAATAGCTGCAGCAGTTGCTTCCTTTGCAAGATTTTTTTTAATCAAAAAATTCTGTGCATAGCCAGTAGGCACTTCTTTAATTTCACCTTTTTTTCCTTTACCTTTTACATCTGCTAAAAAGATTACTTTCATTCTTCTAACTCCTTATCTTTTAGTACTTCACGAACAATAATTTCATTTAAGCTATGAACCACCTGAGCAATTGTCTGGTCAAGAATTTGCGCTGCTGCTAAATTGAAATGACCGCCTCCACCCAGTTCTTCCATGATACGTTGGACATTGATTTTACTACGACTACGAGCAGATATCGAAACACTGTTTTGCTTATTTTTACTAACGACAAAGCTAGCTTCAATCCCTGACATAGCTAACATAGCATCTGCTGCTTTACTGATAACAACTGTATCATAGCATTTTTCTTCTACACCTGTCGCAACGAGTACATTCGGCAAAATTTTCTTACCATTCAAAATCAACTCATTCACTTCACGGTACTCATCAAAATCCGTTGCTGAAATATCTTGAATAGCCACGCTATCACTTCCGCGCGTGCGCAAATAGCTCGCTACATCAAACGTCCGACTCGTTACACGAGAAGAAAACTTCTTCGTATCCAGCATAATCCCAGCCATCAACACACTAGCCTGCATTTTACTCAAGCGTTTTGTCTTAGAATTTTGGAATTGAATCAACTCTGTTACCAATTCACAGGCACTGCTTGCTCCACTTTCGATATAAGTGATAACAGCATTTTCCGGAAAATCTTGATCTCTTCTGTGGTGATCAATGACGATAATTTGGTTAAACAAATCATAAAACTCTTTTGATAAGGTCAGAGCTGTTTTTGAATGATCCACCATAATCAACAGAGAACGATTGGTCACCATTGTCATCGCATCAGCAACCGAAAGAAGATTGGTCTCTCCTTCATCCTGCAGCCTGCGAACTGCTCGCTCAATATCCGCAGCCATTTGATGAGGATCATAAACAGCATAGGTCTGATCAATAATATTACTAGCAAATACTTGCATTCCCACAGCAGAACCAAGCGCATCCATATCCAAATTTTTGTGTCCAACTACAAAAACTTGGTCCACACTTTTAATCTTATCCGAAATAGCGGTCATCATAGCTCGCGTGCGAGTACGTGTCCGTTTCACCGATGCAGCTGAGCCACCACCAAAGTAAACAGGATTCTTTGACTCATCATTTTCTTTGACAACAGCCTGATCACCACCACGAACTTCAGCAAGATTCAAGTTTAAGAGAGCCACTTTACCAATCTGCTCATGATTACTATCACCATAAGAGAAGCCCATACTCAATGTGAGAGGAATTTCCCGCTTTTTAGCTTCTTCCCTAAACTGATCAATAACTGCAAACTTATTTTGCATTAACCGATCTAGCACCGTGTAATCCGTAAAAATATAGAAACGATCCATTCCCACACGACGAGAAAACATGGCATATTTTTCTGCAAATTCAGAGACAAAATTTGCGATAAAGCTATTAATGTGGCTAATATCTGAATCTGAGACAACATCCTCTAAATCATCATAATTATCGACTGAAATAATACCAATAACTGGCCTTGTCGTTACTAATTCTGAAGTAGCCTCATACTCACTAGAAGCATCAAAAAAGTAAAACACACCTGAAGCATGATCTAAGTAGACCGAATATTTTGTATCCCCAATTGTTGCATACGATCCAGCACCCTCAGATGGTGTTTTGGTAATTTTTTGCAGCAAATCCACATCAAATTCACCGTCTTCATTGGTAAGAATCAACTCTGCATAAGGATTAAACCATTCTACATTTCTAGATGTTTGATCAACTTTTACAACACCAACCGGCATTCTTTCAAGCAATGATGCCAAACTATTTTCTGCTTGGTCATTCACATACTGGATTTGTTCCACTTCATCAATTTCATAACTTTTTTGTTGGTAAATCAATAGAAAAATCAAAAGAGCAAGCACCAAAAAAAGCGCAGATAACATCAGAATGCTGCTACCAAAAACTCGTAATAAAATAGCTAAAATTCCAAAGGAAATAACGCCCATGATTACAAAATGAATTGGAATAAAACGAAATTTTTTCATCACAAACCTCTTAACCGCCATTTTACCACAAAAGCTCTAAAAAAGCGAGTTTTCCCTTATTAAAACAAGCCAAACAATACTGTCAAACATTAGAAAAAATTAAATCTTCCTGCATCTCTTTGCTCACTTTACAAAGCAAAACACCTGATTTCCCCATTAAATTAGCTTTATTTCTCTGGTAGTTTACAGCTTTGTCAAGTATTATTGACGAAAAAAACACTTGCTCAGAAATGTGAACAAGCATCTTCATCATTTATTTTTTTGCTTTTTCTTGATTTTTTGAGATACTTCGTGATTTACCTTCCAAATAAACCATCAAAATCGAAATATCCGCTGGATTGACACCTGAAATCCGACTAGCTTGTCCAATTGTTTCTGGGTTTATTTTCTTGAATTTCTGACGAGCTTCTGTCGCAATTGAATCAATATCATCCCAGTCAATGTTTGCTGGTATCCGTTTTTCTTCCATTCGTTTCATCTTCTCAACCTGATCCAACGCCTTAGAAATATAGCCTTCATATTTGACTTCAGTCTCAATCAATTCGATTATCTTTTCATCTAAATCTTCAGCTGCTGAACCGACAAACTTGACAACATCTTGATATGAAACTTCTGGCCGACGCAAAAATTCTTTCGCTGTAACTGCGTCTGTCAATGGTTTAAAGCCTAATTTTTCAACCATTTCATTCGTTTCTTTAATTGGCTTTAATTTAATGGTGCTCAAACGCTTCATTTCAGTCTCATATTGATTCTTCTTAATTTCAAAACGCAGCCAGCGCTCATCATCAACCAATCCTACCCTGCGTCCAATTTCAGTCAATCGCATATCCGCATTGTCGTGTCGTAAAATGAGACGATATTCAGCACGGCTTGTCAAAAGACGATACGGCTCCACCGTTCCCTTAGTGACCAAGTCATCAATCATGACCCCAATATAACCATCACTGCGTTTCAAAATCAGTTCTGGCTTTCCTTGAACTTTCAGAGCTGCATTAATTCCTGCGATAATGCCCTGTCCCGCTGCTTCTTCATAACCAGATGTCCCATTCGTTTGCCCAGCTGTAAACAGACCTGAGATTTTCTTAGTTTCTAGAGTAGCGCGAAGCTGATGTGGCATAATCATATCATATTCAATCGCATAGCCAGTTCGCATCAATTCAGCATTTTCAAGTCCCTTAATAGAATGCACTAAGTCTTTTTGAACATCTTCTGGCAAACTCGTTGACAACCCCTGAATATAAACTTCTTCCGTATCTCGACCTTCTGGCTCCAAGAAAAGTTGGTGGCGCTCTTTATCTGCAAAACGAACAATTTTGTCTTCAATTGACGGGCAGTAACGTGGTCCTACACCTTTCACCATTCCTGAAAACATTGGTGCACGGTAAAGGTTGTTTTGAATAATTTCATGACTTCTTCCATTAGTATAAGTTAGCCAGCAAGGAATCTGATCTTTAAGATAATCCTCATCATGAGAAGTATAGGAAAAGTGGTTCGCTTTTTCGTCTCCAGGCTGAATATCCGTCTCTTCATAATTGATAGAAGAAGCTTTCACACGCGGAGGAGTTCCTGTTTTAAAACGCCCAATTTCAAACCCTAAATCACGTAAATTGTCTGCTAAATTAATTGCAGCTAAACTATGATTAGGACCAGAAGAATACTTCAAATCTCCAATAATAATTTCTCCACGCAGAGCTGTACCGGTTGTTACGACAACTGCCTTTGCCGCAAACTCTTGGTGCGTGGCTGTTTTCACACCAACGACTTTCCCGTTCTCAACTAGAATCTCATCTATAATAGTTTGACGCAAAGTGAGATTCTCTTGATGTTGAACCGTCTTGCGCATTTCTTTAGAATAAAGTTCCTTATCTGCTTGCGCACGAAGAGCACGAACTGCTGGACCTTTCCCAGTATTGAGCATCTTCATTTGAATATAAGTTTTATCTATATTCTTAGCCATCTCTCCACCTAGAGCATCCACTTCACGTACAACGATTCCCTTGGCAGATCCTCCAATAGAAGGATTACAAGGCATAAAAGCTAGCATTTCAATATTGATTGTCGCAAGTAGGACTTTACAGCCCATTCGACTGGCTGCTAACGAAGCCTCAACACCTGCATGCCCAGCACCAATTACGACAATATCATAACTTTCAGTAAAATTGTGTGTCATCTTTTCTTTCCTTATTTTTTCACCAAAAAAGTCAAACCTCTAGAAGTGCAGGACAAAAAGCCTGCAACATCCATGAGCTTTGACCATCATAGTTATTGCTATATCCATTTTAGCAGATTGCTAAAAAATGTCAATCTAAATATACTGTTGAAGCTTACCATCTTTATAGGCATTGTCAATCAAGCCACCACCAAGACACTCTTCTTCATCATAAAATACAACGGCTTGTCCAGGTGTAATAGCACGTTGAGGTTCTGCAAAGTTGACAATTGCCTTGTCACCCTTTACAGTTACTGTAACCTTAGAATCTGGCTGACGATAACGAAACTTAGCTGTACATTCCATAGTAAACTCAGCTGGCATTTCTCTTGTAAAATGTACTTGGCTAGCGTCAAGACTCGTTGACATCAAGTTGTCATGGTAAAAACCTTGACCAACATAAAGAATATTTTGACTAAGATCCTTACCCACTACAAACCAAGGTTCATTATCTCCTCCATGCTGACCACCAATGCCAAGGCCACCACGCTGACCAATTGTATAATACATCAAACCAGCATGCTCACCCATATCTCGACCATTAACTGTCATCATGCGACCAGGTTGAGCTGGTAAATAATTTCCCAGAAATTCTTTAAAGTTTTTCTCACCAATAAAGCAGATGCCGGTTGAATCTTTTTTCTTAGCAGTAGCCAATCCTGCTTTCTCTGCAATAGCTCGAACTTCAGACTTTTCTAAATGTCCCAACGGAAACATCGTTTTTTGCAGCTGCTCTTGTGATAACTGACTAAGGAAATAAGTCTGATCTTTGCCATTATCCACTCCTCGCAGCATATGAACAATTCCGTCTTCATCGCGCTTTACACGCGCATAGTGACCTGTTGCCACATAGTCCGCTCCCAATGTCATAGCATAGTCCAAAAAAGCTTTAAACTTAATTTCTTTGTTGCACATGACATCTGGATTCGGGGTTCTACCAGCTCGATATTCAGCTAAGAAATATTCAAAAACGCGATCCCAATACTCTTTTTCAAAGTTGACAGAGTAGTAAGGAATTCCAATCTGATCGGCCACAGCTGCTACGTCTTTATAGTCCTCAGTAGCTGTACAGACCCCATTTTCGTCTGTGTCGTCCCAATTTTTCATGAAAATGCCAATCACGTCATAGCCCTGCTCCTTTAACAAAAGAGCCGTAACTGACGAATCCACACCGCCACTCATTCCGACAACGACACGTGTTTTAGAATGATTACTCATCGTGTTCTCCCATCTTTTCGTTATTTCACGATTGAAGGTCGTGTTTTGCTTTCAACGATTGAAGGTCGCTTAGAGCAAGGTTTATTATAACACGAAATAACCTTAAGAACAAATTTCAATAACCAGATAGCAATAACTTTACACTGCTGTAAACTAAAAATTCAGTGGATGAAACAATAGAGATCCTATCAAAAGGCCGAATCTAGTGAGCGACTTTGTAGCTTCTATCTATACCTGAAAATAGTACTTTTAGCTGTAAACTACTATATTAAAGCCTTACTCTCATCACAAAAGAGGCTGGGACAAAAGTCCGACCTCAAATATAAAAAGCGAACAAAACTAGTTTTCTGGTAATCAGAATTCTGCTTTGTTCGCTTTTCGCATTTAATTATAGATTTGAAGGGCTTAATAATTAAGATTTTTAAAAATTGAAATCTTTTTGTCCCAACCTCAATAATTTTTTGTATTTATCAATACCAGCCATTTGCTAACCAGAAAGTCTTAGCAGCTGGCCAAGAACCATAACGACCCGCTACATAATCGTCCGCTACTTTTTCTTGATTCTCTGCTGACAAGTCACCATTTAAATATGATAAACTCAATTGGTAACGACCATAATATTGTCCATTTTGGGCTGTATAACTGCCACTTGATTCTTTTTGCGCAATCCATTCTTTTGCAGCTGCATCTTCATTACTCAGACCAGATGTGGTAGTTGCAGAATTACTTGACTCCGCAGTTGTAGGGCTTGTAGCTGTGTCATCTAACTCCAATACTTGCCCAACACTAATTAGATGAATATTGCTAATCTTATTTTTCTGAGCAATTTTATCAACTGTTGTATTATGTGATGCAGCAATAGCTGAAAGAGTATCTCCAGATTTTACTGTATAACTATCTGCGTTTGCAAGTGTAGGAAGAAAGAACAGCGCTGTTGCTGCTAAGCTTATTAAACCTACTTTAGTTTTTTTGTTTGTATTCTTTAAATTCAAAATCATTTAGATTCTCCTTTTCTGTGATAGAACTATCATATACCTTAATTATTACTATTGTTTTTTCCTTTCATTAAAAATATTACAAACAAATTGAAGAGAGACTAAAATCCATCCTATATTTATTTGCTTTAAGGTTACTATAAGAAAAGTGACCTCAAAGGAAGTTTAGAATTTACGTCACATTCATTTTATTAGCTAAAAAGGCAGAAAAATATACTGAACTTTGATATAATGAAGATAATGAATTTATAAGGAGTTACGATGAACTCACTAAAATTTCAATCTGTTTTTGATATTATTGGTCCTGTTATGATTGGTCCATCTAGTAGTCATACAGCAGGTGCTGTTCGTATTGGAAAAATTGTTTCATCAATTTTTGATGACGAGCCAACAGAAGTTGAATTCCAACTATTTAATTCTTTTGCGAAAACTTATCGTGGACATGGTACGGACTTGGCTCTTGTAGCTGGGATTCTCGGAATGGATACAGATAACCCTGATATTCCCAATAGCCTAGAAATTGCCCATAAAAGAGGGATTAAAATTGTCTGGACGATTCAAAAAGATAGCAATGCTCCACACCCAAATACAGCTAAAATCACCATTAAAAATGAGCAAAAAGCGATTAGTGTTACTGGTATTTCCATTGGTGGTGGAAATATTCAAGTGACTGAATTAAATGGTTTTTCTGTTTCGCTCAGCATGAATACCCCGACAATTATTATCGTCCATCAGGATGTTCCTGGAATGATTGCTCATGTTACTGAAGCACTTTCTCGTTATAACATCAATATCGCACAGATGAATGTCACAAGAGAAAAAGCAGGTGAAAAAGCTATTATGATCATTGAAGTTGACAGTCGCAGCTGTGAAGGAGCTATTGAGGAAATCAGGAAAATTCCTAAACTTCATAATGTCAATTTCTTTAAATAGGAGAGTTTATGTTTTATTCAATCAAAGAATTAGTGGAGCAAGCAGATTTAGACTTTCAGGGTAGTGTTGCCGAACTGATGATTGCTACTGAATACGAACTGACAGGTCGTGAACGAGATGAAGTCTTACGCTTGATGACTAGAAATCTAGAAGTTATGAAAGCTTCTGTCGTTATGGGATTAGATGAAAGTAAATCTCGGAGTGGTTTAACAGGTGGCGATGCAGCCAAACTCCACAAATATATTCAATCAGGAAAAGCTCTTTCGGACTATACTGTCTTAACGGCAGCAAAAAATGCTATTGCTGTCAATGAATACAATGCTAAAATGGGGTTGGTCTGTGCAACACCAACAGCAGGAAGTGCTGGTTGTTTACCCGCTGTCCTTACATCTGCTATCGAAAAATTAAATCTTACTGAAAAACAACAACTAGACTTTTTATTAACAGCTGGAGCTTTCGGTCTAGTCATCGCTAATAATGCTTCTATTTCAGGAGCTGAAGGTGGCTGTCAAGCAGAAGTTGGATCAGCGTCAGCTATGAGTGCAGCAGCTCTTGTTTTAGCAGCAGGTGGTACCCCATTTCAAGCCAGCCAAGCAATTTGTTTTGTGATTAAGAATATGCTTGGATTAATCTGTGACCCCGTTGCAGGTCTAGTAGAAGTTCCCTGTGTCAAACGAAATGCTATGGGAGCTAGCTACGCTTTCATTGCCGCTGATATAGCTTTAGCAGGTATTGAATCAAAAATTCCCGTTGACGAAGTAGTTGACGCTATGTATCAAGTTGGAGCAAGTATGCCAACTGCCTTTCGTGAGACTGCTGAAGGTGGATTGGCAGCTACACCTACTGGTCGTAGATTATCCAAAGAAATTTTTGGATAATAACTTTCTACACAAAAGGAAAAAGTTTACATCCCTGTAAACATGAATTTAGACTATGCAAAATTTTAAATATATTTTTTTCGACTTAGATGGAACACTTGTTGACAGTTCTGTAGGAATCAAGAATGCTTTCCAATACGCATTCACTTCACTAAATATCAAAGCCCCTGATAGCAAAGAGCTGGATACTTTCATTGGACCACCTTTAGAAGTTAGTTTCGCTTCTGTAGTGCCAGAGACCAATGTCAATCAAGCTATTGCTTTCTTTAGAGAATACTATAAAAATAACGGTGTTTTTGAAGCTCAACTTTACAAGGGTATAAAAGAACTGTTGTTAGAATTAGAACATTCGGATTACCATGTCTATATTACCACTAGTAAAAATGAACCAATGGCCCATAAAATGGCACAATATCTAGAAATTGATAAACATTTCAATGGTATCTTCGGCTCTCTTCCAAATTCTTATCATAAAGCAGATGTTATAACTCGTGCTTTAAATAATTCTCATGCTAATCTTGAACAATCTATCATTGTTGGGGATACAAAATTTGATATAATTGGTGGAAAATCAGTCGGAATTGCTACTTTAGGAGTTCTGTGGGGATTTGGAAACAAGAAAGAATTAACTGACAATGGGGCAGATTTTATCTCAGATTCGCCTCAGAAAATTTTAACAGCTTTGGTAAATAATACTTTACATGAATTGTAAACCATATTTACAATATACAATCAAAGATTCTAAAACAAACAACTATGTTTGCTAAGTCAATCACCTATAGAAAAAGACGAATCATTTTCTGAACTGCACCCCAAAAGTTAGACAAGAAAACTCTAACTTTTAGGGTGTTATTTTTATGAAATTAAGTTATGAAGACAAGGTTCAAATCTATTACTTGCGAAAAAGCGGCGCAACTCTCAAGTCATTATCAAAACAGTTTAACTTCAATCAGTCAGGGATCGAATATCTGATTCGGCTGATTGATAGGCATGGAGTAGGCATTGTCAAGAGAGGTAAGAAGACTTATTATTCTCCTGAACTAAAGCAAAAAATCCTTCATCAAGTTCTTCTTGAAGGGCGTTCTCAATTGTCAGTCTCTCTCGATTTTGCCCTTCCTAACAGGGGGACTCTCCCAAATTGGCTGGCACAATATAAGAAAAACGGCTATACTATTGTTGAGAAACAAAGAGGGAGACCACCAAAGATGGGACGTAAGAAAAAGAAAACTTGGGAAGAAATGACGGAACTAGAGCGACTTCAAGAAGAGAACGAGCGTCTTAGAACGGAGAATGCCTATCTAAAAAAGTTGAGGGAGTTACGCTTAAGGGACAAAACCTTACAGCACGAAAAGCAGAGACAATTAGAGAGATGGTCAAGGGAGGATTCCGATTAAGTTTCCTACTAGCCATAGCTAAACTCTCTCGTGCAACTTACTATTACCAGCTAAAACAGCTGGACAAACCAGACAAGAATCAAGAGTTAAAAGCTGAAATTCAATTGATTTATGATGAGCACAAGGGAAACTATGGTTATCGTCGGATTCATCTTGAACTGAAAAATCGTGGCTTTCACGTTAATCATAAGAAAGTTCAGCGATTGATGCAAGTGATGGGACTACAAGCTCGAATTCGTCGTCAACGGAAGTATTCTTCTTACAAGGGGGAGATTGGTAAGAAAGCTGAGAATCTCATTCAGCGTCAATTTCAAGCTTCTAAGCCTTATGAGAAGTGCTATACAGATGTAACCGAATTTGCCTTACCAAACGTCAATGGAAAGCTCTACCTGTCTCCTATTTTAGATGGGTATAATAGTGAAATCATTGCCTTTACCTTGTCACGTTCACCTGACTTGAACCAGGTCAGAACAATGTTAGCCAAGGCTTTTCCTGCTGAAACCTACAAGGGAACCATTCTCCACAGTGACCAAGGCTGGCAGTATCAGCACCAGTCTTATCATCAATTCTTAGAAGCGAAAGGAATTGTCCCATCTATGTCTCGCAAGGGCAATAGTCCAGACAATGGGATGATGGAGTCCTTCTTTGGCATCCTCAAATCGGAGATGTTCTACGGTTATGAGAAGAGTTATCAATCGCTTGAGGAGCTGGAGAAAGCTATTGCAACTTATATTGTTTATTACAACAATAAACGGAGCAAAACTAAACTAAAAGGACTTAGTCCTGTGCAGTACAGAACTAAATCCTTTCACTAATATTTTTTGTCTAACTTTTTGGGGGCAGTACAAATGGTTCGTCTTTTTGTTTACTCATTTATCATAAAATTTTGCTTAATAGTTCCAAGCTGATAACCCTTGTGCACTATATGCACGATAAGCAGCCTGAATTTGATCATCTACTGTAGCTGTTGAACCCCAACCTGGCATTGTTTGAAAAAGACCACTAGCTCCTGATGGGTTATAAGCATTAACTTGTCCGTTTGACTCACGAGCAATAATCTGTTCCCAAGTTGACGCTGGAACACCTGTTAATTCTGCCATACGAGCAGCTGCATAAGCACCTGTCGCTCCTGCTGTATTACCATTAGAAAGAACAACATTTGAAGAATGATTTGCTGTAGCTGGTTGCGAATAAGTAGTTGAAGCAGCAGGTGCATTATACGTCACATCTTCATAAGTTACAGCTTCTTCTGTTGCAGCCTCTGTCGAACCTGCTGAAAGATTCTCTTCATCAAGCTCTAAAATTTGTCCAACTTTAATCAAGTCCGGATTTTTAATTTTATTGAGCTCAACTAACTTTTCAACTGATGTATTTTTTTCTTTAGCAATTTCTGATAAAGTATCGCCTGATTTAACAGTATAAGATTCAGCACTTGCAATAGTTCCTGTTGCAAAAAAAGCAACTGCAGTAAGAAGTCCTGATAACGTTAATTTCATTGATTTCATGTATATATCAATTTCTCCTTTTTTCGTATAATACTATATTACACATAAAATATTACTCTAATCTTATAATTGTATTACAAAGATTACAGAAATATTGATTTTATACGCAAAAAACGCTTTAAAAGGCGTTTTTTTGCTAACAATAATATAAGTTTTTTAACTTTTTAAGAAAAATAACATCAAACCTAAGATAAACATAGTAAAAATAGAAAGTGTGTCTTCTTTTTTCCACCTCAACTGACGGTAACGGCTTCTTCCTACACCACCTTGATAACCTCTCGCTTCCATAGCAGTTGCCAAAGCATCTGCACGCTTAAAACTAGAAGCAAATAACGGAATCAAAATAGGAATAATTGATTTTACCTTTTGAACAACACTTCCTTCACCAAAATCAACCCCACGCGCCCTTTGAGCATTCATAATCCGTGTTGTGTCATCCATCAAAGTAGGGACGAAGCGTAAACTCATTGACAACATCAACCCTATTTCATGAACGGGTACCTTTAATACTGCTAAAGGCCGCAATAATGATTCAACTGCGTCTGCCAAACTAAGTGGCATGGTTGTTAAAGTTAGGAGAGTAGAAAAAATAATAATTAAAAGAAAGCGACTAAAAATGATGCCTGACTGAGCTAAACCTACCTCTGTGATTCTTATAAAGCCAAATTGAAATAACAACGAGCCACCAGATGTAAAAAATAGTTGGAATAAAGTAGTAAAAGCAATCAAAAAGACCATAGATCTTAATCCTTTAAGGAAAAAAACTAAAGGAATCTTTGAAAGCCCAACTAGTAATATTGCAAAGATGAACAATAGGCCATTAGTTACAATATTATTTGCTAAAAAGATAATTAAAATAAAGAAAAACATTGACAAAAGTTTGCTGCGAGGATCTAGTCGATGAATGATTGAATTTCCAGAAACATATCGCCCCAAAATCATACTATCCATGTAGTAACTCCTTAAATTCTTTTATGGTGATAGGTAAATACGGAAGAGTTAGCCCTCTATTTTTTAATTCTTGTGCAAATTTTGTAATTTTGGGAACTCCTAGTTGAATACTTTCCATAAATGCTACAGCTTGAAAAACTTGCCGAGGTTCTCCGCTTTTGACTAACCTTCCTTTTTCCATCACATAGACCGTATCTGCAAAATTAGCGACATCATCCATCAAATGCGTTACCAAAACAATGGTCATTCCTGTTTCATGTAATCGTTTAAATAAACTCATCAATTCTTTTCGTCCAGCAGGATCTAAACCCGCTGTTGGCTCATCCAATACAAGAATATTTGGTTCCATGGCTAGAATACCAGCTATGGCTACTCGACGCATTTGTCCCCCAGACAGTTCAAATGGGCTACGTTCAAATAATTCTTCTGAAATTCCAACAAGAGTTAACTTTTCACGTGCTACACGTTCAGCGTCTTCCTTTGATACTCCAAAATTTTGTGGACCAAAAGCAACATCTTTTAAAACGGTCTCATCAAAAATCTGACTTTCAGCAAACTGAAAAACTAGACCTACCTTTTTACGTACTTGTTTAATATCCTTGTTTATAGATGTCGAAGTAATTTTGACATCATCAATCGCGACACTTCCTTCAGTTGGCACTAGAAGCCCATTCAGCAATTGTAAAATAGTTGATTTCCCACTACCCGTATGACCAACCAAAGCAGTATATGAGCCATCTTTTATTTCTAAATTGACTTCAAAAAGGGCAGGACTCTCAAAGGGAGTGCCTGCTTGATAAGTATAACTTACATTTTCTAAAGTGATTCCCATAAATAATCCTGCAATTCTTTTTCTGTTAAATAGCGCTCTGGCAATTGAAAGCCTGAGTCCAGCAAAGTTGCTTTTACTTGATTTGTAAAAGGTTCATCTAAACCTAAATCTTCTAAATCCACTCGTGAGAAAAGCTCACTTGGTGTACTAGTTGACTCTACTTGTCCTTCTTTCATCACCAAAACTCGGTCACTAAGAGCTACTTCATCCAAATCATGCGTGATAGAAATAACAGTCATACCATGTCGATCTTTAATTTTTTTAACTGTCTGAATCAACTCTAAACGCCCTTCTGGGTCCAACATACTAGTTGCTTCATCTAAAATAATGATGTCAGGACGCAAAGCAACCACACCAGCAATAGCCACGCGCTGCTTTTGTCCACCAGAAAGCCTTGCAGGTTCACGTTCTTTAAAATCTTGCATTCCAACAATGTCTAATGCTTCTTGAACTCTGTCAAACATCGTTTGGTAATCCATCCCTTGATTTTCCAAACCAAAGGCAACATCATCCTCAACAGTCGCCCCTACAAATTGATTATCTGGATTTTGAAAAACCATCCCAATATGCCGGCGCTTTTCCCATACATTTTCAAGAGTTAATTTATCTCCATCAATGATAATCTCGCCACTTTCTGCTTCCAACAAGCCATCTATTAAACGAATCGTCGTAGACTTGCCACTGCCATTATGCCCCACAATAGACAGCCACTCTCCTTGTTTCACGTGAAACGTCACATCTTTAAGGATATAACTATCTACATGATTATCGTATTTATACTTTAAATGCTGAACTTCAATGATATTTTTCATATTATCTAAATGTGTCTTTAAAGAGATAAGCACTTCCTTTGAAGTAATCATAACCTGAATAAATCGTAAAAATCAATGCAATATATAGCAAAACTTGTCCTAGCAGTGTCCAGTGCAATAACAGAAAAATAATGGAAAACATCTGCGTAAATGTTTTTATTTTCCCAGGCATCGCTGCTGCTAAAACTGTTCCTCCAGTTTCAACCAACAATAGCCGCAAACCTGTCACAGCTAACTCTCGACAAATGATAACCGCAACCACCCAAGCAGGTGCCATATTCATTTCAATCAACATAATAAAAGCTGACATGACCAATAACTTATCTGCCATCGGATCAGCAAATTTCCCAAAATTTGTTACAACCTTCCATTTACGAGCCAAATATCCATCCAAATAGTCTGTAATACTAGCTACTGCAAAAATAATCGCTGAAAAGACGTGCATTCCAACAGAGTGACCCAAGGATAGTATTAAAATAAAAATTGGAATTAAAGCAATCCGTAAAAGAGTTAAAGCATTGGGAATATTTTCTTTTTTCATTTTCTTTTCCTTAATTATTTATTATAAGTGTAATTGTACCTGTCAAACTTGTCAAGCCTGACGTATCAATCTGTTGATTATCAATTGTAATGGTCACACCTTGAACCACACCAAGAGTGATTGTTGATGTAGTGCCTGATGAAATAGTGGTTGACACACTTTGATTTTCAGGGCTTAATGTTGCACCACCTTCTAAGTCTGTACCTGTAACACTTACCCAACTAGTTGCATCAGTAACTGATAGTTTTAAATTGACAGAGCTTGTTGCACCTGTCAAGGTTGCTGTCAAGTTGTTACCATTTCCTGATACAGTCAAATTTGTCTTTGAACTGCTAGAAGATTCACTAGAAGTTGCCTCACTAGTCGAACTAGAAGTTGCCTCACTAGTCGAACTAGAAGAAGTAGTTGTCTGTTTGTTTACAACACTATAACTTGATGAAGGAGTAGTTGTTAATGAGTTATGGTGAATGTATGTCCAAACATAATAACTAACAAAAGATAAAATAGCTAATGCAAGGATCGTCAGATAAAATAATGGTAAAAAAGAAGTTCGTTGTTTTTTTGTTCTTCGACTTCTAAAATTTTCTTCCTCATCAACATCCACTTCATCATAAGTAATCATGCTTCCTTCTTCATAAGCATCAAGAATAATTCGCTCATCTAAATCAACAGCCCAAGCATATTTTCTTAGAAAAGAACGAGCATAGAAAGGACTGGGAAGACGATCAAAATCATCAGCTTCCATAGCTTCCAGTAGCTCTAACTGAATATCTGTTTTCTTTTGTAAATCTTCCAAGCTCATTCCTTGATTAATACGAGCTAACCTCAGGACTTCACCGATTGTTTTCTTTCTCATACACACTAGCCTTCTTTCTATTAAACACTATTTTACCAAATTTCACCAAAATATGAAATCATTTTGGAAAAATAGTGAAATCAATCATTTCACAAGAATCAATAAAATGATGTCCTATCTCAATCACATCAACTAAACTGATTGTCTGTAATATTTTTGGTAAATCAAATAGATTATCCCCTTCTGAAAAGGTTTCGTATTGAGTGGCAATATATTCTAATGAATTCAGTCCATGTAAAAAATCACCAAACATTTCACTTTTTATAATATCAAGATGCTCTTCTGTTACATCAGGGTCTTTTTCAAAATCACGAATCGCAGAACGAAATTGGTGAGACAGAGCAACTGGCTCACTAGTATCCATTGTTAACATCACAAAGTGAAAATCTTTTTCTACTTCAACTTCTAACGATAATGAGTTGTCTATTTTTCCAGCCTCATAAAGCGTTTGAAATCTTTTAGATGTCCAACCAAACATCATTGCAAATAGCAATTTTAAAGCAGTATTATAACGAAATAAATCGGTTCCCGCTAACGATTGACTCCCGCGTAATCCGATTGCAAGTTTAGAACTTGCCACTTCCATTCGAACACTCCCAGTAGAAATAACAGGATTTAACGCAAGGGAAAAACGTCTAATCAAACTTTCTTCATCAATTCCCTTCAAAGATTCGTGTTGTTCCTGAATAACAGCAATGGTCTTTTCTAAGTCAAAATTACCAATCAGCAGTAAACTCATATTAGATGGATGGTAAAAGGTTTCAAAGTTTTCATCCAAATCCTCAACGGTTATTTCTGCAATTGATTCAACGCTTCCTGCAATATCTTCTGCCAATGGAGTGTCTGGATAAAGATTTGCTAAAGTGTGAAAAAACAGGCAATAATCTGGATTGTCTTTGTACATATCAATTTCTTGCTGGATAATTCCCTGTTCACGTTGAACGGATTCTTCTGTGAAATAAGCATTTTCTAGTAAACTTTGCAACAATCTCACATTTTCTAAAACATTGTCCGTCGCCAAAAAAAGATAACTGGTCTTAGTAAAACTTGTAAAGGCATTGCTCTCAGCACCTAATTCAACAAATTGTTGTAAAAGATCTTGACCATTTTCATCCTCAAATAATTTATGTTCCAAAAAATGTGCAACTCCTGCAGGATATTGAACAGCTTGATTAGAACCACGTGGAATAAAATAAGTATCAATTGAGCCAAACTTTGCTGTCATAATCCCATAAGTTTCATTGAAATCTCGTTTGGGTAAAAGAAATACTTTTAGACCATTTCGTAAAGTAGTCTGATAGACTGCTTCACCAACTGCTGGATAATCCTTCCTCTCCATTTTTAAAGTTTGCATTATTTTCCTTCCATAAAATAAATCGCTTGTAGCCTGAGTTGTGTTGCAGCAACAATGATATCTTCTCGGCTGATTGCTTCTAAAGCATTTAGCCAAACAGCAATTGGCATAAATGTTTTCTGCAAAACAGATGACATATAAGCTTGTTCTATCAACGTATTTTGCCTATCTAAAGAAAGGAGCATCGCATTTCGTAGCATTTTTTTGGTCTGATTTAACGCCTCATCAGTAAAATGTCCTTTTTTTAAATCTGCAATTTGTCGATAAATTAAACTCACTGTTTTTGTTCGATTTTTCCTATCAATTCCAGCATAAATACGCATCATACCCGAAAAAATATCAATACTACTTGAAATTGTATAAGCTAGACCCTCTTTTTCCCGAACATTAACAAATAATTTTGAATGAGCAAAGCCACCTAAAAGTCCGTTTAATACAATAAGAGGGATATGAGTCTTATCACCATATTGAGTAGAAAAATGATATCCTAATTCAACAATAGATTGATGAGCATCTTTTTGCTCCAATGATTCTTTTAAAATATTCGAAAACTCTTGATGATAATGCAATTGTAAACTAAGTTGACGAGGCTGTAAACCAAAGGTTTTCATATATTCACAGACTTCAATCTCATTAAAATCACCCATAAAAAAGATATCAATTTTATCATTTTGAAGCATTTTTTGAAAAATAGCAAAACTACTTTCTGGTGTTTCCTTGTCAACTAAGTCTGGCGTAGCTAAACGAGACGTTTGCATTTCCTTTTCTGTATAAAATAATTTATTCAGCTCTTGATGTGCGTGATAAAAATGATCTTCAATTTCAGTTTTTAAATCATTGAGTACATTCTTTTTTTCAATTTCAAAAACAGCCTGATTAAAAGCTCCTCCATTCACTAAGGGTCTTAACAAGCTATCCTTTAAAAAATCAAGTATCTCTCCTGTCAGTGTATTTTTTCGACTTAAAAACGCATCGCTAACAAAAGAGATATTTAAATCCACGTAATGTATTAGTCCTCTGCGTGATAATCCCGTTGAAAAGTTGGCACCATAAAGAGTTGCTAATCGTTCACGAAAAATCTGCGAAGTTGGATATACTTCATTAGCTGTTTCAAGCATACTTGCAACCAGCACGTATCCGTAGACATCGGAGCTGAAAACCTCATTTTTATTCGATTCGTTTTAAATTTTTTTGATGTTATAAAATGGAGATCTACTCCAGAAACCAGCTCCATAGTGTCCCTCATGTTCTTTTAATATTGACTTCTATTATATCACGAAACGACTCCTAATTTCTCCTTCAAGCTTTATTCTTTCAACTTAAAACGTTTTCTTAATGGTGTGCTTGTGATAATTCTAATATCATCTTTTCATCTAATTATGATATAATGACAAAGATCGAGGTGAATTATGGAATATAAATTATTTGATGACTACATCACTCTACAAGCATTATTAAAAGAAGTCGGAATCATTCAAAGTGGTGGTGCTATTAAAAGCTTTCTTCAAGAAAATCAAGTTTATTTTAATGGAGAGCTCGAAACTCGCCGCGGAAAGAAAATTCGCATTGGCGATACCATTACTCTTCCAAATCAAAAATTAGAAATACTGCTGACTGCACCAAATGAAAAGGACAGGGGGGAGCATGAAAAAGAACTTTTAGAAAAAAGACGAGTTGCCACCCTTGTAAAAGAAATGAACAAAAATATCAAAAAAAGTAAATCAACAACAGTAAATCAAAAAGCCAATAAATCTAATAAAAAAGCTCCTATCCGCTTCCCAGGTATTTAATATGTGGTTAAAAAACTTACAAATTCAACATTTTCGTAATTATGAAGCAACTGAAATAGATTTTCATTCTGGTCTCAATATTTTTCTAGGCCAAAACGCTCAAGGAAAAACAAATATCTTGGAAGCTATCTATTTTCTTGCATTGACACGAAGTCATCGAACTCGTTCAGACAAAGATTTAATTTATTTCTCCAAAGATACCCTGAAAATATCTGGACAACTTGTCAAGCAAACTGGAAATATTTCTTTGGAAATTGACTTGACACCTAAAGGAAGAATTACAAAAGTTAATCATCTAAAACAAAGCAAACTATCTGATTATGTTGGAAATATGAATGTTGTTTTATTTGCTCCAGAAGATTTACAGTTGATTAAAGGAGCTCCAGCCCTTAGACGAAAATTTATTGATATAGAATTGGGGCAAATTAAACCAATCTATTTATCTGATTTATCAAATTACCACCATGTCTTAAAACAAAGAAATACTTATTTAAAAACAGCAAAAACAATGGATGAGACTTTTTTAGCAGTTTTAGATGATCAACTAGTAGAGTTTGGTTGTCGTGTTATGCAGCATAGGATAGAATTTCTCAAAAAATTAGAGCACTTTGGCCAACAAAAGCATTTGGAACTCTCAAGTCATTTAGAAAACTTAACCATTAAGTACTGCTCTTCTGTTCCACTTTCAGATTCCAATAAGTTAAAAGAATCTTTCCAAATTGCATTAAAGCAAAGCCGTAGTAGAGATTTATTTAAAAAAAATACTGGAGTTGGTCCCCATCGAGATGATATTGCTTTTTATATCAATGACATGAATGCCAATTTTGGTAGTCAAGGACAACATCGAAGCGTGGTTTTATCTCTCAAACTGGCAGAAATTGAGCTCATGGAAACTGTTACTAAAGAAAAACCAATTCTTCTACTTGACGATGTTATGAGTGAACTTGACAATAGTCGTCAACTTAATTTACTTGAAACTATTTCTCAAAATATCCAAACATTTATGACAACAACAACTCTAGAACATCTACAAAACATGCCTTCTAATATTAAAATTTTCTCAATTCATGAAGGACATTTAACTGAAGACAAGGTGTAAACTAGATATTAACACGCTTTACACGTTTGCAAAGTATGTTAATTATAAAAGCTCTGCATTATCTACTGCAGAGCTTTTATAATAAATCTTATTGTACAGAATAGTTTGGAGCTTCATTCGTAATTTGAACATCATGAGGGTGGCTTTCTTTCAAACCAGCTCCACTCATTTCAATAAATTGAGCTTTGTCATGTAGCTCTTGGAGATTGGCTGCTCCACAATATCCCATACCAGAACGAACTCCTCCAATCATTTGGAAAACGATATCTGCTGCTGCACCTTTATAAGCTACACGACCTTCAATTCCTTCCGGTACCAATTTATTTGCTTCATTAACAGAACCTTGGAAATAACGATCGCTTGACCCTTTCTTCATAGCTGCAATCGAACCCATCCCACGATATGTTTTAAACTTACGACCTTGGAAAATTTCCGTTTCACCTGGCGCTTCATCTGTACCAGCAAACATTGAACCGAGCATGACCGCATTTCCTCCCGCAGCCAGTGCCTTCACAATATCTCCTGAATACTGAATACCTCCGTCTGCAATAATTGTTTTCCCATATTCACGCGCAACTTGTGCAGCATCATAAATCGCCGTCACTTGAGGTACACCAACTCCAGCAATGACACGAGTGGTACAAATTGAACCTGGACCGATTCCGACTTTCACAACATCAACTCCAGCATCGTATAACGCACGTGCACCTTCTGCAGTAGCAATATTTCCTGCAATCAACGTTCGTTCTGGAAAATGTTCACGAATCTCAGCAATCTTCCGAAGTACTCCCGCTGAATGTCCATGTGCTGTATCAATGACAATAGCATCTGCACCTGCTTCAAATAAAGCTTCTGCACGCTCAAATGTATCAGAAGTAACTCCTACTGCACCAGCAACCAAAAGACGACCATATTCATCTTTAGCTGCATTTGGAAATTCAATTACTTTTTCAATATCTTTAATTGTAATCAGACCAGATAAACGACCGTAGTCATCAACCAATGGCAATTTTTCAATACGATGCTCATGAAGTATCCGCTCTGCCGTTTCAAGGTCTGTCCCAACAGGAGCAGTTACTAGATTTTTACTCGTCATATGCGCTGAAATAGGTTGATTGTAATCCGTAATAAATCGCATATCACGATTCGTAATAATCCCAACTAATTTGCGGTTTTCAAGCGTTTCAACAACGGGAACACCACTGATACGATAACGTTCCATCAACTCTTCTGCATCTGATACCGTATGAGTCGGAGTCAAAAAGAATGGATCAATGATAACCCCATTTTCTGATCGTTTAACTTTCCGAACTTCATCTGCTTGTTGCTCAATAGACATATTTTTGTGAATAACACCAAGACCTCCAGCACGAGCAATAGCAATGGCCATTTTACTTTCTGTAACAGTATCCATTGCTGCGGTGATAATTGGAATATTGAGTGTCAAATTTTCAGCCAATTTTGTTTGTAAATTCGCATCATTTGGCAAAACATGACTCTCTGCAGGAATGAGTAATACATCATCAAAAGTAAAACCTTTTTTCAAAAATTTAGTGTCCCAGTTAGACATCCACAATTCCTCTTTTCTTTATTGATTGAGCACAGCTCGTATTTATTGTTAATATGATACCATTCTATCTGTATTTGTCAATCACTATTATCTAAAAAACCATCACTTTTAGTGACAGTCTTTCTTAATTTATTTGAAATAATTAATTCCCATAGCAGATTTTACATCAGAAAGAGTCTGACTAGCTACTTGACGTGCTTTTTCGCTACCTTTTTGTAGCATAGTGTAGACTGCTCCCATATCTTTTGAAAATTCAACATGACGTTCACGAATAGGACCTAATTCGCGCTCTAAAATTTCTAATAAATAGCGTTTTGTTTTCACATCTCCCAGTCCACCTCGTTGATAGTGTTCCTTCATGGCTGTAATTTCTCGCGCATCTTCTGGACGACCAAACACATCTAAATAATGAAAAACCATATTGCCTTCAATTTTACCAGGATCTTCAATCTTGATATGATCAGGATCAGTATACATGCTCATCACTTTCTTTTGTAAAGTATCCATATCATCAGATAAATAGATGCCATTATTTAAAGATTTAGACATTTTTGCATTCCCGTCAAGCCCCGGCAAACGTCCTGCTGCTTCATTTTGAGGATAAATGCCCTCAGGCTCTACCAAGACATCACAATTATAAGTATGGTTAAAAGAACGTACAATTTCACGAGTTTGTTCAATCATTGGTTTCTGATCATTTCCTACTGCAACATAATTCGCTTTAAAAGCAGTAATATCTGCTGCTTGTGCAATTGGATAAACTAAAAAACCAGTTGGAATACTTTCACCGAATCCTTTTTGAGCAATTTCTGACTTGACAGTTGGGTTACGTTCCAAACGCGCTAATGACACCAAATTCATATAATACATTGACAGCTCTGACAACTCAGGAATTTGACTTTGAATAAAAATGGTTGTCTTTTCAGGATCTAATCCAGCAGCTAAATAGTCTAATGCTACATTTCCAATTGACTCTACAATTGTCTTAGGATCCTTAGCATGATCTGTCAAGGCTTGCTGATCAGCTAAAAATACAAATAATTCATATTTTCCTTCATCTTGTAATAAAACACGATTTCGCAAACTTCCTACATAATGACCAATATGTAATTTTCCTGTTGGACGATCTCCTGTTAAAATAATAGGTTTTGACATCACATTCTCCTTGAATTTTCTTGATAATATTATACCATTTTCAAGAAAAATGTGTAGAAACTATTTCTACACTTCTTAAAATTATTTGACAATTGAATTACCAGCTTTCACACGCCATTTATAATCAGATAATATAATATCTTTCAAAGAATAAGTTGCTTGCCAATTTAAAAATTCTTTTGCTTTAGAGGCATTTGCTAACACACTTGCTGGATCACCAGAACGACGTGCCACAATTTCATGAGGAATTTTTTGCTGTAAAATTTGCTCTGCAGTATTGTAAATTTCCTTGACAGTATAACCTTGTTCTGTTCCTAAATTGAAAATCTGTGAAGTTGACGAATCTGTAAACAAATAGTCAAATCCCTTTACATGTGCCTGCGCTAAATCTAAAACATGAATATAATCACGAATGCATGAGCCATCTCGCGTTTCATAATCATCGCCATAAATTTTTAAAGCATCATTTTGTCCAAGAGCCGTTTTATTAATATTAGGGATAATATGTGTCGGATTTTTAACCCTCAAACCATTTGAAGTATCCATAGCAGCACCAGCAACATTAAAATAACGAAAAATGACATATTTCCAACTATAGCGGTTGGCCATCCAATAAATCATGCGTTCTCCCATCAGTTTTGTCTCTGCATAAGGATTTACTGGATTTAATAGCGTATCTTCATTTGCAGGTTTATCCATACAATTATTGCCATAAACTGAAGCTGTAGAAGAAAATATAATTTTATCAATTCCTACTTCTGATAATACTTTTAACACACGATTCATACCAGCTACATTTGCTGCAAAATATTTACTAGGATTTTCAATACTTTCACTAACAACGATTTCCCCTGCACAGTGCAATACAGCATCAATTTTATGAGATTGTAAATAAGCTTTTAATGCAGACTCATCATAAACATCCAGTTCTTTAAAGTGTGCTCTTACATCCACCGCATCCCTGACACCTGATGCTAGATTATCCAAAACATGCACATCATAATCAGCATCTAAAAGTACCTTTACAGTATGAGAGCCAATATATCCAGCTCCACCTGTTACTAAAATTGATTTCATTTTTTCTTCTCCTTGTCTTTCTACATCAATACAAGAGTATCTTTTAGTAAGTATTGGTAGGTTTCAACCAAACTTTCAATTCTATCTCCAATAAGAATCCCATCAAATCCAATAGTTAAAATCTGTTCAATATCTTCACAGTTTACACCACCACCAAAAATCAACTGATATGTAAAACCAAACTTTACACTTAAATTATCCAAATAATCTTTTAAATCTTGAAAACTTTCTTCAACATCTATAAAGGAATAATCTTTTTTTCCTTTTAATGTTGCACTCAATATTTCGTAAGCTACAATAATATGTTTATCCTGGAGATCTAGATCATCTAAATATGTTGCGCATTCAAAAATAGGATTTTCATGATTTCCTACACAAATAATAGGAATAATATTTTTCTGTAAAGCATTGTCAATCTTTGAGCGAATCATTCTTGTTGTTTCATTTAAATACTTTTGCCTTTCTAAATGACCTACAAAAGCATAATTTATATTGTAATGTTTTAAATGTTGAGGCGATAAATCACCTACATTTCTTCCTTTAATTGACAAATTTTGAACTGCAATGTCAAAATGATATACATTATAATCCGGTATGATAGGAGCAATAATCAATTGATGTTGTTTGCTCATTGGTTGATTGAACTTCTCTAACAATTCTAATTGTTGCTTGATTGACATCTGATTTTTAAAATTAAAAACAACTAACACTTTACGCCCCCTTTACACTATTTACAACTCTTTTAAAAAATAATCTTCTATTGTCTGTTTATAAAATTTAAATTGAGGATTTTTCACAACATTATGAAAAGATAGTGTTTTTCTTTTCTTTAAACCACAAAATTCCATGGTCTTATGGAATGAAATTAAAACATCATCTACATTTTTTCCATCAAAAAATGCAGCCGGATTATTAAAAACTTCTTCTGGGGCATTCCAAGTTGTGGATAAGATATATTCTTTATTTTTCATTAAACCACCTTGTCCATAAGTATCTGCAAATGAATAAAATTGACCATATTCAAAGACTTCATCCATATATAATTTCAACTTCCCAGGTACATTAAACCAATAAATAGGAAATTGAAAAATAATCAAATCTGCCCACAAAAATTTATTTCTTTCGTTTATTACGTTGTAGTCCTCAACTGACGATAACTGAATATCATGTTTGTGTCGTAAATTTTCCAACATAACATTATACAAACTAAAATTTAATTCTCCTTTACAGAAATCATGCTTTTGATAACCATTTATTAATAAAATTTTCATTTTTTCCTCCTAAAAATTTATAAATTTATTATAAATCTATTTATTTTTTCTTACTTCTCTATATTCTAAAATGTAATATTTTATCCCTGAATCATTTGAAAAAAGTCAAATTTTCTAGTAAAATGAAACTAATTACAGAGTTAGGAGAAAAATATTGCTTACAGTATCGGATGTCTCACTACGATTTAGTGATCGAAAATTATTTGATGATGTGAATATCAAATTTACAAAAGGAAATACTTATGGTTTAATCGGCGCTAATGGTGCAGGAAAATCAACTTTTTTAAAAATCTTAGCTGGCGATATCGAACCAACTACTGGAAATATCTCACTCGGACCAGATGAACGTCTCTCAGTCCTTCGACAAAATCATTTTGACTATGAAGAAAATCGAGTTATTGACGTAGTTATCATGGGGAATGAGCATCTTTATAATATTATGAAAGAAAAAGATACCATTTATATGAAACCTGATTTTTCTGATGAAGATGGTGTCCGAGCAGCTGAATTAGAAGGTGAATTTGCTGAATTAGGTGGCTGGGAAGCCGAAACCGAAGCTTCTCAATTGCTACAAAATCTTCATATTCCTGAAACCCTCTACTACCAAAATATGAACGAATTATCAAATGGAGATAAAGTAAAAGTTCTTCTTGCTAAAGCTCTATTTGGTAAACCAGACGTTCTGTTACTAGATGAACCAACAAACGGTCTTGATATCCAATCCATCTCTTGGCTAGAAGATTTTTTGATTGATTTTGAAAACACCGTTATTGTTGTATCTCACGATCGTCACTTCCTTAATAAAGTATGTACCCATATGGCTGATTTAGACTTCGGTAAAATCAAACTTTATGTTGGTAATTATGACTTCTGGAAAGAATCTAGTGAATTAGCTGCTAAACTCTTAGCAGACCGCAATGCTAAAGCTGAGGAAAAAATCAAGCAACTGCAAGAATTCGTTGCTCGCTTCTCTGCTAATGCTTCAAAATCTAAGCAAGCAACTTCTCGTAAAAAAATGCTTGACAAAATTGAATTGGAAGAAATTGTCCCATCAAGCCGTAAATATCCATTTATTAACTTCAAAGCAGAACGTGAAATCGGAAACGACCTCTTGACAGTCGAAAATCTTTCTGTCAAGATTGACGGCGATATTATTCTTAATAATATCAGCTTCATTCTGCGTCCTGGAGATAAGACAGCCTTGATTGGACAAAACGACCTTCAAACAACTGCTTTGATTCGAGCTATTATAGGAGATATTGACTATGAAGGAACTGTAAAGTGGGGCGTTACAACTAGTCAATCTTATCTACCAAAAGACACCAGCAAAGACTTTGCTAGTGGGGAATCTATTCTTGACTGGCTCCGTCAATTTGCAAGTAAAGAAGAAGATGACAATACTTTCCTTCGAGGGTTTTTAGGGCGTATGCTTTTCTCTGGTGATGAAGTTAACAAACCTGTCAATGTTTTGTCAGGTGGGGAAAAGGTTCGTGTCATGCTGTCAAAACTCATGCTTCTCAAATCAAACGTTTTGATATTAGATGATCCAACCAACCACTTAGACTTAGAATCTATTTCTAGCCTAAATGACGGTCTGAAAAACTTTAAAGAATCTATTATTTTTGCTAGTCATGATCATGAATTTATCCAGACACTTGCTAATCACATTATTGTTCTTTCTAAAAATGGTGTCATTGACCGAATTGATGAAACCTATGATGAATTTTTAGAAAATCAAGAAGTACAAGAAAAAGTCAAGAACCTTTGGAAAGATTAAACCTTTTCGACAGTAGGAGCTGATAAAAGATTCAGTTCCTTAATTTTTAGCATTTTATTATTTATCATAACCTATGAAAAAAATCAAAAAACTTCTTAAGCATTATTATCTGTTTGCCTTTTTTATCCCATTTTTTATCCTGTTTTTAACTTATTTTATAAATGGAATTTATTGGAAAAGTGATACTTCTCCACTTTTGGGAGATGGTTTTCATCAGTATGTCATTTTCGATGTTACCTTAAGAAATATTTTGCATGGTACAGACAGTATTTTTTACACGTTTACAAGTGGACTTGGATTAAATTTTTATGCTTTATCTAGCTATTATCTTGGAAGTTTCTTATCACCTTTAGTTTACTTTTTCAATTTAAAAAATATGCCGGATGCAGTATATTTATTTACTCTGATAAAGTTTGGTTTAATGGGATTAACATGTTTCATAAGTATTAAAGCTATCTTTAAAAAAATTTCTCCTCATCTTATTTTGATACTGTCAACATCCTATGCTTTAATGAGTTTTGCAGTTAGTCAACTTGAAATAAAAACTTGGTTAGATGTTTTCATCATTATTCCGCTTATTTTACTCGGTTTACATTATTTGATACTCCAAAAAGGTTATGTTCTTTACTTTACATCTCTGTCAATTCTTTTCATTCAAAATTATTATTTTGGATACATGATGGTTCTCTTTCTTATTCTATGGTATATTGTTCAAATTTCATGGGATTTTAAAACTAGGATTAAATCTTTCCTGGACTTTACAATTGTATCAATTTTAGCTGGGATAACGAGTCTTATCATGATTTTACCAACTTTTCTAGACTTAAAAACTCATGGTGAAAAATTAACAAAAGTGACAACCTTACTGACTGAAAAAAGTTGGTATTTAGATATTTTTGCCAAAAACTTCATTGGAGCTTTTGACACAACTAAATATGGCTCTATTCCTATGATTTATGTTGGTCTCATTCCATTATTGTTAGCAGTTCTATTTTTTACATTACGATCTATTAAGTTTCACGTGAAACTTGCTTATTTTCTTTTAATTACAATTTTAGTAGCTAGCTTTTCTTTACAACCGTTAGATTTATTTTGGCAAGGTATGCATGCGCCAAATATGTTTCTACATCGTTATTCTTGGACATTTTCCATTGTCATTATCTTCTTAGCTGCAGAAAGCTTGGAGCGTCTAAAAGAGATTAAATTCACAAACATTCTAGCCAGTTTTTCTATCTTAGGACTTGGTTTTATTGCTGCTTTTATTTTTAAGAATCATTACAAATTTTTAGGTTCTGTTAATTTCATCTTAACATTAGAGTTTTTGATTACTTATCTTTTAATTTCTTGGGCTTATACAAAAAAATATATTTCTGTTAAAATATTTACTATTTCTACTTTATTATTTGTTTGCTTCGAACTAAGTTTAAATAGTTTTTATCAAATGGAAGGAATTGCAAAAGAATGGGTCTTTGCAAGTAGAAATGCTTATGAACAAGATTTAACAGCTATTGATTTACTCGTCAACTACAGTAAAAAGAAAAATTCCAATTTTTTTAGAACTGAAAAATTAGCTATTCAAACTGGAAATGACAGTATGAAATACAATTATAATGGTATCTCACAATTTTCTTCTGTCCGCAATACTGCAGCTAGTTCTATTCTTGATAAATTAGGTTTTAAGTCATCTGGAACTAATTTAAATTTACGTTACCAAAACAATAGTATCCTTATGGATAGCTTATTGGGTGTAAAATATAATATTTCAACAAACAATCCTCAAAAATATGGTTTTACTTCCATTAAAACGAAAGATAATTTAACACTTTATGAAAATAAAAATGCTAATTCACTAGCATTTTTAACAAATTCAATTTACAGAGATGTAAAGTTTAATCACTTAACATTAGATAATCAAACTCGTTTTCTCAATCAGCTTTCTGGATTAAATTTAAAATACTATCACAGATTACCTCCTACAAGTAATCATAATGTTAAGCAAGTTGGAAATAGAATAGCTGCAGAAGTAGATAAAGAAAGTTATGACTCTTTTGCCAGCATCACTTACACTTTAGAAGTTCCAGCAAATAGTCAAGTTTATTTAACTTTGCCAAACTTAACTTTCTCAAATGATAACCAAAAATCAGTTGACATAACTGTAAATAACAATCAAAAAATGCATTATGGTACCAACAATGTTTTTCCATTTTTTAATCTTGGTTATTTTAAGCAAAAACAAATCATAACCGTTAAAATATCTTTCCCAGATAATTCAAAAGTTTCATTTGATAGTCCTGAATTTTATAAGCTTGACACCAGTCATTTTCAACAAGCGATAAACAAGATTCAACGACAAAAAGTATCTGTGACAACAAAACATAATACAATAACAGCACATTATCAAGCTCAACGAGATAGTTCTTTATTCTTTACCATTCCTTATGATAAAGGTTGGGCTGCAACACAAAATGGAAAATCAATCAAAATCTCAAGGGCACAAAATGGCTTTATGAAGGTTAATGTCAAAAAAGGCGCAGGAAAAATAAAACTGACATTTATCCCGAATGGTCTAAAAGAAGGTAGTATAGCATTTTTATCTGGAATCTCATTCTTTATTATTTATAATAAGATACGAAAGAAAAAATTGTTATAATTAAAAACCCAAACTGAACAAAAAGACAGTTTGGGTTTTATTATATATTACTAATATAAAAAAGCATCCTTTATGAATGCTTCGTAGCTCCGGCAGTAGGACTCGAACCTACGACATCATGATTAACAGTCATGCGCTACTACCAACTGAGCTATGCCGGATAATATAGTCCGTACGGGATTCGAACCCGTGTTACCGCCGTGAAAAGGCGGTGTCTTAACCCCTTGACCAACGGACCATATATGCTCTTTCACAGAACATATACTATTATACCAGTTTGGAGAACTTTGTCAATAGTTTTTATTTAAAAATTTAACTATATTTGCTATTTCATTATCTATTCTATTTATCCTTTTAATTCCTCTAAAATAGCTTTTAATTTTCCAAGTTTCATTCGAGTAATCGGACAACGATGATCTTCATAAAAAATTATTTCTCGCATTTTTTTGTCATAACCTTTGATGTTTCCAATATTGACTAGGTAGGATTTATGAGGTGAAAAGAAACGTCTTGTTTCTTTATCTTTTTCTTGAATATCTGCAATAGTGCCATAGAATTCTTTAAAAAAGTTTTTACCGACAATTCTTAATTTATGAGAAGAGCCTGTCGTTTCAATATATAAAATGTCATTAAAAGGCATTCTAACCTCTCCGCCACGAAAGCTATATTCAAAATAATCCACCATATCTTTATTTTCAATCAATGTCGCTTTTGTATACTCAATGCTGTCTTTTATATGTTTTTTAAAAGCAACATCACTCAAATTTTTATCAACAAAATCCAGTGCAGATACCTTATATTTGAAGGTCATAGTGGCAAATTCTGATTTCGTTGTAACAAAAACAATAATGGCATACGGATTGTGATGACGTATAAATTTTGCTATTTCTAAACCTTTTGTTTCCTCTCCTTTAATATCAATATCTAAAAAATATAATTGATTTACTTCATCGTTTTCAATATATTCTTTAAATTCCCTTACTTTTCCAGTTACTTTAACTTTTATCGTAATTCCCATTTCTTTTGCAATCTCTGCCAAAGTTGTTTCCATTCTTACTTGATGTGTAATTTCATCTTCTAATACTAATACTTTCATTATAAACCTTCTTTCCTTACTCTTATTACTTGTGTAAAATATTCATCCTCAATTTTAGTATCGAGGATAATTCCTTCATAGTTGTTAATAATTTCTTTGATATTGCTTAAGCCTAAACCGCGTCCTTCACCCTTTGTTGAAAAATCAGTTTGGTAAATCTCTTCTAAATCTAGCGGTCGTTTCTTACGTGAATTTTGAATAACTAAGATTGTTTCTGTATCCAGATCTACTAAAGAAACATTCATCGTTTTTTGATAACTTTCTGCCGCTCCCTCTATTGCATTATTTAAAAGGACACTTGTCATTCTAACCAAATCTAACAATTTAATCGGCAAGGGTTTGACAAAATCTTTTACTTCAAATGTTAATTCTATATTATAGTCACGCGTCTTAAATAAGGTTTGTGTCATAACACTTCTAAGTGCTGAATCTCCAACATTATTTAAATCAAAATACGTATATTTATCTGAACGAAGTTGTAAATTAGCATTTACTAGCACTTCCTGATAAATTCGCTCTACTTCTTTTATATCAGCTGTATGAATGGCTGATTGGAAGCTTGCCAACATTCCTCCATAATCATGACGAAAACCTCGAATTTCATTATACAGACTCACTATTTCATCTGTATATTTTTGTAATTGTAGTTGTTCTCGTTCTTTTTGTTTAATTTGTTCTTCTTTTTCATACTTTTCACGAATAGATTGTAAGTAGAATAAAGTTGACATAAACATTAAAAAGCAAATTGTAGCAATCATACTAGAAAAACTATTTAAATTTTTCATGTTACTAAGCCAATGCGATAAATTTAATACAAAATGAATAAATAAGAGATAAAAGTTTAACTGCAAAATATTCTCTTTGAAATCCGCCTTTTTAAAATATTTAAAATTAAACTTAAAATAATCAATTGCTTTTAAAATAAAAATTAAAGAAATAATATTGATAAAAATATAGAACAATCCCCAGTATCTATCAACAAACTTATCACCTGTAACAGAAGAAATAATAACTGAAAAGAAGGTTTCAGAGGTAGTTACAGATGAATAAATTAAAAAGGTTGCAAAAACTGATATACACTTCTCATATTTCTTAAAGCGATAAAAATAGAAGTAAATTATAATAGGCTCTAATAATAAACATAAATAGGCTAATAAGGAATTAATCGAATTTATAAAAGATGAAAATAAAAATAAACACAAGCACAATAAAGTAAAGCGAAAATCTATAATTTTCACTTTACTAATTTTTTTATGAACAATTGAAAAAGATAAAATTCCGATAATAAAAGAAATGATTATAAATATTTTATCCAGATTCATAATGATAAAATCTCCTAACCAAATAATTTTTTCCCAATTCCAATCATTCCTCTAGGATCCCTCCTATCCCCACCAACGATTTTATCTAACTGCTCATCATTCAGTTCTTTAAATTCTACAACTTCCTTTTTTACTACCTCTTTTTTAGCAAACAACTTTTTCATAATTTCTCCTTAATGTTTATTTTTTGTAAGAAATCTTACAAGGTAATTATACAAAATCTTCATAAATAAATTGAAAAAAACTCTAAACGATACATTTTTACATCTCAAAAGACTTCTTTATCCAGTTATAGAAAAAGGCACGCTTTCCCGTGCCCTTTTCTTATATGATCCCAGCAGGATTCGAACCTGCGACCGTTCGCTTAGAAGGCGAATGCTCTATCCAGCTGAGCTATGAGACCAATGCTCTATCATTTTAACAAAAAAAGCCTATGACGTCAAGATTACTTATGATAGGGACTTCCTTGTTGAATCATAAACGATCGATAAATTTGTTCTACTAAAACTAATCGCATTAACTGATGAGGAAGTGTCAATTTTCCAAAACTCATCAGCAAATTAGCTCTTTTTTTGACAGCAGTAGACAGACCAATACTCCCACCAATCACAAAAGTAATATCCGAAAATCCACGAACAGTCACATCGCTTAATCTCTTACTGAATTCTTCTGACGGAAATTGTTGCCCTTCAATAGCTAAAACAATCACAAATTCTTTATCATTAATTTTCGATAAGATATGATTTCCTTCTTTGTCAAGAATTTGTTGATTTTCTAAGTGACTTGCCTTATCAGGTGTTTTTTCATCTGGAAGTTCAATCATCTCAAATTTAGTAAAGCGCCCTAAACGTTTTACATACTCTGCAATTCCATCTTTTAGATATTTTTCTTTTAATTTTCCAACAGTTACAAGTTTTATTTTCATATTTCTATTCTACCATATCCACAATTATTTCACACCTTATTCACAGTATAAAAAATTAAATTACCTTATAAATGACTTAGAAAATCACAGATTTTAAAAGTTATCCACAATTTGTGGAAAAGATAAAACATTTAAGCTATAATTAAGTTAAATTCTTTATACTTTCAGTAATTGAAATAACTAGGAGGAAGATATGAAAAACTCTTCAAATTTCACAAAAAAATTGTTATTGCTTTTCATGGTCTTAGCTATAGGTTTTATCGGTGGTTTACTTGGAAACTTAACTTCATCTAAATTATCAACAAATAGCTCTACAACGACTAAAGTTAATCAAGTTACTACTGCTTATAAAAATACAAATTCCACAACACAAGCTGTGAGTAAAGTGAAAGATGCTGTGGTATCCGTTATTACCTATGCTAATAATAATTCACAAAACAGCGTGTTTGGAAATGATGATTCAAATAATAACAATGATAATTCTCAACAAGTAGCTAGCGAAGGATCTGGGGTTATTTATAAAAAAGATGGAAAATACGCTTACTTAGTAACCAATACTCACGTTATCAGTGGTGCTAAAAAAGTTGACATTCGTTTAGCAGATGGTAATAAAGTTCCTGGAGAAATTGTAGGGTCAGATACTTATTCTGATATCTCCGTTGTTCGAATTAGTGCTGATAAAGTAAAATCAGTTGCTGAATTTGGAGATTCTAGTAAATTGACGGTTGGTGAGACAGCTATTGCGATTGGAAGTCCGCTCGGATCAAATTACGCTAACACTGTGACGCAAGGAATTATTTCTAGTTTAAATCGTAATGTTTCTTTAAAATCTGAAGACGGACAAACGATTTCAACACAAGCTATTCAAACAGACACAGCTATTAACCCAGGGAACTCTGGTGGACCACTTGTGAATATCCAAGGACAAGTAATTGGTATTACTTCAAGTAAAATAGCTAGCAACGGCGGAACTTCGGTTGAAGGATTAGGATTTGCTATTCCATCTAATGATGTTATAAACATTATTAACCAGTTAGAAGCAAATGGAACTGTTACACGACCAGCTCTAGGAATCCAAATGATTGACATCACTAATCTGTCTAGTTCAGATCTATCACGCTTAAAACTTCCATCAAAAATAACTAGTGGAGTTGTCGTACGTTCAGCTCAATCTGGAATGCCAGCTGAAGGAAAACTTCAAAAATATGATGTGATTACAAAAGTAGATGATAAAGAAATTTCTTCAACAAGTGATTTACAATCCGCTTTATACAAACATTCAATTGGTGACAACATAAAAATCACTTTCTATCGTGATGGAAAAGAAACTACTACTACCATTAAGCTTACAAAATCTACAAAAGATTTAGATTCAAATAATTGACACTTTATTAACACATCTTTACAGAATTGTAAAGGTGTGTTATTCTATATAAACATGGAAAAATATCAATATATCACACTTAATGACATCCAAACAAATCCTTATCAACCAAGAAAAGAATTTTCAGAAGAAAAAATTGCTGAACTTGCTAGTTCTATAAAAGAACATGGGATTATTCAGCCCATCATTGTACGAAAATCTCCGATAATTGGTTATGAATTGCTAGCTGGTGAAAGGCGTTTTAGAGCTGCTAAATTAGCAGGCTTAACAAATATACCAGCTATTATAAAAGAAGTAACAGATGATGAAATGATGAAGCAAGCCATCATTGAAAATTTACAACGAGAAGATTTAAATCCTATAGAAGAAGCACAATCTTATCAATATTTGATTGACAAAGGGTTGACACATAAAGAAATCGCTCTAACTATGGGAAAATCACGTCCTTATATTACAAATTCCGTCCGGTTATTAAATTTACCTCTCAATATTATCGAAGCGATAAAAGAAAGAAATATTTCTCAGGGACACGCTCGTCTGCTCATTAATCTCTCAGAAAAAGAGCAAAATCAGTGGTTTGATAAAATCTTATCTCAAAGCCTTTCAGTTCGACAGCTAGAAAAACAATTGCATTCCCAACAGACAAAAACTGTAATAAAAAATAAACATCATCTCTTCCTCAAAGAGGAAGAAAAAAGATTAAAAAAGATATTTGGTACAGAGATTTCTCTTCAATTTTCTAAACAATCTCAATCAGGGAAAATTTGTATTCATTTTTCAAACCTAGAAGAATATCAAAGAATTATTGACAGCTTTAAATAAGGCTGTTATTTTTATTCTTTCAAGTCACAGAGTTATCCACTCTTATTTTATAAGAAAAACTTAATAAATCACAGAAAAACTCCTTTATTCACAATCTGTGGAAAACTTTAAAGAACAATGTGAATTTATTTCCACAGATTGTGGAAAACTTTTGCGTTTTATGTTAAAATAACTTCTATGGATAATTAAATATAACGAAGAATTTATTAGCAAGGAAGGAGGTTTTTTATGTCACAAGAAGCTAATTTTTGGGCGCGTGTTTTAGAATTGGCTCAAAAACAAATCAAAAAAAATACATATGATTATTTTGTTTCAGGAGCTCGGTTAATGAAAGTTGAAAATTTTCAAGCTACTGTACTTCTTGACAGTCCTGTCAAACAATTATTTTGGGATCAAAATTTAGCAGATGTCATCATTACTGCAGGTTTTGAAATTTATAATGACCAAATCACCGTACACTATATCTTTCAAGAGGAAAATGATGAAGTTACTCCATCAACAAATACAAATCATTCAGTAGGTAAACCAAGTCTTCCTCCTGTTGAAACTGGGTTAAAAGCAAAATATACATTTGATAATTTTGTTCAAGGTGATGGAAATGTTTGGGCTCTATCGGCGGCACTCGCTGTTTCTGAAAATTTAGCAACAACTTATAATCCATTGTTTATCTATGGTGGACCAGGATTAGGAAAAACCCATTTACTAAATGCAATTGGAAATCAAATTTTAGAAAATATTCCTGATGCTAGAGTGAAATACATTCCTGCTGAGACTTTTATCAACGACTTTTTAGAACATCTTCGATTAGGAGAAATGGAAAGTTTTAAGAGAACTTATCGCAGCCTTGATCTCTTATTGATTGATGACATTCAATCTTTAGGAGGAAAAAAAGTTTCTACTCAAGAAGAATTTTTCAATACCTTTAATGCTTTGCACGGAGATAATAAACAAATTGTTTTAACAAGCGACCGAAGTCCTGATCATCTGGATAATCTTGAAGAACGTTTAGTCACGCGCTTCAAATGGGGATTAACTCAAAACATTACTCCACCTGATTTTGAAACAAGAATCGCTATTTTACGCAATAAGATAGAAGGTTTAGATTACATTTTTCCAAATGATACCTTAGAATATCTAGCAGGTCAATTTGATTCAAATGTGCGAGATTTAGAAGGTGCTCTAAATGATATTTCTCTTATGGCTAGAGTAAAAAATCTGAAAGAAATTACAATTGACGCTGCTGCTGAAGCTATTCGAGCTCGAAAACAAGATGCAAGTCAAATTTTAGTTATTCCAATTGATAAAATCCAAACAGAAGTTGGAAATTTCTATGGAGTTAGCGTTAAAGAAATGAAAGGAAGTCGTCGGGTTCAAAATATTGTCCTTGCTAGACAAGTAGCTATGTATTTGGCCCGTGAATTAACCGATAATAGTCTTCCAAAAATTGGAAGAGAATTTGGCGGTAAAGATCATACAACGGTCATACATGCTCATGGGAAAATTAAAACAATGCTCGAAACGGATGATAATCTTCGATTAGAAATAGAAAACATAAAAAATAAAATCAGATAACTGTGGATAATTGCAGAAAAAATGTTAAAGTTATTCACAATTTATAAACAAGTCTGTTTTTGTGTTCTATCGCTGATTAGGAAACTTTTCCACAAGTTTCACACAAACTACTATTACTATTAACTTAATAATCATAAAATAATAAAAGGAGTGTCTATGATTAACTTTTCAATCAATAAAAATTTATTTTTACAAGCTTTAAATACAACCAAACGCGCTATTAGTCTTAAAAATGCTATTCCAATTCTTTCTACAGTAAAAATTGATGTTACAAATGAAGGAATTACATTAATTGGTTCAAATGGACAAATCTCTATTGAAAATTTTATTTCAATTAAAAACGAAAATGCAGGGCTTTTAGTGACCTCTTCAGGCTCCATTTTGCTTGAAGCAACTTTTTTCATCAATGTTGTATCAAGTCTTCCTGATGTTACACTTGATTTTAAAGAAATTGAGCAAAAGCAAATTGTTTTAACTAGTGGTAAATCAGAAATTACCTTAAAAGGAAAAGATGCAGATCAATACCCTCGTATTCAAGAAATTTCAGCAAGTAATCCTTTGATGCTTGAAACAAGTGTTCTTAAAAATATTATTAACGAGACAGCTTTTGCAGCTAGTACACAAGAAAGTCGTCCGATTTTAACGGGGGTTCATTTTGTTTTAACAGAAAATAAAAATTTAAAGACGGTTGCAACAGACTCTCATCGGATGAGCCAAAAGAAGATTGTCTTAGAAAAAAATGGGGATAATTTTGATGTTGTTATTCCTAGTCGTTCTCTACGCGAATTTTCAGCCGTTTTTACGGATGATATTGAAACAGTAGAGATTTACTTCACAAATAATCAATTGCTTTTTAGAAGTGAAAATATTAGCTTCTACACTCGGCTGTTAGAGGGAAATTATCCTGATACCGACCGTTTAATTCCAACAGAATTTACGAGTGTTGTCACATTTGATAAAAATGACCTTCGTTACGCAATGGAACGCGCACGCCTTCTTTCAAATGCAACTCAGAATGGAACAGTTAAATTAGAAATTATAAATGGTGTAGTTAGTGCACATGTGAACTCTCCTGAAGTTGGCCGTGTAAATGAAGAAATTGATACTGAAAGTATATCAGGTCAAGATTTAACCATCAGTTTTAATCCAACTTATTTAATTGATTCATTGAAAGCTATTAATAGTGAAAAAGTTACAATCAGCTTTATTTCGGCTGTACGTCCATTTACTTTAGTTCCAAATGAAGATACAGAAAACTTTATTCAATTGATTACGCCAGTGAGAACAAACTAATGTATGATGTAGGAAATTTTGTTGAAATGAAAAAACCACATGCTTGTACGATTAAATCTACAGGCAAAAAAGCAAATCATTGGGAAATTATTCGAGTGGGTGCGGATATTAAAATTCGCTGTACAAATTGCCAACATATCGTGATGATGAGCCGATATAATTTTGAACGAAAACTAAAAAAAGTGCTAGGAAATTGATTTCTTAGCACTTTTTCATGATCTTATTTTAATTTTTCAAATTTACCGTCTGTAATTTCTTTAAAACCTTTACTTGTTAAGAGTTCTTTACTAGCTTTCATACTAATTTTTTTAGATTTTCTTGTATTCTTATCTGTATACATTCCAGGCAAGGTTGCTAATTTATCAAAGTCTACTTTATTAAAGTTAATTTCTACAGTTTCCTTAACTCCCTTTTCTTCATAAGTGACTTTTTCTTTAATTCCCTTAATATTTTGATACATTTGAGAAGCTTTATCAATTCTGTCTTTAACATCTTCTTTTTTAGTAGCTCCTAAGGTTTTATAAGACCAAAATGAATTAGTAGTTTGTTTTGTGACAGTATCTCCTTTATAATAATAAGTTAAACGTAAGTCGTATTGTAAATTTTGATCAATTCTTTGAAATGACATTTTTTTTCCTGAGACCCGCATGCAATGAGAGTTATGAGTGAAAAAACTGCAACAATACTAAACAATAATTGTTTTAAATATCTTTTTTTCATGGCATTACCTCCTATACCTCAATAAAATTATAATATTTTTATTAGGAAAATACAACATTTTACAAAAATGATTAAGTTATAAGTCAAATAGTTGTAAATATGGTATAATGGTTTATTGAACTGAGAAGATGAAAGGAAGAGCTAAATGGCTTTAACAGCAGGAATTGTAGGATTACCTAATGTTGGAAAATCCACTTTATTTAATGCAATTACAAAAGCAGGAGCAGAGGCAGCTAACTATCCCTTTGCAACGATTGACCCTAATGTTGGACGGGTAGAAGTTCCAGATGCTCGTTTGGATAAATTAACAGAACTTATCAAACCACAGAAAAAAGTGCCAACAACTTTTGAGTTTACAGATATTGCAGGGATTGTAAAAGGTGCTTCAAAAGGAGAAGGTCTTGGAAATAAATTTTTGGCTAACATTCGTGAAGTTGATGCCATTGTTCATGTGGTTCGGGCTTTTGATGATGAAAATGTTATGCGGGAACAAGGACGTGAGTCAAATTTTGTTGACCCAATGGCTGATATTGAAACGATTAATCTTGAGTTGATTTTGGCAGATTTAGAAAGTATCAACAAACGCTATGCACGTGTGGAAAAAGTTGCTCGAACCCAAAAAGATAAAGATTCAGTAGCTGAATTTCATGTTTTGCAAAAAATTAAACCAGTTTTAGAAAATGGTTTATCAGCGCGTACCATTGAATTTGATGAAGAAGAACAAAAAATTGTCAAAAAATTATTTTTATTGACTACAAAACCAGTGCTTTATGTTGCGAATGTTGGTGAAGACGAGGTAGCAGATCCGAATAATATTGAGTATGTTCAACAAATTCGCGAGTTTGCAGCAACTGAAAATGCAAAGGTAGTGGTTATATCAGCGCGTGCTGAAGAAGAAATTTCTGAGCTAGATGATGAAGATAAAGCTGAATTTCTTGAAGCAATGGGCTTGAACGAATCTGGGGTTGACAAATTAACCAGAGCAGCTTATCATTTATTAGGACTTGGAACTTATTTTACAGCAGGAGAAAAGGAAGTTCGAGCTTGGACATTTAAACGTGGCATGAAAGCACCACAAGCAGCTGGCATTATTCACTCAGACTTTGAAAAAGGCTTCATCCGTGCTGTAACTATGTCTTATGATGATTTAGTGAAATATGGGAGTGAAAAAGCAGTCAAGGAAGCAGGACGGCTGCGTGAAGAAGGAAAAGAATATATCGTTCAAGATGGCGATATTATGGAATTTAGATTTAATGTGTAAAGCACTGTAAACTAAATATAAACGAGGTTGGAAAAACTTTTCCAGCCCTTTTGGTCTTTTTAGAGGTAAAAAATGGTAAAGATGATTGTAGGATTAGGAAATACTGGAGAAAAATATTTTGAAACAAGACATAATGTCGGATTTATGCTCGTTGACAAAATGTGTAAAGAACAAAGTTTAAAGTTTACAACTGATAAAATTTTTCAAGCAGAGATAGCTTCCACATTTTTTAATGGTGAGAAAGTGTATTTTGTCAAACCAACGACCTTTATGAATGAAAGTGGAAAGGCTGTTCATGCCCTTTTATCTTATTATGGTCTAGATATTGAAGATTTAGTGGTTATCTATGATGACTTAGATATGGAAGTAGGAAAAATACGACTTAGAGCAAAAGGATCTGCTGGTGGTCACAATGGCATCAAATCAATTATCAAACATATAGGAACCCAAGAATTCAAACGAATTAAAATTGGTATTGGTCGTCCCGAAAATAATATAACCATTATTCACCATGTGTTAGGAAAATTTTCAAAAGGAGACTATGCTATAATTTTAAATACACTTGACAAAGTTGACAGTGCTGTAAATTATTATTTACAGTCTGATAATTTTGAACAAACAATGCAACAGTACAATGGATAAAAAGATGGATATTATTGAATTATTTAATCAAAATAAACAGATAGCTGATTGGCAAAGAAATCTAAATAAATCAACTCGACAGCTACTAATGGGTTTGTCATCTTCAACTAAGGCTATTACAATGGCCTCTTGTGTAGAAGAAAATCACAAAATTTTGATTTTAACGTCTACTTATAGTGAAGCAGAAAGACTTTCTAGTGATCTGATTGGCTTGGTGGGAGAAGAGAGGGTCTATACATTTCTTGCAGCTGATACTCCGTTAGCTGAGTTTGTCTTTTCTTCTCAAGAAAAGATTTTTTCTCGTTTGGAAGCTCTAGATTTTTTATTAGATTCTCAACAATCAGGATTTTTGATAGTTAATGTGGCAGCTAGTCAACTATCTTTACCCAATCCTGTTAATTTCAATTCAGCTTATATTGATTTAAAAATAGGGCAAGAATATGAGTTGAAAGATTTGATTTCTCAATTGCTAAATTCAGGTTATAAGCAAGTATCACAAGTATTGAAACAAGGGGAGTTTAGTCTTCGTGGTGATATTTTAGATGTTTTTGAGCGCTCTAGTCAAATGCCTTTTCGGGTTGAATTTTTTGGTGATGAAGTTGATGGTATTCGTCTATTTAATCCTGAAAATCAAATTTCTATTCAAAATGTAGAACATGTGCATATTCATCCTGCTACAGATATCATATTTACTAAAGCAGATTATAAAAGTGCACAGAAAAAAATAGAAAATCTTATAGAAAAAACTGTAGATTCAACTTCAAAATCTTATTTAGAGGAGATTTTAGCTAGTACAAAAGAACAAATTCAACATGCTGATATTAGAAAATTATTGTCTTATTTTTATCAAAATGAATGGACAATTCTTGATTATATTCCAAAACATAGCCCAATTTTCTTTGATGATTTTCAAAAAATTATGAATAGACATGCTCAGTTTCAATTAGAAGCAGCAAATTTATTGACAGAAGATTTACAAACTAGTAAAGCTATTGCAAATCAATCTTATTTTGCAGATGTTTATTCAATATTTAGAAAGTATAAACCAGCTACCTTCTTTTCCAATTTTCATAAAGGACTGGGAAATTTAAAATTTGATTCTCTTTATCAATTTAATCAGTATCCTATGCAGGAATTTTTTAGTCAATTCCAGCTTTTAAAAGAAGAAATCAGTCGCTATAAAAAATCTAACTATACAGTTATTTTACAATCAAATTCTTCATTATCTTTACAAACTTTACATAAAACTTTACAAGAGTATGAAATTTCACTTGATTATGTCAATGATACTAAAATTCATGAACATGCTGTTCAATTAGTAGAAGGGCATTTAGTTCAAGGATTTAATTTTGTAGATGAAAAAATTGTTTTGATTACAGAGTATGAAATTCTGCAAAAAAAAGTAAAACGAAAAGTTCGTAGACAGAATATTTCTAACGCTGAACGTTTGAAAAATTATAATGAGCTAGAAAAAGGAGATTATGTTGTTCATAATGTTCATGGAATTGGGCGATATTTAGGAATTGAGACGATTGAAATTTCAGGAATTCATCGTGATTATCTCACTATTCAATATCAAAATGCAGATCGTATTTCTATTCCTGTTGATCAGATTCAGCTTCTTTCTAAATATGTTGCGAGTGATGGTAAAGCGCCTAAAATCAATAAATTAAACGATGGACGTTTTCAAAAAACTAAACAGAGAGTACAACATCAAGTCGAAGACATTGCTGAGGATTTAATCAAACTTTACGCAGAGAGAAGTCAATTAAAGGGGTTTGCTTTTTCTAGTGATGATTCTTACCAGCAAGAATTTGATAATGATTTTCCTTACGTAGAAACAGAAGATCAGCTGCGTTCTATAAAAGAAGTTAAAAAAGACATGGAAAGTGATCATCCTATGGATCGTCTTTTAGTTGGGGACGTTGGTTTTGGGAAGACGGAAGTAGCTATGAGAGCTGCTTTTAAAGCAGTAAATGATCATAAACAAGTGGCAATTTTAGTTCCAACTACTGTTTTAGCTCAACAGCATTATACGAATTTTAAGGAACGTTTCAATGATTTTCCTATCAATATTGAAGTATTAAGTCGTTTTAAAAGTAAATCAGAACAAAAAACAATTTTAGAAAAACTAAAAAAAGGGCAGGTGGATATTATTATTGGAACGCATCGTCTCCTGTCAAAAGATGTTAATTTTTCTGATTTGGGACTCATTGTTATTGATGAGGAACAACGCTTTGGAGTTAAGCATAAAGAAAAATTAAAAGAGTTGAAAACGAAAGTTGATGTTTTAACTTTGACGGCGACCCCTATTCCTCGTACACTCCATATGTCTATGTTAGGTATACGTGATTTATCAGTTATTGAAACTCCTCCAACAAATCGCTACCCTGTTCAAACTTATGTTTTAGAAAATAATGCAACAGTTATTCGAGATGCAGTTTTAAGAGAAATGGATCGAGGAGGACAGGTTTACTATCTTTACAATAAAGTTGATACAATGGAGCAAAAAGTTTCAGAATTGAAAGAATTGATTCCAGAAGCTTCTATTGGATATGTACATGGTCAAATGAGTGAAATCCTTCTTGAAAATACTTTACTTGATTTTATCAATGGGGAATATGATATTTTGGTGACAACGACTATTATTGAAACTGGTGTTGATATTCCTAATGTTAATACTCTTTTTATTGAAAATGCAGATTACATGGGACTGTCAACTTTATATCAATTGCGGGGGCGTGTTGGTCGTAGTAATCGTATTGCTTATGCCTATCTCATGTATCGTCCTGACAAGGTTTTGACAGAAATTTCTGAAAAACGTTTGGAAACTATAAAAGGATTTACAGAATTAGGCTCTGGTTTTAAAATTGCTATGCGAGATTTATCTATTCGTGGTGCTGGAAATATTCTTGGAAGCTCACAATCTGGTTTTATTGATTCTGTTGGCTTTGAAATGTATTCTCAATTATTAGAAGAGGCTATTGCTAAAAAACAAGGTAAAGAAAAAAGAAGGCAAAAAGGAAATGCTGAAATTATTTTGCAGATTGATGCCTATCTTCCTAGCGATTACATTACTGATGAAAGGCAGAAAATTGAAATTTACAAACGTATTCGCGAGATTGACAGTCGTGTAAATTATGAAGAATTACAGAATGAATTGATAGATCGTTTTGGAGAATATCCAGATGTTGTTGCCTTTTTATTAGAAATTGGTCTTGTAAAGTCTTATTTAGATCAAGCTTTTGTTCAGCTTGTTGAAAAAAAGCAACAATCTGTGATTGTCCGATTTGAAAAAGTTTCTCAACAGTTTTTCTTAACTCAAGATTACTTTGAAGCTCTTTCTGTAACAAATTTAAAAGCAAGAATTTCAGAAAATAAGGGATTGATTGAAGTTATATTTGATGTAAAAAATAAAAAAGATTATGAAATTTTAGAAGGACTTCTGCAGTTTTCAGAAAAGTTGGTAGAAATTAAAAATCAAAAGAAAGATTGCTAACTTTACAATTTTGTAAAGTTTCGCTTTCATCTATAATATCTTTTTAAAAAATGGTAAAATAATAAATTGAGGTAACTTTATGAGATTAGATAAATATTTAAAAGTATCCCGTATTATAAAACGTCGTCCTATCGCTAAAGAGGTAGCCGATAAGGGAAGAATTAAAGTAAATGGAATTTTAGCTAAAAGTTCAACAGATTTAAAAATCAATGACGAAATAGAGATTCGTTTTGGAAATAAAATTTTATTAGTTCGTGTTCTAGAGATGAAAGACAGCACTAAAAAAGAAGATGCCACTAAAATGTACGAAATTATAAAAGAAACAAAGGTAGAAGTAGATGGCTAGAAATATTGTTCAATTAAATAATCGCTATATACAAGATGAAAACCAACATCGTCGTTATTTAGAGCAAGAAAGAAGAAAAAAGAATCGCTTTATGGGTTGGGTATTGATTTTAGTCATCTTATTGTTCATTTTACCGACATTTAATTTGGTTCAAAGTTATCAAAATTTACTAGAACGTCGAACACAATTAACGCATTTACAAAAGAGATACGAAGAAATAAGCAACGAAAAAGAATCTCAAAAAGCTTTTGCTAATAAATTAAAAGATGAAGAATATGCTGCTAAATATGCACGTGCTAAATATTATTATTCTAAACAAGGGGAATATATCTATACAATCCCAGGATTGTTGCCACAGTAAGGATGGAAAATTTATTAAAAACGATTGAACAATTTTTGGAGTTTTCTGATGAAAAATTAGAAGAATTATCCAGAAAAAATCAGACCTTAAAATTAGAAGAGACTAAAAAGGAAGGGGGAGAGCATGCGTAAGTTGCTATTTCTATTATTGTTGCCAGCATTTTTCACTGCAAAAGTAGTAGTAAGTACAGAACAAGATGTAAAATTGACCGCAAAGCAACAGTATGAAATTACTAGTACGACCTACAGTAACTACTACACGGATCTTCCAACCAATCCAAATGTTTATGAGCAAATTCCAACTTATATGTCCTTAAATTTAGAAAAAGTTGCTGGGAGTTTAACTCCGAATACACCAATTAAACTTTCTGACTTACAAGTCAATGAACAAGGACTCCCAGTTTTTAAACTCGCAAATGGACAATTCATTCCTGCCGATAAACGAATGATTTATGATGATATTGTCCAATCTAGTGAAGATATTTCACAAACAATATGGCTCAAACCGTCGTTTGTAGTTTACAATCAAGCTTTTGTAAATGGAACAAAGGAAGTGAAGACGAATTTATTACCATATCATCCAGTGAAAATTACTCAACTGGCTGAGACGACATCAGGAAAATATGCTTATGTTGAGGGCAAAGGTTGGATTGATGTAAAATATCTATCTGATACAGATAATCGTATGGATAAAGTTCAAGAAATCTTAACAAGCAAGTACAATAAAGCAGACTATTCTATCTATGTAAAACAACTAGATTCTGGGAAAACTGCTGGTATCAACCCAGATTTGGAAATGTATTCTGCTAGTGTGGCAAAACTTCCTATTCTTTATTATGCTCAAAAGCAGTTGAATGAAGGAAAATACAAGCCATCTTCTGGTTTAAAATATATTCCTGCTGTAAATGACTATTCAGGTGCTTATGATACAGAAGGTAGTGGAAGCATTTCTAAAAAATCAGATAATAAGTCCTACAGCATTCAGGAATTGATGAACCATATCGCAAAAGAATCGGATAATGCAGCTACAAATATTTTAGGATATTATATTACTAATCAATCAGACAACGCTTATCAAGCAACAATTGAGCAAATCGCTGGGAAAAAATGGGATGTGGAAAAACGCGATGCTTCAGCAAGGATGGTAGGAAATGTGATGGAAGCTATCTATGAACAAAATGGGGACATTATCAATGCACTATCACAAACAAATTTTGATGAGCAGCGTATTTCTAAAAATATAAATGTAAAAGTGGCTCATAAAATTGGGGATGCTTATGATTTTAAGCATGATGTTGCAATTGTTTATACTAATTCTCCTTTTGTTCTGTCTATTTTTACAAATCATTCTGATTATGACACCATTTCTAAAATTGCAGATGATATTTATGAGGTTTTGAAATGATAGAACAACAATTTTTTCAAATGTTGCAAAAAAAAGGCTATTTCAGACATCATAGAAAAGTTTTACTTGCTATTTCTGGTGGATTAGATTCTATGACTTTGCTTGACTGGCTTTATAAATATCGCGAAAAACTAGAAATAGAAATTTACCTTGCTCATGTTAATCATGGAGTGAGAGAAGAATCTGACTTTGAAGAAGAAAAACTAAAAAAAATAGCAAAGAAACTTGGTGTAAGCATTTTTACATCAAGTTTTTCTGGACCATTCTCAGAACAAAAAGCGCGTGATTTTCGCTATGCTTTTTTCAAAAAAATTATGAAAGAGGAACAATGCACAGCATTAGTAACAGCACACCATGCTGATGACCAAGCAGAAACGATTTTTATGAGAATTCTTCGTGGCAGTCGTTTAGTTCATATTTCAGGAATGAAAGAAAAACAAAAATTTGCAAATGGAGAATTGATAAGACCGTTGCTTTCTTTTCAAAAATCAGATTTCCCTCCTATTTTTCATTTTGAAGATTGGACAAATCAAGAGAACCATTATTTACGTAATCGAATTCGAAATGAGTATTTTCCGTTGTTAGAACAAGAAGATCCGCAGTTTAGGAAACATTTAATAGAATTGGGAACAGAAATTTCTCAAATGCAGAACGCATTAGCATATTTAACTAAAAATATTGAATTAACAAATCTAAAAGAATTTCAATCTCAGCCATATTTTGTGCAAAGTTTTTTGCTACAGACTTATTTAAAGAAATTTCCTGATTTGCAGGTAAGTAAAGCACAGTTTTCTGATATTTTAGCAATCTTGAACAAACAATCTAATTATCAGCAACCACTTAAAGCGGGTTACGAACTCTATAAAAATTATGATTCCTTTGAGATTCGTAAAATCAGTCCACAGTCTGATTTAAAAGTGGATTCAATTTTGTTAAAATATAACGATATTGTAGAATATGGTAATTATCGCTTTTCTTTTGGAAAAGAGCTTCATGGAAAAAACATCCAAGAAGTGTTTGTTTCACGTGAAACAGAAATTTTACTTCGACATAGAAAAGAACAAGATGAAATTATCTTGAACCAACACCATAAAAAGCTTCGTCGTTACTTTATTGATCAAAAAATCCCTATAGATCAAAGAAAAAATGCTATTATTATTGAGCAAAATGGGAAAATCTTAGCAATTGTTGGAATCGTAACATGTGATTTGAGTAAGAGTCAAAAAAATGATATAATGTATAACAAACTTTATATTCAAAATTTAGATAGGTAAAGAAGATGCTAGAACAAGATATTAAGAAAGTTTTGGTTTCACATGATGAGATCGTGGCAGCAGCAAAAAATTTAGGAACTCAATTAACTAGTGATTATGCAGGGAAAAATCCTATTTTTGTAGGAATTCTCAAAGGTTCCATCCCTTTTATGGCAGAGTTGATAAAGCATGTTGATACCCATATTGAAATGGATTTTATGTTAGTGTCAAGCTATCATGGTGGGACATCTAGCAGTGGTGTTATCAATATTATTAAAGATATTGATCAAGATATTGCTGGACGTCATATTCTTTTTGTCGAAGATATTATTGATACGGGAAAAACATTGAAAAGCCTGTGTGAGTTATTTAGGGAGAAAAAAGCTGCATCTGTTAAAATTGCTACACTTTTGGACAAGCCCGAAGGACGAAAAGTTGATATTGAAGCAGATTACACATGTTTTACAATTCCAAATGAATTTGTAGTTGGTTATGGTCTAGATTTTGATGAAAATTATCGGAATCTGCCATATGTAGGTGTTTTAAAAGAAGAAGTTTACACAAAATAAAAAGGTATATTGATAGATAGATGAAAAATAAACAAAATAATGGTTTTATAAAAAATCCTTTCCTATACATTTTAATCATTGTTGTTGTCATTACAGGTTTTCAGTATTTTTCAGCTGGAAGTTCTGTAGGTCGCAGCCAACAAATTAACTATACTGAGCTAGTTAAAGAAATTAAAAATGGAAATGTAAAGGATATTAGCTATCAGCCAAATGGTAGTGTTATTGAAGTTGCAGGTACTTATAAGAAAGAAAAGAAGGTAAAGGATAATAGTGGTATTCAGTTTTTTACTCCTTCTTCTACCTCTGTAAGCCGCTTTACTAGTGTTATTCTACCTTCAGATTTAACGGTAGCTGAATTACAAAAATTAGCTTCAGATAAGGGAACTGAAATCACCATTAAACGTGAAAGTTCAAGTGGTGTCTGGATTCAGGTGCTGACAACTCTGGTGCCATTTGCCATCTTTGCTTTCTTCCTGTTCTCTATGATGAATCAAGGTGGAGGCGGTGGAGCGCGTGGAGCTATGAGTTTTGGACGTAATAAAGCGCGTGCGACAAACAAAGAAGATATAAAAGTACGTTTTTCTGATGTAGCAGGTGCGGAAGAAGAAAAACAAGAACTAGTTGAAGTTGTTGAATTTCTAAAGGATCCTAAACGTTATACAAAACTAGGAGCTCGCATACCAGCTGGTGTTCTTCTTGAAGGCCCTCCAGGGACTGGTAAAACTCTTCTTGCAAAAGCCGTCGCTGGTGAAGCAGGAGTTCCATTCTTTAGTATTTCAGGTTCAGATTTCGTTGAAATGTTTGTCGGTGTCGGTGCTAGTCGTGTTCGCTCTCTTTTTGAAGATGCAAAAAAGGCAGCTCCAGCGATTATCTTTATTGATGAAATTGATGCTGTTGGTCGTCAACGTGGTGTTGGTCTCGGTGGAGGAAATGATGAGCGCGAGCAAACCCTTAATCAACTTCTGATTGAGATGGATGGTTTTGAAGGCAATGAAGGGGTTATCGTCATTGCTGCTACTAACCGAAGTGATGTTTTAGATCCCGCTCTTTTGCGTCCTGGTCGTTTTGACCGTAAAGTTCTTGTTGGTCAGCCAGATGTAAAAGGTCGCGAAGCAATCCTTCGTGTTCATGCTAGAAATAAACCTCTTGCTGAAGATGTTGACTTAAAACTAGTTGCTCAACAAACGCCTGGTTTTGTTGGTGCTGATTTGGAAAATGTCTTAAATGAAGCGGCTCTTGTCGCAGCGCGTCGAAATAAAAGAGTTATTGATGCTTCCGATATAGATGAAGCAGAAGATCGTGTTATTGCAGGACCGTCTAAAAAAGATAAGACAGTTTCAAAACGTGATCGGCAAATTGTCGCTTATCATGAAGCAGGACATACGATTGTTGGTCTTGTTTTATCAAATGCACGTGTCGTTCACAAGGTAACCATTGTACCTCGTGGTCGTGCAGGTGGATATATGATTGCTCTCCCGAAAGAAGATCAGACTCTTTTATCTAAAGAAGATATGAAAGAGCAATTGGCAGGACTTATGGGGGGACGTGTTGCTGAAGAAATTATTTTCAACGTCCAAACTACAGGTGCTTCCAATGACTTTGAACAAGCCACACAAATGGCACGTGCGATGGTAACAGAGTATGGTATGAGTGAAAAACTCGGTCCAGTTCAATATGAAGGAAACCATGCGATGTTTGGCGCTGCGAGCCCACAAAAATCAATTTCAGAGCAAACTGCATATGAAATTGATGAAGAAGTTCGTAATTTGCTTAATGAAGCGCGCAACAAAGCAGCAGAAATTATCCAATCAAATCGTGAAAAGCATAAATTGATTGCAGAAGCTCTTCTTAAATACGAAACACTTGATAGTCATCAAATTAAATCATTGTATGAAACTGGTGAAATGCCTGATGAACCAAGTGTAAGTTCTTCGCATGCTTTGAGTTATGATGAAGTGAAATCCCAAATGGAAGAGCAAAAGCCAGAATAAATTAAAACGATAAAACTCTTTGATTTAGAATCAGAGGGTTTTAACTTTATCCGCTGAAAAGAATGTAAAAGTACCTGAAGAGATAGATAGGTGTATTAAGAAGTGCGAAATAGAAACCGAAAAGAGTAGAACAGCTACCCAGCTCTCCTAAAAGCTTCAAGTTTGTTATCCTTAAAAGGTAAGAAAAAGGAAGGAGAAGAAGATGGAGTTCAAGGAGTTATATGCCAAGGTGAGAGGAATTGTACTAAAGTGCTGTCGGGAATATTATGTCCACCTGTGGGAGTTAAGTGATTGGGACCAAGAGGGAATGTTGGTGCTCTATCAGTTGGTAAGCCAGTATCCGCAGCTGGTAGAAGAAGAAAGTCAGCTCTATGTTTACTATAAGACCAAGTTCCGGAATCATATCCTGGACATCCTCCGTAAACAGGAAAGTCAAAAACGCAAACTTGATCGTCAAGCTTATGAAGAAGTGAGCGAGATTGGTCACAAGCTCAGCCTAAAAGAACTATATCTGGATGAATTGGTGATTCTCCGAGACCAGCTAAAGAGCTATCAAGCTCAACTGAGCCCAGAGAAACAGGAGCAGTACGAGCGCTTACTAGCCGATGAACGGTTCAAAGGCCGCCAAGCTATGATTCGAGAATTAAGAGCCTACTTAAAAGATTATAGTGATTAAGATAAGTCAGAACTTTTCCCTTTTTAAAGGTCATAAAAAGCTCAATTTCAAGTAGAAGTTAGCCAGTCATCAAAAAAATCTGAGGTGACTTGTAGTTTAAAACTTTCTTAGGATAGTTATTAATCCAATTTTCGATGAAAGTGACTTGTTTGTGGGTTATTTTCTTAACTCCCTTAGGAAGCCATCGTCTGATAAGTCTGTTATGATTCTCGTTCGTTCCTCTTTCCCGTGAGGAGTAAGGGTACGCGTAATAGATGTTGTCCTGTGGAAATATCTCAGCTAGTCTATTAAACTCCGTTCCATTATCAGCCGTGATGAATTTGATGGTATTAGTTTCCATAAGTGCAGCGACAACTTGATTGACCAACTGAGCGGTTTTGTCAGGGATTAGTCGGATAATCTGATGCCGACTTCTGCGGTCAGTGAGGGTGAGAAGGCACTGATTTTTCTGCTTAGTCAGAATGACGGTATCAATCTCATAATGCCCATTTTCAAGACGTTGGTTGATGATTTCAGGTCGTCCCTCAATAGACTTCCCAACAGGTTTAAACCGCGGACTAGCCCTCTTCTTTTCAGCTTTTGGTTTTCTGGGATAAATCAAGTCCTTGTAGGTCAGTCCTAGCTGTCCATGATGAATCCAGTAGTAGATGGTAGATATGGGGACGTTGACTTTCTTTGCATTTACCATCATTTCAGGAGAGTATTTCTGCTTGATATAGTGCAAGATTTTCTCCTTGATAGCCTTATCAAGTCGACCCTTTCGGACAGACTTCTTTCTAGCTGATTCGTAACGACTTTGAGCAGCATCTGCAGAATAGAGCAGTTCAAACTTTCCCTTGCGTACTTGTTGGCGAACCAGCTCACGCTTGATGTCATTATGAATAGTTTGAGGTCCTTTTCCAAGCAAGAGAGCGATTTGACGATTTGATTTTCCCTCGTCCTTCCACTTTTCGATTAAACGGCGCTCAGCTATTGTTAAGTGCTTGCCTTTTGGGGTATAATGAGTAGACATCTTAAAGAATCTCCTTGTATTTGTGGTGAACTACAAGTATATCTCTTTGAGATGTTTTTTCATACACTCGAAGTGGCTAACTTCATTTTAGAACTTTCAATTGAAAGAAAAAGTTTAAGAAAATAAAAAAAGATGAAAAAAGGTATTGACAAGAAGAGGAGGAGGTGATATACTAAGATAGTTGTCGCTTGAGGGGCGACAAAGACCTTTGAAAACTGAACAAGACGAACCAATGTGCAGGCGACTGTTTAAGAAGACAGTCCGTCAAACATTAAGAAGAAACAATAAATCTGTCAGTGACAGAAATGAGTGAGAGCTCAAACTTTATATGAGAGTTTGATCCTGGCTCAGGACGAACGCTGGCGGCGTGCCTAATACATGCAAGTAGGACGCACAGTTTATACCGTAGCTTGCTACACCATAGACTGTGAGTTGCGAACGGGTGAGTAACGCGTAGGTAACCTGCCTATTAGAGGGGGATAACTATTGGAAACGATAGCTAATACCGCATAACAGTATGTAACACATGTTAGATGCTTAAAAGATGCAATTGCATCGCTAGTAGATGGACCTGCGTTGTATTAGCTAGTAGGTAGGGTAAAGGCCTACCTAGGCAACGATACATAGCCGACCTGAGAGGGTGATCGGCCACACTGGGACTGAGACACGGCCCAGACTCCTACGGGAGGCAGCAGTAGGGAATCTTCGGCAATGGGGGGAACCCTGACCGAGCAACGCCGCGTGAGTGAAGAAGGTTTTCGGATCGTAAAGCTCTGTTGTTAAGGAAGAACGAGTGTGAGAATGGAAAGTTCATGCTGTGACGGTACTTAACCAGAAAGGGACGGCTAACTACGTGCCAGCAGCCGCGGTAATACGTAGGTCCCGAGCGTTGTCCGGATTTATTGGGCGTAAAGCGAGCGCAGGCGGTTAGAAAAGTCTGAAGTGAAAGGCAGTGGCTCAACCATTGTAGGCTTTGGAAACTGTTTAACTTGAGTGCAGAAGGGGAGAGTGGAATTCCATGTGTAGCGGTGAAATGCGTAGATATATGGAGGAACACCGGTGGCGAAAGCGGCTCTCTGGTCTGTAACTGACGCTGAGGCTCGAAAGCGTGGGGAGCGAACAGGATTAGATACCCTGGTAGTCCACGCCGTAAACGATGAGTGCTAGGTGTTAGGTCCTTTCCGGGACTTAGTGCCGCAGCTAACGCATTAAGCACTCCGCCTGGGGAGTACGACCGCAAGGTTGAAACTCAAAGGAATTGACGGGGGCCCGCACAAGCGGTGGAGCATGTGGTTTAATTCGAAGCAACGCGAAGAACCTTACCAGGTCTTGACATCCCGATGCTATTTCTAGAGATAGGAAGTTTCTTCGGAACATCGGTGACAGGTGGTGCATGGTTGTCGTCAGCTCGTGTCGTGAGATGTTGGGTTAAGTCCCGCAACGAGCGCAACCCTTATTGTTAGTTGCCATCATTGAGTTGGGCACTCTAGCGAGACTGCCGGTAATAAACCGGAGGAAGGTGGGGATGACGTCAAATCATCATGCCCCTTATGACCTGGGCTACACACGTGCTACAATGGCTGGTACAACGAGTCGCAAGCCGGTGACGGCAAGCTAATCTCTGAAAGCCAGTCTCAGTTCGGATTGTAGGCTGCAACTCGCCTACATGAAGTCGGAATCGCTAGTAATCGCGGATCAGCACGCCGCGGTGAATACGTTCCCGGGCCTTGTACACACCGCCCGTCACACCACGAGAGTTTGTAACACCCGAAGTCGGTGAGGTAACCGTAAGGAGCCAGCCGCCTAAGGTGGGATAGATGATTGGGGTGAAGTCGTAACAAGGTAGCCGTATCGGAAGGTGCGGCTGGATCACCTCCTTTCTAAGGAAAACGGAAGCCATTGAGTTTGTCTTGTTTAGTTTTGAGAGGTCTTGTGGGGCCTTAGCTCAGCTAAGGAGAACGCCAGTTCGCCTTTGTCGAAGCGTTAGCGCACGACAGGGACCAGCGGTAACTTAACAATAGAGTATCGCGAAAAAATAAAATAGAGTACAACTATGTATTGTACGGGGCCTTAGCTCAGCTGGGAGAGCGCCTGCTTTGCACGCAGGAGGTCAGCGGTTCGATCCCGCTAGGCTCCATTAGGATAGAATCCTACTGAACTTAATAAAGAAGTGAAGTTGAATACGAGACTAACTTCTTAGGAAAAAAGATAAACTTCCTTGTGTTCATGGAACACAGCGTCAGTTTCCTATTTTTCTACAGAAGTTTTCGCAAGCGAACCGTCTCTGAATATCCTAAATTTAGCACATTGAAAATTGAATAACGATATCAAATAGTAACAAGAAAATAAACCGAAACGCTGTGAATATTAATGAGTATATGACTGAGAGGTCAAAAATAAGGTTAAGTTAGTAAGGGCGCACGGTGGATGCCTTGGCACTAGGAGCC